>NZ_JBHTZF010000004.1:406051-673235 GCF_042790435.1 Streptomyces sp. NPDC056738
TGACACCAAGGTCGGTGATCGGTGTGTCACGGGCTTGGCCGGTACGTGCGGGCAGACCGTTCCGACCGGCACGTATTACTGGCAGGAGACGGCTGCCCCTGACGGTTATGACCTGCCGGATCCTGCGGTGTTCGGTCCGTTGGTTCTCACTGATGGGAACGTCGACGCGGGTGTTTCGGTGACCGCGAACGACACCAAGACGCCTGTGACCCCTGGCCAGGGTCGGGTGCGGGTGCGGAAGGTCGACGCGGACTCCGGTGCCCCGTTGCGTGGTGCGGAGTTCCAGCTGTGGCAGGAGACCAACGGCACGGCCGGTCTGCAGACCACCGGTATCAACCCTGACACCAAGGTCGGCGACCCCTGCGTCACCGGCTTGGCCGGTACGTGCGGGCAGACCGTTCCGACCGGCACGTATTACTGGCAGGAGACGGCTGCTCCTGACGGCTACGACCTGCCGAATCCCGCGGTGTTCGGTCCGTTGGTTCTCACTGATGGGAACGCCGACGCGGGTGTTTCGGTGACCGCGGCGGACACGAAGACGCCTGAGGAACACGACGGCTCGCTCCACCTGAAGAAGTCCGACGCCAAGACAGGGCGGCCATTGGAAGGCGCCGTGTTCGAACTGTGGAAGGAGTCGAACGGCCGGGCCGGGCTGCAGACGAACGGCGGGAACCCGGACACCCTGACGGGCACCGAATGCACCACGGGCGCCACGGGCGCCTGTGACTTCGACCCGCTCGAGTACGGCACGTACTACCTGCGCGAGACCGCCGTCCCTGACGGCTACGTCCTGCCCGACAACCCGGTGACCGGGCCCTACGTCATCGACGGCACCCACGAGGACGTCACGGTCAAGGTCGAGAACGAACGCGAGTGCACGGCCGGCTATGGCGACAAGTGCGACGGGTACGGCGGGTACGGCCACTCCTGAGCTGCCCGACGACACAACTGCGCCCGGGTGGACATCGCCTGGGAGCAGCCTTGACCACCTGACCCAAGACACGGCTGATGACCGGCTCACCGCCGGTCATCAGCCGTTTCCGGCGCACCCGTCCGATCCGTATCCCCAGCCGGTTCGCTGCTGAACAGCTCGCTTCGCTCGGGCGGGAACCTTTCGCGATCTCTGGGCGTCGGGGATCAGTGTCGGAGGGGGTAGGCGTGCAGGACGATGATGCGTATTGGTGGGTGATGCCCGCTGTTGCGGCGGGGGTCACTGTGGTGCTCGGTGCCGTGATGCTGCTCGTCGTCACGGTCTGCTTCATGGCCACCGACTGGGTTCGGCACAGGCGGAGTCGCCCTCATGAGTGAGGGACCGGGTCCGTGATGGATCTGGTGCGCTGATCCGGTGCAGGGGTGTGGGTGGCCCGTGGGGCGGGGGCGCCGGTCGTGCTGATCGGCGCCCCCGCCCGGTCGCGCTACTGGTGCTGGACCGTCTTGAGCGAGTCCAGGTGGGGGTCCGCGCCGGTCGGGCCGGTGCGGGCGACCGTGGCGGGCTGGCCGCCGTTGGTGCGGGCCGCGTAGGTGCTCTGCTGGGAGGCAGGTGCGACGAGGCCGTCGTAGTACGGGTGGTACACGAACTGGCTCGCGCTCGCGCTGATCGCGGCGCCCGCGCTGTCCAGCGCGGCCTTGGCGACCGAACCGGTGCCGCCGAACGCGATCACCGAGTTCGTGCTCGCCGACTCGCGCAGCAGGTAGCTCTTGACCTCGCTGGAGAGGCTGTCCTTGGCGGTCCACAGGACGGGGCCGAAGACGTTCATGGCCGCGCCCGCGGAGACCCCGCCGCGCCAGGAGTTGGTGTAGGCGAGCGCCGTCGTGCTCGGCGCGGACCACCAGAACTTGGCGACGGCGATCGAGGTGGCCTCGTTCGTCGAGCCCGTGATCGGGTAATACGTGAACGTCGACGGCCAGTTGGAGAAGTACGTGTGCGTCAGCGCGTACTTCGCCGAGGAACCCACCGTGATGACCATGGTGTTCTTCGGGTTCAGGCTGTTCAGGTACGACTTCACCGACGAGCTCAGCGCATTGCCGTTGTTGAGTACGACGCTGCCCGCGCTGCTCGTGCCGTCGGCACCGGCCGCGGAGGCGGCCACGAGCGCCGAGTGGTAGTCGGTGCCGGTGGCCAGGAAAACGTACTTCGGGCTGCTCGTCACCGACTTGGCGACGGCGACCGAGGTGGCGTAGCGGTCGGTGCCCGACAGCCGCTTCGGGGTGAAGCCGAGCGACGTGACCTGCGAGGAGACCGTGCTGGTCAGGATGGACGTGCCACCGATGAGGTAGACGTTCGAGCCCGGCTTCAGCGTGCGCTTCAACTCGTTCTTCACCGCGGTCGTCAGGCCGCTCTTGGTGGTGCCGAGGACCGGGCCCTGCTTCTTGCCGGCCAGGGCGGGCGCGGTGAGCGAGTACGCCGAGTCGTCCCGGTTGATCAGGACGGCGGCCTTCGCGTCCATTAGACCCGGGACCTTGGTGCCGCCGTACGTGTTCCACGTCCAGCGCGAGGAGGCGATGTTGCTGCCGTAGACGTCGGAGCCCCAGACGCGGCCGGCGGAGTTCTTGCGCAGCGGCTGCCAGCTCGGGTTGCTGCCCTGCGGCGTGCCGCGGACCGCGGTCGTCGCGCCGGTGGCCACGGTGACGTACTCCGTGGTGTGCACGTCGGCGCTGTCACCGGAGGTGTGGACGTCGGCGATGATCCGGGTGCCGGTCGGCGACCAGGACGGGTTCGCGTAGCCGCGGCCGTCGGTGGTGATCTGCTGGACGCCGGTGCCGTCGGCGTTCGCGGTGAAGAGCTGGCTGAGCCCGCCGCCTACGTTGCGGACGAAGGCGAGCTTGGTGCCGTCCGGGGAGAACGCCGGCTGCGCGGCGTCGGTGAGGACGCGCTTGACCGTGTTCGCGGACGAGTCGTAGACCCAGACGCCGTCGTTGTCGTAGCAGCCGTAGTTGATGCGACGGGAGAAGGCCAGCAGGCCCTTCGGGCTGACGGTCGGGTCCTCGTCGCAGACGGTGGACGGCTCCTGGGTGGCCGACAGCAGGGGCTTGGGGGCCCACGAGGCGTCGGAGGGGCCGTAGACGAGCTGGCCGCCGGTGGAGTAGACGACGTACCGGCCGCCCCACCAGAAGGTGATGTCCTTCTGCTCGGCGCTGGAGCGCACGCCCGCCGCCCAGGGCAGGCTGAAGCGCGAGCTGCCGTCGGGGCGTTCGCTGGCGAGCTGGCCCCATTCGGAGACGATGCGGCTGCCGTCCGGCGCCCAGGCCGCGTAGCTCCCCATGTGGGTGCCCACCTGGGTGGCGGTCCCGGTGACCGGATCGACCAGCGTCGGGCCGTCGGTGAGGATCTTTCCCTCGGTGCCGGGCCAGGGCCCGGCGTCGTCCGCGGCGGCGCTCGGAGCGCTCGCCAGGGTGCCCACCGCGGCGAGCGCCGCCGCGGTCGCGAGCGCCGCGGCACGGCGGCGCATGAACAGTCTCAAGTTGTCGACCCCCCATGGATCACGAACACAGGCCCCACACAGGGGCTGAGTAACTGTAGATCGCACCGAGACGCAGGGGAACAAAGTTTCGGAGCAGGAAGATCACGTTTCGTCTGCGACCGCGCCATGGCCGCCGCGGCCGCCGACGACCGGCCCGAGCGGGCACGGACGGGCGAGGTCGCGGGCAACGCCGATGACCACGGGACAAGAACCTAGACCCGTTCCAGCGGGCGGTGAGGCGGTGGCGGGGGCTCGACCTGGATGGAATCGTCGGGGCGGACGATCCCTCCACGGCGGACCACAGCCATGACGCCGCACTTGAACGTGAACTCGCCGGACAAGGGGTCCATGGCGAAGACCTCACCGAGCAGCCCCTTGCGGAAGTCGTTGATCTTCGAGCACGGGTTGCGCAGTCCGGTCACCTCGAGCACCGCCTGCTCCCCGAGATGGAGCAGGGCGCCGGTGGGCAGGCACAACAGGTCCACCCCGCGCGTGGTGACGTTCTCGCCGAGCTGGCCCGCGGAGACCTTGAAGCCTTTGAGCGCGAGTTCGTCGAAGAGTTCCTCGTGCATCAGGTGGACCTGGCGCAGGTTGGGCAGGTCCGGCTCGTACGTCATGCGGAACTGGTGGCGGATCGTCTCACCTGCGTGAACGTCTCCTTCCACGCCGAGCCCCGTGAGCAGCCTGATGGAATCGCGATGGGGCTTGCTGAACGAGTACCCCTCGTTACGGCTCACCGCGGTCACCTGTCCAGGCATCACGCCCTCCACCTGTTGTCGTTCTGCGGCCGGACATACGGTGGCTGCGACGGAGGCGCCACGCGCGGATCTCGCCGTAGAGCACGGATGCCGCAAGGATGAAGAGCGCGGTCGCTATGCCGGCTGACCACGGTTCAGGCACCCACCAGTGGCCCAGGACCGTCCACCCGGCGAGGAACAGCACGGCAAGGATGTAGCCGCGCAGACGAACGCGCAGTCGGCGCATCTCGTGCCGTGGTTCAACTGCCATGGTGGCCCTGTGTCATTGCGGGATGATGCTTGATCACAAGCGCATGCTGCTCACCCATGCCCTGTAGGTCAACACGCCCGCAGGGACTCGGTGTTGGATCACGTATCGGCAGGTTCCTCTGGAAGTGGTGCGCTCTCCTCGGCGTCGAGCTGGTGGTCCGCCCAGACGTAGCTTTCGGGAAGCAGGTCGGTGATGGGCACCATCCGGAGGCCGCCCTCTGTCCCGACGATGACCTCGAGGGCCGGGAAGTAGTCAAGGAGGGCTTGGCGGCAGCGGCCACACGGGGGCACGACGCCTCGGTCGCGGTCACCCACCGCGACGATCGTGTCCAGGTCGTAGGCGCCCTGGGCGGCAGCAGCGCCGATCAGGACCAGCTCCGCGCAGGGGCCTCCGGTGAAGTGATAGGCGTTCACCGCGGTGACGATCCGGCCGTCCCGGGCACGGCCCGCAGCCGCCATGGTGTGGTTGTCGCCCCGGCAGCGCGTGGCCGCGAGGTGTGCCGCTGCCCGGATCAGTTCGTGGTCGACACGGTCGGTCGGTGTGGTCAACTTCTCTGCCTCCGAGCGGCCTGCGGCTCCAGCGAATCCTGGCCTATCGCGATCAGAACCAGTGGGGCGTCCTTCTTCGGCAGCGCCACCTCATGGCTCCCGTCAACCGTGGTCAGCTCGTAGAACGAAAGCCTGCCGTGCAGCTCTTGGGGCGGTCATGGCGATGATCTTGGCAGTGGGTGCGTAGGCCCGCAAGGACACGGCGGGGCGGAGCGCAGTCGGGGCTTGATGGCATGGTGCGCGCTGAGCGGGCGAAGCGGCGCGAGGGTGATCCGGCGCACCGCAAGGAGCCGACCGGCAGCCAGCCGGTCCTGCTGGTGCGCAGGTGGTGTGCTCATCACCCACTGGTCTGGACAACAAAGAACCCCCGGGTCACTGACCTGGGGGTTTCACATGGAGCGGGTGACGAGAATCGAACTCGCACTCTCAGCTTGGGAAGCTGATGTTCTACCACTAAACTACACCCGCGTAAGACGCCGGTTGGGCCGGTGTCGGAATGCCCGCTCACTGTACCTCATGCCCGGCCCCCGGCGTCGAAGCCGCGGGGCCGCCGCGCGTTTCGGGGGGTGGATGCGGCTGCGGGGGACCGGAGTTGGGGCGTACGGTGGGGGCGTTGAAGTGGGTCCGGGCGGGGTCGGAGTGCCGCCTGGAGAGCCGTCCCTTTCATCCCGTAATGTGGCTTTCGTTGTCAGGGCATCAGCCTGACGCGGCTCTTGGGGAAGGGACTCTGGGACTTGATGGAGCGCACCGTCGTCCGTTGTGCCGAGGGGCACGTGTTCAGTACCGCTTCGTTCCCGATGCAGCAGGCCGAGCGGCTCGGCCCCGGCCGGCTGCTGAGGTGTCCACGGTGTGCCCGGCTCCGCAGTGTGGTGCCGGTGACCCTGGAGAGGGCGGGGACCGAGCAGTAGGACGGGCAGGAGTACCGGCGCGCGGAGCCACGATTGTCGTGGCTCCGCGCGCCTTGCGTATCCTCAGGAGGTGCTTCTCTCAGACAAGGACATCCGGGCCGAGATCGACGCCGGGCGGGTCCGGATCGATCCCTACGACGAATCCATGGTGCAGCCGTCGAGCATCGACGTGCGGCTCGACCGCTTCTTCCGGGTGTTCGAGAATCACCGCTACCCCCACATCGACCCCTCGGTCGAGCAGGCGGACCTCACGCGGCTCGTCGAGCCCGAGGGGGACGAGCCGTTCATCCTCCACCCCGGGGAGTTCGTCCTCGCCAGTACGTACGAGGTCATCACGCTGCCCGACGACCTCGCGTCGCGGCTCGAGGGCAAGAGCTCCCTGGGACGCCTGGGCCTGGTCACCCACTCCACGGCGGGGTTCATCGACCCCGGGTTCTCCGGGCACGTCACCCTGGAGCTGTCCAACCTCGCGACCCTGCCGATCAAGCTGTGGCCGGGGATGAAGATCGGGCAGCTCTGCATGTTCCGGCTCAGCTCGCCGGCCGAGTTCCCCTACGGCAGCGACCGCTACGGCTCCCGCTACCAGGGCCAGCGCGGACCCACCGCCTCGCGGTCCTTCCTGAACTTCCACCGCACCCAGGTCTGAGGCGATGACCATGTCTCCCGTGCGCGAGAACCTCACCTACGAAGGGTTCGGCGTCGCCGTACGCGAACTCGCCCAGACGATCGCCGACGACGGGTACGAGCCCGACATCGTGCTGTCGATCGCCCGTGGCGGTGTCTTCGTCGCGGGCGGGCTCGCCTACGCCCTCGACTGCAAGAACATCCACCTGGTGAACGTCGAGTTCTACACGGGGGTGGGGACGACGCTGGAGATGCCGGTGATGCTCGCCCCCGTCCCCAACGCGATCGACTTCTCGCAGAAGAAGGTCCTGATCACCGACGACGTCGCCGACACGGGCAAGACGCTCAAGCTCGTGCACGACTTCTGCGTCGGCGAGGTCGCCGAGGTCCGCAGCGCGGTGATCTACGAGAAGACCCAGTCGCTGGTGAAGTGCGAGTACGTCTGGAAGCGCACCGACGAGTGGATCAACTTCCCGTGGAGTGTCTTGCCTGTAGTGCGTAGGTCCGGCGAGCCGGTCACCCCCTCCAAGGAAGCCCTCTAGCCCTCTAGCCGCAGGGCGGAAGGCGGCGATGCCCGCTTGTCGTCGCCTCGCTGTCGACACCACGGAGGCTTGGGCGGCGGGCCGTGGTGTGGGGTTGCGTGGTCACGGGGTGCCCCGGCGTCGGTGGCCCCAGGGCCCCCGGCGCCGGGGCGTTCGTCATACCGGTGTGCAGTTACCGCGGGCCGGGACGGTGGCCGTGGCCGGCCGGTCGTGGCCGGGCTTTCCGTGATCCGGCTTGCCGTGGTCGGGCTTCCCGTGTCCCGGCCTGCCGTGGCCCGGGCAGCGCACGACCCCGATCGCGACCCCGAACGGGAGGTCGCCGACGGGGATGGTGGCCACGACGGTGTTGGTGGCGGTGTTGATCACGGACACCGTGTCGGCGTTGGCGTCGGTGACGTAGGCGCGGGTTCCGTTCGGCGACACCGCCACCTCTCGAGGCGCATCGCCGACGGGGATGGTGGCGACGACCCTGTTCGTCGCCGTTTTGATCACGGACACGGTGTCGGTGTCGGCGTTGATGACGTAGGCGCGGGTGCCGTTCGGTGACACCGCCACCCCCTGGGGCGCATCGCCGACGGGAATGGTGGCGACGACCCTGTTCGTCACCGTTTTGATCACGGACACCGTGTCGTCGTTGAGGTTGGTGATGTAGGCGCGGGTGCCGTTCGGCGACACCGCCACCCCGAACGGGAAGGCGCCGACGGGGACGGTGGCGACGACCGTGTTCGTCGCCGTCCTGATCACGGACACCGTGTCGTCGTCGGAATTGGTGACGTAGGCACGGGTCCCGTTCGGCGACACCGCCACCCCGATGGGGGCATCGCCGACGGGGACGGTGGCGACGACCGTGTTCGTGTCCGTCCTGATCACGGACACCGTGTCGGCGCCGAAGTTGGTGACGTAGGCACGGGTGCCGTTCGGCGACACCGCCACCCCCAGGGGCTCAGGGCCGACGGGGACGGTGGCGACGACTGTGTCGGTCGCGGTGTTGATCACGGACACCGTGTCATCGGCGCGGTTGGTGACATAGGCGCGGGTACCGTTCGGTGACACCGCCACTTCCCACGGCGCAGCGCCGACGGGAACCGTGACCGCCACCGTGTTCGTCGCCGTGTTGATCACCGACACCGTGTTGGCGTTGAAGTTGGTGACGTAGGCGTAGGTGCCGGGCGGCACGGCCTGGGCGGGCTGCGGGGCCACCATGGGCAGGGCCAGGCCGGCCGCTGCGACGAGACCTGCCACCAGCGCCCGCAGCAACCCATCCCGCCACGAGCGACGGACTCGAAGATCAGGCGGCGCCGACGACGGGAGGGTCTCCTGCGCGCCCACCCCCCTCACGGTTTGACAGATGGCCACAGCAATCCTCTCGACCGGACTGACAGAACGTGACGCAGTATGACAGTTCGTCATATTCGGTACGGCGGAGACGCGCAGCGCCCTGACCATGGGTCGGGGCGGTCGCCTGGACGTTCGTGCGCCCCACCGAGACCGCACATGGTCGTGTGTCGCGACCGAACCGGGGATCCGGAGCGCGGAGGCGGGCGACCGGGCCCGGGCAGGCCCTCGACGCGTAGGCCTCGACTTCTGGGCCTTGGCGCGTCGGCGTATGACGTGAGAGGGGCTCCCGGCGGTGTGCCGGGAGCCCCTCTTTCTCAGTTCTGGGCGGGTCTGCGTGCCGCCCGCCGGGTCAGAACGTGCCCAGCTTGATGATCGACAGGATCGCGATGAGCTGAATGGAGGACGCGGCGAGCGCCTTCGGCCAGGGGAGGTCGTGGGACTTGCCGACCATCATGGTCAGCAGGGCGCCCGCGGCGACCCAGGTGATCCAGCCGAGGAGCTTCACGAAGGACGCGTCGCCGCCGAGGAACATGGCGAAGAGCAGGCGCGGGGTGTCCGTGATGGACATGATCAGCATGGAGAGGCCGACCGTGGGCTGCCAGGCCCCGTCGCCGCCGAGCTGGCGGGCCAGGGTGTGGGTGACCACGCCGAGGACGAACGTGCTGAGCACGAGGGCGACAGCGGTCGTCAGGACGATCGGGACGGCGTTGGAGAGGGTCGCGGTGATGGCGTCCTCGCGGGCGCCGTCGAAGCCGAAGACCGCCAGCAGACCGTAGAGGAACGTCACGATCAGGGCCGGGGCCCACATCGTGTAGTCGCGCATCTGCAGGAAGGTCCGGTTCGGGGCCGCGACTATGCCCTTGAGCAGGTCCTTCCAGTGCAGCCGGGGGCCGACCGGCGGTGCGGCCGCCTGGCCCGCGCGGTAGACGTCCCCCTGGCTGTAGGGGTCCTCGCCGATCGAGAAGGCCTGCGTGTGACCGGGGCTGTTCGCGGCGTACGGGTCCGGGCCCTGCTGCGGGTGCCCGTCGCCGAAGTACTCCGGCTCACCGTGCCCGCCGCCGTACCCGCCGCCCTGTCCGCCCTGTCCGCCCTGGGGCCAGCCGCCCTGCTGCCCGCCGCGGTAGGGCTGGGAGCCCTGCTGCCCGCCGTACGGCTGCTGTCCGCCGTACTGGGGCTGCGACGGCGCGCCCGGGTAGCCGTACGGCTGCTGCCCGCCTCCCTGGGGGGACTGCTGTCCACGTCCCTGGGAGGACTGTCCGTACGACGGTTGTTGTTGCGGTCGCCCTTGCGGTGCACGGTTGTCCCGGCCGCCGCGTCCGATCCTGAATCCAGCCACGTCATCGAACGTACCTGGTCCCGAAGAGTGACGTGGCGGCTCAGGGGCGGCGGGCCGGGCATTGGGGCCGAGCTGTGACATCCCCTACGGGAGCGCCGAGTCCGCCCCTACGGGTCCGCAGGACCGCCCTCCGGACCCTCCCGGGAGGCCGGAACGATCAAGGCACGGGAACGGCGGACCGGCCGGTCAAGGCGCCGACACGGAGGCCCAGTTGGTGACGTGCTCCGGCGGGTCGGTGAACGAGAAACCGCCGGGCCCGTGTGCGCGGGCCCGGCGGTGTGGGACGGGACGATCGGGGTGACGGACGGTGCGGACCGCCGGTCGTCCGACGGCCGGCGAACAGGGTGCCGGCCGCCGGTCACCCGCTAGTCGGCGAACAGGGCGCCGAACTGCGGGGTGCCCGAGGTCGAGACGCCCGAGGTGCTCGGGGAGACGGTGCGGGAGCCGGTCGTGGTGATCTTGCTGCCGTTCGAGGGCAGGTAGGTCACCGCGCCGTTGGCGGAGTTCTCGTACGAGCCGACGAGCAGGTCGGCCCGGCCGTCGCCGGTGACGTCGTCGAGCTTGACGTCCGCGCCGAACAGGTCGCCCTTCTCGTCGTTGCCGGGGACACCCGCCGTGCTCTGCGCGAACGCCTGGGTGCCGGAGGAGACGTTCACGCCGGCCGCGGAGCCGTACAGGACGGTGACCATGCCGGTGTTGGTGACGCCGTCGATGTCCTCGTCCGGAGCCGAGACGACCAGGTCCTGGTAGCCGTCGCCGTTGACGTCGCCCATGTCCAGGTCCCAGCCGAAGGCGTCGCCCTTCTCCGAGGTGCCGGGGACGCTGCCGCTGTTCTGGGTGACGCCGGTCGTGCCGGCCGGTCCGGAGGCCGAGCCGTAGGTGATGTTCACCTTGCCGCCGTTGGCGGCGTCCGGGACGGGCGTGCCGTTCTCCGTGGTGGCGTCCCAGCCCGCGCCGCTGACGATGTCGCCGAAGCCGTCGCCGTTGATGTCGCCGATGCCGGTGACGATGCCTGGCTTGAGGGCCTTGGCGGACGCCACGCTCAGGCCGGTGGCCGTGCCGGGCACGTAGTAGTTCGTGTTCCAGCCGTCGTCGGTCTGCGTCTCGAAGCCGTCGACGATCAAGTCGGTCCTGTGGTCGCCGTTCACGTCGCCGGCGGTCAGGCTGAGCGGGCCGTAGGGGTTGTCGTTGGTGCCCGACTGGATCGGGGGCTTGATCGTCGTACGGGCGCCGGGGGTGCCGGCCGTGCTGAAGCCGCCCTTGTAGACGTAGATCGTGCTGGAGGAGCTGCCGACCGCGAGGTCGGCCTTGCCGTCGCCGTCGAAGTCGCCGGCGGCCAGGTCCTTGCCCCAGTAGTCGTGCGAGGAGGGGGACGGGTCCGGGACGTCGACGCCCTTGCCGGTGAGGCCGCTCGCGGAGCCCCAGAGGATGGCGAGGCCGCCGCCGTTGGTGTCGGTGCCGACCTTCTCCGAGGGGGAGGCGACGGCGAGGTCGTCGTACCCGTCACCGTTGAAGTCCGCGTACGCCGTCTCGGCGCCGAAGGCGTCGCCGGCCTCGGCGGTGCCGGGCACGCCGGTGGTGTTCTGGCTGATCGTGGAGCGCTTGGCGGACGACACGCCGGTGGTCGTGCCGTAGAGGGCGACGATCTGGCCGGCGCCGGCGTGGCCGCTGACGTAGGCGCCGTGGGCCGAGAGGGCCACATCGCCCTTGCCGTCGCCGTTGAAGTCGGCCTGCGGGACCGTGGTGGAGTCCGCGGCGGTCGCGGTCGCGGCCGAGAAGGTCAGAAGACCGCCCGTCAGAGCGGCGGCGGTCGCCGTCGCGAGGGCGAGGCGCACGTGGCGCGGGTGACGCATGAGCATGCGGGATTCTCCTGCGGCATGCGGGGACGCTGGGCGCGCGTCCCTGTCAATAGGGAGCCGACCGGCTGCATTTGCCTGGAGTTGTCCGGCAGTTCACCGACCGATCGACGATCAGGAGACCGACGACGGTGGGCAAGGGTTGTACGTGAGTTCGGTTCCGTTCCGGCCGGGCGCGCGGTGTTCGAGGGGCCGCACACGGCGACACCCCCGTGCTCCACGGAGCACGGGGGTGTCGGTCGTACCGATCCGGAACGGGCCGGTCGGCTGTGCCTGACGGCCGGGTCAGGCGGCTGTTCAGACAGTCGTGTCGGACGCTCGTCCGGACGGTGCGGAACAGATCGGTGCGGAACGGATCGGGCCGCACCGGGGGCACCGGGGGAGGACGGCTACTTCACCGGCTCCGGCTCCGGCTCGCTCTCCGACTCGGCCGCGCCCGCCGGCGGCTCTTCCTCGACCGGCGTCTTGACGGATTCGAGCAGGAGCTGGGCGACGTCGACGACCTGGACGGACTCCTTCGCCTTGCCCTCGTTCTTCTTGCCGTTGACCGAGTCGGTCAGCATGACGAGGCAGAACGGGCAGGCGGTGGAGACGATGTCGGGGTTCAGCGACAGAGCCTCGTCGACGCGCTCGTTGTTGATGCGCTTGCCGATCCGCTCCTCCATCCACATCCGCGCACCGCCGGCGCCGCAGCAGAAGCCGCGCTCCTTGTGGCGGTGCATCTCCTGCTGACGCAGGCCCGGGACGGCGGACATGATCTCGCGCGGGGGAGTGTAGACCTTGTTGTGGCGGCCCAGGTAGCACGGGTCGTGGTAGGTGATCAGACCCTCGACCGGGGTCACCGGCAGCAGCTTGCCCTCGTCGATGAGGTGCTGGAGGAGCTGCGTGTGGTGGATGACCTCGTAGTCGCCGCCGAGCTGCGGGTACTCGTTGCCGATCGTGTTGAGGCAGTGCGGGCAGGTGGCGACGATCTTCTTCGCCGACTTCGGCTTCTTGGTCGACTCGTCCTCGTCGTCCTCGCCGAAGGCCATGTTCAGCGCCGCGACGTTCTCCATGCCGAGCTCCTGGAACAGGGGCTCGTTGCCGAGACGGCGGGCGGAGTCACCGGTGCACTTCTCGTCGCCGCCCATGATCGCGAACTTGACGCCCGCCATGTGCAGGAGCTCGGCGAAGGCCTTGGTGGTCTTCTTGGCGCGGTCCTCCAGGGCGCCGGCGCAGCCGACCCAGTAGAGGTACTCGACCTCGGAGAGGTCCTCGATGTCCTTGCCGACGACCGGGACCTCGAACTCGACCTCCTTGAGCCATTCCAGGCGCTGCTTCTTCGCCAGGCCCCAGGGGTTGCCCTTCTTCTCCAGGTTCTTGAGCATCGTGCCCGCCTCGGACGGGAAGGCGCTCTCGATCATCACCTGGTAGCGGCGCATGTCGACGATGTGGTCGATGTGCTCGATGTCGACCGGGCACTGCTCGACGCAGGCACCACAGGTGGTGCAGGACCACAGGACGTCCGGGTCGATGACGCCGTTCTCCTCGGCGGTGCCGATGAGGGGGCGCTCGGCCTCGGCGAGGGCGGCCGCGGGCACGTCCTTGAGCTGCTCCTCGGACGCCTTCTCGTTGCCCTCCATGTCCTTGCCGCCGCCGGCCAGCAGGTACGGGGCCTTGGCGTGCGCGTGGTCGCGCAGCGACATGATCAGGAGCTTGGGGGAGAGGGGCTTGCCGGTGTTCCAGGCGGGGCACTGCGACTGGCAGCGGCCGCACTCGGTGCAGGTGGAGAAGTCGAGCAGGCCCTTCCAGGAGAACTGCTCGACCTGGGAGACACCGAAGACGTCGTCCTCGCCGGGGTCGGTGAAGTCGATGGCCTTGCCGCCGGAGGTCATCGGCTGGAGGCCGCCGAGGGCGGTCCCGCCGGTCGCCTCGCGCTTGAACCAGATGTTCGGGAACGCCAGGAAGCGGTGCCAGGCCACGCCCATGTTGGTGTTGAGCGAGACCACGATCATCCAGATGAACGAGGTGCCGATCTTCACCATGGCGGTGAGGTAGATCAGGTTCTGCAGGGTGGCGACGCTCAGGCCCTTGAAGGCCAGGACCAGCGGGTACGAGGCGAAGTACGCGGCCTCGTAGTGGTCCACGTGGTGGATGGCGCCCTCGAGCCCGCGCAGGGTGTAGATCGCGAGGCCGATGGTGAGGATGACGTACTCGACGAAGTACGCCTGGCCGGCCTTGGAGCCCGCGAAGCGGGACTTGCGGCCCGGGCGGGACGGCAGGTTCAGCAGGCGGATCACGATGAGCACGGCGATGCCGATGGTCGTCATCACGCCGATGAACTCGATGTACAGCTCGAACGGCAGGAAGTCGCCGATGACCGGCAGCGTCCAGTCGGCCTGGAAGAGCTGGCCGAAGGCCTGGGCGAGGGTCGGCGGGAGGGTCAGGAAGCCGATCGCCACGAACCAGTGGGCGAAGCCCACGATGCCCCAGCGGTTCATCCGCGTGTGGCCGAGGAACTCCTTGACCAGGGTCACGCTGCGCGCGTAGGGGTTGTCGGTCCGGGCACCGGCCGGGACCGGCTGGCCCAGCTTGAAGTACCGGACGAACTGACCGATGGCGCGTGCGAGCAGCGCAACGCCGACCACGGTCAGGACCAGCGACACAATGATCGCGGCGAGTTGCATTCGGGGGCTCCTCGGGCCTGCGAGGTGTTGCTTCGAGGGTGACCTCGAAGGTGATTACTAAGCGGTAACTTATGCAGTCCGTCTGAGACTACCCACTTCCTTCGCCGCACTGTAGTCAGCGGTGCGGTGATCTGCGTCGCTGAGGGAAGCCTGAGTGGGCGCCCGGAATGCGGGCACGGGGTGCGGTTCGCCCGGGGTCGACGGGACACGTAAACCCGATCGTGTTATTCACCCAATACTGTGACAATTACCCCTAAATTGGCGATGTGCTGTACGGAATCACGGCCGCCACCGCCGCTCTGCTCCTGACCGCGACGCTCGCCGCGCTGCTGCGGGCGTTCTCCCTGCGCCTCGGCCCGGCCGGCGGAAGGGGGCTGCCGGCACGCCGGGCGAAACCGCGGGCGCCCGGAAGGGCACGGCCGGTCCCGCTCCTCGGCGGGGTCGCCGTGGCCGGCGCGACCGCGCTCGTCGGCTGGGCCGGGGACTGGACCGGCGCCGCCCCGCTCGGCCCCGAGGCCGGCCGGCTGCTGGTCGCCGCGATCGCGGTCGCCCTGCTGGGCCTGGCCGCCGACCTGCTGCCCGTGCCCCCGGTGGTGTGCGTGGCGGGGGTCGCCGTCGCCGCCGCGCTGACCGTCCCCTACGACGAACTCGGTCTGCCCGCCGGAGTGCTGGCGGTGGCCTGGACGGTCCTCGTCACGCACGCCTTCCGCTCGCTGGACCACGCCGACGGGGTGGTGGGAACGGTCGGCGTCATCACCGCGTTCGCCCTCAGCGGGTGCGCGGCCGCCGAGCTCATGGACGGGCTCGCGGCGCTGCTCAGCGTGCTGGCCGCCGCCCTCACGGGCTTCCTGATGCACGGATGGCCCCCGGCCCGGATCGCGCCGGGGCGGTGCGGGTCGCTGTTCGCCGGCTTCCTGCTGGCCTCCGCGGTCGTGCAGGTGCACGCCGAGCGGCCCGCCGGGCCCGGCCTCGGAGCCGCCTTCGCGCTGACGGCCGTGGCCACCGCGGACGGCGTCCTGGTCCTGGTGTCGCGGCGGCGCGCGGGACGGCCGCTGCTGCGACCGGCACCGGACCATCTGGTGCACCGGCTGCGGCGGGCGGGCCTCACCCGGCAGGGGGTCCTGGTCGTGACGGGGCTGGCGGCGTTCGCGGGCGCGTTCGTGGGGCTGTGCATCGACCTCGGCTGGCTGGGGGCGGGAGCCGCCTGGTGGGTGGCCGGTGCCGTGGCGGCGGTCGCCGTCGCGGGGGCCCTGCGTCCCGGGGTGCGTCCGCGCCGTGTCCATCCGCATGCGATCCCCGCCCCCGGGGGACCCGTCCCGAGAGTGCTCGGGCGTCCCGGGCGTCCCCGTCCGGAGTCTCCCGGCGCGGTGAAGGTTCACTGACACAGCGAGAAAGGCGCAGGTCAGAAGCTCCATGCGTGTAAGGAGCGGATAAGAGTTGAGCCCCCACGACTCAGGTCTGTTGACCGGGAGCCGGACGTCGTGCACACTTGAGTCCGTTCCACTCAAGTCATTGCTGGAGGAATCGAAATGGCACGTGCGGTCGGCATCGACCTGGGCACGACTAACTCCGTCGTCAGCGTTCTCGAAGGCGGCGAGCCCACCGTCATCACCAACGCCGAAGGCGCCAGGACCACGCCGTCCGTCGTCGCCTTCGCGAAGAACGGCGAGGTGCTCGTCGGCGAGGTCGCCAAGCGCCAGGCGGTCACCAACGTTGACCGGACCATCCGTTCGGTGAAGCGTCACATGGGCACCGACTGGAAGATCGAGCTCGACGGCAAGAGCTTCAACCCGCAGCAGATGAGCGCCTTCATCCTGCAGAAGCTGAAGCGCGACGCCGAGGCGTACCTGGGCGAGAAGGTGGCCGACGCGGTCATCACCGTCCCGGCGTACTTCAACGACTCCGAGCGCCAGGCGACGAAGGAAGCCGGCGAGATCGCCGGTCTCAACGTCCTTCGTATCGTCAACGAGCCCACCGCGGCCGCGCTCGCGTACGGCCTCGACAAGGACGACCAGACGATCCTCGTCTTCGACCTCGGTGGCGGCACCTTCGACGTGTCCCTCCTGGAGATCGGTGACGGCGTCGTCGAGGTGAAGGCCACCAACGGTGACAACCACCTCGGTGGTGACGACTGGGACCAGCGCGTCGTCGACTACCTGGTGCAGCAGTTCCGCTCCGGCCACGGCGTGGACCTCGCCAAGGACAAGATGGCGCTCCAGCGTCTGCGCGAGGCCGCCGAGAAGGCCAAGATCGAGCTGTCCTCGTCCACCGAGACCTCGATCAACCTGCCCTACATCACGGCTTCCGCCGAGGGCCCGCTGCACCTGGACGAGAAGCTCACGCGCGCCCAGTTCCAGCAGCTCACCGCCGACCTGCTCGAGCGCTGCAAGACGCCGTTCCACAACGTCATCAAGGACGCGGGCATCCAGCTCTCCGAGATCGACCACGTCGTTCTCGTCGGCGGCTCCACCCGTATGCCCGCCGTCGCCGAGCTCGTCAAGGAGCTGACCGGCGGCAACGAGGCCAACAAGGGTGTGAACCCGGACGAGGTCGTCGCCATCGGCGCCGCGCTCCAGGCCGGTGTCCTCAAGGGTGAGGTCAAGGACGTCCTGCTCCTCGACGTGACCCCGCTGTCCCTCGGCATCGAGACCAAGGGCGGCATCATGACGAAGCTCATCGAGCGGAACACGACGATCCCGACCAAGCGGTCCGAGATCTTCACCACCGCCGAGGACAACCAGCCCTCCGTTCAGATCCAGGTCTACCAGGGCGAGCGCGAGATCGCGGCGTACAACAAGAAGCTCGGCATGTTCGAGCTGACGGGTCTGCCGCCGGCCCCGCGCGGTGTCCCGCAGATCGAGGTCGCCTTCGACATCGACGCCAACGGCATCATGCACGTGACCGCGAAGGACCTCGGCACGGGCAAGGAGCAGAAGATGACCGTCACCGGCGGCTCCTCGCTGCCGAAGGACGAGGTCGACCGCATGCGCCAGGAGGCCGAGAAGTACGCGGAGGAGGACCACGCCCGCCGCGAGGCCGCCGAGACCCGCAACCAGGGCGAGCAGCTCGTCTACCAGACCGAGAAGTTCCTCAAGGACAACGAGGACAAGGTCCCCGGCGAGATCAAGACCGAGGTCGAGGCCTCCGTCGAGGAGCTGAAGGCCGCGCTCAAGGGCGAGGACATCGCCGAGATCCGCACCGCCACCGAGAAGGTCGCCGCGGTCTCGCAGAAGCTCGGCCAGGCCATGTACGCCGACGCCCAGGCCTCCCAGGCCGCGGGTGGCGACGCCCACGGCGCCGAGGCCCCGAAGGCCGACGACGACGTCGTCGACGCCGAGATCGTCGACGAGGACCGCCGGGACGGTGCCGCGTGACGGAGGAGACCCCGGGCTTCGAAGAGCAGCCCGACGTCCCTTCCGGCGCCACCTCTGACGACGCCGAGCCGCAGACCGCCACCCCCTCTGCGGAGGGGGCGGCGGCCCCGGACGGGGACGCAGCAGCACAGTTGACCGGCCTGACAGCACAGTTGGACCAGGCGCGCATGGCTCTGTCCGAGCGCACCGCGGACCTCCAGCGCCTCCAGGCCGAGTTCCAGAACTACCGCCGCCGTGTCGAGCGCGACCGGATCGCGGTCAGGGAGGTCGCCGTGGCGAGCCTCCTGACCGAACTCCTGCCCGTGCTCGACGACATCGGCCGCGCGCGGGATCACGGGGAGCTCGTCGGCGGATTCAAGTCCGTCGCCGAATCGCTGGAGACCGTCGCGGCGAAGATGGGGCTCCAGCAGTTCGGCAAGGAGGGCGAGCCCTTCGACCCGACGATCCACGAGGCCCTGATGCACTCGTACGCGCCGGACGTCACGGAGACGACGTGCGTGGCGATTCTGCAGCCGGGGTATCGCTTCGGCGAGCGCACCATCCGCCCCGCGCGGGTGGCCGTCGCCGAACCGCAGCCCGGGGCGCAGCCGGTCAAGGCCGAGGACTCGGCCGAGGCGGCGGAGGACAAGGAGAGCGGTGGCCCGGACGAGGGCTGAGCTTGAACGGACGAGGAAGGAGGGACGTCGGGGATGAGCACCAAGGACTTCATCGAGAAGGACTTCTACAAGGTCCTCGGCGTCCCCAAGGACGCCACCGAGGCCGAGATCAAGAAGGCGTACCGGAAGCTCGCCCGCGAGTTCCACCCGGACGCCAACAAGGGCAACGCCAAGGCCGAGGAGCGCTTCAAGGAGATCTCCGAGGCGAACGACGTGCTCGGCGACCCCAAGAAGCGCAAGGAGTACGACGAGGCACGCGCCCTCTTCGGCAACGGTGGCTTCCGGCCGGGTCCCGGCGCGGGCGGCGGCAACTTCAACTTCGACCTGGGCGACCTCTTCGGAGGGGGCGCCCCGGGTCAGGGAGCGGGAGGGGCCGGCGGCTTCGGCGGCGGCATAGGTGACGTCTTCGGGGGCCTGTTCAACCGCGGCGGCGCCACCACGGGCACGCGGACGCAGCCCCGGCGCGGCCAGGACATCGACACCGAGGTCACCCTCTCCTTCACGGAGGCGGTGGACGGCGCGACCGTTCCGCTGCGGATGACCTCGCAGGCGGCCTGCAAGGCCTGTTCGGGCACCGGCGACAAGAACGGCACACCGCGCGTGTGCCCGACCTGTGTCGGCACCGGGCAGGTGGCGCGGGGCTCGGGCGGCGGGTTCTCGCTCACGGACCCGTGCCCGGACTGCAAGGGCCGCGGCCTCATCGCCGAGCACCCCTGCATGGAGTGCGCGGGCAGCGGGCGGGCCAAGTCGTCCCGCACGATGCAGGTCCGCATCCCCGCGGGCGTCAGCGACAACCAGCGGATCCGGCTGCGGGGCAAGGGCGCTCCCGGTGAGCGCGGCGGCCCGGCCGGCGACCTGTACGTCACCGTCCACGTGGACGCGCACCCGGTCTTCGGCCGCAAGGACGACAACCTCACCGTCACCGTGCCCGTCACCTTCGCGGAGGCGGCGCTGGGCGGCGAGGTGAAGGTGCCGACGCTGGGCGGCCCGCCGGTGACGCTGAAGCTGCCGCCGGGCACCCCCAACGGACGCACGATGCGCGCCCGGGGCAGGGGCGCGGTCCGCAAGGACGGCACGCGGGGCGACCTCCTCGTCACCGTCGAGGTGACGGTCCCCCAGGACCTGTCCGGCAAGGCTCGTGACGCGCTGGAGGCGTATCGCGAGGCGACCGCGGGTGAGGATCCGCGGGCGGAGCTGTTCCAGGCCGCGAAGGGAGCATGACGGAGCCATGGACACGACCGGTCGTCGACGCAACCCCTATGAACTGACCGAGGAGACCCCGGTCTACGTCATCTCGGTGGCGGCCCAGCTCTCCGGACTGCACCCGCAGACCCTGCGTCAGTACGACCGGCTCGGTCTGGTCTCTCCCGACCGCACCGCCGGCCGGGGCCGGCGCTACTCGGCCCGCGACATCGAACTGCTGCGGACCGTGCAGCAGTTGTCGCAGGACGAGGGCATCAACCTCGCCGGCATCAAGCGCATCATCGAGCTGGAGAACCAGGTGGCCGCGCTCCAGTCCCGCGTGGCGGAGCTGGAGTCGGCCCTGGACGGCGCGGCGGTGGCCATGCAGCAGCGCGAGGCCGCGGTGCACGCGTCCTACCGCCGTGACCTGGTCCCGTACCAGGAGGTCCAGCAGACGAGCGCCCTGGTGGTCTGGCGCCCCAAGCGGACGTCCGACTGACCTCCACGCTCGGCCGGAGGGGCCCCACGGTTCACCTGAACCGTGGGGCCCCTTCGTGTGCCGTCAGGCGGTCAGCGGTTGACCATGACCTCGACGGAGGCGGCGTTCTCGCCCTTGCGGCCGTAGGCGTCCACGGCGCGGACGGAGACCGTGCAGGGGCCCGTGTACTGCGGGGTCCAGGAGACGGTGTCCGACGCGGTGAACTGTGTGCCGCTGAAGCCGCAGGCGCCGGAGACGTCCCACGCGTACCCCTTCAGCAGCCGTGCCTCGTCGCCCGTCCCGGGGCGCACCCCGACACTGATGGGGAAGCGGGTGCCGCCTTCGGAGAGCACGGTCAGCCGCGGCGCGGCGGGACCGGTGGCGGTGGCCGGCGTCAGACGGTCGACGGTGGTCTGCGCCGAGGGGTTCGACTCGGCTCCTCCGTTGTCGACCGAGGCGACGTAGTAGTACGCGGTGCCCTTCGGGGCGGAGGTGTCGTCGTAGGAGACGGCCGTCGCCCCGGCGCTGCCCACCAGGATCCAGGCGCCCTGCGCGGACGTGCGGCGGTAGACGTGGAATCCGGTGACCATCGCGTCGGGGTCCTGTGCCGGGGTCCAGGAGACGCGGGTCGAGGCGTCGGTGGGCGTGCCCAGGACCGAGGCCGGCGCGGGCGCCGTGGACTCCTCCGGGCGCATGAGCGTCAGGCCGTCGGAGACGGGGGAGACGTTCCCGGCGCCGTCGACGGCCTGGACGGTGTACCGGTAGTCGGTCCCCACCTGCGCGATCCGGTCCGTGTAGGAGGTCCCGAACACGATCTCCGGCCCGTCGGGGTCGCTCTGCCCGGTCGGCGCGGCCCACACCTCGTAGTGGTCGACGTCCGCGGAGGAGGCCTGCCAGGTCAGGGTGTTGCCCGCGGTGGTGCCCCGGCCCGACAGACCGGTGACGCGCGCCGGGGCCGTCCGGTCGGTGGTGGTCACCGGGCGGTCCGTGGTGCCGGAGGACTCGTTGCCCGCCTTGTCGTAGGCGCGGACCTCGTAGTAGTAGGTGGCGCCGGTCGCGGGGAGGGAGGTGTCCGTGTACGACGTGGTCGTCGTCGTGGTGGTGCGCAGGGTCCAGGTGGTGCTGCCCTTGAGGCGGCGGTAGACGCGGTAGCCGGCGAGGTCCATCTCCTGGTTCTTGGACCAGGAGACCTTGGCCCGGCCGGTCGCGGTGTCGTACGACGCCGAGGAACCCGCGGGGACGAGTGGCTTGGTTTTGTCGGTACCGGCCGAAGTGACGGGTTTGTAGGCGAAAGTGACGTTCGCCTTGCCTGTCCAGTTGACGAAATCGACGCGCAGTGTGTGTTTTCCGGACGGAATGGTCAGGCTGACCGTTTTTGACTGTGTGGCCGATACGTTCTTCCAGAGGTCGACTTTGCGTATGTCGTCCAGATAGACCCGAATTCCGTCCTGGGTGGTGACGGGCAGGGTGAAGGGGCCGCCCGAGCCGAAGTCGCGGGTCACCGTCCAGCGGACGCCGAAGTTGTCGGCGGGAAGTCCGGACGCGGGCGCGCCGGAGCCCCAGTTCTGGTCGATCGCCGTATCGCAGTCCGTCTTCTTCGGTGTGCCCGAGAAGGTGGTGTTCGCGTAGAACTGCCGCTTATAGACGGGCGATGTGCAGTTGGTCACTGCGGAGGCGGCCGGGCCGGCTGCGGTGAGCAGGCCGCCCGCGGTGGCGAGCACGAGGGCCGAGGAGACGGCGCCCTTCGTGACAGGGGCTCTGTGCATGTGTTCCTTCAGGTCTGCCGATCGTCAACGGCGGTTAAAAACCGTCGACGATCACGACTCCTGTGAACGGAACTTGGTTGTACCTGTGAATGACAGAAGGTGAAGCTGAGGGGATCGGTCAGTGGATGGGCGTAGTCTTTTCCCGTCGCGTTCACTTGTGGAACACGAAACGCCGTTGCCATCTCGTTAAGTGGTTACTCCTTGACGCTGAGGTGATCGCCGCGTTGGCTTTCAGCCACCTGGGTCGCAATGCTGCAACCTCGCCCGGAAGGCACCTGATGTGAAGACTCGTAACACCGGCCTCCGCCGTACCGTCATAGCGGTGGCCTCGTCGGCCACCGCCCTCACCCTTGCCGGATGCGGCGTGGCCGGCTTCGGCGGGGGCAGTAGCTCGGCCAGCGCCACGAAGGGCGACGACATCACGGTCGGCCTGCTCCTTCCGGAGAAGGCGAACACCCGTTACGAGAAGTTCGACTACCCGATCATCCGGGAGCAGGTGCAGAAGCTCACCGAGAAGAAGGGTGACGTCCTGTACCTGAACGCGGAGCAGGACGCCGCGAAGCAGCTCCGCCAGATGCAGCAGATGATCGACGACAAGGTCGACGTCATCCTCGTGGACGCGGTCGACTCGGTGACGATCGCCAAGGGCGTGCGCAAGGCCAAGGAGGCCGGGATCCCGGTCATCGCCTACGACCGCCTGGCGCAGGGCCCGATCGACGCGTACATCTCCTTCGACAACGAGCTGGTCGGCGAGACCCAGGGCAAGGCCCTCGTCGCCGCGCTGGGCTCCAACTCGGCCTCGAAGAAGATCATCATGATGAACGGCTCGCTGACCGACCCGAACGCCGCGCAGTTCAAGTCGGGTGCCAAGTCCGAGCTCGAGGACAAGGTGATCATCGCGGCCCAGTACGACACCAAGGACTGGAACCCGGTCAACGCCAAGGCCAACATGGAGAAGTCCATCCAGTCCGTCGGTCTGAGCAACATCGCCGGTGTCTACGCCGCCAACGACGGCATCGCGGGCGCGGTCATCGACGCGTTCAAGGCCGCGGGCGTCAGCAAGGTGCCGCCGGTCACCGGCCAGGACTCCGAGCTCATCGCCGTGCAGCGGATCATCAAGGGCGACCAGTACATGAGCGTGTACAAGTCGTACCCGCAGGAGGCCAACGCGGCCGCCGAGATGGCCGTCGCCCGGGTCCAGGGCCGCTCGATCGAGTTCGACGCGCTCACCCGCGACAAGGTCAGCAGCCCCACGAACAAGGACATCCCGTCCCAGCTCGTGCCCGTCGTGGCGCTCACCAAGGACAACATCGAGGACACGGTCGTCCAGGACGGCATCTACCCCGTCGCCAAGATCTGCACGGCGCCCTACAAGTCGCTCTGCGGTTCGCTCGGCATCAAGTAGGACGCACCAAGCAGGACGCCCCGCCCGGCCGTCTCGGCACCGAGACGGCCGGGCGAGGACCAGCACGGTTCCGGCCCCGCCGCGGACGAGCGCCCCCAGCGCCACCCCGCCCGGGGCCGTTCCGCTGTCCCGGCTCGGGAATCCCCCTCAGGAGCGCCGCGCCTCCGTAGGAGCGCTGTACGGCCTTCTGCGCGCCCGAGCGCCCGCGCCTGCCCACTCCGGCGCCTCGCGCCCCTCGCGGCGCCCCTCCGCGGCTGTGCGCCCCCTCCGGCATGATCCCCTCGCCTCCGTCGCCGGGCATCCGCGACGGGCGCCGATCGACCCGATCCACAGGGTGTGTGAACTTTCCGGTACCGCAGGTGGGGGAAGCTCAGGTTCCGGTTCTGTGTGTGGGGTCGTGCGGGTGAAAGCCGCGGTGGTACGGCTGATCGTTTCAAGTCTCCTTGCCGTGAACCGAGTTGGGTTCTCCGGGGGAGGAGGTGGGGTGTCGGCGCCGCGGTTCGGGAAGGGCTTCGGGAGGGCGGGCGGCCGGTGCCTTCAGCTTGTTGCAAGGGCCCCGGCGGAGGTCCGGATTTATGCGGGCGAGCCGGGGCGAACGGACGCTCCTCGGCCGCGCAGCCTTGTTGCGATGCAGGACGCGTCCGCGCATAGTTGCGCTGCGGAGGACGCCCTGACGCGGGGCTCACGCCAGGGGTTGGAGCTGGAGCCAGGGGTGGGAGATGGCCGGGCACGGGACGGACAGGCATCCGCACGGCGCTGACCGGCTGTGCGACGCGGGCGACCGGGTGTACTCCCGGGCCGTGCGGCGGGGCCGGGTGCCCCGCGAGGACGCCGAGTCGGTGCCCTGCCTGCTGGAACTGGCGCTGCTGCACCCTGATCCGGACGACATGGGCTGGCTGGTGCCGACCTCGCCCCAGGAGGTCATGAACCGGCTCCTGCGCGGTGTGTACGAGGAAGTCAGCGCGAGCCAGGCCCGGGTGGGCGACGCGGTGTCGGCCTTCGAGTGGTACGCGGGGCTCGGCGGCCGGGTACGGGCACCGGCCGAAGGTGTGGCGATCCGGGTCCTCGACGGGCTGCCGCGGATCCACGCGGCCATGGACAAGGCCACCGAGGAGTGCACCCGCGAGGTCCTGACCGTGCAGCCGGGCGGCATCCGGCGCGAGGACGAACTCGTCGAAGGGCTGCACCGGGCGCAGGAGATGCGCCGGCGCGGGGTGCGGATGCGCGATCTGTACACCCACGTGGCCCGGCACGGCCAAGGCCTGCTGAACTACATGGAGTTGATGGGCGACGCCGCCGAGGCCCGTACCCTCGACGAGGTCGTGGAGCGGCTCATCCTCTTCGACCGAACGGTCGCGTTCATCCCCGCCAACCCGGACCGCACGATCGCGCTGGAGCTGCGCCACCCGGCGCTGGTGGACTACCTGGTGACGGTCTTCGAGCGGCTGTGGCGCCTGGCGATCCCGCTGACCTCGCCCATGCCGTCGACGGGCATCGAGGGCATCACCCACCGGGAGCGCTCCATCGCGGCGCTGCTGGCCGAGGGGCATCAGGACGCGGTGGTCGCGGAGCGCCTGGGCATCAGCGTGCGGACCTGCCGGGCGCACATCGCCCGGCTGTCGGAGACGCTGGGCGCCGCGAGCCGGACGCAGTTGGGCGTGCGGATCGCCCAGGCGGGTCTGGACGGGCCGCAGCGTTCCCCCGGCCCCGAACCGGTGGCCGTCGCCGAGGCCGCCGCCCCGAAGGCCCCCGCCGTGCCCGACCGCGGTTCCCCGACCGGCCGTTGAGGGCCGCGGTCAGGGAACGGCCACCACAGCCCGGCCGGCCCCGTCGGACGCCCTGCCGCCGGCCGGGGTCACTCCCCTCCCTCGGGCTGGTCCAGGAGCCCCGACTGCGCGATCAGGAAGCCGAGTTGGGCCCGGCTCCCGCTGCCGAGGGCGGAGGCCAGCTTGGCGATGTGGGCGCGGCAGGTGCGGACGTTCATGCCGAGGCGGCGGGCGATGGCCTCGTCGACGTGCCCCTCGATGAGCAGTTTCGCGATCGAGCGCTGGACGCCGGTGATGCCGTTGGGCCCGACGTCGTTCGGGACGTCCTCGGTCAGCGGGACCGCCCGCTGCCAGAGCTGCTCGAAGACCTTGCTCAGGTACAGCACCAGCCCGGGGTGGCGGAGTTCGAGGGCGACCCGCCGGTCGTCGCTGGCCGGGATGAAGGCGACGGTCCGGTCGATGACGATCAGCCGCTCGATGAGTTCCTCCAGGGTGCGGACCTGGATCCTGCCCCCGGATATGCGCTCCACGTACGCGAGCGTCCCCTGGCTGTGCCGCGCGGTGTGCTGGTAGAGCGTGCGGATGCGCACCCCGCGGTCGGTCAGCGGCCGGTCGCGCTCCAGTGCCTGCATCAGCGCGTCGGCGGGCCGGCCGCCGCCCGGCTGGATCGTCAGCATCTCCGTCTGGCACTCGGCGGTGGCCGAATTGAGTGCCGCGTTGATGCGGTCGAATCCCTCCAGGACGGTGATGGCGTGGATACTCGCGGTGCTCTGCGTGCTGATCGCGATGAACGGGTCGAAGGAGTCGGTCAGTTCGATCGCGAGCCGGCGGCGTTCCTGGATCTCCCGTTCCAGGGGCTGCAGGCGCTGGGCGAGCGCGACCGACGGCGGGACGGGGCGCAGCCACTTCTCGTCGTCGGGGTCGGGATGAAGCAGCGCGAACTCCAAGAGGCAAGGGGCTGTTTCCACTTCGACCCGCGTGATGCGGCCGGAGTGCAACGCACTGGCGTAAAGGCGTGTTCCTTCGTCACACAACGTGGTGACAGCGTGGGGATGTGTCGGTTGTGAGTTGTTTGTGGGCAAATCTCCACCCCCCAGGGTCCTGAACGTGCAGGAACATGATGCATCGCTGCTGTGGCATTGACGTGCCTGAATGAGCCATCGTCTTGTGACGACGGGGGAGAAGATTCCATCAAGTGAGGACGAAGCCGACTATGCGAGCGAGATTGCTTGGTTCAGTGCTTGCCGCAGTCTTCTCTGTCGCTGTGGCGTCCGGCTCCCTGGGAGCCTCGGGTCTTGATGCCGGGGGTGCCCGGACCTGGGCCGGCCCGGACAGCGGTTGGACCAGCGTGAAGGCGACCATGGCGGACAGCGGCTGGACCGCCGCCGAGGCCGTGCCGGGCGACAGCGGCTGGACCGACATCGAGGCCGCGGCGCTCCCGGGCGACAGCGGCTGGGACAGCGTGAAACTGACCCCGGCGGACAGTGGCTGGAACAGTGCCGAGGCCACGGCTCTGGGCGACAGCGGCTGGACGATCATCTCCGCGAGCGCAGAAGCATGAGCATTCCTCCCGACGACCGCTCCTTCCGCCGGGAGATGGCCACGGCCTACCGGTCCGGCTGGCACTTCATCGACCTGGTCACCGCCATCCCCTACAGCGGCGACTCGCTGATGGTGACCGTCTTCGGAGAGCCCGTCGTCGTCACCCGCGACGACGACGAGGACGTACGGGCCTACCGGTGTCTGCGGCGGCCTCGGGGGGCGCCGCAGCCCGTCCGGTGCGCCATCCGGTATGGAATGATCTTCGTCAACCTCGATCAGCGTGACCACCAGCTCACCGGACCCGACGTCCCGGACGTCGAGACCATCGCAGCCACCCCCCGCAGTGCCTGACGCGATTCCCCCGTCGTAGTAGATCGCGCAGGTACTTCCCCCCGCAGCGGCGTCACCGTGACCTGAACACGGTGACGCCGCTGCAGTTTCCGGGGAAATCTCCGGGTTTCGGCCCGTCCGGTCCCGGGCCGCCGTCGGCCGCCGGACGCCTGTCGGCGGTCTCATCCGCGGCCCATCGCCGCCGTGAGTTCGATCTCGATCGCCACCCGGGACGGGTTCGGCGACGGCATGCGCTCGTAGCGCTCCGCGTAGCGCCGCACCGCCTCCGCGACGCGCTCCGGGTCCGCGGTGACCCGCGCCCGCCCCTCCAGCGTCGCCCAGCGCGCGCCGTCCACCTGGCAGACCGCCACCCGCGCCCCGTCCGGCCCGGCCGCCAGGACGTGGGCCACCTTCCTGCTCGACTTGTTCGTGATGACCCGAGCGAGACCGGCCTCGGGGTCGTATGTAACGCCGACGGGCACCACGTGCGGGCTTCCGTCGGGCCGCGAGGTGGTCAGGGTGCACAGGTGGCGCTCGCGCCAGAAGCTCAGGTAGGCGGCGTCGGGCTGCCGCGGGTCCACCGGATAGGAAGCCATGAGGCCTGAATCTACGCCTGGTGGGCGTCCGATTTCCCGTCCTTGCAGCCTTGAGTGGAATAGACTCAACTTTGTGTACGCTGGACGAGTCAGGGAACGGTCAGGGACCAGGAGGAGGAGAACGCGAACGTGGACGCCGAGCTGACCAACAGGAGCCGGGACGCGATCAACGCGGCCAGCAACCGCGCGGTACGGGAGGGGCACCCGGACCTCACCCCCGCCCACCTGCTGCTCGCTCTGCTCGAGGGGCAGGACAACGAGAACCTCATCGATCTGCTGGCGGCCGTGGACGCCGATCAGGCGTCGGTCCGCTCCGGCACCGAACGCGTGCTCGCCGGCCTGCCCAGCGTGACCGGCTCCACCGTCGCGCCCCCGCAGCCGAACCGCGAGACCCTCGCGGTCATCGCCGACGCCGCCGAGCGCGCCAAGGACCTGGGCGACGAGTTCATCTCCACCGAGCACCTGCTCATCGGCATCGCCGCGAAGGGCGGGGCGATCGCCGACGTACTCTCCCAGCAGGGGGCCAGTGCGAAGAAGCTGCTGGACGCGTTCCAGAAGACACGGGGAGGGCGCCGGGTGACGACCGCGGATCCCGAGGGCCAGTACAAGGCGCTCGAAAAGTTCGGCACGGACTTCACCGCCGCGGCCCGCGAGGGCAGGCTCGACCCCGTCATCGGCCGGGACCACGAGATCCGCCGGGTGGTGCAGGTCCTGTCCCGCCGCACCAAGAACAACCCCGTCCTCATCGGCGAGCCCGGCGTCGGCAAGACCGCCGTCGTCGAGGGGCTCGCCCAGCGGATCGTGAAGGGCGACGTCCCCGAGTCCCTGAAGAACAAGCGGCTCGTCTCGCTCGACCTGGGCGCGATGGTGGCGGGCGCGAAGTACCGGGGCGAGTTCGAGGAGCGCCTGAAGACCGTGCTCGCGGAGATCAAGGACTCCGACGGGCAGATCATCACCTTCATCGACGAGCTGCACACCGTCGTCGGCGCCGGAGCGGGCGGCGACTCCGCCATGGACGCCGGCAACATGCTCAAGCCCATGCTCGCCCGCGGCGAGCTGCGCATGGTCGGCGCCACGACCCTCGACGAGTACCGCGAGCGGATCGAGAAGGACCCGGCGCTGGAGCGGCGCTTCCAGCAGGTGCTGGTCGCCGAGCCGACGGTCGAGGACACCATCGCGATCCTGCGCGGACTCAAGGGACGCTACGAGGCGCACCACAAGGTCCAGATCGCCGACTCGGCCCTGGTGGCCGCCGCGAGCCTGTCCGACCGCTACATCACCTCCCGCTTCCTCCCCGACAAGGCCATCGACCTCGTCGACGAGGCGGCCTCACGGCTGCGCATGGAGATCGACTCCTCCCCGGTCGAGATCGACGAGCTCCAGCGCGTCGTCGACCGGCTCAAGATGGAGGAGCTGGCCATCGGCAAGGAGACGGACGCCGCCAGCAGGGAGCGGCTGGAGCGGCTGCGCCGCGACCTCGCCGACAAGGAGGAGGAGCTGCGCGGTCTCAACGCCCGCTGGGAGAAGGAGAAGCAGTCCCTCAACCGCGTCGGTGAGCTGAAGGAGAAGCTCGACGAACTGCGCGGCCAGGCCGAACGCGCCCAGCGCGACGGCGACTTCGACACCGCCTCCAAGCTGCTCTACGGCGAGATCCCCACGCTGGAGCGGGACTTGGAGGAAGCCTCCCAGGCCGAGGAGGAGGTCTCCAAGGACACCATGGTGAAGGAGGAGGTCGGGCCGGACGACATCGCGGACGTCGTCGGCGCCTGGACCGGTATCCCCGCCGGCCGCCTCCTGGAGGGCGAGACGCAGAAGCTGCTGCGCATGGAGGCGGAGCTGGGCCGCCGGCTGATCGGCCAGACCGAGGCCGTGGGGGCGGTGTCCGACGCCGTGCGGCGCACCCGCGCCGGGATCGCCGACCCGGACCGGCCCACCGGCTCCTTCCTCTTTCTCGGCCCCACCGGCGTCGGCAAGACCGAACTCGCGAAGGCGCTGGCCGACTTCCTCTTCGACGACGAGCGGGCGATGGTCCGCATCGACATGTCGGAGTACGGCGAGAAGCACAGCGTGGCCCGGCTGGTCGGCGCGCCTCCCGGGTACGTCGGCTACGAGGAGGGCGGTCAGCTCACCGAGGCGGTGCGCCGCCGCCCGTACAGCGTGATCCTGCTCGACGAGGTGGAGAAGGCGCACCCGGAGGTCTTCGACATCCTGCTCCAGGTGCTGGACGACGGGCGGCTGACGGACGGTCAGGGCCGCACGGTCGACTTCCGCAACACCATCCTGATCCTCACCTCGAACCTCGGCAGCCAGTTCCTGAGCGGGCAGAGCCTCGCCGATCCGTCGGCCTCCGACGAGGAGCGCAAGCGGCAGGTCCTGGAGGTCGTCCGGGCGTCCTTCAAGCCGGAGTTCCTGAACCGGCTGGACGACCTCGTCGTCTTCTCCGCCCTCGACCAGCAGGAGCTGGAGCGCATCGCCAGGCTCCAGATCGACTCCCTGGCGAAGCGGCTCGCCGAGCGGCGGCTCACCCTGGAGGTCACCGACGCGGCGCTGGCCTGGCTCGCCGAGGAGGGCAACGATCCGGCGTACGGGGCGCGCCCGCTGCGGCGCCTCGTCCAGACCGCCATCGGCGACCGGCTGGCCAAGGAGATCCTGGCCGGCGAGGTCAAGGACGGCGACACCGTCCGCGTGGACGCCTTCGGCGACGGCCTGATCGTGGGCCCGGCCACGGGCAAGACGTTGTAACCGCCACCCGGATCCGGCGGGGGAGGGCCCGCGGCACACCGCCGCGGGCCCTCCCCCTTTGCCGCGCCGATGCCCGTACGTGACCGGATCTTGTCAGCCCCCGGCGGACAGGCCCCGCCAGAGGTTGCCACTCCCCGCCCCGCATGAGAGAGGATGGCAGCATCCGTACGAAGGGAAATACACGGTGAGCATCGACCCGTCCTCGATTCCGAATTTCGGGGGCCAGCCCGAGCCGCAGCCCGGCGGCCCCGCCGGCCCCGTGGTCCCGGATCAGGACCTCGTGAAGCAGCTCCTGGAGCAGATGGAGCTGAAGTACGTCGTCGACGACGAGGGTGACCTCGCGGCGCCGTGGGAGGAGTTCCGTACGTACTTCATGTTCCGCGGCGAGGGTGACCAGCAGGTCTTCTCGGTGCGGACGTTCTACGACCGGCCGCACCAGCTCGAGGAGAAGCCCGCGCTCCTCGAGTCGATCGACGACTGGAACCGTCGCACGCTGTGGCCCAAGGTCTACAGCCACACCCACGACGACGGCACCGTCCGCCTGATCGGCGAGGCGCAGATGCTGATCGGCACCGGCGTCAGCCTGGAGCACTTCGTGTCCTCCACGGTGAGCTGGGTCCGCGCCGCGATCGAGTTCGACAAGTGGCTCGTCGAGCAGCTCGGCCTGGAGCAGGAGATCAACGAGACGGACAAGCCCGGGGACGACGAGGAAGAGTAGGCCCGTCCTCCCTCCCAGCGGCGCCGCCGGTCCGCCGCGCGCACCGACCCCTGGGCCACGCCCTAGAGCGGGGTGTGCGCGATCACGACCAGATAGGCGCCGTAGGCGAACGAGAGCCCGGCCAGGGCACCGACCACCAAGGTCGCGTGCCAGGGCCGGGCTCTCGCCGTTCGCACCAGGGCGCGGGCCAGGGGCAGCAGCAGCGGGAACGCCGGGAGCAGGAAGCGCGGCTTCGACTCGAAGAACCCCGAGCCGCCCACCGCGATGAGCAGCAGGACGCCGCCGTACACGAGCAGCGGCAGGGGCGCGCGGTCCGCGATCAGCAGCAGGTACAGGAGCACGGCCGCGGCGACGATCACCATGGTCATCGGGAACACGAACCGGTCGCCGTGCAGCAGCAGGTGCTTGACGAAGTGGAGCGACCCCTCGCCGAGGTCGAAGCGCGAGCCCCACAGCCGCTGGACCTGGAAGTAGCCGCGCAGCCGGTCGCCCTCGCGGTGGCCCACCCACAGCACGTAGCCGGTCCAGCCCACCGGCGCGAGCGCGGCGCCCGTCCACACCCTGTGGGAAACTTTTCCGCGGCTGCGCCAGATCTCGTACGCCGCTGCCACGAGGACCGCCGCGGCCACCGCGAAGCCGTTCGGCCTGGCCAGCCCCGCGAGCGCGGCCAGCGAGCCGGCCCACAGCCAGCGCCGGTCGAGCACCGCGTACAGCGACCAGGCGGCGAACGCGGTCAGTACGGGCTCGGTGTACGCCATCGACAGCACCACGGAGTGCGGCAGCAGGCCCCACAGCAGCACCAGCGCCGTACCGACCGCCCGGCCGTGCAGCCGGGCCCCGATCGCGTACACCCCGCACGCGGCGACGGCCGCCGCGGTCCAGGAGACCAGCAGGCCCGCCGAGCCCCCGGTCAGCGGTGTCAGCGTGGTGACGGCCCGTACGAGGGCCGGGTAGAGCGGGAAGAACGCGAGGTCGCTGTGGATCACGGTGGGATGGAAGTAGAGCGTCCTGCCGTAACCGTGCGCGGCGATCCCCAGGTACCAGGCCGAGTCCCAGGACCGGGCGAGCAGGGCGACCGGGTGCCTGCCGGTGGCCCAGGCGGTCCCGGCGAGCACGAGGAGTCCGGCCAGGCGCGCGGCCGCGAACACCCCGAGCGCCGTGATCGCGGCGGACGGCAGACGGCGCGCGGCGCGGGAGGAGCGGGAGGAACGGGAGGGCCGGACGGCACGGTCGCCGGACTCCGGGGGAGCGGGGCGAGCGAGGGTGGTCGGGTGGGTCACACCCCGAACTGTGCGTTCCGTACGGGGTATTCGCGAGCTTTGATCGTCCGTGCGGGTTCCGTTGCGGGGCCTCCGGCGCGCCGCCCGCGCGGGGGGTGCGGGCGGTGCTAGCGGCGGGGCCGGCCCTTTTGAACGGCTGCCCTCGGGTGGTTCGGGAGCTGCTGTTCTCGGGTGGTTCCGGAGTTGGCGTCCTCCGGCGGTTCCGGAGCTGTCGTCCTCGGGCAGCTCCAGGCCCGGATCCTTGCCGCCACCGGGCAGGGGCGCGTGGGCGGCGGTGCCGCATAATCCTCGCGTGTCACAGACCCCGGCCCCGATACCGGCCCCGATGCCGTCCCGCTCCGCTCCCGCGGGCGCACCCTTGTGGTCCGCCGAGGAGGCGGCCCGGTGGTCGCGCCTCCGGCATGCCTCCTGGGCCCGCCCCCTCTGGTCCGTCCTGGCGCTGCTGATCACCGTCGCCTGGGCGATCGCGGCGGCGCCGGAACCGCCCTGCACCGATGCCGCGCCCTGCGGTGCGGACTGGCCGGGCATGGTGGAGATGGGATTGGCCGTCGGTCTGCTGTACTGGCTCGCCCGGCTGCCGGAGCTGACGCTGGTCGCGGCCCCGGCGCTGGCGGTCGTCGTGGCCCGGCTGGAACTGCCGGACGCGGGCCCGGACTCCCTCGCCGCGAACCTCTGCGTCCTCGGCGCCCTGGCCTTCGGCTGGGCCGCCGCCCGCGAACGTCTCGCCGCCCGGCGCCGGCAGCGCGACCTGGTGGAGGGCGCCGCGGGCGTACGGCACCCGCTTCCCGGACCCCTCGCGCCCCTGCGCCGCGGAACGATCCCGATCGCGGCCGGACTGGTCCTCGTCGCCGTCGCCGCGTTCTTCGTGGCGCAGGGACTCTCCGGCGTCCGGGACGACGAGCGGCACGCGGACCGCGCGGCCCGAACGGTGGCGAAGGTGGTCGGCCGCGACGACGAGTCGGTCCGGGTCCGTACCGACGACGGCCGGCGGCTGACGCTCGACTCGCTCTACCCGGAGGACCATCGACCCGGCTCCGCTCTGACCGTGCTGGAGGACGGCTCGTGGCGGCGCCTGGCGTCCGAGCCGTACGACGCGACGGGCCCGCAGCTCGGGGTGCTGGCCGCCGGCCTGCCCGGGCTCTCCCTCCTCGTCACCGGTCTGCTCGCCCGCCGCCGGGCCGCCGCGCTGCGCCGGGGGCCGGTTCCGGTCCTGCGGGTCGTGGAACGCGTGGACGACGACGGCCTGGTCTGGATCCACGCGGGCGACGACACCGCCGCGCGTCTGCCCGTCCTGGGCGCGAGTTTCGTCGCCGACGCTCCCGCTCCCGGTACGCACGAGGTGATCCCGAAGCAGCGGGACGACCGGGAGGACCCGTTCTCGGCGGCCGTACGGCCGCGCGAGGCCGTCCTGTACGGCGCTCCTTGTGACGGAGGCGAGTTGCTGCTCGTCACGACGTTCCGGGACGGCGAACCGGCGGTCCTGCGTACGAGCGGCTCCGTCCGGATGCCGTATCCCGGAAGGGGACCGGGACGCGCCCCGCACCTGGAGCCGGACACCGAGGGCGCCGAGGCCCACGCCGCCGCCACGCCGGTCCCCGCGACGCTGGTCACGACCGGACGCCCGCTGAGCTGGGGCCCCGGCCCCCTGGCGCGCACCGGCGGCGCGGCCCTGGCCCTGACCACGATCGCGGGCGTGGCCCTCGACACCCGCACCCTGGTGACGGACGGGATCGGCGTGCGGGAGGTCTTCTTCCTGCTCTGCCTGCTGACGTGGGTCGGGATCGCCGCGGTGCTGCTGAACTGGCGTGTCACCGCGGACGGTTCGGGGCTGTGGCTGACCGGCGGGTGGAAGGTGCGACACGTGCCGTGGGACGGTCTGCGGCCGGTCCGGTGCACCAAGGAAGGGAGCGTGGAGACAAGGCTCCCGGACGGCACCGAGTGGCGGCTGCCCGGCGTCGGAGTACCGAACCTGGAACGCCGCTTCGGCCTTGAACCCTCCTACGCCCGCATGGCCCAGGAGGTCAACGCCCTGCGCCACCACCCCGAACTGCGCCCCACCGAGCCGGCCTCCCGCCGAGCCCGCGGCCTCCCCCTCGGCCCCGCCCTGCTCACCCTCACCGCCACCGTGGCCCTGGCCTGGGCACTCCACTGACGCGTACGAGCCGCCCGGGGCCGGACCGGCCCAGGTCCCCCGTCCCGGGCCGGCCGGAGTTCAGGACGCCAGACGACGCAGTCGCCCGGCGGCTTCCTGAAGGACCTCGTCCCGCTTGCAGAACGCGAACCTCACGAACGGGGCGCCCGCCTCGCGGTGGTCGTAGAAGACCGCGTTGGGGATGGCCACGACGCCCGCGCGGTCCGGCAGGGCGCGGCAGAACGCGAAGCCGTCCGTCTCGCCGAGCGGGCGGATGTCGGTGGTGATGAAGTACGTCCCCCGCGGCCGGAAGACGGCGAAGCCCGCCTCGGCGAGACCCGCCGCCAGCACGTCCCGCTTGCGCAGCATGTCCGCGCGGAAGTCCTCGAAGTACGCGTCCGGCAGCGCGAGCGCCTCGGCGACGGCGTACTGGAACGGACCCGACGCCACGTACGTCAGGAACTGCTTCGCCGACCGTACGGCGGCGACCAGGGCCGGGGACGCGGTCACCCAGCCCACCTTCCAGCCGGTGAACGAGAACGTCTTGCCCGCGCTGCCGATGGTCACCGTCCGCTCGCGCATCCCCGGCAGCGTCGCCAGGGGCACGTGCTCGGCGTCGTCGAAGACGAGGTGTTCGTAGACCTCGTCCGTCACCACGAGCAGATCCCGTTCGACGGCGATCCGCGCGATCTCCGTCAGCTCCGCGCGCGTCAGGACGGTGCCGGTCGGGTTGTGCGGGGTGTTGATCAGCAGCAGCCGGGTCCGCTCGGTGACCGCGTCGCGCAGCTCGTCGAGGTCGAGCCGGAACCGCCGCCCGCCGTTCCCGCCGTCCTCGTCGTCGCCGGTCTCGTCGGGGCGCAGCGTCACGGGGACGCGTGTCCCGCCCGCCATGGCGATCGAGGCCGCGTACGAGTCGTAGTACGGCTCCAGCGCGATCACCTCGTCGCCGGGTTCCAGGAGCGCGAGCAGCGCGGCGGCGATCGCCTCGGTGGCGCCCGCCGTGACCAGCACCTCGGTGTCGGGGTCGTACGACAGGCCGTAGTGGCGTTTCTGGTGCGCGGCGATCGCGGTGCGCAGCTCGGGGACGCCCGGGCCCGGCGGGTACTGGTTGCCGCGGCCGTCCCGCAGCGCGCGGACGGCCGCCTCCCGGATCTCCTCGGGACCGTCGGTGTCGGGGAAGCCCTGTCCGAGGTTGATCGAGCCGGTGCTCATCGCGAGGGCGGACATCTCGGCGAAGATCGTCGTCCCGAACTCGGCGAGCCGACGGTTCAGGAAGGGGCGCGCACTGGAGGTCATGGCCGCCATCCTGCGCCCAAGCTCCGGAGTTCCTCAACTCATGTGCCGTGCCCGCCCACCTCCGCGAGTGGGCGGGACGAAGCGGCCGGAGTCCCCGCCGGACGGTCTACAGCGGCTGGGGCTTGATGAGGGCGAACGGGGCGCCCTGCGGGTCGGCGACCACCGACATCCGGCCGGCCATCATGTCGAACGGCGGGACCAGCACGGTGCCGCCGCGCTTGACCAGGGCGTCGACGGTGGAGTCGGTGTCGTCGACGGCGAAGTAGGTCAGCCAGTGCGCGGGCGTGCCGGGCGGGTCGTTGGCGAGGAGGGTGACGCCGCCGACCGCCCGGCCGCCGACCGTCAGTTGCCAGTAGCTGTCGGCGCCCTCCAGCGGCTCGATCTCGATGCCGAACGCCTCGCCGTAGAAGGCGGTGGCGGCCAGGACGTCGCTGGTGTGCAGTTCGTTCCAGGTCAGCGCGCCGGCCTCGTTGACCACCTGGGCGCCGAAGAACTCGCCGGGCTGCCAGACGCCGAAGACCGCGCCCTGCGGGTCGGCGGCGATCAGCATCCGGCCCAGGTCGCCGACGTCCATGACCGGAGCGATCAGGGTGCCGCCGGCGGAGACGATCGCGTCCTGGGTGGCCTGGGCGTCGGTGCTGGCCAGGTAGCTGGTCCAGACGGTCGGCGGCTCGGGCGCACCCTCCGGGGCCATCGCCGGGCCGATGCCCGCCACGGCCTTGCCGTTGAGCTCACAGACTGCGTACCCGCCGAACTCGGCCGGGCCCGGCTGCCCGGCCCAGCCGAGCAGGTCGGCGTAGAAGTCCAGTGCGGCCCGCTGGTCCTTCGCCATCAGATCGACCCAGCACGGGGTGCCGGTCGCGTACGGGGTGGTGACTTCGGGCATGCGCGCTCCTTCGGACGGGTGTCCTCGTGGGTGTCCCTCGCCACTCTTGCGCCGCTCACCGGCACCGACCGTCCGACACGCCAACGCGAAGGGGGGACACCGACGCGCCGACGGCCGCAGATCTGATCGTCCGTGCAGGTCATGGGCCGTTTCGCGTGATGGACCCTCAGAAGTTGCTCAACTCTGCTTTGGGCCGGGAAGCGTGGGGGCATCCCCCTGGCACGCAAGGCTGGAACCGAGAGACACGGCCCACGGGGGGCCGCTTCGGGGGAACGGAAGGAGGGTGACGCCATGGTCATCGGCATCATCCTGGCGGTCGTCCTGCTCGTTGTGATCATGGGGGCCGTCGGCGGGGGCAAGAGCGGCAGGAAGAAGAGGCGCTCCTCCCGGAGCGGCGGTGGCGGCGACAGCAGTTGGTGGGCGGGTGGTGCGGGTGGTGCCGCGTCCTCCTGCTCGTCCGGCTCGTCGGGCGGCCACCACGGCGGCGGGGGTCACTCCTGCGGGGGGCACTCGTCGTGCGGAGGCTCGTCCTGCGGAGGCGGGTCCTCGTGCGGCGGGGGCGGTTGCGGCGGAGGCAGCTGACACGGGGCAGCCGAGCTCCGGCAGCGGAACGCGCCCGTCGGCCGACCACGGCCGGCGGGCGCGTTCGCGCGCCGGGCGCACGTCGTCGTTGAACAGTTGAGCTGTGGAGCCCTCGGGGGGATGGAAACCCCACGAAGTTGGGTAAAAACGCTGTGGCGGCAGCACAGTTCATGATTCCCTCTAAACCACCAAAGCGGCCCTGGTACATCACCAAGCAGCCCTGGGCCGACAGGCCTCGGAAGTCCATCGGACGGTCTTATCGGACGCTTCCGCCGGATGCCCTTCCGGCCGGGCTGACCTGGCCGTTCCCCCGGTGTTGACCGGGTGCGCAGGAACCCCACCTCACCTTTGCGTGCTAGCGGAGCCGACCCATGCTCACGACCCTGAAAACCTCGTACACCGACACGCGCGCGGCCGACCTCGCCTGGGCGCTGGGCCGCGAACCGCTGCCGGCCCTCGCCACCCTCGATCTCGAACTGGACGACGCGAAACTCCAGTTGAGACTCCTCGGCGCGTCCCACCAGGTCCTTCTGGAGGAGGAGCGGGGCAGTTGTTCGGAGACCGTCGCCTGTATCGCCGGCAGCAGCACACCCCTGCCGCTCGGCGTCGCGAAGAGGTTCGGCGACTGGGAGTACGAGTTCGCGGCGCGCGTCGAGATCCTGTCCCCCGGCTCCTTCGCGGGCCGCGCCCAGGAGTTGCTGGCCCTCGTCTCCGGCCACCCCCAGGGCCTCGCCGGTGTCTTCCCCGGCAGCCCGCACGCGTTCACGGCGATGCTCGCCCAGCGGCATGAGGGCCAGGTCCACTGGCGTACGTGGCACGCGTACCCGCAGGACGGCCAGTTGGTCGCGACACGTACGCGAGTCGGCGTACGGACCGAAGCCCTCAGCGCGTCCGGCGTCTGACGGCGAGGGTTCGCGCGCGCCCTGCCGGGAAGATGCCCAGGTCAACTCCGTACACCAGGAAGAGCAAGGGTTTCCACACGTGTGGGTGACGAGACGTGGTGGCGGCGTGACGTAGCGTTCACGGGGTGATCGAACCGCACGCGCCAGCCCCACCCGGCGCGCCGCCGCCCTGGGGCGTCCAGGGCCAGGCGCGGCTGCCCGTCCGCCCGGGCATCGGCAGGTTCCTCGTCCTCGCGGGTGTGTTCGTCTGCGCGGCCTGCGGACTCGTGTACGAACTCGAACTCGTCGCCCTCGCCTCGTACTTGATCGGCGACTCGGTCACCCAGGCGTCCGTGGTGCTCTCCGTCATGGTGTTCGCCATGGGCGTCGGCTCCCTCGCGGCGAAGCGGCTGCGCCCGCGCGCCGCGGCCGGTTTCGGCGCCGTCGAGGCGTTGCTCGCCCTGGTCGGCGGATGCAGCGCCATGGCCCTGTACGCGGTGTTCGCCTGGACGGGCGGCTGGGGCGGCCTGTGGGCCGACGGACCCCGCTGTCTGCTGGTGGTCTTCGCCCTCACCATCGGCCTGCTCATCGGCGCCGAGGTCCCGCTGCTCATGGAGCTGATACAGCGCATCCGCCGCCAGGACCCCGGCGGCGCGGTCGCGGACCTGTTCGCGGCGGACTACGTGGGCGCCCTGTTCGGCGGCCTCGCCTTCCCCTTCCTGCTGCTGCCCCTGCTTGGCCAGCTCTCCGGCGCGCTGCTGACCGGAACGGTCAACGTGATCGCCGGGGGCGCCCTCGTACTCGGACTGTTCCGGGGCGACCTGACCCGCCGCGCGCGCTGGACCCTCCTCGTCGCCAACGTCGTCGTGCTCGGCCTCCTCGCCTCGGCCGCGATACTGGTCGACGACTTCGAACGGGCCGCGCGGCACGCCCTGTACGGGGCGGACGCCCGTGTCGCGCTCCGCAGCGGCGTCCAGGACGCCGTCCTCACCGGAGGTTCCCACGGGCGTCCGCTCCGCTTCTTCCTCGACGGCCGGCTGCGCTTCAGCGGCCGCGACGAGCGCCGCTACCACGAGGCGCTCGTCCACCCCGCGATGAACGGACCGCACGCGCGCGTGCTCATCCTCGGCGGCGGCGACGGGCTCGCCGCCCGTGAGGTGCTGCGCCACACCGGTGTGCGCCGCGTCGACATCGTCGAACCCGACGCGGACGTGGTCCGGCTCGCGCGCCACGACGCCGCGCTGTCCGCCCTCAACGATCACGTGTACGACGACCCGCGGGTCCACGAGGTGACGGCGGACGCCTTCAGCCGGCTGCGCTTCGCCCGGTCGACGTACGACGTCGTCGTCTCGGATCTGCCCGACCCCTGCGTCACCGCCGCCACCAAGCTGTACTCGCAGGAGTTCTACGGCCTCGCCCGCCGCGTGCTCGCGCCCGGCGGGCGTCTCGTGGTCCACGCCGGGCCGCTGGCCGACCGGCACCGGGCGTTCTGGACGGTCGACGCGACGATCCGGGCGGCGGGCCTGTCCACCAGGGCGTACCGGGTCGGCGGCCGGGACGCAGGCCCCGCGGCCCGGCCCGGCCGCCGCGCCGACCGGGTCCCGGGGGCCGCGGGCGACTGGGGTTTCATCCTCGCCTCCCGGGCGCCCGCGCCCCTGCGGCTGGACTCCTCCTGCCCGCGGCTGCGCACCCTCACCCAGGCGGCCCTCACCGCGGACGCGCGCGCCGCCTCCCGCAGTCGCGGTCACCGTCCGCTCCCGCCGTCCACGCTGGTGCATCCGCGGTACCCCGACTGAGGGGGAGTCCGGGAATCCCGGGATACGCGGGTGCGGTCCGGTTCGTGCTGGGTAGGCTCGGCTGACATGGAGCATGAGGTGTTCGTTCCGTTTCCGGCCGGGCGGCTGCGCGAGCTGCTGGCCGATCCCGTCCGGGTCGCCCGCGCGATCCCGGGTCTCCAGCAGGACGCGTCGGCCGGTGCCGACGGCGCGGCCGACGCGGACGGCGGCTCGCCGTCCGTCCCCGGGGCCGGGCGGGCCGGCGCGGACGGGTCCTCGGGTGCCGGGGACGGGCGGGACGCGCGGGTCGCCGGGCGGCTGAAGGTCCGCGTCGCCGGTCACACGATCACCTATCGCGGAGCGTTCCGTGTCTCCGCCCGCGGCGACGGTTCGTACGCCGTCGAGGGCGACGCGACCGAGGTGCGCGGCGGCGGTGCGGTGAAGCTGGCGCTGATCCTGCGGCTTCTTCCCGCCGAAGGCGGCACCACCCTCGCGTTCGGGGGGACGGCCTCCGGCGACGGCCGCGTGGCGGAACTCCCGCACGACGCCGTGGCCTCGACGGGCACGCGCCTGCTGACCCGCTTCGCCGAAGCCGTGACATCGGACCTCGCGGCACAACCCGCCCCCGGCTCCGGCTCCGCCCCCGACTCCGGCTCCGGCTCCGAGCCCGGCCCTGGGCCGGGAGCCGAGGCCGCGCCCGGGCCCACGCCGGCCCCCGAGGTCGGCCCCGATCCCGAGGCCGGAACGGCACCCGCCGAAGAGCCCGTGCCCGAAGGCGAACCGGCGCCCGCCGAATCCGGACCCGTGCCCGAAGGCGACGAACCGGCGTCCGATGCCGGACCGGGGTCCTTCCCCGACGCCGGGTCCGGAGCCGAGGTCGATTCCGAGTCCGGGTTCGACTCCGAGGGCGAGCCTGGATTCGAGGCCGACTCCGAGCCCGGATTCGAGGCCGACGTGGCCTCCTCCTCGCTCGGCCCCGTGGGCGAGGAGGACGAGTTCGACGGGGAGGACTTCGCGGCGGAGACCGCGGGACCGGGGAGGGCGGACGCGATGGCCGAGGCGGCGCACGCGCGGCGGACGATGATCGGGCGCAGCGCGGAGGAGGTCGACCACGCCCCGCCGCGCGGCCGCTACGCCCCCGTCCCCCCGCCGGAGGCCACCGCCGCACGCGCCACCCTGCGCTGGGCGGCCCCCGCGGCGGCCCTGGCGCTGGCCTCGGCGATCGCGCTCACCCGGGCCCTGCGCAAGCGCCGTTGAGCCGGTGACGACGGCGGCGGGAACCGCGCCGCGCTCCCGCCGGTGACGAGGGCGGGGGAATCACACGGTGCTCCCGCCCCAGTAGGGTCGGCTCCGTGAGTAACGAAGACATCACGCTGACCGCGGGTGACGCGGAGGTGACCGTGACGCCGGGCAACGGCGGACGGGTCGGGAGTCTGTGGGTCGGCGGCGTCGAACTGCTGCGGCAGGGCGCGAAGTTCGGGTGCTTCCCGATGGTCCCCTGGTGCGGACGGATCCGCGACGGCCGGTTCCTCGACGGCGCCACCGTCCGGCAGATGCCGCTCAACTCCCCGCCGCACGCCATCCACGGCACCGCCCGCGACGGCGCCTGGAAGAGGGCCCGCGTCACCGCGGACGAGGCCGTGATCACGTACGACCTGATCGAGCCCTGGCCGCACCCCGCCCGCGTCACCCAGGCGTTCGCCCTCACCGGGGACAGCCTGGCGATCACCATGTCGGTGGAGACGTACGGGGAGTCGTTCCCGGCGCAGATCGGCTGGCATCCCTGGTTCAACAGGAACCTGGGGGACGGCGGCGACGACGTCCGGGTGGACTTCCAGCCGGCCTGGCAGGAGGAGCGGGGCGACGACCACCTGCCCACCGGCCGCCGCGTCGACCCGGCGCCCGGCCCCTGGGACGACTGCTTCGGCATGCCGGAGGGCGTCGACGTCACCCTTACCTGGCCGGAGCGACTGGAGCTGAAGGTCGCGAGCCGTGAGCAGTGGGTCGTCGTCTACGACGAGCAGGAGGCCGCCGTGTGCGTGGAGCCGCAGACGGGTCCGCCGAACGGGCTCAACACCCACCCCCGGCTGGTCACACCCATCGAGCCCCTCGAAGCCACCACGACCTGGAGCTGGCGGCGCCTCTAAGCTGGCCCCCATGAGTGACGTACGCGGCGAGCTGCTGCAGCAGATCAAGGACAAGGCCGTGGTGCACGGCAAGGTGACCCTCTCCTCGGGTCTTGAGGCCGACTACTACGTGGACCTGCGCCGGATCACGCTGGACGGCGAGGCCGCCCCGCTCGTCGGGCAGGTCCTCCTCGACCTCACCGAAGGCCTGGACTTCGACGCGGTCGGCGGGCTGACGATGGGCGCCGACCCGGTCGCCGGCGCGATGCTGCACGCCGCCGCCGCCCAGGGCCGCAGGCTGGACGCGTTCGTCGTCCGCAAGGCCGCCAAGGCGCACGGTCTGCAGCGCCGTGTCGAGGGTCCCGAGATCAAGGGCCGCCGCGTCCTCGTGGTCGAGGACACCTCGACGACCGGCGGCTCCCCGCTGGAGGCCGTCCAGGCCGTCCGCGAGGCCGGGGCCGAGGTCGTCGGCGTCGCCACGATCGTCGACCGTGCCACCGGCGCGGCCGAGAAGATCGAGGCCGGCGCCGGTGTTCCGTACCTCTTCGCCTACGCCAAGGGCGAGTTGGGACTCGACTGACGACGCTCTCACGGGACCCGGCCGAACGCCGGGTCCCGCATGTCGGACGGGGTGTCCTATCTCACCGGCGGCGTCTGGAAAGATGGGGCCGACGATGACGTCGCCCCCCCTAGGTCAGGGCCATAAGCACCAGTCCCGTCGTACCGCAGCAGCAGTACGCAGACCCGCACATACAAGGAGCGGACAGATGCCCATCGCAACCCCCGAGGTCTACAACGAGATGCTCGACCGGGCGAAGGCAGGCAAGTTCGCCTACCCGGCCATCAACGTGACCTCGTCCCAGACCCTGCACGCTGCGCTGCGCGGCTTCGCGGAGGCCGAGAGCGACGGCATCATCCAGATCTCCACCGGTGGTGCGGAGTTCCTGGGCGGTCAGCACAACAAGGACATGGTGACCGGCGCCGTCGCGCTCGCCGAGTTCGCGCACATCGTCGCCGCGAAGTACGACATCACGGTCGCGCTGCACACGGACCACTGCCCCAAGGACAAGCTGGACGGCTACGTACGTCCGCTGCTCGACATCTCCGCCGCGCGCGTCGCCAAGGGCGAGAACCCGCTGTTCCAGTCCCACATGTGGGACGGCTCCGCCGAGACCCTCGCCGACAACCTGGCCATCGGCCAGGAGCTGCTCGCCAAGGCCGTCGCCGCGAAGATCATCCTCGAGGTCGAGATCACCCCGACCGGTGGCGAGGAGGACGGCGTCAGCCACGAGATCAACGACGAGCTGTACACGACCGTCGAGGACGCGCTGCGCACCGCCGAGGCCCTCGGCCTGGGCGACAAGGGCCGCTACCTGCTCGCCGCCTCGTTCGGCAACGTGCACGGTGTGTACAAGCCGGGCAACGTCGTCCTGCGCCCCGAGCTCCTCAAGGACCTCCAGGAGGGTGTCGCCGCCAAGTACGGCAAGGCGAGCCCGTTCGACTTCGTCTTCCACGGCGGCTCCGGCTCCACCGCCGAGGAGATCGCCACCGCGCTGGAGAACGGCGTCGTGAAGATGAACCTCGACACCGACACCCAGTACGCCTTCACCCGTCCGGTCGTGGACCACATGTTCCGCAACTACGACGGTGTCCTGAAGGTCGACGGCGAGGTCGGCACCAAGTCGAAGTACGACCCGCGCACCTGGGGCAAGCTCGCCGAGGCCGGCATGGCCCAGCGCGTGACCGAGGCCTGCGCCGCCCTGCGTTCCACGGGCACCCGCCTCAAGTAGTCGACCGGGGACCGTCCGCCGGCCGTACGGCCGCCTGTCGATCGTCCCCTCGGAAGGGCCCGGCACCTGCCATGGTGCCGGGCCCTTCCGTATGCTCCGAGGTATGGCTGTGCCTGCGCGCGACGCATCGGACGGCAGACCCGCGGCGAGTGGACCCGCGGTGCGGATCGCCTCCCCGACGGGGAAGTGGATCCTGCTGACCACCGTCCTCGGCTCCAGCATGGCCCTGCTGGACTCGACCGTCGTCAACGTGGCCCTGCCGACCATCGGCCGTGACCTGGACGCGAGCCTCGCCGCCCTCCAGTGGACCGTGAACGGCTACATGCTCTCGCTGGCCGGGCTGATCCTGCTGGGCGGCTCGCTCGGGGACCGGTTCGGGCGCCGGAGGATCTTCGTCCTCGGCGTGGTGTGGTTCGCCGCCGCCTCACTGCTGTGCGGGCTCGCGCCGAACGTGGACGTGCTGATCGCGGCCCGCGTCCTCCAGGGTGTCGGCGGGGCGCTGCTCACCCCCGGTTCGCTGGCGATCATCCAGGCCTCCTTCCATCCGGACGACCGGTCCCGCGCCATCGGCCTGTGGTCGGGCTTCGGGGGAGTCGGGGCCGCCGTCGGGCCGTTCCTGGGCGGCTGGCTGGTGGACGGGCCGGGCTGGCGCTGGGTGTTCCTGCTGAACATTCCCGTCGCGCTGGTGTGCACCCCGGTCGCCCTGCGCCACGTGCCGGAATCCACCGGGTCGACCGCCCGCCCGGACGGGGCCGGGAGCGGGGGAGGTGCCGCCCACCGAGGCTTCGACGTCCTCGGCGCCGTCCTCGGCGCGCTCTCGCTCGCCCTGGTGACGTACGCCCTGATCGAGGCCCCGAGCGGTTCCGTGCTGGTGCCGGTCGCCGCGGTCGCGGGCGTGGCGGCGGGGGTGGCCTTCGTGTACGTCGAGCGGCGGCGGCCCGATCCGATGATGCCGCTCGACATCTTCGCCTCGCGCCAGTTCACGGCCGTCAACCTGGTGACCCTGTGCGTCTACGCGGCCTTCGGCGGGTTCTTCTTCCTGACCGCGCTCCAGCTCCAGGTCGTGGCCGGCTACTCGGCGCTCCAGGCCGGCACGGCACTCCTGCCGACCACGGCCCTGATGCTGCTCTTCTCCGCCCGCTCCGGCGAACTCTCCCAGCGCATCGGACCGCGCATCCCGCTGACGGTCGGGCCGCTGCTGTGCGCGGCGGGCATGCTGCTGATGCTGCGCGTCGGCGAGGACGCGTCGTACGTGGCCGACGTGCTGCCCGCGCTGCTGGTGATGGGCCTCGGCATGGTGACCCTGGTGGCGCCGCTGACCGCGACCGTCCTGGCCTCGGTGGACACCGGGCGGGCGGGCCTGGCCAGCGGGATCAACAACGCGGCGGCCCGCGCGGCCGGGCTCGTCGCCGTGGCGGCGCTGCCGCTGCTGACCGGGATGGGACCGGAGGCGTACCGCTCGGCGGACGCCTTCGACGCGGCGTTCCGCCGGGCGATGCCGCTGTGCGCGGGCGTGCTGGTGGTCGGCGCGGTGCTGGCCTTCACGACGGTGCGCCGCCCGCCGCCGGGCTGTCTGCGCCCCGAGTGCCGCAGGCACGGTTCCCTGACGGCACCCCCGCTGGAGCCGGAGCGCTCCCGGGGCGTCCTCGGGGGCGACCCACCCGGCTCCGACCGCGTGGCGTGAACACGTCCGGCCGGCGCCCGTCCGGGGCCCGCGTCCGGAGCGGATCGTTCCCCCGCCGCCGTGGGCGACCGTCGACGATCACGGAGAATGCAGCAGACTGGAACCCATGACGATTCACGAGAACCTCCTCGGGGGACCGCCCCCGACCCGTCTGCCCGACGACCCGGAGCCGCGCGAGCTCCTCGCGAACGGCACGGCCCCCACCGACGTCGCCGCGAAGTACCCCACCTCCTCGCTCGCCTGGGCGCAGCTCGCCGACGACGCGTTCGAGCGGGGCGGCGTCGTCGAGTCGTACGCCTACGCCCGTACCGGCTACCACCGCGGCCTGGACGCGCTGCGCCGCAACGGCTGGAAGGGCCACGGCCCGGTGCCCTGGGAGCACGAGCCGAACCGCGGCTTCCTGCGCGCCTTGCACGCCCTCGCCCGCGCCGCGCAGGCGATCGGCGAGCAGGAGGAGTACGAGCGCTGCAGCCAGTTCCTGAAGGACTCCTCGCCGACGGCGGCCCAGACCCTCGGCTAGGCCGGAATCCCGCCGGTGGCCCCGTCCGCGGGGCCCCCGGCGCGGGTCCGCCCGGTGTGACCGGGCGGACCTTGCGGTTTCGGGGGACGATTGTGGAGGATGCCCGGTGGGGACCGGGGCCCCCGTGTCGGTAACGGCAGGGGCGGACCGCTACCCGGAGCACAATCAGGAGACAGCGATGTCCCACCAGGCTCAGCCCACGCAGGCTCAGGAGCCCGAGACCCCGCATCTCGACTTCCAGGGCACGACGCCGTACGAGGACTACGTACAGGCGGACGTGCTCACCCACCTCCAGCACACCCTCTCCGACGACCCCGGAGAGATGGTCTTCCTGGTGACGACCCAGGTCATGGAGCTGTGGTTCACGGTCATCGTCCACGAGTGGGAGACGGCGGCCAAGGCGCTGCGCGCGGACGACGTCCCCGTCGCGGTGGCCGCGCTGAAGCGGTCCGTGCGGGAGCTGGAGGCGCTCAACGCGTCCTGGCGGCCGCTCGGACAGCTCACGCCCGCGCAGTTCAACTCCTACCGCTCGGCCCTCGGCGAGGGGTCCGGCTTCCAGTCGGCGATGTACCGGCGCATGGAGTTCCTGCTCGGCGAGAAGTCCGCTTCGATGCTCGTCCCGCACCGGGGCGCGCCGCGGGTGTACGCCGAGCTGGAGAAGGCGCTGCACGAGCCGAGCCTGTACGACGAGGTGCTGCGGCTCCTCGCGCGGCGCGGCCACGCGATCCCGGCCTCGGTGCTGGAGCGTGACGTGTCGCTCCGCTACGAGCCCGTGCCCGAGGTGCAGGCCGTGTGGACGGCCCTGTACGCCGGTGACGACAGCGACGAGCTCGCCCGCCTGGGCGAGGCGCTGACCGATGTCGCCGAGCTGGTGTGGCGCTGGCGCAACGACCACCTCGTCGCGACCCGGCGGGCGATGGGCTCGAAGACCGGCACCGGCGGCTCCGCCGGAGTGGCCTGGCTGGAGAAGCGCGCGCAGAAGAACGTGTTCCCCGAGCTGTGGACGGCGAGGTCCTATGTCTGAGCGAGCCCATCTGTCCGCGCTCGCCGCGCGGGCGGCCGAGCTGGACGCGGCCGACGAACTCGCCGGACTGCGCAAGCGGTTCGTGCTCGACGACGTGGTGTACCTGGACGGGAACTCGCTCGGCGCGCTGCCGGCCGAGGTGCCCGGCCGGGTCGAGGACGTCGTGCGCAGGCAGTGGGGCGAACTGCGCATCCGCTCCTGGGAGGAGAGCGGCTGGTGGACCGCGCCGGAGCGGATCGGCGACCGCATCGCCCCGCTGGTCGGCGCGGCGCCGGGCCAGATCGTGGTCGGCGACTCGACCAGCGTGAACGTCTTCAAGGCCCTGGTGGGCGCCGTACGGCTGGCGGGCGAGGGGCGCGACGAGATCCTCGTCGACGCGACCACGTTCCCGACCGACGGGTACATCGCGGCGTCGGCGGCCCGGATGACGGGCTGTGAGCTGCGCCCGGTCGACCCGGACGAGGTGCCCTCGGCGCTCGGCCCGCGCACGGCGGCCGTGCTGCTCAACCACGTCGACTACCGCACCGGCCGGTGCTACGACCTGCCCTCCCTCACCGCCGCGATCCACGCGGCGGGCGCGCTCGCCGTCTGGGACCTGTGCCACACCGCGGGTGCCCTGCCGGTCGGTCTCGACGAGCACGGGGTGGACCTCGCGGTCGGCTGCACCTACAAGTACCTGAACGGCGGCCCCGGTTCGCCCGCGTACCTGTACGTGCGCGCGGACCTCCAGGACCGGTTCGACTCCCCGCTGCCGGGCTGGAACTCGCACGCCGAGCCCTTCGCGATGAGTTCGTCCTACGAGCCCGCGCCGGGCGCGCTGCGCGGGCGGGTCGGCACGCCGGACATCCTCTCGATGCTGGCCCTGGAAGCGGCGCTGGAGGTGTGGGACGGGGTCTCGATCGACAGCGTCCGCGCCAAGTCGCTCGCCCTGACCGACTTCTTCCTGGAGTGCGTCGCGGCGTACGTCCCCGAGGGCCGGGTCGAGTCCGTGACCCCCGCCGCGCACGCGGAACGGGGCAGCCAGGTGGCCCTGCGCTGCGCGGACGCGGGCGCGGTGATGAAGCGGCTGATCGACAACGGAGTGGTCGGCGACTTCCGCCACCCGGACATCCTCCGCTTCGGCTTCACCCCCCTGTACGTCGGCTTCACGGACGCGGAACGAGCGGCGAGGATCCTGGCGGAGACGTTGGGCTGAATCGGCCGCGAGGCCCGGCCGCCGGGCAGATTTCAGCCCCGTGGCGAGAATTTCAGCCCCTCCGGCGTTCGAGGAGCGGGGTCCGGGGCGGAGCCCCGGGTACGGGACGGGCAGGGGCGGAGGGGGCGAAATCCCCTCCGCCCCTGCCCGTACGCCGGGCGACTGCCCACCCGGGACAGGGCGAACAGGAGAACCGTTCCCCCGATGACCGAGAGTGACAGCCCGCTGTCGACCCACGTCACCGGCCTGATACCGTCCCCGCGAACGGCCGAATTGTTCCCCCGCCCGCCAAATCCGTTTCACCGCTGAGAGGTTGGAGCATGCAGGACGACGCCGCACCCCGGGACGGCGACGACGCCGCGATCGCGCGCGACGCCGCCGAAGAGGCGTCGGCCTTCTCGCACCCGCCGGTGGACCCGGACGTCACCCTGGCGTACGGCGACCACCCCGACCAGGTGATCGACTTCTACGCCCCCCGCGACCCCGACCCGGAGGTCCTCACCCCTGTCGTGGTCGTGCTGCACGGCGGCGCCTGGCGTGCCCCCTACGACCGCCGCCACATCACCCCGTTCGCCGACTTCCTGACGCGCCGCGGATTCGCCGTGGCGAACGTCGAGTACCGCCGGGGAGAGGCGCCCTCACCCGCCGGTGCCGGGCCCGCGATCCCCGCGCAGAGCGGCCCCGCCGACCCCGGACGGGACGACGCCGGCTCCTCCGGGACGGATGACACCGCGGCCGGCGCCCCGGTCGCCGGCCGCTGGCCCGACACCTTCGACGACGTGGCGGCCGCGCTCGACGCGCTGCCCGCCCTCGTCCGCGCGGCGCTTCCCCAGGCCGACGCCCGGCGCATCGTGATCACCGGTCACTCGGCGGGCGGTCACCTGGCCCTGTGGGCCGCGGCCCGCCACCTCCTGCCCGCCGACGCGCCCTGGCACACCGACCGCCCCGCACCGCTGCGCGGCGTCGTCGCCCTCGCCCCGATCGCCGACTTCGAGGTCGCGGAGAAACTCGACGTGTGCGGCGGGGCCTCCCGCCAACTCCTCGGAGGACAGGCCACGTTCGCGGAACGCCTGCCCTACGCCGACCCCGTGCGCCTGCTCCCCACCGGCATCGCCACCACGCTCGTCCAGGGCCGCACCGACATCGTCGTCCCGCAGGCGGTGGCCGAGTCGTACGCGGACGCGGCGGCCAAGGCCGGCGAGGTGGTGGGGCTGACGCTGCTGGAGGACGTCGGCCACTTCCCCCTGATCGACCCGGCCGCCGACGCCTGCGCCGTGGTGGCCGAGGAGATCGCGCAACTGGCCTGGTAGCGCGCTCAGGAGCGGGGATGACGGACGGGGCCGCCCGTAGTACCTGAGACGGACCCGGAAGGACCCTCCTCGCAGGTGACGACCGCGGCCCCCGTCCGGCCTACCGTTCTGAACGTGACCGAGACGACCCACACGCAGACGACGTCCCCGCCCCCCGGCGGCGCCGGGGGCAGGCAGCACAGCCCGGAGTACCGCCTCGCGGCGGACGCCCTGCGCGGCCTGCGGCAGGACATGTTCCACGACGCCTTCGCCTACCGCCCGCTGCCCCGCATGCGCACCGACGGCCCCATCACCCGTCGCCTGTCTCCGGGCCTGCGCAGGTACGCCGCCTGGACCCCGCACGCGGTGGTGGCCGCGGCGGGCCTGCTGGCCATGGCCGCGGGGTCCACCGCCGCCGGCGGCCCCGGCAGCGGACCGTTCGCGTCCCTGCTGTGCGGGCTCCTCGCCCTGCTCCCGGTCCTGGCGACGCTCGTCCGTCCGATCGGCGCCTTCTGGCTCTCGCTCGCCGCGGTCCCGGTCGTCTCCGTGTTCGACGGCTCGTGGGGCGACTGGCCCTGGGCGCCCGGCAGCTTCATGGCCCACGTCATCGTGCTGACGGTCGTCGCCCTGCGGTCGCGTCCTCGCGTCGCGGTCTGGATGTGGCTGCTGACCGCCGCGTACAGCCTGGCGGCCGAGACCTTCTTCGGCGGGGGCTACTACAGCGCGAACTCCTTCCCGCTCCTGTTCGTCTCCGCGCTGATCCTCCTGATCGTCACGGTCAGGAACATCCGCAGGGAGGCCGCTCAGGAGGTCACGGCGCACCAGTCGGAGACGGCACACGAGCGTTCCCGGCGCACGCTGCTCGAGGAGCGCACGACGATCGCCCGCGAGCTGCACGACGTGGTGGCCCACCACATGTCGGTGGTCGCCATCCAGGCGGAGGCGGCGCCCTACCGGGTGGAGAACCCGCCCCCGGAGCTGGAGCAGGCGTTCGTCACGATCCGGGAGAACGCGGTGGCGGCGCTGACCGAGCTGCGCCGGGTCCTGGGCGTGGTCAGGGCCGAGGACTACGAGGCGCCGGACGCGCCGCAGCCCACCCTCGCCGACCTGGACGGGCTCCTGGCCAATGTGCGGGAGGCGGGTCTGACGGTGGAGAAGGCGGTCACCGGCGCGGTGCGCGAACTTCCCCAGGGCGTCGAGCTGTCGGCGTACCGGATCGTCCAGGAGGCCCTCAGCAACACCCTGCGGCACGCGCCGGGCGCCTCCGCCCGTGTCGAGATCGGCTACGTGCTCGGCGGGCTCGGCCTGCGCATAGTCAACGGCCCCGCGCCGGTGACCACCCTGGAGAAGTCCACGCACGGCGCGGGGCACGGCATCACGGGCATGCGCGAGCGGGTCACCATGCTGGACGGCGAGATGACGACGTGCGTCACGGACGACGGAGGGTACGAGGTGGCGGTGTTCCTGCCGGTGCCGTCGGGGGAGCAGAACGGATGACGGACGGTACGGGTCGGGCGATCCGCGTGCTGATCGCCGACGACCAGATGATGGTCCGCGAGGGCTTCTCCGTGCTGCTGGGCGCGATGCCGGACATCGAGGTGGTCGGCGAGGCGGTCAACGGCCGGGAGGCGGTCGAGCGGGTCCGCGAACTGCGGCCGGACGTCGTGCTGATGGACATCCGCATGCCGGAGATGAACGGCATCGACGCGACCCGGGAGATCGTCGCCGCGGACGGCGCCGCGAAGGTGCTGGTCCTGACGACGTTCGACCTCGACGAGTACGTGTACCAGGCGCTGCGCGCGGGGGCCTCCGGCTTCCTGCTCAAGGACGCCTCGGCCCGCCAGCTCGCCGACGGGGTGAGGGTGGTGTCGGCCGGGGAGGCGCTGCTCGCCCCCTCGGTCACCCGGCGGCTGATCACGGAGTTCTCCAAGCTCGCGGAGGAGCCGAGGCTGCCGGCGACGGCGCACGGCTCGTACGGGGATCTGACCGACCGGGAGACGGAGGTGCTGGTCCTGATCGCGCAGGGGCTCTCGAACGCGGAGATCGCCGAGCGGCTCGTCGTCGCGGAGTCGACGATCAAGACCCATGTGAGCCGCATCCTGGTGAAGCTGGGGCTGCGGGACCGCACGCAGGCGGCGGTGTTCGCGTACGAGGCGCGGCTGGTCACCCCCAGATGACGGCGTCCGGCGCCCGCGGTCCGGGTCGGCCCTGGTCAGCGGGGGGTGGGCCGGGCTAGCGTCCGTTCATGGCAGCTTTGGAGAGTACGCGGGCCTTCGACCCCTGGGATCCGGCGTTCGTGGCGGACCCGTACCCGGCGTACGAGGAACTGCGCGCGCGGGGCCGGGTGCACTACTACGAGCCGACGAACCAGTGGCTGGTGCCGCACCACGCGGACGTGTCGGCACTGCTGCGGGACCGCCGGCTGGGCCGGACCTATCAGCACCGCTTCACGCACGAGGACTTCGGGCGGACGGCGCCGCCGCCGGAGCACGAGCCGTTCCACGTGCTCAACGACCACGGGATGCTCGACCTGGAGCCGCCGGACCACACGCGGATCCGGCGGCTGGTGTCGAAGGCGTTCACGCCCCGCACGGTCGAGCGGCTGAAGCCGTACGTGGAGGGGCTGGCGGGCGAGCTGGTCGACCGGCTGGTGGAGGCCGGCGGCAGGGACCTGCTGGCCGACGTGGCCGAGCCCCTGCCGGTGTCGGTGATCGCCGAGATGCTGGGGGTCCCGGAGTCCGAACGGGCGCCGCTGCGGCCCTGGTCGGCGGACATCTGCGGGATGTACGAGCTGAATCCGTCGGAGGAGACGGCGCGCAGGGCGGTACGGGCGTCGGTCGAGTTCACCGAGTATCTGCGCGGGCTGATCGAGGCCCGCCGCAAGGAGCCCGGCGACGATCTGATCTCGGGGCTCATCGCGGTCCACGACGAGGGCGACCGGCTCACCGAGCAGGAGATGATCTCGACCTGCGTGCTGCTGCTGAACGCGGGGCACGAGGCGACGGTCAACGCCACCGTGACCGGCTGGTGGACCCTGTTCCGGCATCCGGAGCAGCTCGCGGGGCTGCGGGCCGACCACAGCCTGATCCCCACGGCGGTGGAGGAGCTGATGCGGTACGACACCCCGCTCCAGTTGTTCGAGCGCTGGGTGCTGGACGACATCGAGATCGACGGGACGACGGTGCCGCGGGGTGCGGAGATCGCGATGCTCTTCGGTTCCGCGAACCGGGACGGCGCGGTGTTCGAGAACCCGCAGACGCTGGATCTGACCCGGGCGGAGAACCCGCACATCTCCTTCAGCGCGGGCATCCACTACTGCATCGGCGCCCCGCTGGCCCGCATCGAGCTGGCCGCGTCCATGGGCGCGCTCCTGACGAAGGCGCCCGGTCTCCGGCTCGCCGGGGAGCCGGTCCGCAAGCCGGGCCTCGTGATCCGCGGACTGGAGAGCCTGCCGGTGGAGGTCTGACCTCCGTCGCCGCCGCGCCCCGCGACGTGACCGCTCGCCGTACCGCCCGGCGGGCGCGACCGCTCGCCGTTCCCTCCGGGCGGCGCGCCCCCTCGTTCCGTCGCGTCGGGTCGCGCCGCCGGGCGCCTCAGGTGGCCAGATCGCGGCGGCGCAGGCAGGCCAGGCCCGTCGCCGTGAGGGCCGCCGCGATCGCGGTGAGGACGAGGACCGGTGTCCAGGTCATCGTGCCGCCCGGCAGCTTCGGCAGGTGGCCGAAGGGCGAGAGGTCCATGACGGCCTGCGGGATCTTCAGGGCGGGGCCGATCCAGCCGAGCACGAGGGCGAGGCCCGCCACGGCCCAGGCGCCGGGGGCGACCCGGGGCGAGACGCCGTACAGCAGGACGGCGAGGCCGCCCAGGGTCCAGATCGCCGGGACCTGGACCAGACAGGCGCCGAGGATCGCGCCGGTCTCGGCGCCGTAGCCGAGGGCGAGACCGAGTCCGCCGAGCAGCATGACGAGGACCGCGCCGCCGAAGGCGAGGACCAGGTGCCCGCCGGCCCAGCGCAGCCGGCCGACGGCGGCGGCGAGCAGCGGTTCGGCGCGCTGGGAGGTCTCCTCGCCGTGCAGCCGCAGCACCGAGGCGACGATGTAGAGGGCGGCGACCATGCCCAGCATGTTCACCATGGCGGCGAGGAACGCGTCGGTGATCCCGGCCTGCCCGCCCATCCGCTCGATGATCTCGCGGGTCTTGGCGTTGCCGCCGACCAGGTCCGCGGCCCCCTTCGTGATGCCGCCGAACGCGGCGCCCGCCGCGAGGAAGCCGAGGCTCCAGCCGAGCACGGCGCCGCGCTGCAACCGCCAGGCCAGCGCCCCGGCCGTGCCGAGACGGCCGGTCGCCGGGCCCGGCCGGGTGGGCAGGAAGCTCATGCCCAGGTCGCGCCGCCCGGCGAGGGCGTAGGCCGCGGCGCCCTGCGCGGCGACGGCGGCGGCGAACAGCGCCAGGACCCACCAGCGTTCGTCCGCGAAGGCGCGGACGTTCTCCAGCCAGCCCAGCGGTGAGATCCAGGTCAGCGCCGACGAGCCGTCGTCGCTCGCGGAGTCGCCCGCCGCCCTGAGGACGAAGGCGGCGCCGATCAGCCCGCCCGTCAGTCCCTTGGCGAGCCGCCCGCTCTGCGTGAGCTGGGCGACGATCGCGGCCATGGTCGCGAAGACCATCCCGGTCGCGCCGATCGCGAGCCCCAGCGCCAGGGCCCCGGCGGCGCCCTGTCCGGCGAGGCCGACCGTGACGAGGAGGGCGAGGACCCCGTCGGCGACGAGCGCCGCGAGCAGGGCGGCGGTCAGCGGGGCCCGGCGCCCGACCATCGCGGCGGAGACGAGTTCCTGGCGCCCGCTCTCCTCCTCGTCCCGGGTGTGCCGGACGACGATGATCAGGCTCATGACGGCGGCGAGGATTCCGGCGTAGACGCCGATGCGCCAGGCGGTGAGGCCGCCGAGCGAGTCGCCGAACACCGGGCCGTAGGTGGCGCGCAGGGAGTTGTCGGCGAGCATCTGCCGTGCCAGGCCCGCGCGTTCGGCCGGGGTGCTGTAGACGCTCTTCAGCGAGGCCGGCAGGGACAGCACCATCAGCGCGTTCACGCCGATCCACAGCGGCATCGTCACGCGGTCGCGGCGCAGCGCGAAGCGCAGCAGGGTCCCGGTGCCGGCCAGAGGGCGGGAGCCGCCGACGCGTGCGGCGAAGGTGCCCGCGGTCGTGGCGGTCATCGGGCCACCGCGCCTTCGGATCCGTCCGGCCGCACGTCGTCCTGGTAGTGCCGCAGGAACAGCTCCTCCAGGGTCGGCGGGGTCGAGGTCAGGGACCGGACGCCGGAGTCGGCCAGTGAGCGCAGGACGGCGTCCAGCCGGTCGCCGTCCGCCTGGAACCGGACCCGGTGGCCGGATCCGTCGGGCCTGACCCCGGCGTCCTGGACGTCGAGTTCGTGGACTCCGGGCAGGTCCGCCAGTCCGTTCGGCGGGCCGGCGAGTTCGGCGGTGACGCTGGTACGGGTGAGGTGGCGCAGGTCCGTGAGGGAGCCGCTCTCCACGGTCCGGCCCGCGCGGATGATGCTGACGCGGTCGCAGAGTTCCTCGACCTCGCTCAGGATGTGCGAGGACAGCAGGATCGTGCGGCCGCGGTCGCGTTCCTCCCGGACACACTTCTGGAAGACCTCTTCCATCAGCGGGTCCAGGCCCGAGGTCGGCTCGTCCAGGATGAGCACGTCGACGTCCGAGGCGAAGGCGGCGACGAGGGCGACCTTCTGACGGTTGCCCTTCGAGTAGGTGCGCCCCTTCTTGGTGGGGTCGAGTTCGAAGCGCTCGATCAGTTCGGCGCGCCGTGCCGGGTCGAGGCCGCCGCTGCGTCCGCCGCCCGGTCCGCCGCGCCGGGAACGGCCCCCGCCGTGCAGCCGTCCGTAGAGGTCGATGACCTCGCCGCCGGAGAGGTTGCGCCACAGGGTGACGTCGCCGGGGACGTAGGCGACCCGGCGGTGCAGTTCGACCGCGTCCGCCCAGGGGTCCATGTCCAGCATGCGCGCCGTGCCGGAGTCGGCGCGCAGCAGGCCGAGCAGGACCCGGATGGTGGTGGACTTCCCGGAGCCGTTGGGGCCGAGGAAGCCGTGCACCTCGCCGGCCTCGACCTCCAGGTCCAGGCCGTCCAGCGCGTGCGTCTTCCCGAACGACTTGTGCAGTCCGGCGACGCTGATTGCCTTCGTCATGGCCCGAACGTACGCTTCCTTCAGAAATTTGTGAAGTTAAGGAAACGTATAAATCCTGGATACACTCGACCGCGAAGCGTGAGCAGGGGAGATGATCGGGAGATGGCGGAACCGAGGGCGGCCGAGCGGGACCCGGAGGCGGTCTCACAGTTCGTCGAGGGCTTCGCGGCCCAGCTCGTCGAGGCCGGGATGCAGCGGATGCCCGCCCGCGTCTTCGCCGCGCTGCTGGCCTCCGACTCCGGCGCCATGACCTCCGCCGAACTCGGCGAACAGCTCCGGGTCAGCCCCGCCGCCGTGTCCGGGGCGGTGCGCTACCTCGCGCAGCAGCACATGGTCTCGCGCGAGCGCGAACCCGGCTCGCGGCGCGAGCGGTACCGCGTGCACAGCAACCAGTGGTACGAGGCGCTGACCAACCGCGACGCGGTGCTCAAGCGCTGGGAACTGGCCCTGCGCGCCGGTGTCGACTCCCTCGGCGCCGCTACCCCGGCCGGGCGGCGGCTCTCCGAGACCCTCGCGTTCTTCGAGTTCGTCGACGGTGAGATCGCCGCGATGATGGAACGCTGGCGCGCCCACCGCGAGACCCTGTTCGGCACGGACGCCTGACGCCGGCCGCAGACGGACGGCCCGCACGCCGGGCGGTGCAGGGTCCGTCTCCTGTCGGCCGTTCAGGGTGCCGACGGGAGGGTCAGGCCCCAGGCCGACTCCCGTACCGTCCAGGTCCGGGTGCGGACCGGGCCGCTCACCACGGAGTCCGCGCCGTAGCGGAAGTCGGCGCCGGAGACGGTGACCTTGTGGCCCAGCAGCCGCAGCGGCGAGGATCCGGCCCCCACGGACACCGCGCGCACCTCGATCTCGGCCCCGGTCCCCGAGCCCCCCGGCGTCACGGACACGGCTTCCACGGGCTGGTCCAGGTCCACCACGCACACCCCGTCGACCTCGATCCGCAGCCGGGAGGGCCCCGCCCCGGGCGCGGAGGCGAGCCGGGACGGCCGGGAGGCGAAGGTCCGTACGAGGGACTGGCACGTACGCAGCCACGGATGCCCGCCCGCCTCCTCCCCGGGTGCTCCGGCGGGCACCGGAGCCGGGTGCGGGGAAGGCAGCGAGGGGATGCGCAGCGCGCCGAGCACCACGCCGTCGCTGTCGTCCACGAGCAGGTCGAGCCGCCGTTCGGCCCCGTCGAGGACCGCCCTGGCCGCCGCCACGGCACCCATGGGCACCCCGAGCGAACGGGACAGCGACAGCGCGCCGCCCACGGGCACCAAGGACAGCGCGCAACCGGCGAGTTCCCGCCGCCGGTGCAACAGGGACACCGCCCGCAGCAGGGCGCCGTCGTCACCGATGACGACGGGTCGGCGCGCGCCCCGTCGGATCAGCGCCCGAGCGAATTCCTCGGGCCCCTCGGGGAGGCACACCTTCGTCGCCGCACCCGCGCTGAGCACGTCTTTCGCGATCCGGACGGACTCGCCGTCGGTTCGTCGGGCGACCGGGTCGATGACCACCAGGAGCTGGTCGGAAGCCGCCACCTCGGTCCTGCCTCGCTTCCTCGGGTAGCATCTTTCTGCAAGAGCCCCTTGCGCCTTTGCGCCAGGGGCTTCGTCTATTCCGGGGCATCCGGTCCGACGGTCGCGGCCAATGGTGGTCGCCGGTGTGCGCAGCCGTAGCCACGGCCACGTACGTCCCCGACCTTGGACATGCCCCGCCCGGAAGGGGTGTACGCCTGTGCCCGCACTTGTGCTGCTCGGTGCTCAGTGGGGTGACGAAGGCAAGGGAAAGGCCACCGATCTGCTCGGTGGATCCGTGGACTATGTGGTGCGCTACCAGGGCGGTAACAACGCCGGCCATACGGTAGTCGTGGGCGATCAGAAGTACGCCCTCCACCTCCTCCCTTCCGGAATCCTCACGCCGGAGTGCACTCCGGTGATCGGCAACGGAGTCGTCGTCGACCCGTCCGTCCTGTTCTCCGAGCTGAACGGACTGAACGAGCGCGGCGTCGACACCTCCAAGCTGCTGATCAGCGGAAACGCTCACATCATCACGCCTTACAACGTCACTGTCGACAAGGTGACGGAACGCTTCCTCGGAAAGCGGAAGATCGGCACCACCGGACGCGGCATCGGTCCGACGTACGCGGACAAGATCAACCGCGTGGGCATCCGCATCCAGGACCTCTACGACGAGTCGATCCTCACCCAGAAGGTCGAAGCGGCGCTGGAGGTCAAGAACCAGCTCCTCACCAAGCTCTACAACCGCCGCGCCATCGAGGCGAGCCAGGTCGTCGAGGAGCTGCTGAGCTACGCGGACCGGCTCAAGCCGTACGTCGCGGACACCGTCCTGATCCTCAACCAGGCGCTGGAGCAGGACAAGGTCGTGCTCTTCGAGGGCGGCCAGGGCACGCTCCTGGACATCGACCACGGCACGTATCCGTTCGTGACCTCGTCGAACCCGACCGCGGGCGGCGCCTGCACGGGCGCCGGCGTCGGCCCGACCAAGATCAGCCGGGTCATCGGCATCCTCAAGGCGTACACCACCCGCGTCGGCTCGGGTCCGTTCCCGACCGAGCTGTTCGACGCGGACGGCGAGGCGCTGCGGCGCATCGGCGGCGAGCGCGGTGTGACGACCGGCCGTGACCGGCGCTGCGGCTGGTTCGACGCGGTCATCGCCCGCTACGCGACCCGCGTGAACGGTCTGACCGACTTCTTCCTCACCAAGCTGGACGTCCTGACCGGCTGGGAGGAGATCCCGGTCTGCGTGGCGTACGAGATCGACGGCAAGCGTGTCGAGGAACTCCCGTACTCCCAGACCGACTTCCACCACGCGAAGCCGATCTACGAGACCCTGCCCGGCTGGTCGGAGGACATCACCAAGGCGAAGACCTTCGGTGACCTCCCGAAGAACGCGCAGGCCTACGTGAAGGCGCTGGAGGAGATGTCGGGCGCGCCGATCTCCGCGATCGGTGTCGGCCCGGGCCGCACCGAGACGATCGAGGTCAACTCGTTCATCTAGTGCCGAGCGTCCGGACCCTGGTCCGGAGCGGTTGATTCCACGCGTGCGCCCCCGGACGACGTCCGGGGGCGCACCCGTTGGCGGCGGGCTGCGGCCTGCGGGCCGCGGGTCCCGCCGACGCGCCGCGCGGGACGGGCCGGCCGGGGCGCGGACCGGGCCTCACTGGAGAGAGTGATGTCCGGGCCGGCGCGGTGAGTGCGCAGAAGGCGGGGGGAATAGCCTGAAAGCGCACGTTCTGGTGCTTCCGCGTGCGTCGGCAGACGGACAAGGAGAGTGCGATGCGCGTGATGCTCAAGGCCACCATGGACACGGACAAGGCCAACGAACTCATCAGCAGCGGAAAGCTGCCGGAGCTGATGCGGCAGACGATGGACCGGCTGAAGCCGGAATGCGCCTACTTCACCGCCCAGGAGGGCAGCCGCACCTGTTACATGGTCTTCGACATGCAGGACAGCAGCCAGATGCCGGTGATCGCCGAGCCGTTCTTCATGCATCTCGGTGCCCGCGTGGAGTTCACCCCCGTCATGAACCCGGAGGACCTCCACAAGGGGCTGTCCCAGCTCGGCTGACGGGCGTCACCGGGTGCGGGGCCGTGAGACCGGGCCCCGCACCCAGGCACGGACGGATCAGCTGAACACGATCATGGAGCCCTGGGCGAGGCTCCGGGTCGCCGCGGCGTGCAGGCCCAGCCAGACGTGACGCTCGCGGGCGAAGGGGCTGGAGTCGTAGGGGGCCGGAGCGGCGGGCTCCTCCAGCTCCGTCGGGGCGTTGGGGGGCTGCGGCGGCGCCGGCGGATTCGCCGGGTCGATGCCGATCGAGGGGGCCACGAACTCGAGTTCGCGCAGGAGAACCTGGGACGAGCCCAGCGGCCCGCCGCCCGCGAGGAGTTCGTCGTTGGCCAGCGGGTGCGGGAAGTCCACCGGGACGTAGGCGCCCGCGTGGTCGTAGTGCCAGACCAGATGGGACTGCTGGGCGTTCGACTCGAACATCTCCAGCAACTGCTCGTAGTCGCCGCCGAGTTCGTCGACCGGCGCCACCGCGAGCCCGCACATCTGGAGCAGGTACGCGCGGCGCAGGAAGTGCAGCGCGTCGTAGTCGAAGCCGGCGACCGGGGCCACGTCACCCGATAGGCCCGGCATGTACGCGTACACCGGAACCGGCGGGAGCCCGGCCTCGGCGAGCACCTTGTCGTAGAGCGCCAGTTCCTCGGCGAAGGGGTTGTCGGGGGTGTGGCACAGCACGTCGACGAGCGGGACCAACCACAGGTCACAGGCCAACAGACGGCTCCTCTTGCTCCTTGGGGTGCAGGGTGGTCAGGGCAGCGTAATGCGCGTGGCGGTCCTGTGAAGAGGCCGGTGCGCAAGTAGGCCGCCGGGCGGCCGGGGTTGTCCGTCTCCAGGGGGCACGCCCCCATCCTCCCGATCACCCGCGGGGAGTGTCCCCAAACACGGGAACGGGACGATCCGGCCGGGGCCCGCGTCTCAGGGGGCGTCGAGGCGCTCGATGAGGGTCAGCGCGTGCTCGTTGTACGCCGTCACGATCGCCCGCGCCCCGTCGGCGTCACGGCGCGCGAGGGCGTCCACCAGCTCGGTGTGGCCGGACCACAGATGGCCCTTGAGATCGGAGACGTGGCGCAGGTGCTGGACCGTGCAGACCCACGACTGGACCCGCATCCGGTGCAGGAAGTCGGCGAGATAGGAGTTGCCGAACAGGTTGCTGAGTTCGCGCCAGTAACGGAGGTCGTAGCCGATGAGGATGTTCAGGTCGCCCGCGGTCGCCGCGCGCTGGGCCTCCTCGCCGCGGCGCCGGACGGCCGCGAGGGCGGCGAGCGCGCGGGGGTCGTCGGCCTGCGGCATGCCGCTCGCCACGAGGCTGCGGAACATGCCCTCCGTGATCAGGCTGCGCGCCTCGATCATGCCGCGGTAGTCGGCGCCCGAGTACTCGTGGACGCGGAAGCCGCGATGCTGGTCCGCGTCCAGGAGTCCCTGGGCCGACAGATCGACCAGGGCCTCGCGGACCGGGGTGGCGGACACGCCGTACTGCTCGGCGATCTCCTTCACCGTGAACTCCTGGCCGGGCCGCAGGCGCCCGCCGAGCACCTCGTCACGGAGCGCGTCCGCGATCTGCTGCCGCAGGGTGCTGCGTGTTACGGCGCCACTGCCGCCGGTGCCGGCCATGGTGGTGATCTCACTCCCCGTCGCGTGGGTCGGTGCGCGTCCGCTCGCGTATCTCTTCGAGCAGGCCACCATACGCCGTGGGGGCCGGCCGCCCGACTCCCCGCCACCCCCGGAGGGACACGAGGAACCACCACGACCGACCCCCACCGGGAGCGACGACCCCTGACCACCGGGGAGGGGAACTCCCGGCGCCCGGGAGACGAACTCCCGAGCACCCGGGAGCGGGCACCCTCAAGGCCTCGAGGGCCTCACACCGTGTGCTCGTCCGCCACCGACAGCGCCTCGTCCAGGGCCGCGAGGCCCTCCTTGGCCTCGGCCTCGGTGATGTTGCACGGCGGCACGACGTGGGTGCGGTTCATGTTGATGAAGGGCCACAGACCGCGGGCCTTGGCCGCGGCGCCGAACGCGGCCATCGGCGCGTTCGCCTCGCCCGAGGCGTTGTACGGGACCAGCGGCTCGCGGGTCTCCCGGTTCTTCACCAGCTCCAGCGCCCAGAAGACGCCCGTGCCGCGCACCTCGCCGACGCTCGGGTGCCGCTCGGCCAGCGCGCGCAGCCCCGGTCCGAGGACGGTCTCGCCGATCGTGGCCGCCTGGCCGACGATCCCCTCCTCCTCCATGACGTTGATCGTCGCGACCGCGGCGGCGCAGGCCAGCGGGTGGCCGGAGTAGGTCAGCCCGCCCGGGTAGGGCCGCCGGGCGAAGGTCTCGGCGATGGCGGAGGAGATCGCCACGCCGCCCAGCGGCACGTAGCCGGAGTTCACGCCCTTGGCGAAGGTCATCAGGTCCGGCGTCACCTCGTAGTGGTCCGCCGCGAACCACTTGCCGGTGCGGCCGAACCCGGCCATGACCTCGTCCAGGATGAAGACGATCCCGTACCGGTCGCAGATCTCGCGCACACCGGCGAGGTAGCCGGGCGGCGGCGTCATGATGCCCGCGGTGCCCGGGATCGTCTCCAGGATCAGGGCCGCTATGGTCCCCGGTCCCTCGAAGGCGATCGTGTCCTCCAGGTGCTGGAGCGCGCGCTCGCACTCCTGCCGCTCGCTGTCGGAGTGGAAGGGGCTGCGGTACAGGAACGGCGCCCAGAAGTGGACGACACCGGCCGCGCCGAGGTCGTTCGGCCAGCGCCGCGGGTCGCCGGTGAGGTTGATCGCCGTGGAGGTGGCGCCGTGGTACGAGCGGTAGGCGGAGAGCACCTTGGGACGGCCGGTGTGCAGCCGGGCCATCCGTGTGGCGTTCTCGACGGCCTCCGCGCCGCCGTTGGTGAAGAAGATCTTGTCCAGGTCGCCGGGGGTCCGCTCGGCGATCAGCCGGGCCGCCTCGGAACGCGCCTCGACGGCGAAGGCGGGCGCGAAGGTGGACAGGGTCGCGGCCTGTTCCTGGATCGCGGCGACGACCTTCGGGTGCTGGTAGCCGATGTTGGTGAAGACGAGCCCACTGGTGAAGTCCAGATACCGCTTGCCTTCGTAGTCCCAGAAGTACGACCCCTCCGCGCCGGCGACGGCGAGCGGGTCGATGAGCTCCTGCGCGGACCAGGAGTGGAACACGTGCGCGCGGTCCGCGGCCTTCACGGCGGCGCCGGCCTGGGGGTTGGGCTGAGGGGTCATGCGGCGAAGCGTAAATGTCCACGGACCGGGCGCGACATCGGCGTCCTGTCTGCGGTCGGGGGCTTTCCGCGACAGACTGTCGGGCTTGGCCGGGCCCCGGCACGGGAGTCCGCCGACCCCACGGGACGGTTCCCGGCGGAGGGCGCGAGGACGCCGATGCGCCCCGTTACCAAAACGGCACCAGCCGTGACGGAACCGTGGACACGGCCCCGCCCGGCTTCGGCCACGGCGCACTATCCTCGGTCTGTTGCACACATATGGGGGAGGGTGGGCACTGCCATGGAGAAGCTGGGGGCGGGGGATCCGCAGCAGATCGGGGCGTACCGACTGCTGGCGCGACTCGGCGCCGGAGGAATGGGCCACGTCTATCTCGCGCGGTCCGACCGGGGACGTACCGTCGCGGTCAAACTGGTCCGGCCCGAACTCGCCGAACAGGAGGAGTTCCGGGCCCGCTTCCGCCAGGAGGTGCAGGCCGCCCGCCGGGTCGGCGGGCTGTGGACCGCGCCCGTCCTGGACGCGGACACCGATGCCGCGATTCCCTGGGTGGCCACCGGCTATGTCGCGGGGCCCTCGCTCCAGGCCGTCGTCGGACGCGATCACGGCGCGCTGCCCGAGCGGTCCGTGCGCATCCTCGCCGCGGGTCTCGCGCACGCGCTCCAGGACATCCACGCCGCGGGCCTGATCCACCGTGACCTCAAGCCCTCGAACGTCCTCGTCACCATCGACGGGCCCCGCGTCATCGACTTCGGCATCGCACGGGCCCTGGAGACGGTGACGGACGGCGGCCTGACCCACACCGGGGCGCTCGTCGGCTCGCCGGGATTCATGGCTCCCGAGCAGGTGCGCGGCGACCGCGTCACGCCCGCGTGCGACATCTTCTGCCTCGGCTCGGTCCTGTCGTACGCGGCCACCGGCGCCCTTCCGTTCGGCGCGGCCAACAGCGGTGTGCACGCCATGATGTTCCGCATCGCGCAGGAGGAGGCGGACCTGACGGGAGTGCCCGAGGGGCTCGCCGACCTCGTACGGGACTGCCTGCGCAAGGATCCCGCCGCCCGGCCCGGGCTCGACGAGATCCTGGAGCGCACGGGCGCGGAGGACACCGTCGCGGAGGGCCGCACCCTCGACCCCTGGCTGCCCGGCTCGCTCGTGGCCCAGCTCGGACGGCACGCCGTGCGGCTGCTGGACACGGAGGACCCGGACCAGGGACCGCCGCAGCTCCCGCCCGGCGCTCCGGCGCCCGGCGCCCGTCCGGCCCTGCCGCCGGCTCCCGTCGCCGCCCCCGATCTCTCCAAGCCGCCCGCCGGCTCGCCCGCTCCCTCGGCCTCCGCCGCCTCCTCGACGCCCTCGGCCTCCTCCTCGGCACCCGCCGCGTCCTCCGAGGCCTCCCCGGAACACGCGCCCGCGCCCGCCGACGGGAGCGCCACCCCGCCGCTTCCGGGGCAGCCCGGCCCCGTGAACCATCTCCCGACGGTGATCGGGGGCTCGGGCGCGACGCCTCCCCCGGCGCCGGCCGGCCCGCACCCCGCCTACGGCTATCCGCAGCAGCACCCGGGGCCCGCCGGCCAGGGTCCGGCCCACCCCGCGTACGGCTATCCGCAGGCCGGCTGGGGTTCGGTCCAGCCGCCGTACGGTTCGACGCCTCCCTACGGTCCCGGTGTGGCCGCCCAGCCGTACGGTCCCGGCGGAGCGACCCCTCCCTACGGCGCGACCCCTCCGTACGGTCCCGGTGTCGCCCCGCTCGGACCGGAGCCCGCGCAGCGCAACGGCCGCTCCACGGCCCTCCTCGTGGTGGTGGCCCTGGTCGTCGCGCTCGGCGCGGGCGGCAGCGTGTTCGCGCTGCTGAACGGGCGGGGGAGCGGGGGCGGCCAGGACGACCCCAAGGCGTCCGGCTCCACCTCCGGCGCGCCGACGACACCGGGGCAGAGCGCCTCGCAGCCCCCGGCCGGCGGCACCCCCGAGTCGTCCGGCGCGCAGACGACGCAGTCGGGCACCGTCCCGGATGCGTTCCTCGGCACCTGGGACGCGGTCATCGACAACGAAAGCGGCCACCACACCCGCCGGATGACCATCCAGCAGGGCGCGGTCGGCGACACGGTGCTGACGGTCACCGCGGACGGCAGCAACTATCACTGTGTCTTCCAGGCCGCCCTCGCCGCCGCCCCCGGGACCGCCGGGCCGCTGGAGATCGGTCCCTCCCAGGTCACCGTCGGTGCCCCGCCGTCCTGCAAGCCGGGGGCGGCCTCCGAGGTCACGCTGCTGCCGGACGGCAGGCTGCGGCGGGCGAAGACCGGTTCGGCGGCCGAGGCCGAGCTGACGTACACCAGGAGCGGCTGAGTCCCTGGCCGTCCCGCGGGCGACGGCTCGCGGGACGTCCCGCGAGCCGTCCGTGGGCGGCCGCTCGGTTCGGCGTGTGCGCCCGGCCGGTTCGGCGTGGCGTGTGCGCTCGGCCGGTTCGGCGTGTGCGCCAACCCCTTTGCCTGTCAGGGCTGTTGAAGTTCACTTCCCGTATGTGGGGTGTTTCCGGCCAGAGCCGTACGGTGACCGCACCGCAGGGCAGGGCTCGGGGGAGTGGCTCACGTGGAGTGGCTGAGCGCAGAGAACGTCGTGGCCGTCGGGACCGCCGTGATCGGTGTCGTCTCCTCCGCCGTGATGGTCTGGTACGAGCGAAGGGTGCCGCGCCGCAAGACCGTCGGCTACCGCGTCCAGATGGACAACCCCATCGGCGACGGTGTCCGCTCGGGGCGCGCGAACGTACGGCTCGGACTGTTCGACGAGACACCCGGCATGTCCGACGCCACCCTCGTGCTGCTGCGGATCGAGAACGACGGCTCGCAGAGCATCGGCGCGGAGGACTACACGAGCCGTGAACGGCACGGTCTGACCGCGGTGTTCACCGATCGCACCATCCGCGGTGTGTCCGTGACCCAGCCGCCCGGCACCGACCATCTGATGGACCACTTCACCCCGGCCGCCGGTCTCAGCTACGAGCGCGGCACGCTGCGCATCCCGCGGGTCCCGCTCAACCGGGGCGAGCACTTCAAGCTGCTCGTCCTGCTGTCGGGCGGAGACGTGGGCTGTCCGGTACGGATCGTCGGCGGCATCCGGGACGGCGAGGTCCGGCCCAACCGCAGTACGACACCGGACGACAAGCCGCCGCTGTTCAGCCGGGCCGCGCGGCTGATCACCGTCCTGCTGACGGTGTGCGTCGTGACGCTCGCCGTGATCGTCGTCCTGCGCGACGACACCCCGCCCCCGATCGGCTGCGAGCGGGGCACGCTGGCCGTCACGGGCTCCACCGCCTTCGAGCCGGTGGCGCGCGAACTGGCCGAGAAGTACGAGCACGACTGCCAGGGCGCCACGATCACGGTGGACGCCCACGGCAGCACGGCCGGCGTGCGCGAACTCGACGCGGCGGGTCAGGCGTCGAAGAAGGGGTCCCCGGCCCTCCTCGCGCTCTCCGACGGCCCCAAACCCGGCGACTTCCCGCGCCTGCGGGAGAACCGGATCGCGGTGTCGGTGTTCACGCTCGTCGTCGACGACGCCATCCCGGTCAGGAACCTGTCGCTGACCGACGTACGACGGCTGTACCGCGGCGAGATCACGAACTGGAAGCAGCTCGGCGGACCCGACCGACCCGTCCTCCTGGTCAGCCGGGACGCCAACTCCGGTACCCGGCAGGTGTTCCAGCGCCGGGTGCTCGGGCGCGGCGAGATCGCCAACTCCTCGCTCGACTGCGTCCACAAGGACGACGCGACGGCACCGGTCGTGCGGTGCGAACTCGGCTCCACCGAGCAGGTGCTGGACACGGTCGCCAGGCTGCCCGGCGCGATCGGCTACAGCGAACTCAACGACGCCACCGGCCACAAGGGCCTGCACCGGATCAGCCTCGACGGTCACGCCGCCTCCGTCGAGGACCTGGAGCACGGCACCACGGACTACCCGTACCGCGAGATCGAGTACGCCTACACCTACGGACAGCCGCCCGCCGACTCGCTCGCCTCCAGCTTCCTCTCCTACATCAGCCGGGGCAGCGGCCAAGACGTCGTCCGCACCCACGGCCATCTCCCCTGCGGGACGCCGGTCGGGCTGAGGATCTGCGGAGCCGGCTGACCGGCGGCTCGCCGTCCGGTGCCGTAGCGCGTGGCTCGTCGCCCGGTGCCGTACCGCGGCGGGGCCGGACCCGGCCGTCCCGGACGCCGCCGGGTCCCGTGCGGGCGCCGGCGGCCCGGCTACCTGGGCTCGGGCGGGCGCTGGCGGGGCATGTTCGGGCGGGTGCCCGGCGGCAGCGGGGCGCGGCCGTTCAACGGCGGCCCGTCGGGGCGGGGCGCTCCCGCCGCCGAGGACTGGATCCCCAGCGGCGCCGGTCCCGTACGGAACTCCACCATCCAGTCCGCCGTCTCGGTGCGCACCAGTTCCGTGACGTCCTCCGAGAACCGGCGCAGCACGCCGATGCAGCGGTCGGCGGCCTCGCTGGCCGTTCCGTCGGCGGGCCCGAGGACCTCCCGGACGCTCTCGGAGGCCCAGTCGAACTGCAGCGCCTGAAGCCGCCTCTGCACGGCCTGCGCGGTCGCGACGTCCCTTATCCATCCGGAGGTCACGCCGAAGAAGCGGTCGACGGCGACGCAGGAGGCCGCGAGCAGCAGCGCCAGATAGCCCCACGGAGCCGCCCCCCGGACCGGTCCGGCGAGGTCGAGCAGCGGCAGCGCGGCCCCGGCGACGGCTCCCAGCGTGGCGCCGGACCGCAGCACCCGTGCCGCCCGCCGCTTCCACACGCGGTCGGAGAGATACCAGGCGGCCGTGTCGAGCGCCCCCTGCTCCACCCAGCGGTACAGCTCGTGGAGCCGCTCGGCCGGCTCCCCCCAGTCGCCGAGCGGGAACGGCCGACCGGTCAGGTCGCCCGGCCGGGGCCCCGCCGCGCCCTCGCTCCGCCCGTCCTGGAGCGGCCCCTCCGGCTGCATCTCCGGCTGACTCACCCGGCACTCCCTAGTTGACGACGGTGATGACGGACGACGGTGGCGTCGGTGACGACGGTGACGGCACCGGCCGTACGTGAAGTGCGTGCGGTGCGTGACGTCGTGTGACGCGTGGTGCAAATGCGCAGCCCCCTTCCTACCGCCCAATGGGTGGCGATGGACCGGGTTTACCGGCTTTTCCGCCCGGAAGAGGGCCTTGATCAGGTATAGGCGGAGCTGCGATGTCACTCGAAAGAGTGCTTGGGCGACGGGCCCTTGGACCACGTAGGCTCGTGCTGGACAGGAAGAAGCGCTCGCACAGCCGTACTCGAAACCAGGAGCTGATCGTGATTCCCGGTGGTGGCCAGCCCAATATGCAGCAGTTGTTGCAGCAGGCCCAGAAGATGCAGCAGGACCTGGCGAACGCGCAGGAGGAGCTGGCGCGGACCGAGGTCGGGGGCCAGGCGGGCGGCGGCCTGGTCAAGGCGACCGTGACGGGCTCCGGAGAGCTCCGCGCCCTGGTGATCGACCCGAAGGCGGTCGACCCCGAGGACACCGAGACGCTCGCCGACCTGATCGTCGCGGCCGTCCAGGCGGCGAACGAGAACGCGCAGGCGCTCCAGCAGCAGACGCTCGGCCCGCTCACCCAGGGCCTCGGCGGCGGCAGCGGCATCCCCGGTCTGCCTTTCTAAGACCGGCGGCATCCAACTACCGTACGCACCAGGAAGAAACAGTAGGACGGGACCAGGCGGTACCGAAACACTCGGAAAGGCAGTCCGTTGTACGAAGGCGTTGTTCAGGACCTCATCGACGAACTGGGGCGGCTCCCCGGCGTCGGTCCCAAGAGCGCGCAGCGGATCGCCTTCCACATCCTGCAGGCGGAGCCCACGGACGTCCGCCGGCTCGCACAGGCCCTCATGGAGGTCAAGGCGAAGGTCCGCTTCTGCGCGACCTGCGGCAACGTCGCGCAGGAGGAGCTGTGCAACATCTGCCGCGACCCGCGCCGCGACCTCTCGGTGATCTGTGTGGTGGAGGAGCCGAAGGACGTCGTCGCGGTCGAGCGCACACGTGAGTTCCGGGGGAAGTACCACGTGCTCGGCGGCGCGATCAGCCCGATCGAGGGCGTCGGCCCGGACGACCTGCGGATCAGGGAACTCCTGGCCCGCCTGGCCGACGGCACGGTCACCGAGCTCATCCTGGCCACGGACCCGAATCTGGAGGGCGAGGCCACGGCCACGTATCTCGCCCGCATGATCAAGCCCATGGGCCTCAAGGTCACCCGCCTGGCCAGCGGCCTCCCGGTGGGTGGCGACCTGGAATACGCGGACGAGGTCACACTCGGCCGCGCCTTCGAGGGGAGACGACTTCTAGATGTCTGACGCCACGCTGCACGAGACCAGCCCGGACCCCGACGACTTCGTGGTCCAGATCGCGGACCAGGTGGAGAGCTTCCTGGTCGCCGTCACCGAGGTGGCCAAGGGCGACGAGCCGGACTCGGCCGTGCCCTTCCTCCTGCTGGAGGTCTCCCAGCTCCTGCTGGCCGGGGGCCGTCTCGGGGCGCACGAGGACATCGTTCCCGACGAGCGCTACGAGCCCGACCTCGGCCCGGAGGCGGACGTGGACGAACTCCGCGAGCGCCTCGCCGTGATGCTGGAGCCGATCGACGTCTACTCCGAGGTCTTCGACCCGTACGAGCCCCGCAAGGCCCCGGTCCCGGCCCGTATCTCCGACGACCTCGCCGACGTCATCGCCGACCTGCGCCACGGCATGGCCCACTACCGCGCGGGCCGCACCACGGAGGCCCTGTGGTGGTGGCAGTTCTCCTACTTCTCGAACTGGGGCTCCACCGCCTCCGCGACCCTGCGCGCCCTGCAGTCCGTGGTCGCCCACGTCCGGCTGAACCAGCCCCTGGAGGAGCTGAACGGCCTCGACACCGACCAGGACCTCGGCGAGGAGGCGCTCGCGGAGGAGGCCGGCAAGGTGATGGCGGAGGAGATCGCCGGCCCGCTCGGTCTGCGCACGGTCAAGTAGCCCGCCGAGGACCCGTCACCGCCCGTCCGTCCCTCCGCTTCTCGCTCGGCCCCCGCTGTGACCTGGGGCACGTTCGGAGTGACGGGGCTCCGGCACGGGCAGGTGCCGTCTCGGAGCGGCCGGACTCCCTTGCCGACCTGACAGCCCGGAGTGATCACGTCGTGAGCGGGACATCTCACGATGCGATACCCCGGAAGGGAAATCCGGCCGCTCGTTAGACTGAGCCGACCGCAGTAGTGCGGTGCAGAGACGGACTGAGCGAGGAGCGCACGTGGGCCTTGTCGTGCAGAAGTACGGAGGTTCCTCCGTAGCCGATGCCGAGGGCATCAAGCGCGTCGCCAAGCGGATCGTGGAAGCGAAGAAGAACGGCCACCAGGTGGTCGTCGTCGTTTCCGCGATGGGCGACACGACGGACGAGCTGATCGATCTCGCCGAGCAGGTATCTCCGATGCCCAGCGGACGAGAGTTCGACATGCTGCTGACCGCCGGAGAGCGGATCTCCATGGCCCTGCTGGCCATGGCGATCAAAAACCTGGGCCACAGCGCCCAGAGCTTCACCGGCAGCCAGGCAGGCGTCATCACCGACTCGGTCCACAACAAAGCCCGGATCATCGACGTCACCCCGGGCCGTATCCGTACGGCGCTCGACGAGGGCAACATCGCCATCGTCGCCGGATTCCAGGGCGTCTCGCAGGACAAGAAGGACATCACCACGCTGGGCCGCGGCGGGTCCGACACCACGGCCGTCGCGCTGGCCGCGGCGCTCGACGCCGAGGTGTGCGAGATCTACACCGACGTGGACGGCGTGTTCACCGCCGACCCGCGCGTGGTGAAGAAGGCGAAGAAGATCGACTGGATCGCCTTCGAGGACATGCTGGAGCTCGCCGCCTCCGGCTCCAAGGTGCTGCTCCACCGCTGTGTGGAGTACGCCCGCCGTTACGACATCCCGATCCACGTGCGGTCGTCCTTCAGCGGACTTCAGGGCACCTGGGTCAGCAGCGCACCGATGAAGCAAGGGGACCAGAAGGTGGAGCAGGCCATCATTTCCGGTGTCGCTCACGACACCTCCGAGGCCAAGGTCACGGTCGTCGGCGTACCGGACAAGCCGGGCGAGGCCGCCTCGATCTTCCGCGCCATCGCCGACGCCGAGATCAACATCGACATGATCGTCCAGAACGTGTCGGCGGCCACCACGGGCCTGACGGACATCTCCTTCACCCTCCCGAAGACCGAGGGCCGCAAGGCCATCGACGCCCTGGAGAAGGCGAAGAGCGTCATCGGCTTCGAGTCGCTGCGCTACGACGACCAGATCGGCAAGATCTCGCTCGTCGGCGCCGGCATGAAGACCAACCCGGGTGTCACGGCCGGCTTCTTCGAGGCCCTCACGGACGCCGGGGTCAACATCGAGCTGATCTCGACCTCCGAGATCCGCATCTCCGTCGTCACCCGCGCCGACGACGTCAACGACGCCGTCCGCGCCGTGCACAGCGCCTTCGGCCTCGACTCCGACAGCGACGAGGCCGTCGTCTACGGAGGCACCGGGCGATGACCCGACGACCGACGCTCGCGGTCGTGGGAGCGACCGGAGCCGTCGGCACGGTCATGCTCCAGATCCTGTCCCAGCACGCGGACATCTGGGGTGAGATCCGACTGATCGCCTCGCCGCGCTCGGCCGGCCGCAAGCTGGCCGTGCGCGGTGTGGAGGTCGAGGTGACGGCCCTGGCGGAGGAAGCCTTCGACGGGGTCGACATCGCCATGTTCGACGTCCCGGACGACGTGGCCGCCCAGTGGGCGCCGATCGCCGCCGCCAAGGGCGCGGTCGTCGTCGACAACTCCGGCGCCTTCCGCATGGACCCGGAAGTGCCGCTCGTCGTCCCCGAGGTGAATCCGCACGCCGCGCGGGTGCGCCCGCGTGGGATCGTCGCCAACCCGAACTGCACGACCCTGTCCATGATCGTGGCGCTGGGTGCCCTGCACGCCGAGTTCGGACTGCGGGAACTCGTCGTCTCCTCGTACCAGGCGGTCAGCGGCGCGGGCCGGGCTGGCGTCGACACCCTGCGCCGCCAGATGTCCCTGGTCGCGGGCACGGAACTGGGGAACAGCCCCGGTGACGTACGCCGGGCCGTGGGTGACGACACCGGGCCGTTCCCGGAGCCGGTCGCGCTGAACGTGGTGCCGTGGGCCGGGTCGCTCGCCGAGGACGGCTGGTCCTCGGAGGAGATGAAGGTACGCGACGAGACCCGCAAGATCCTCGGGCTGCCCCGGCTGAAGGTCGCCGTGACCTGCGTCCGGGTTCCCGTCGTCACCACGCACTCCCTGACCGTGCACGCCCGTTTCCAGGACGAGGTGACGGTCGACAAGGCCCGGGAGATCCTGGACACCGCGCCCGGCGTCGTGCTCTTCGACAACCCGGCCGCCGGTGAGTTCCCCACCCCCGCGGACGTGGTGGGCACCGACCCGACCTGGGTGGGCCGGGTCCGCCGGGCACTGGACGATCCGACGGCCCTCGAACTGTTCGTGTGCGGGGACAACCTGCGCAAGGGAGCGGCCCTGAACACCGCCCAGATCGCCGAACTGGTGGCGGCCGAGATCAGCCGCACCCCGTAGGTTCTGCGCCGCCGGCGGCCTCCGGCCGTAATCCCGGTGCCGTCCGGGGGGCGGGTTTGTAGGATCTCTGTCGGTTCAGTGATCAACTTAATGGTCCTGACCACTTGAACGGACCCGGGTCGGCGTTCGAAGATTTTGTCACCGCCCCGCGCAACCGCGCGCAGGGCGGTGAGCGTCTTCGCCGTCGCCATTCAGGGGCGTCCGGGGGGCGGCAGAGCATTGGGCACAGGGGAAGAGCTGTTACGCATGAGGGCATCTGGTGCACTGTCGCGCGCGCGGGGCCGCGTAACGACAGGGGGTCCGGGGGGCGTTCCGAGGAGACGGGTTCCGGCCGTTTCGGCATCCGGTACGAATGTGATGACGGTCGCGTACAACCCTGCCGGGGGGAAGTGTGTCCAACTGGCGTGGCAGAGGTACTCGAATTCACCGCGGTCCAGACAAGGGGCATGGCCCTGCGTCCACCCCGCCGACCCCGCAGCCCCGGCGCGCCCGGCGGCATGCCGGTGATCGCCCCCATGCCCTCAGCGCGGCCCGCCCGCATCCCGAGTCAGCGTGACGGCGCCCAGGACAGCGTGGCGGCGGGCACGACCGTCGACCATCTGACCGAGACCTACCGGGCGCACTACCGCTCGCTTCTCGGCCTCGCGGCGCTCCTGCTCGACGACACGGCCTCCTGCGAGGACGTCGTCCAGGAGGCGTTCATCCGGGTGCACTCGGCGCGCAAACGCGTCCGGGACCCGGAGAAGACGCTCGCCTACCTGCGTCAGACCGTCGTCAACCTGTCGCGTTCGGCGCTGCGCCGGCGCATCCTCGGCCTCAAGCTCCTCTCGAAGCCGATGCCCGACATGGCGAGCGCCGAGGAAGGCGCGTACGACCAGTTGGAGCGCGACGCCCTGATCAAGGCGATGAAGGGGCTCCAGCGGCGCCAGCGCGAGGTCCTGGTCCTGCGCTACTTCGCGGACATGACCGAGGCCCAGGTCGCCGAGACGCTCGGTGTCTCCCTGGGTTCGGTGAAGGCGTACGGCTCGCGGGGCATCGCCGCGCTCCGTGTCGCCATGGGGGCTTCGGCATGAGCGAGCACGACGACCGGCGGCGCCCCGAGGACGAGGGACGCCCGGAACACGAGCACACGCAATCGCACGCTGGGAACGGAAATGTGAACAACGGCCCCGACGAACAGCCCGGTATCCCGGACATGGACGGAGCGGGACCCGAAGGGCTCGGCGACGAGCTGGCACTGCGCCGGCTGCTGCACCAGGCCGTTCAGGAGATCGAACCCGCGGACGGCACCCTGGAACATCTGCGCCGGGCGGTTCCGGCGCGGCGGGCGCGCAAGCGGCAGGCAGTGGTCGGCATGGCGGCGGCGGCGCTCTTCATGGGCACGGCGATCCCCGCGTTCGTCCACGTCTCCAACTCCTCGGGGTCGAACCCCGACCCGTCCATCGCGGCCAACAGCTCACAGGCCCAGGGCGGCACCAGCCAGGGCAAGGGCTCGGACGGCGGCTCCGGCAAGGACGCCGGCTCGACGGGCACGTCCAAGGGCGCCGGCGACGGCGACAAGACGGAGACGCCGGGCGGCACCGACAAGGACGCGGGAGGGGCCGCCACCGGCGGTGCCGACCCCTCGGCCTCCGCCTCGGCCGCCCTCCCGTGCACGGCCGACCAGCTCGGCGGTGCGACCGGCACGGCGGCCGGACCGGACGCCACCGGCGCGGTCTACGGCTCCTTCACCGTCTCGAACGTCTCCACCACCGCCTGCACGGTCACCAGCGCCGGCACGGTCGGCACGTCCGCCCAGGGCGCGGCCGACCCCGCCAGGATCGGTGTGGCGACGCATGTGGGGGGCGACGCGGCCACCGGGCTGCCCGACCCGTCCACGGAGGTCACCTCCCTGGTGCTCCAGCCGGGCACCTCGTACGTCGTGAAGTTCGCCTGGGTGCCCTCGTCGACCTGCCCGACCGCGGAGCCCTCACCGGATCCCACCCCGACGCAGGGAGCCACCGACACCGGCGGTACGACCACCGGCTCCGGCGCGGAGGGCACAGCGCCCCAGCTCCTCGTCGAGGACGGCACGCTGGACGGCAGTGTCGTCGTCTCCAGCACGGCGGCGACCGGCGCGAGCGCTTCGGTCACCGTGGGCAACGCCTGCGCGGGCACGGTCTATCACACCGGGATCCTGGCGTCGTCCTGACGGACGGCTGATCCTTTCGCCATCGGGCGGCGGCGATGCTTCGTCGCCGCCCTGTCCGTGTGCTCAGGCCGTCCCGGACGGCTCGGCCGCGGTCTCGGGGACGGCCGGGGTCCCGGGGGTCCCCGAGGGGTCCCGGGTCTCCGGCAGCAGTCCCAGTTCGGCGTCGCGGACGAACTCCGTCTCGCGGCGCAGCAGGCGGAACCACATGAAGACGACGAAGCCCGCGAAGACGAACCACTCGCCGGTGTAGCCGAGGTTCTGGAACGCCTTGAGGTCGAGTCCGCTGTTCGCGGGCGCGCTCGGAGGCACCGCCTTCATCCCGGCGTCGGCCTTGTCGAGCGTGATCCAGGCGTCGTACAGGGTGTACGGCACGAGGTTCACCAGCGACGCGGAGCTGATCGCGGCCGTCTGCCCCGCGGGGAGCCCGCCGACCGCGCTGACCCCGTTCGAACCGGGACTCTCGGACGCCTGGAGCGAACCCGTGACCGTGACCTCGCCGGTGGGCGGGACCGGGGCCTTCGCCGCGTCCGCGGTGCCGGGCAGCCAGCCCCGGACGACGGGCAGCGTCCTGCCGCCGTCGACCCGCAGCATCGTGAGCACGTAGTACCCGCTCCTGCCGTCCAGCTCCCGGCCCGGCACGAGCAACTGCTTGGCGTACCGCCCCGTCGCGGTGGTCCGCCTGCCGGACGTCTCGGTGGTCACGGGCAGCATCGAGGCCAGTGGCCGGGCGGGTTCCGTCCGGGCCGACGAGGCTTCGGCGTCCGCCGTCCGGTGATCCTGGACGCGGTCCTCGAACCGCCCCAACTGCCACGACCCCATGAAGACGCAGAAGGGGATGGCCAACAGCACGAAGACGTTGATCCCCCACCAGCGGGGCGTCAGCAGGAACCGGTACACGCCGTCCACGGTACGGGGCGGCCGGGCCGGACTCGCCCGTGGGGCCCGCTCAGTACCGCTCGGCCAGGTGGTCCCGGCCCGCCGGAGGCTCGTACGGTTCGGGCCAGAAGTCCGTCACCGTGGCGATGCGGCCCCGCGCGTCCGCAGTGAAGAACGTGATCGCGTGCATCTCCTCCAGGCCCACCGTGACGCGGGTCCAGGTGACGGCCTGGCCCGGCTCGGCCACCACGCGCTCGATCTCGACGTGCCAGTCGCCCGGGTACTCGCGGTTGAACTCGACGTACCTCTCCCGGCCGCTGATGCGCTCGCGCGTCTGCGGCAACGTGTACACGACGTCCTCGGCGAGCAGCTCCGCGAACGCCTCCCAGTCCCGGGCGTCCGCGGCGGCCCAGTAGCTCTCCACGGCCTTGCGTAGATCGGTCATGCGAAAAATTCTGCACCCGGCCACTGACAACGGCTCCGACCTGCGCATATGGCGCTTCCCCGGGACCGGCCCCGACCGCGTCACGGGAACGCGGGGCCTGCTTCGCGGGCCGTGGGGCGGCCGGCCGGGCGCGCGGGCGCCGCGAGGTTGTCCACAGGCTGGGGACCTCCCCGGCGCGGGACGGGCCGGGCCAGGCACTATGGGGCCATGACTGAGAGCACCAGGTCCACCGAGCCGCAGCAGGCAGACATGCCCGACTGGGAGAAGCGCTTCCGGGCACCGCGGGTGTCGCTGCCGGACTGGGCGGAGGACGCACCGCACCGCTCCCTGTTCGTCTCGAACGCGACGGGGACGTACGAGCTGTACGCGTGGGACCGAGCGACGGGGGAGCAGCGCCAGGTCACCCACCGGGCGAACGGCACGACGGACGGGGTGCTCTCGCCCGACGGCGAGTGGATCTGGTGGTTCGACGACAAGGACGGCGACGAGTTCGGCGTGTGGCGCCGCCGCCCCTTCGACGCCGCCCTGGTCGTGGGCGCCGTGGACGACCCGGCCGTCCCCGGCCTCGACCCCTCCTATCCCGCGGGCCTGGCCATCGGCCGCGACGGACGTACGGCGGTCGTGGGCCGCTCGACCGACGAGGACGGATCGACGATCCACGTGGCCCGCGCCGGCGAGGCCACGGTGGAGATCTACCGGCACCGCGAGTCGGCCGGCGTCGGCGACCTCTCGCACGACGGCTCGCTGATCGCCGTCGAGCACACCGAGCACGGCGACGCGATGCACTCGGCGCTCAGGGTGCTGCGCCCGGACGGTTCGGCGGTCGCCGAGCTGGACGACACCGAGGGCGGCACGGTCGAGCTGGGCCTCGAGGTGCTGGGCTTCGCCCCTGTCGACGGGGACAGCCGGCTGCTCATCGGGCACCAGCGGCGCGGCCGCTGGGAGCCCCTCGTCTGGGACGTGGCCACGGGCGAGCAGACCGACCTGGGTCTCGACCTGCCCGGTGACGTGGCCGCCGAGTGGTATCCGGACGGCTCCGCCCTCCTCATCGCGCACAGCTTCGAGGCGCGCAGCGACGTATGGCGCTACGACCTCGCCTCCGGTGAGCTGACCCGGGTCCCGACCCCGCCCGGCACGGTGTCCGGGGCGACGGCCCGCCCGGACGGGACGGTGGAGTATCTGTGGTCCTCGGCCGCGGAGCCGTCCACCGTCCGTTCGACGACCGGCGAGATCGTCCTGGACCCGCCCGGCCAGAAGTCCCCGGGTTCCGTCCCGGTGGAGGACGTCTGGGTGGAGGGACCCGGCGGCCGCGTCCACGCCCTGATCCAGAAGCCGGCCGGCGCCACCGGCCCGCTGCCCACCGTCTTCGAGATCCACGGCGGCCCGACCTGGCACGACAGCGACTCGTTCGCGGCGGGCCCCGCGGCCTGGGTCGACCACGGCTACGCGGTGGTCCGGGTCAACTACCGCGGCTCCACGGGTTACGGCCGCGCGTGGACCGACGCGCTCAAGCACCGCGTCGGCCTCATCGAGCTGGAGGACATCGCGGCGGTCCGCGAATGGGCGGTCACCTCCGGCCTGGCCGACCCCGACCGGCTGATCCTCACCGGCGGCTCCTGGGGCGGCTACCTCACCCTCCTCGGTGTCGGCACCCAGCCGGACGCCTGGGCCCTCGGCATCGCCGCCGTCCCGGTCGCCGACTACGTCACGGCGTACCACGACGAGATGGAGGCGCTGAAGGCGATGGACCGCACGCTCCTCGGCGGCACCCCGGAAGAGGTCCCCGAGCGCTTCGAGGCGTCCTCCCCGCTGACGTACGTCGACGCGGTGAAGGTCCCCGTGTACATCTCGGCCGGGGTCAACGACCCCCGCTGCCCCATCCGCCAGATCGACAACTACGTCACCCGCCTCGCCGCCCGCGAAGCCGTCCACGAGGTCTACCGCTACGACGCGGGCCACGGCTCCCTGGTCGTCGACGAACGCATCAAGCAGGTCCGCCTGGAACTCGACTTCGCGGAACGTCACTTGGGCAAGTGACACGAGGGCCCGGGGGCTCGCCCGAGCCCCCGGGCCGATTCCCGCCGGTCGTCGGCCCGTGCTGCTTCCGTCCAGTCGCCGGCCCGTGTCGGCTCTCCCCGGTTGTCGGCCCGGACCAGCCCTCGCCGCTGTCGCCGAGCCCCGGGTCGGGCGCCCACGCCCCGCCGGACCGCTGTCGGCCGAGTTCCGAGCCGGTCCCGCCTGCTGCCCAGCCCCGGGCCGGCTCCGCCTGCTGTCGAGCCCCGGGCTACGCCCCCGCCCGCTGCCGGGGCCGGCGGCCGAGCAGTTCCGCCAGGCCTCTTCGCGTCGCGGCGAGCACCACGCGGTCCTCGGGCTTCAGGACGTAACTGGAGGGCAGGTCCCACACCAGCCGGGGACCACGCGCGTCGGGCGCCGGGTCGGCCCGGCGCTCCTCCGGGGTCGCCGTGTCGAGCGCGAGCACGCGCCAGGACCCGGCCCGGAACGCCTCGCCCACCGTGCGCCCTTCGAGCTGCGCGTGTCCGCCCACGTCCACCGCGGCGAACAGCAGCACCCGCCGCTCGACGGGAATCGCCCCGAGGATCTGTCGCCCCAGCATCGCTCCGGCGAACGCGGGCGCGGCGAGATGGGACACGCTGCGGCTCCGGGTGAGCGCGCCGGGATGCGCGGCCCGGAGGGTGCGGTAGACGGCGGTTGCGAAGTCGTCGTCGTACAGCCGCAGCACGACGCGCAGGTCGGGATTCAGGGTGCGGGCGGAGAGCACGGCTTCCAGGTTCATGGTGTCCGCGCTGGTCAGCGCCAGCAGCGCGTGCGCCCGATGGATCTTGGCGGCCTCCAGCACGCCTTCCTGCGTGACGTCCCCCAGCACCACGGGCACCCGCAGGCTCCGTGCCAGCGCGAGCCCGCGGGCCTCGGGATCGGCCTCCACGCACACCACGGGGATCCGCAGTTCACGCAGCCGCGCCAGCACGCGCGTACCGATCTTGCCGACCCCGAGCAGCACCACGTGTCCGGACAGCCCGCGGGGCGGTTTCCGCAGGGCAGTCCCGCTGCGGAACGTGCCGAGCGCCTCGAGCACCGCGGCGAGCAGCACCGGCAGCAGCAGCAACCCGACCAGTCCGGAGCAGAGTTGAAGGATCTGCCGCCCGAGGGGCTGCCCGATGGCCGGGTCGTTGATGGCGAAGAGATCGAGCAGGGTCAGATACGTGGCCTGGAGCGGATGCTCCCCGGTGACCAGCATCGACGCCACGGCGAGCCCGACCACACACGCGACGAGCCCGGCGAACGACCAGCGCAGCCGCCGCGACAGCAGCGAGCCGAACCAGGGCACGACCCCACGGCCGGGGCCCAGTTCGGGACCGGAGTACGACACGTTCTCCAGGACGACGGTGCCGCGCCCGGTGGCGGCTGCCACCGCCCTTTCGTCGGGCAGGAGTTGAGGCCCCTGCGAGCCGCTGCCCTCGGAACCGTCGGCGCCGGCCGGGTCGTTGGCCGTGGCGGACAGCAACGCCAGGGTGCACAGCCCCGGATCGGCGACCTCACCGGGAGCGGGTGGCGGCCGCTCCACCGCGCGCAGCATGAGCCCGTCGGTCTGGACGACCTTGCTGGTGCCGGCCACGGCGGTCGCGGCGAGCGCGGGCGCGGCCGTGTCGGCGTCGGAGAGGACGGTGGTGGAGGCGTCGTAGATCTCGGCGGTCCGGCCGGCACGGGAGGCGCCCGAACCGGTGCCGCCTCCGGCGGAGTTCGCGCCGCCGGCGTCAGGTGTGCTGTCGGGTCCGGCGGCGGCGGTGGCGGCAGCGGCGGCGGCCAGGGCCGAGGCCTGGTCGAGGAGGGCCTCGATGTGCTGGCCGAGACGCCGGTTGTAGAGCCGCAGGACCAGTCGGATGCGCGGGTTGAGCCGCCGGGCGGTGAGCGCGGCACGGATGTTGGTCTCGTCGTCGTCGTACACGAGGGCGAGCGCGGTGGCCCGCTCGACGCCCGCGTAGGAGAGCGCGTTCTCGGTGAGTTCGGCGGCTTCGACGACGCGCTCGGAACCGGACGCCTCGTCGCTTCCACCGGTCCCCGCCCCCGCCCCTCCGCCTCCTCCTCCGCCGTTCCCGTTCCCGGAGGCCCGGTTGACGGCGGCGGACACCCGGTCGAACAGGGCGGTGGCCCGCGCCCGCCCGACGACCGGCGGCCGCACACCACGCTGGACGGGCGGCACCACGAGGGTCACCCGCTCGCCGTACACCCCACGCAGTTCGGCGGCCAGTCGCTGGGCCAGGGCGTCGTCCCCGGCCACCACCATGTGTTCGGCGGCGTCGCTCGACGCACTCTGAGACGGAAGATTCCCCACGGAGGAGAAGACTGCCGCACGGATGCGGGTGGTTCCAGTGAGGAGACCGGCCGCTGCGGGGACCATCGGCCGCCGTGCCGCCGATCCGCCGCCGGATCCAGCGGGTTCCCGTCCCGGACGGGCATCCCAGCCCTCCTCGTTTCCGCAGCTCGTCGGGGGTGGGATCGTTCCGGCGTTGCGGGTTGGGCGGGGCCTGTTGCCCCGGGCCGGCCCGGGATCCGACGCTGTGGATGTCGCACCGACTGAAGCGGCCGGCCGCCCGGCAGCGCACCCTTCCCCCGACTCACCCGTCCACGGGAACACCCATCTGCGGGCGACCTCGTACCGATAGGAAAAGGAACACGCATATGAACGTGAAGTCCGTCGTGGGTCGCCGCGTGGCCGTGGCCGCGGGTCTCGTCCTGGCTCTCGGATGTGGTGTGTCGGCGCAGGCCTCGGCCTCAGGGGCGCGGACGGCCGGGAAGGCCCCCGCGGCGGTGACGCACCGCGCCGCAGCCAAGGCCGCCGTCGCCACCTGTTCCCAGAAGGAGCTCGGTGTGTCCTCCGTGAAGGAGAGGGACGCCAGGCACCTCGTCCTGACCGTCCAGAACGCGAGCGACAAGAAGTGCAACCTCTACCGCTACCCGCTCGTGCGGATCGGCGCCGGCACCCGGAACACCCCCGTGATCAAGGAGAGCGACGGGACCCCGGGAGTGCCGGTCACCCTCGCCCCGGGCCAGGAGGCCTACGCGGCGCTGCTCGTCGCCGGCGGCGCCAGGGACGAGTACGAGGCGAGGAGCATCACCCTCAATCTCCAGGGCAGCAAGCCCGGCAGCACCGCGGGCACCTCGATCGACGTCCCCCTGCCCGTCAGGAAGCTGTACGCGGACGACGGCCAGCTCGTCACCTACTGGACCACCGCTTCCGGCTTCGCCCTGGACTTCATCATGTCGAAGTGACGCCTGGAGGGGAGAAGTGACGCCGGACGAGGTCGCTCCCGGGCCCCTTCCCGACCTGGTGAAGGGGCCTTCGGCAGACGGACGGGTCGCCGGGAGGCGAGTGAGCCCCCGACAGGTGAATGGCCCTCCGGCCTGTGCCGGGGCGCCGGGATCGAGGGCAGCGGTGACATGGCGACGGAGCGGCGGTCGGGGCGCGGACATGGCCTTACCCGTACGGCGTAAGCCCTCTCGTACCTGTCTCCCGTTCCCGGCAAGAGTGGACCCTGCCGCCGGATCCCGCGACGCGGCCCGACAGGGGAGAGCGAGATGGCCCAGCCCACCGACAGCAAGCCCGCCCACCCGGCGGTCGCCGACGCGAACCGGGCCGTAATCCGGCGCTTCCCCCTCGACGACACCCGGGACCTGGAGGACGCCCGGCGCGGCTTCATGGGAACGGCGGAGGACCCGCTGGTGCGTGACACCGCCGGCCGCACGGTGTGGGACCTCGGCGCCTACGGATTCCTGGACCAGGACTGCCCCGACACGGCCAACCCGAGCCTGTGGCGGCAGAGCAGGCTGTGCGCCGACCACGGGCTGTTCCAGGTGACCGAGGGCCTCTACCAGGTGCGCGGCTTCGACCTGTCGAACATGACGCTCGTCGAGGGCGAGCGGGGGGTCTTCGTCATCGACCCGCTGATCTCCGCCGAGACCGCCGCCGCGGCCCTGGCCCTCTACCGCTCCCACCGCGGGGACCGGCCGGTGACCGGCGTGCTCTACACGCACAGCCATGTCGACCACTTCGGCGGCGTCCGGGGCGTCCTGACCGACGAGGACGTCGCCGCGGGGGTGCCGGTCCTCGCGCCCCAGGGCTTCCTGGAGCACGCGGTCAGCGAGAACGTCTACGCCGGTACGGCCATGAGCCGTCGCGCCGCCTACATGTACGGCGCCGCGCTGCCGCGGGGCGAACGCGGACAGGTCGGCGCGGGGCTCGGGCAGACCACCTCCACCGGCACGGTCGGTCTGATCCCGCCGACCCTGGACATCACCCGCACCGGTCAGACGGAGACGATCGACGGCATCCGGATGGTCTTCCAGCTCACCCCCGGCACCGAGGCGCCCGCGGAGCTGAACATCCACTTCCCCGACCTCCGCGCGCTGTGCATGGCCGAGAACGCCACCCACAACCTGCACAACCTGCTGACGCTGCGCGGTGCCGTGGTCCGCGACCCCCGGGTGTGGGCCCACTACCTCGGCGAGGCCATCGATCTCTTCTCGGCCTCCGCCGACGTGGTCTTCGCCTCACACCACTGGCCGGTCTGGGGCGGTGAAAGGGCACTGGGGTTCCTGTCCGAGCAGCGCGACCTGTACGCCTATCTCCACGACCAGACGCTGAGGATGCTCAACCAGGGTCTGACCGGACCGGAGATCGCCGAGCGGATGGAGATGCCCCCGGCGCTGGAGCGGGCCTGGCACACGCACGGCTACTACGGCTCGGTCAGCCACAACACCAAGGCGATCTACCAGCGTTATCTCGGCTGGTTCGACGGCAACCCGGCCCACCTGTGGGAACACCCGCCGACGGACGCGGCCCGCCGCTACGTGCGGTTCATGGGCGGCGCCGAGGCGGTGCTGCGCCAGGCACGGCAGTCCTTCGACGACGGCGACTTCCGCTGGGTGGTCCAGGTCGTCAACCATGTCGTGTTCGCCGACCCGGACAACGCCGAGGCCCGGGCCCTGCAGGCCGACGCGCTGGAACAGTTGGGCTACGGCAGCGAGAACGGCACTTGGCGCAACTTCTTCCTGACGGGCGCCTACGAACTGCGCCACGGTCCGGTCGGCACCCCCATCGAGACCGCCGCGCCCGACCTGCTCGCGGCCCTCACGCTGGACCAGCTCTTCGACGCCCTGGCCATCCGCGTCGACGGCCCGCGCGCCTGGGACGCCGTGATCACCGTGCGCTGGGACCTGACGGACGGGCAACCGGTGACCCAGCGTCTCCGCAACGGAGTCCTGACCCACGGGCCGACCCGGACCGCGCAGTCCGAGCCGGACGTCACCTACACCCTGACCGAGGCGGACCTGCGCGCGGTCCTGCTGGGCCTCATCGGCCCGGACGAGCTCGCGGAGAGGGACGGCGTCCGCGTCACCGGCGACCCCGGCGCCCTGACCACCCTCCTCAGCCATCTCGCCACCCCGGACCCGGACTTCACGATCGTGACGCCGTGAGCCGTGAGCCGTGAGCCGTGAGCCGTGAGCCGTGAGCCGTGACGTCGTGACGTCGTGAGCCGTGACGTCGTGACGCCGCGGGCCCGCGGTCCGAGGCGTCCGCACCTTGCGGCCTCGACTGTCCGGGACGGTCCGGCTGCGGCTGCCTCGTTCGGCCCCCGGCTGCCGCTTCTCAGGCCGTGTCCGGGCTGGTGAGGGGATGCTCACGAGGCGAGCGGACGCCTCCGGTCGCTTGTGGTTGTGCGCCGATGTCGGCGTACGACGATTCGTCGTTGTTGAGCTCTCGCCGAACGACGGACGCGAATGCGCCCACCCGGACGGCACGTCTCGTGGCCAGGAGGTTGTCCCGAAGTACGTCCACACTGTGCTGGGAACCGGTGTTGACCGTGAAGAACCACTCCGTGCCGGCGTCGTCCATCGCGTGCAGTTGGGCCAGCAGTAGATCCGCGGCCTCCGCGACGCTCGTCGGCCCAGCGATCGCCGTCCGACTGTGCGCCGCGGTGACCTCGGTCCACAGGGCGGCGCTGCTGTCGAACAGTTCCTGATCCGCGGCTCCCCTGTCCAACGTGCGGTTGAGCTGCCACCAGTGCATCCGATACTGGTGGGCTGCGTTGGCAAAGGCGTTGCATGCTTCGCGCCGCAGGTCATCTCTGCGGCGCCGCTCCTCGACCTGGATCTGGACTCGTGCCTGTCGGTTGCCGAGGAAGGCGGTGAAGAGCCCGCCGGCCAGACCGCCGATCGTGCCGATGGAGGTACCGATCAGAGTCGCCGTAGTTCCGTCCATGCTGGGATTACACCAGTGGCGCCGAGCAAAGAGGGACGAGAGCGGAGACTGGTGGCGCTACCGGCCCGAGCCATGGACGTCACCGCAGCCGGCTACTGACGCGGGGGCTGCTGCACGATCGGCTGACACGGGTCCTCGGAGGTCGACCAGGGCGCCTCTAAGCGGATTCGTCCCGGCCAGACGTCAGCTGCTCGGGGAGGTTCCAGGTGGAGTCGAACCAGTCGCGGAAGTCGGCGAAGCAGGAGCCCTGTCGGGCGTTCCCCTCCTTGGGCCGCGGATGGTGACGAAGGGTCGCCCCCGCGCCCTTGACGTCCACGGCGTCGACGACGGTCATCCCGTCCTCAAGCCTGATCGGCCCCCTGACCGGGGTGTAGAAACCGACGAGCGCGTCGGCGTTGTTGACGATGTACAGCTTGAACTGCGGCGTCGAGGGGACCCTGCGCACTTGCAGATCTACGTCGACCCCTTTGGCCCTGAGCCGCTCGCAGAAGTCGTTCATGTCGGCGACGTTCTGCCGTGCCCTCTCCCGCCAGCGCTGGTGGACCCGGCCGTCGTTCGCATCCCAGGCCCGCGGGTAGAGGAGGGCCGTGTCCTCCGAGGGCAGCATCATCCGCACACGCACATGGCGCGGAGCGATCTCCTGCGCTTCAACTCGCTCTACCTGCCGGCTGAAGAGGCCCACGAAGGACTCGGCGGTCAGCGCAGAGACATCCAAGGACACCTCCGACTGCCAGAACGCGTTGTGCATGAAGTCGTAGAGCTGAGGCCGCCCTTGGGGGGTGGCGGCCGACGGAACCTTCAGCACCCTGCTGCCGCTGCCCTGCCTGGAGGTGATCCAGCCTTCCTCGGCCAGCGCTTTCAGTACGTTTTGGACGGTGTCTCGTGAGACCCCGAGGTCGTCCGCGAGGCTCCGCTGCGACGGCAGCATGTCGCCCTTGCGGTACGTCCCGTCCGCCAGCCGCAACCGCAGGGCGGTCTGCGCGCGTTGGAACGGGCGACCACCGCTCTCATCGCCTTCCGGACCGACCTCAGGATCTGATGCAGTCACAGGCCGAACGTACCGCAGGGTCCTGGCATCCCGGCCCGCGGGCGAGGGCCGCCAAGCGGGCTGAGGCGTGTTGGGCACCGATCGCCCCGGGGCTCACCCCGCACGGGTTGCGCCACCCTCACGAGACCCTGATGAGGGGAGTGGGGGACGCCGCCGAAGCTCATGGACGAACGCATGGGCAAGGAGGACGGCTCCGTCCAGTCGCGTCGCGCTATGACCACATCACGCCGAGGATGCGACAGACACTGATGACCGCACTCACAGGGATGTGGTCGGAAGCGTTGGACGCGCGCCGGACGACGAGTCTCGGCTCACCCGCGGCTGCTCTGGACGCGCTGTTGAAGGGTCGCTAGCGGCGCCGATCTGGAGGCAGCAGATTCCAAGATCTTCTCCAGGATTTCTCCAGACAGCCCCTGGAAAACGAGGCAGGCCCGGTGCTGATTTCTCAGCACCGGGCCTGACCTGCGATGTAGCTGTCGGGGTGGCGGGATTTGAACCCACGACCTCTTCGTCCCGAACGAAGCGCGCTGCCAAGCTGCGCTACACCCCGATTGTCGCTGCTCTCGCGGCGACGTCGTTTACTTTAGCCCACCGGTGGCCTGAGACGAAATCCGGTTTTCTGGGCGTCGGACGCGGCGTCGGACCGGGTCGGGGCGCACGTGGTCGAGGACGACGATCAGGAGCCCCAGGGCGTAGAAGGCGGTGCCGAGGATGGCTGTGTTGCCGAGGACGCCTCCGTAGCCGTGCCGGTCGACGTCGACGAAGGGGTAGAGGTAGCGCGCTGGCGTTCCCGACGTCAGCATCGCGCCGCGGGCCAGGCTGAAGGCCAGGTAGGCGAGGGGGTAGATCAGCCAGGTCGCCGCGTTGCGCAGCGCCAGCGGGGTCGGGCGGGTCAGCAGGAGCCAGTCGAGGGCCACGGCGATCGGGGTGACCGTGTGGAGGAGCTGATTGGCGACCGCGTGCCACCCGGAGAGCGTGTCGTCGCCTCCGGTCATGGAGAACGGTGTCGACTCGTTCGTCAGGATCAGGTGGTAGACCAGGCCCGTGATCGAGATGTAGATCAACGTGCCGCCGGTCAGCACCCCGGGCAGGGGCCTGCGCGCCGACCAGGCCCGGCGCGCCGACGCCGCGAAGACCACGGCCACGAGCAGATTGGTCTGGATCGTGAAGTAGCTCAGCACCCGGGCCGGGGTTCCCAGCTTCATCTCGATGGCCACGCCCGTCGCCGCCGCGAGGGCCACCAGAGCCCGGTAGATCGCCGTGACCGGGCGGTGCGAGGGGGCCACCACCGCCGTCGCCGGGACGAAGGGGTGGGTCGACGGGATGATGCCCGGTATCGCGGGGAGATCGGGTATGTCCCTGGGCATAGGGGTGATCATGCCCTCACGCTAAGCGGATCGAGGCATTTGGGCGATATGGGTAGACCGGGCGGGTTACATGGTCACGGGCGTGGTCGTCATCCTGTTCAGCGTCGCCCCATCGTCACCGGTCGTGTCGATGGGGCTTCGTGCTGTCTCGGTTGCTCGTCCGCCGCAGTGCAGTCGAATCCACCGCGGCGCGGGACGACCTGGGCCGAGGTCCTGGCCTGGCCGGTCGGGCGAGCTCACCCACACCGGATCCGGTCCCAGGGCGCGCCCCCCTCAGGTGCCTACGCCCGCTCCACCAGCGTCAGCAGCGACGCCTCCGGCGGGCAGGCGAAGCGGACCGGGGTGTAGCGGCTCGCGCCGCAGCCCGCTGAGACGTGCATGTACGAGGTGTGGCCCTCCGCCGTGTGCCGGGAGAGGCCCTTGACGCGGTCCGTGTCCAGGTCGCAGTTCGTGACGAAGGCGCCGTAGAAGGGGAGGCAGATCTGACCGCCGTGGGTGTGGCCCGCCAGGATCAGGGGGTAGCCGTCGGCGGTGAACGCGTCCAGGCTGCGCAGGTACGGGGCGTGCACGACACCCATCGAGAAGTCGGCCGACTCGGACGGGCCGCCGGCCACGCGCGCGTAGCGGTCGCGTTTGATGTGCGGGTCGTCGAGGCCGGTCAGCTCGATCTCCGCGCCGTCGATCTTCAGCGTCCCCCGGGTGTTCGTCAGGTTCAGCCAGCCCGCGGTGTCGAAACCTTCCCGCAGGTCCTCCCACGGGTTGTGGACGGCGCCCACGACCGGCTTGTTGCCGTTCAGCCCGTGCCGGCCCGCCGCCTTCTCGAACAGGTACCGGGCGGGGTTGCGGAGGGTGGGGCCGTAGTAGTCGTTCGAACCGAAGACGTACGCGCCCGGGAACTCCATCAGGGGGCCGAGTGCGTCCAGTACCTCGGGCACGCCCTCCGGGTCCGAGAGGTTGTCCCCGGTGTTGATCACGAAGTCGGGGCGCAGGCCGGCCAGCGAGCGCAGCCAGCGCTGCTTCTTGCGCTGTCCGCTCACCATGTGGATGTCGGAGACCTGGAGAACGCGCAGCGGCCGCATCCCGGGAGGCAGAACCGGGACGGTCACCCGCCGCAGGCGGAAGGAACGGGCCTCGAACCCCGCCGAGTACAGCAGTCCGGCGGCGCCCACCGCCGTGATTCCCAGGGGTACTCCGTATCGCGCGCGCATACGCCCATCGTGTCAGACTCCGCCGAGCGCTCTTCACCCCCTGTGGACAGTCCGGAAGTCCCTGTCCAGCGGCTTCTTGAGACACCTACTGGCTGCGGGACTGCAGAACTTGGCACTTGCAGCACGCAAGGCCCGCCCGCTCCTCGGGGTATGAGCGGAGCGGTCACGCTCCCGGTCCAGCATGTCCTGGAGTCGTCAACGCAGCGTAGATGTCGCTCGGTTCGGCGTTCGAGTGCTTGGCAAGCTTGGGTACCTGCTTCGCCCCGTCGAAGGGGATCAGCGCGCGATGGGTCGCGCGGGTGCGGGCCGCGGCGTCTGCCAGTAGGCGGTGCGTGACGAGCGCGGCCTCGTCTTCACGGCCCAAGGGTGCGGTCGCGATGGCTGTTGCCTCCTCATCGCGACCGACGGAGGGCAAGCCCACCTCTTCGGCAGGCGCAGTCGTCATCAGGCCCGTGGCAGGACTTCTTCGCGAGCTTCTCGCGGACCGATTACCACGGTGAGAGCCTCAGGACGCGTGGAGTGCTCTTTGACGGACACGTTGCCGCGCTGATCAGACGCAGGTCCCCGAGCCCGAGACGAGTAATCGATCACCATCGCCGACTTGCTGCAACCAAGCGAAGCCCACATGACAGATCCACTCGCACCTTGCGCCGAAGCGAAATGGTAGGGACCGGCGGGATATTTGGCGCTTCCACTCGAATCATTCTCAGGCCATGCTGAGGTGATGTGAAGAAACGATCGATTTGGGTTCGTCGCGTCAGCTACCCGAAGGCCGCAGGAGTCCCCCTGAACGTATGCGATCAGACGGAAAGAATCCTTTCGGACCTCTCCTATCACCTTGGGGGCGTGCGAATTCGAAGGGAACTCATCCGCTGCGATGATTTTTTCTTCGGTATCATCGATCGAGTCAAGTCGGCTCAGGTGTGTGAATTGGGGAGCCGATGGTTCGTGCGTAGCCCCATCTCCGCTTCCTGAAGTGCATGCGACACACAAGAGCGGAAGGGTGGCCCCTAAGGCTAGCCTTCGAAGAACCTGCACCATGGGCCACCCTTTCACACCGGAAATTTAGACTGTCTAGTCCAGCCACTGATTGAAGCATACGCCGATAGGCTTATACACGTCGACTGTGTGGGGGATACTCCGCATATCCCTGAACTTGACAAGATAGTGCTGGAAGAGAGTGTACGCTTCAATATTCCCATGCTTGCCTCTGGGGACTTCGTAGCGCGTCTCATCAGTGACTTTATAGGTATTTGTCACATCAAAGCCTACATTCGCAGAGATGAGACCTTTGCTGATGCCGGCGCTACCGCTGAGCTGGACCGATCGCTCCTTGGTGACGGACAGGACCAGGGTGGTCTTACCGTTTCCGGCAGTCTTCGAAATTACTTGCGTGCTGCACGACTCGCCCAGATTCGATACCCATCGAGGCCTGACGATCGAGGGTGACTGCGCGTAATCCGTATTGTGCTTGATTGTCAACCTGGCCCCAGGCTTGGTGAGGTTGCCAGGTATCTTGGCTCCAGGCTCAAAGAATTGCGCGATGGGGCTTGCGCGAGGAGTCTTTGTCGCATCCTGGGCCGCGGCCGGAGTAATTGCTAAACCCATACTCACCGCTACTGCGCCGACGAGCACGCCGATCCGCGCTGTGCTATTCATGAGTCCCCCTAGGTCTTGGTTCGCGTCTCTCGGGCTGCATTCCCGTACTGGCGAACAAGTAAGAACCTAGTGGCTGCACAGGGCATCTCTCAATGGAATTGAGTGAGTCTTGAGAGTGGACTGATTGATTCCGGCAATAGTTTCTTTTTCACGGTTGCTTGAGAACTTGCCCGTGTATCCATAGCCAGTTCGGCCGCGAAGGCTCGAAACGAGCTCGCGTTGTCGAAGGGTTCGGTTTGGTCGCCACGAGCCCGAAGTCCACGTATCCGCCGTCGGTCCGACCCTCCTCGATGGTCAGGGTGGCGAAGCGGAAGCGAGGAGCTTGATCGAAGTGTCGGTGACGAACTGTTCGAGGGGCGCTCCGCTTGCCGTGCAGTGACAGTGCTGGGAGTCGGAGTCGTTCCGCCGCCGGCGGTTGAACCCCCTCTGCCTCTCATGTGGTTCCCGCAGCCCTTGCAGATGACCGGCCCCCGGAGGATGTAGGGGTGCTGCGGAGTGAGCCTGCCCCGGCTGACTGCGGCTCGTTGGCGCCTGCGCTCCTGGGCCTTGTCTCACGTGCCGCGCTCGATGATCGCCCGAGCCCGCCAGTCGCCCTGGTTGATCTCCTTCCGCGGAAGACGCGGATGCCTGCGGCATGCCGGCTGGTCAGTTCTCCGCGTAGATCATGTCGTGGCTGACGGTGGCTCCGAGGCGTTCCGCGATGTCACGGCAGATACGCTCTTGTCGGTCGACGCCCGTTTGGTCGTCATCGTTCACGTGGGAGATCCGGCAGTAGATCGCCGCCGGTTCTCCCGTCCAGTCGGTACGTCCGCGTCCTCGGGCCTTTTGAGTTTCGGTCATCCGGGCCACCTTGCGGAGGCGTGCCGAGTCGCTTGTGACCTGCGATATCTCGTTGACCGGGTCCATGACAAAAGGCTATGAATAAACCATGACCACGCTCAAGTCGAAGTTGCAGGAAGACCTCAACGCCGCGATCAAGGGGCGCGACGAGCTCCGCTCCTCGACGCTCCGGCTGACCCTCTCCGCGATCACCAATGAGGAGGTCGCGGGCAAGACCAAGCGCGAACTCTCCGACGACGAAGTGCAGAAGGTGATCGCCCGCGAGGCGAAGAAGCGTCGTGAGGCGGCCGAGGCCTTCACGCAGGGCGGGCGCGCCGAGTCGGCCGAGCGTGAGCGGGCCGAGGGCGAGGTTCTCGCCGTGTATCTGCCCAAGCAGCTTTCCGACGACGAGCTTCGGCAGATCGTCGCCCAGGCCGTCGAGGAGGCCAAGGCGGCCGGTGCCGAGGGTCCGCGCGCGATGGGTGCCGTCATGAAGATCGTGAACCCGAAGGTGGCCGGGCAGGCCGAGGGTGGTCGTGTCGCTGCCGTCGTGAAGCAGTTGCTCGCGGGCTGACACCGCCCCTGGACCGTTCCGGTTCCGGCGCCGGTTTCGGGTTCGCTCCGGTTCCGGCTCCGGGTCTGGGGTCGGGTCTGGGGTCGGGTTCGGCTCCGGGTCTGGGTTCAGGTTCGGGTTGGTTCGGTTGATGTTCCGGGTTCCTCGCCGGGTCGGCGACCGACCGGGTGGCATCCCGGGCCCGCCGCGCAGCACCTCTTACGTCGAACGCCCCGTGTCCCAGGATCGACTCCTGGGACACGGGGCGTTCACGCGTTCACGCGGCGGCGTACGGGCTACGGGCTACGGGCTACGCCTCAGCGTTGGCCACCGTTCCCGTTCCCGCTGTTGGTGTTTCCGCTGTTCGTGTTGCCCTGGATCCATCCGTCGGGGAGCGAGACGGAAGGCGTCGGGAACGTCACCCCGCCGTCGCTCTGGCCGCTGATGGTGTTGCCGTTGATCGTGCCGGTGGTGTTGTCGTTGCCCCTGCCACCGTGGCGGCCGCGGCCCTTGTTGTTGTCGTCCTGGCCCTTGCCCTTGTTCTTGTCGGGGTCGGGGATGTTGACCAGGTTGAAGGACGGGGCGTCCTTGCCCGCGAGCGCGCCCGTCATCAGGTCCCGCCAGATCGGACCGGGGACCTGACCGCCGTACACCTTGTCGTACCAGGAACCGCCGATCTGGATGCCCCGCATCTTGACCTGCTGGGTGGCGCTGCCGACCCAGACGGCGCCGGAGAGGTTCGGCGTGTAGCCGACGAACCAGGCGTTCCTGCGCTCGTCCGTCGTACCCGTCTTACCGGCGTTGGCGCGGTCCGTGAGGCCGGCCTGCTGACCCGTACCGGAGTCGATCACGCCGCTCAGCAGGCTGTTGACGGTGTCCGCGGTCGGCTCGGACATGGCCCGCGAGCAGGTCGACTTGGGCACGTCCAGGGACTTCTCGTGGCCGCCGATCTGCTGGCTGATCGACTCGATGGCCACCGGGGTGCAGTACATGCCGCGGGAGGCGAAGGCGGCGTACGCCGTGGCCATCGTGAGCGGCGAGATGCCCTTGGAGCCCAGGGCGATGGCGGGCACCTCGGGGAGCTTGTCGCCGTTGCCCTGGACCACGCCGAGCTTCTCGATCTGGTTCATCACCGGGCACAGGCCGATGTCGGAGATCATCTGCACGAAGTAGGTGTTGACCGACTTCGCCATCGCCTCCTTGAGCTGGTACGGGCCCTGCTCGGAGGCGCTTTCGTTCGGGACCTGCTCGTTGTTCTGGTTGGTCCACGGCTTGCTGCCGCAGGTCTGCACCGGGCTGGGGTACGGCATCTTGTTCGGCGACGAGTACTCCTGCGTCGCCGGCCGGCCCTGCTCCAGCGCGGCCGCGGCCACGAACGGCTTGAACGTCGAACCGGTCGGGAAGCCGTAGTTCGAGCCGCCCATGTCGAAGTTGACCGAGTAGTTGTACTCGGTCTCGTTCTTCCCGTAGCCGTACGGCTTCGACTGGCCCATCCCGAGGATCTTGCCGGTGCCGGGCTCGACGAGGGTGGCCGCCGCGGCGACCTTGTCGGACTTGTAGATGTGGTCCTTCAGCGAGGCCTGGATCGACGCCTGGGACTGCGGGTCGAGCGTCGTACGGATCGTCAGGCCGCCCTGGTTCCAGACCTTGGCCCGCTCCTCCTTGGTCTTCCCGAAGACCGGGTCGCTCAGGAAGACCTTCTCCACGTACTTGCAGAAGAAGCTGGCGCCCTTGATCGCCGTGATGCAGCCGTTCTTGGGCTGGCTCACGTGCAGCCCGAGCTTCGCCTCCTTGGCGGCGTCGGCCTGCTCCTGGGAGATGTCGTGCACCTCGGCCATGCGCTGCAGCACCGTGTTGCGGCGCTTGACGGCCTCCTCCTCGTCGTTCACCGGGTCGTACCGGCTCGGCGACTGGACGATGCCCGCGAGCAGCGCGGACTCCTGGAGGTTCAGCTTCTTGGCGGGCTTGGAGAAGTAACGCTGGGAGGCGGCCTCGATGCCGTAGGCCTGCTCACCGAAGAACGTGATGTTCAGGTAGTTCTCGAGGATCTTCTTCTTGCCCAGCTTCTCTTCGAGCTGGATCGCGTACTTGAGCTCGCGGATCTTGCGGCCGATGGTCTGCTGGGTGGCCTGGGCGACCTTGGTCGGGTCGTCGCCGGCCTCTTCCACGAAGTAGTTCTTCACGAGCTGCTGGGTCAGGGTGGAGGCGCCCTGGGCCACCCCGCCGTTCTGCGCGTTCTGGTTGACCGCGCGCAGGATGCCCTTCAGGTCGATCGCACCGTGCTGGTAGAAGCGCGAGTCCTCGATCGCGACGATCGCCTTCTGCATGTACGGCGAGATGTCCTTGAGGTCGACCACCGTGCGGTCGCGCGAGTAGACGGTCGCGAGCTGGCCGCCCTTGCTGTCCAGGATCGTCGTCCGCTGACTCAGCGACGGACTCTTCAGATTGTCCGGAATGTCGTCGAATCCCTGGACCGACCCCTTGGCCGCCAGACCGAGCGCGCCCGCGGCGGGCAGCGCGATTCCGGCCATGACGGCGCCCGCGAGCACGCTGACACCGAGGAACTTGGCGGCCTGCTGCGTAGTGGACAGACCACCGCCCGAGCGCTTCTTTGGCATGAGGGCAGCCTACGTTCTCATTCGCCGGACACGCGTATATGCCTTGGCCTAAGCTGCTCACAACTGTCACAGCAGTGCGGCCACGTATCAATACGTCCGGCGACCCCGAATCGTTCCGGAAGTTCCGCGCTCTTGTGAAGTGCGTGCCCGAATCAGCCTTGTGTGTCACATGGCGTCCGTTGTGACTCGACCCAACTGTCCCGGTTTGCCGGGATAGTCGCGCATGTCCTCGGCTCACTCCCCCGGGTGATCTGCCGCTTACGCATAGTCCGTTCGGGCCATTCAAGATTGGGCCCGAAGGGGGTGTTGCGCTGTGCCCACCTTCCGTAACGTCCTCAACTGGCGGCGGTGAATATGCCGCTGCCGCCGTGGGGGAGCCTCGATTCGGGAGAGGACGGCGCCGGTATGGGCTGGGTAACCGACTGGAGTGCGCAGGCGGCCTGCCGCACTACCGATCCAGATGAACTGTTCGTTCAAGGAGCAGCGCAGAACAGGGCCAAGGCAGTGTGCACCGGATGTCCGGTTCGCACGGAGTGCCTCGCCGACGCGCTCGACAACCGCGTCGAATTCGGCGTGTGGGGTGGCATGACCGAGCGTGAACGCCGCGCGTTGCTGCGCCGGCGGCCGACCGTCACCTCGTGGCGGCGCCTGCTCGAGACCGCGCGTACGGAGTACGAGCGCGGGGCGGGCCTGCTGCCCCTCGACGAGGAAGAGGTGTACGAGCGCTACGCGGCGGTGGGCTGAGGGGAGTTCGCCCGTCGCGGCCAGGGCGCCGCTCTCGGGCCTCTCCGGCCCGTACGGGTCCTCCAGGCCCGATCGGTGGTCGTGGGGACAGGGCAGGGCTGACGCCGCCCCTCAGGGGCGCGGCGCTGGGCCGAGGTGCCCTCGGGGTCTCCGCACTGCGCTGAGACCCCTTGGAGTCGCCGCGCTCAGCTCTCGGGCAGCTCCGGCCGGTGGGCCGCGAGCCGGTTCCCGATGTCCCGCAGTCCCGCGAGATCGTGGACGTCGCCGGGCAGCGCCGCCACTTCGGCCACCGGCACCTCGGGGTGCCGCGCGGCGAAGCGGTCACGCGTGCGCTGCTCGCGGGAGAGCAACTGCATCCGCTCGGCGTGGAGCCTCAGCAGGCCTGCGGTGAGCTGGTCGGTCGACCGCTCGGGGTCCGTGGCGGCGGTCCTGTCCGTAGCGGTGGTGTCGTCCGGGCCGGCCGTCCTGTCCGTGGTGGCGGGGGAGCCTTCGTCAGGAGCTGGGGCACCGGAAGCCGGTGATTCTGAACTGCCGTACGTGCCGGGAGAGTTACGAAGTCCAGCCTTCCCGTCCGCCTGATCCACAATGCGGGCCCCGGCAAGATTTTCTCCGTCGGCGGCGCCGGGGTCCTTCGCGCCGGCGGCCTCCGGATCGCCCGTGGCGTCGACCTCGGGGTTCTCCGCGGATTCCGGGTTCTCCCCGTCGGCGGAATCCAGATCCTCCGCCGCGGCGAGCGCGCGCTCGGCGGAGAGCTGCGTGGCCCCGCTGCCGTGCACCCGGTTGAGCACCAGCCCCGCGAACGGCATCTCCTCCGCGGCCAGCCGCTGCACGAAGTACGCGGCCTCGCGCAGCGCGTCCCGCTCGGGCGCCGCCACCACCAGGAACGCGGTGCCGGGCGCCTGGAGCAGTTTGTACGTGGCGTCGGCCCGCGTACGGAAACCGCCGAACGTGGTGTCCATGGCCGAGACGAACGTCTGCACGTCCTTCAGGAGCTGGCCCCCGAGCAGCTTGCCCAGGGTGCCCGTCATCATCGACATCCCGACGTTCAGGAACTTCATGCCCGCCCGGCCGCCCAGCTTCGCCGGCGCCGTCAGCAGCCGGATCAGCCGCCCGTCGAGGAAGGAACCGAGCCGCTTCGGGGCGTCCAGGAAGTCCAGCGCCGAGCGGGACGGCGGCGTGTCGACCACGATCAGGTCCCACTCGTCGCGCGCCCGCAACTGGCCCAGCTTCTCCATCGCCATGTACTCCTGCGTGCCCGCGAAGCCCGCCGAGAGCGATTGGTAGAAGGGGTTGTTGAGGATGGCCGCCGCCCGGTCGCCGTCCGCGTGCGCCTCGACGATCTCGTCGAACGTGCGCTTCATGTCCAGCATCATGGCGTGCAGCTCACCGCTGCCCTCGACGCCCTTCACCCGGCGCGGAGTGTTGTCGAGGGAGTCGATGCCCATCGACTGCGCCAGCCTGCGCGCGGGGTCGATGGTGAGCACGACCACCTTGCGGCCGCGCTCCGCGGCGCGCAGCCCCAGAGCCGCCGCCGTGGTCGTCTTGCCGACGCCGCCCGAACCGCAGCACACCACGATGCGGGTCTCCGGGTCGTCGAGCAGCGGGTCGAGATCGAGGACGCGGGCGGGGTCCAGACTCATGACATCCCTTGCTTACGGAGCTGTGCGGCCAGTTCGTACAGGCCCGCGAGGTCCAGGCCCTCGGCGAGCAGCGGGAGTTCGTGCAACGGCAGGTCCTGCTCGGCCAGCACGCTCCGCTGCTCGGTCTCCAGCGTGTACCGCTCGGCGTACTCCTCGGCCTGCTGGAGGAGCGGGTCCACCAGCCGTTCGGCGAGTCCGCCGCGCCGCGCCCCGCCGAGACCGGCCGAGGAGAGCGACTTGGCGATCGCCGATCGCGCGGTGGTCTTCGCCAGTTCCAGGTCGACGCCGTCGAGCAGTGCCGGACGCACCATGTTCACGATGATCCGGCCCACGGGAAGCTTCGCCGCGCGCAGCTCCGCGATCCCGTCCGCGGTCTCCTGTACGGGCATCTCCTCCAGCAGTGTCACCAAGTGGACCGCCGTCTCCGGGGACTTGAGGACGCGCATGACGGCCTGGGCCTGATTGTGTATCGGGCCGATCTTCGCGAGGCCGGCCACCTCGTCGTTCACGTTCAGGAAGCGGGTGATGCGGCCGGTGGGGGGCGCGTCCATCACCACGTAGTCGTACGTGAAGCGGCCGCTCTTCTCCTTGCGGCGCACCGCCTCGCACGCCTTGCCGGTCAGCAGGACGTCCCGCAGTCCGGGCGCGATGGTGGTGGCGAAGTCGATCGCGCCGAGTTTCTTGAGGGCGCGGCCGGCTCCGCCCAGTTTGTAGAACATCTGGAGGTAGTCCAGCAGCGCCAGTTCGGGATCGATGGCGAGGGCGAACACCTCCCCGCCACCTGGAGCGACGGCGATCTTCCGCTCCTCGTAGGGCAGCGCTTCTGTTTCGAAGAGCTGCGCGATGCCCTGTCTGCCCTCGACCTCGACGAGGAGGGCGCGCTTGCCCTCGGTCGCGAGGGCGAGCGCGAGGGCGGCGGCCACCGTGGTCTTGCCGGTACCGCCCTTGCCGCTGACGACCTGGAGCCTGCTCACGTATTCGAGCCTAACCAGTCCGCGGCCGGAGTAAGCAGGAGGCTGTGGACAACCGGCGCTGTCGGCGGCCGGGCGACGGGGTGGCTCGGGCGGGAGGCGGTGGTCGCCAGCGGCTACAGTCGGCCACATGACCAAATGGGAATACGCCACCGTGCCGCTGCTCGTCCACGCCACGAAGCAGATTCTGGACACCTGGGGCGAGGACGGCTGGGAGCTGGTCCAGGTCGTGCCCGGCCCCAACCCCGAGCAGCTCGTGGCCTACCTGAAGCGCGAGAAGTCGGCATGAGCGGGACTGCCGAGGCGAAGCTCGCCGAACTCGGACTGAGCCTTCCGGACGTCGTTCCGCCGCTGGCCGCGTACCAGCCCGCCGTACAGACGGGCGTGTACGTGTACACCGCCGGCCAGCTTCCGATGGTGGACGGCAAGCTTCCGGTCACCGGGAAGGTGGGCGCCGAGGTCACGGCCGAGGAGGCCAAGGAACTCGCCCGTACGTGCGCGCTGAACGCTCTGGCCGCGGTGAAGTCGGTCGTGGGCGACCTCGATCGCATCGCGCGTGTCGTGAAGGTCGTCGGGTTCGTGGCGTCGGCGTCGGACTTCACCGGGCAGCCGGGTGTGCTGAACGGGGCGAGTGAGCTGCTGGGCGCCGTTCTCGGCGACAAGGGTGTGCACGCGCGGAGCGCGGTCGGTGTGGCTGTGCTGCCGCTGGACGCGCCGGTCGAGGTCGAGATCCAGGTGGAGCTCACGCACGCGTAGCCCTTCGGGGTGTCACCGGGGCCGGGTGCGGTTCCCGTCCGGTGGGTGGGTCGGGGCCGTGCCGGTGCATCAGCCCGTCGCCGTTGGACGGGATGTGACCGTCGGTGGCGACGGGCATCGATGTACCGGCACGGCCCCTTCCGTCGTTTTCCGGCTGCGGGCGCGGTCACGGATTCGGTTGCGGCCGGCGAAAGTTTCCGCCCCGGCCGGGAAAATCCAGCCCCTCCGGCGTTGAGGAGCGGGGTCCGGGGCGGAGCCCCAGGGTGGGACGGGCAGGGGCGGAGGGGGCGAAAAGGGCTTGTGGGGCGGTGGGGCCTCGAACATCCGCCCGGCTCGGGATAGCCTCCGGCCATGGGGAATGGGCAATGGTTTCCGGCGGACTGGCCTGAGCGGATCCGGGCGCTCGCCGACGGCACGCTGACGCCGGTCACGCCCCGGCGCGCCGCGACGGTGATGCTGGTCAAGGACGGCGAGACCGGCCCCGTGGTCCACATGCTGCGCAGACGCGCCTCCATGGCCTTCGCCGGAGGCGCCTACGCGTATCCGGGCGGCGGCGTGGACCCGCGCGACGACGAGCAGCAGATCCGCTGGGCGGGCCCCACGCGCGCGTGGTGGGCGCGGCGGCTCGGCGTGGACGAGACCTCCGCCCAGGCCATCGTGTGCGCGGCCGTGCGGGAGACGTACGAGGAGGCGGGCGTCCTGCTTGCCGGCCCCAGCCCGGACAGCGTGGTCGGCGACACCACGGGGGACGACTGGGAGGCGGACCGGGCGGCCCTGGTCGCCAGGGACCTGTCCTTCGCGGAGTTCCTCGACCGCAGAGGGCTCGTGCTCCGCTCGGACCTGCTCGGGGCCTGGGCCCGCTGGATCACCCCGGAGTTCGAGTCCCGCCGCTACGACACGTGGTTCTTCGTGGCCGTCCTCCCCGAGGGCCAGCGCACGCGGAACGCCTCCACGGAGGCCGACCGGACCGTGTGGATCCGTCCCGCGGACGCGGCCGCCGGCTACGACAAGGGCGAGCTGCTGATGATGCCGCCCACCATCGCGACCCTGCGCGGGATCGTGGCGTACGAGAGTGCCGCCGACGCCCTCGCCGGCGCGGCCGCCCGTGATCTGACCCCCGTCCTGGCCGAGGCGCGCCTGGAGGAGGGCGAGGTCGTCCTCTCCTGGCCGGGGCACGACGAGTTCACCAAGCACATCCCGACCGGCGGAGCCTCCGCATGACCGAAGCAGCAGCACTCCCCGGCCGGCCGCGGGGCACGGTCCTGTCCGGGCCCGCCACCGCGCGCGCGGTGAACGTCCTCGCCCCCAACGCCTCCCCGATGACCCTGGACGGCACGAACACGTGGATCGTGTCCGAGCCGGACTCCGAGCTCGCGGTCGTCATCGACCCGGGCCCTCTGGACGACGTACATCTGCGGACGGTCCTGGACACGGCCGAGCGGGCAGGCAAGCGTGTCGCGCTCACGCTGCTCACGCACGGGCATCCCGACCACGCGGAGGGCGCGTCGCGCTTCGCCGAGCTGTCGGGGACCGCCGTCCGCGCGCTGGACCCCGCGCTGCGGCTCGGGGACGAAGGGCTGGCCGCCGGAGACGTGATCAGCCTCGGTGGGCTCGAACTGCGGGTCGTGTCCACTCCCGGGCACACCGCCGACTCGCTGTGCTTCCATCTCCCGGCCGATCAGGCCGTGCTGACCGGGGACACCGTCCTGGGGCGCGGTACGACCGTGGTGGCCCATCCCGACGGGCGCCTGGGCGACTATCTCGACTCCCTGCGCCGGCTCCGCTCGCTGACGGTCGACGACGGTGTCCACACCGTCCTGCCCGGTCACGGGCCGGTCCTCGACGACGCGCAGGGCGCGGTCGAGTTCTACCTCGCCCACCGTGCCCACCGGCTCGCCCAGGTCGAGACCGCCGTCGAGAACGGCCTCCGCTCGCCGCAGGACGTCGTCGCCCGTGTCTACGCCGACGTGGACCGGTCGTTGTGGCCCGCGGCGGAGCTGTCCGTGCGGGCGCAGATGGACTATCTGCGGGAGCACGGGCTCATCTAGGAAACGCCCGCCCTGCAGGGCGTCCTACAGGGCGTGGCGTTCGGCGCCGCGTTGTCGGGGGTCTTGGGGAGACGGTCCGGTGGTCAGGGGCGGGGCGCCTTGATGCCGTGCACGCGCGCGTACTCCTGCGCCAGCCATGGGCCCAGGTCTTCGGTGTACGAGCGGAGCACCGCGGCCTCGCCGGTCGGCTCGTGGCCGTATACGGCCGCGGCGCGCATCTCGGCGGCCCGCCTCGGGTAGTACGCGCCGAACGCCTCGGCCATCTCCCCGAGGTCGCTGGTCCAGCCGTTCCAGCGCGGCATGACGAGCGTGAAGCCGGTGCGGACGAGGTGCCGGGACATCGAGCGCACCAGCGGGCGCCTCGCCTCGTCCGTGTCCGCGGCCGTGGCGATCCGCTCGCGCCAGCGCGGCAGCAGCAGGCCGAGGTCGCCGTTCGTCTCGCGGGCCAGCAGCGTGTCGGGACGGTAGCGCGGGAGGTGTTCGGCCAGGTCCTCGCCCAGGAGCGGGGTGCAGAGGCAGGCGACGAACCAGCCGAGGTCGTGGGTCTCCAGGTCGCTCAGCAGCCGCGTACGGCTGAACAGCAGCGCTCCCACACCGTCGATCGTGGCGAACTCCTTGTCGAGCGCCGCTTCCAGCGCGCGGGTGTCGGCGCGGTCCGCGTCGGTCGGCTCCTCGCGCAGCGACAGCAGCAGGTCGAGGTCGGAGCGTCCCACGCGCGCGGTGCCGCGCGGGATCGAGCCGTAGAGGTACGCGCCGTCGAGCCGGGCTCCGAAGACGTCCAGGACCTGTTCACGGGCCGCCGCGACGACGTCCTCGAAGGCGTACGGCACGCGCGCGAGTGATCCCTCGCGCTCGATGTATCCCTCGGCGTCGAGTCCTCTGCCGTGCCCGTGTGCGGTCATGCCGCCACTGTCCCGCGAAGGGTGGCCGGGGCGCAGATCATTTAGCGGCCCGCGCATCGGCCCGCGGATCAGCCGGGGGAGGGGAGAGGGGCGAGGTCGAGGGTGACGGGAGACAGCGACGCCTTCCCCTTTTCGGGGGTACGACGACGGGGTCCCGCCTCGGTGGGAGGCGGGACCCCGTCGACGTACGGCCGTAGGCGTCAGCGCGAGCGCTTGGCGAGCCGCTCCACGTCCAGGAGGATCACCGCGCGGGCCTCCAGGCGGAGCCAGCCGCGGCCCGCGAAGTCGGCGAGCGCCTTGTTGACGGTCTCGCGGGAGGCGCCGACGAGCTGGGCGAGCTCCTCCTGCGTGAGATCGTGCACGACGTGGATGCCCTCTTCGGACTGCACACCGAAGCGGCGCGACAGGTCGAGCAGGGCGCGCGCGACACGACCGGGCACGTCGGAGAAGACCAGGTCGGACATCTGGTCGTTCGTCTTGCGCAGGCGCCGGGCGACGGCGCGCAGCAGAGCGGCGGCCACCTCGGGGCGTGCGTTCAGCCAGGGCTGGAGGTCGCCGTGGCCGAGGCCGAGCAGCTTGACCTCGGTGAGCGCGGTGGCGGTCGCCGTGCGCGGGCCCGGGTCGAACAGCGACAGCTCGCCGATCAGTTCACCGGGGCCGAGGACGGCGAGCATGTTCTCGCGCCCGTCGGGGGAGGTGCGGTGGAGCTTCACCTTGCCCTCGGTGACCACATAAAGGCGGTCGCCGGGGTCGCCTTCATGGAAGAGGGCGTCGCCTCGCGCGAGGGTCACCTCACTCATGGAGGCGCGGAGCTCCGCGGCCTGCTCGTCATCGAGCGCCGCGAAGAGCGGGGCGCGCCGCAGAACGTCGTCCACGAGTTCTCTCCTTGTCGACCTGCTCAGGGGACCGTGCTCCCCCTTGGTACCAGGGGACCGTGTTCCCCATCTTGCCGGACGGTCCAAACAGTGTGATCAGTCACAAGTCTGCCGCACTGGCGTCCCAACGAGTGCGGCAGGGGGCCAATTGGGGGCCGATCTTCAGGGTCCGGGGCGGATGTCGGTGCCGGGCTTTAGGCTGGCCGGGTGTCCAAATCGCCGGTGAGAGCACAGGCCAAGGGGGCTGGGCGGGTGGTTGTACGTCGCGATTCCGCTGTGGGCGAACAGGCCCCCGACGGAACCGAAGAACAGGCAAAAGCGGCAAAGTCGAAGCCGGTGAAGGCGGTGCCGGGGGCGGCTTCCGGGGCCGCGTCGGCGACCGCCGGCGGGAAGGACGCGAAGAACACGGCGCCTCGGACCGCCAAGAAGGTGACATCGGCGAAGGTGACATCGGCGAAGACGGCTGCCAAGAAGATGACTCCGGCGAAGAAGGCTGCGGCGAAGGCTGTGGCGAAGACCGACGACGAGAAGGCTGTGGGGAAGACGGCTGCCAAGAAGTCCGTGGGGAAGACGGGCAGCAAGAAGGCCGTCGGAACGGCCGGCTCCAAGAAGGCGGCTTCCGATGAGGCTTCCGCCGGGAAGGCGGCATCCGTGCGGCCCGTCGCGGCTCCGCCGCGGAACGAGTCGCACACCGCCCTCGTCCGCCGGGCCCGCCGCATCAACCGCGAGCTCGCCGAGGTGTATCCGTACGCCCACCCGGAGCTCGACTTCGAGAACCCCTTCCAGTTGATCGTCGCCACGGTCCTGTCCGCCCAGACCACCGACCTGCGGGTGAACCAGACGACGCCGGCGCTCTTCGCCAGGTATCCGACCCCCGAGGACCTCGCCGAGGCCGACCCGGAGGCGGTCGAGGAGATCCTGCGTCCGACCGGGTTCTTCCGGGCCAAGACCAAATCCGTCATAGGGCTCTCCAAGGCCCTGAGGGACGACTTCGGGGGCGAGGTGCCCGGCCGCCTCGAAGACCTCGTGAAACTGCCCGGAGTGGGCCGCAAGACCGCCTTCGTCGTGCTCGGCAACGCCTTCGGACGGCCGGGGATCACCGTCGACACGCACTTCCAGCGGCTCGTACGGCGCTGGCGGTGGACCGCGGAGACCGAGCCCGACAAGATCGAGAAGGCCGTCGGCTCGCTCTTCCCGAAGAGCGACTGGACGATGCTGTCGCATCACGTGATCTTCCACGGCCGCCGCATCTGCCACGCCCGCAAGCCCGCCTGCGGTGCCTGCCCCATCGCCCCGCTCTGCCCGGCGTACGGGGAGGGCGAGACGGACCCCGAGAAGGCGAAGAAGCTCCTGAAGTACGAGAAGGGCGGCTTCCCCGGACAGCGGCTCAACCCCCCGCAGGCCTATCTGGACGCGGGCGGCAGGCCCGCGCCCCCGCTGGGCGCCGGATGACGGAACGAACACGGCCTCGGCGGGCGTTGGGAACAGCAGAACGGGGGTGGCGATGAAGCACGCAGGCAACACACGGAACGCGAGCGACGCGCAGGGCGGGCCGGTGCTCAGCAAGGACGGCCTGCCCGACTGGCTGGGCCCGGTCGCGCAGGTCGCGGAGACCGTGGAACCGCTCCAGCTCAGCCGCTTCCTGCCGCCGGCGAACGGCACGGGCCGCCAGTCCGCGGTGCTCATCCTCTTCGGCGAGGGCCCGCGAGGCCCCGAGCTGCTGCTGATGGAGCGGGCGGGCACCCTCCGGTCGCACGCCGGACAGCCGTCCTTCCCCGGCGGCGCCCTCGACCCCGAGGACGGCGACCCGACGACCGACGGACCGCTGAACGCCGCGCTGCGCGAGGCCGAGGAGGAGACCGGCCTCGACCCGAGCGGCGTCCAGCTCTTCGGCGTGCTGCCCAAGCTGTACATCCCGGTCAGCCGATTCGTGGTCACCCCGGTGCTCGGCTGGTGGCGCTGTCCGACGCCGGTCGGCGTCGTCGACCCGGGCGAGACGGCCCGCGTCTTCACGGTCCCCGTGGTGGATCTCACGGATCCGGCCAACCGTGCGACCACCGTCCACCCGAGCGGCCACCGAGGTCCGGCATTTCTGGTCGAATCGGCCCTGGTCTGGGGTTTCACGGCCGGCGTGATCGACAAGATCCTGCATTTCGCGGGCTGGGAGCGTCCGTGGGACCGCGAGAAGCAGGTCCCGCTCGACTGGCGCGCGTGACAAGGTGACCTTCGTGAATGTGCTGGACATCCTGTTGCTGGTCGCCGCCGTGTGGTTCGCGATCGTGGGCTATCGCCAGGGGTTCGTCGTCGGCATCCTGTCGGTGATCGGCTTCCTGGGCGGTGGTCTCGTCGCCGTCTACCTGCTCCCCGTCGTCTGGAGCTGGACGACCGACGACAGCAAGGTGAGTACGACCGCCGCCGTCGTCGCAGTGGTCGTCGTGATCGTCTGTGCCTCCGTCGGGCAGGCCCTCACCACCCACCTCGGCAACAAACTCCGCCGGTACATCACCTGGTCCCCGGCCAGAGCCCTGGACGCGACCGGCGGCGCCCTGGTCAACGTCGTGGCGATGCTGCTCGTCGCCTGGCTGATCGGCTCCGCCCTCGCCGGCACGACCCTGCCGACGCTCGGCAAGGAGGTCCGCAACTCCAAGGTGCTGCTCGGGGTCTCCCGCGCGCTGCCCGCCCAGGCCAACACCTGGTTCGCCGACTTCTCCTCGGTCCTCGCGCAGAACGGCTTCCCGCAGGTCTTCAGCCCGTTCGCCAACGAGCCCATCACCGAGGTCCAGCCGCCCGACCCCCAGCTCGCCGCCAGTCCCGTGGCCACCCGCTCGCAGAACTCCATCGTCAAGGTCATGGGCACCGCCCAGAGCTGCGGCAAAGTCCTCGAAGGCACCGGCTTCGTCTTCAGCGACCGCCGAGTGATGACCAACGCGCACGTGGTCGGCGGCGTCGACGAACCCACCGTCCAGATAGGCGGCGAAGGCAAGAAGTACGACGCGACGGTCGTCCTGTACGACTGGGAGCGCGACATCGCCGTCCTCGACGTACCGAACCTGAAGGCGCCCGCGCTGCGGTTCAGCGCCAAGGACGCGACCAGCGGCGACAGCGCGATCGTCGCGGGCTTCCCGCAGAACGGCTCGTACAACGTCCAGCCCGCGCGCGTGCGGGGCCGCATCACGGCCAACGGCCCGGACATCTACCACCGCAAGACGGTGCGCCGCGATGTCTACTCGCTGTACGCGACGGTCCGTCAGGGCAACTCCGGGGGACCGCTGCTGACACCCGACGGCAAGGTGTACGGCGTGGTCTTCGCGAAGTCGCTCGACGACGCCGAGACCGGTTACGCGCTCACCGCGGACGAGGTCCGGCAGGACATCGCCAAGGGCCGTACGGCCGACCAGCAGGTGGACAGCGACAGCTGCGCGCTCTGACCGGCAGGCCCGGCCTCCGTCACAAGGAGGCGCGGGCGGAGGTCTTCACCGCATGAAGGCGCGGCCGTGACCTCGGCCGTCCGGAGGGTGCGGGCGGGGTCTCTGCCGCGGAGAGGGTGTCGGCCGGATCTCAGCCGCGCGGATGGCGCAGCCGTACGGAGACCCAGCGGGCCCGGCGTCGCAGAATGTGCGGAATCCCTACACGCGGATCCGTGCCCGCCCATTGAGCGGAGCCCCCCTGACGAGAGCTCAGACCCGTGGCCGAGCGGCGATTGCGTGCTGCGTCACTGTAGTCGTGCGTCCAGCCCATACCCCGACGTCTGCCCCTGCCCGAAGGTCGATAACCTCGCCCCGGCCCCTCAATTGGCCTATGCGCCGGGCAAGTGGCCGTTCGTAGGACAGGTGTTCACGGCCCGTGTTCCGGACGCGGCACCGAACGCGGTCGGACCGTCACACACGGGTGACCGAGGTGTCACCGGTCGGGTTCCGGATCCTTCAGCCAGTTGATCAGTTCGGTGGAGAACGCGACCGGATCCTCTTCGTGCGGGAAGTGGCCGAGCCCGTCGAACAGCCGCCAGCGGTACGGGGCTTCGACGTACTCACCGGAGCCCGCCGCGCTCCGCGTCCGCATCACCGGATCGAGCGAGCCGTGCAGATGCAGCGTCGGCACGCGCACCGGCCGCTTCATGCGCCGGTTGAACTGGATGCCGTCCGGGCGCGCCATGGACCGCACCATCCACCGGTACGGCTCGATGGAGCAGTGCGCGGTCGAGGGGATGCGCATGGCCCGGCGGTACGTCTCCAGGGCGTCCTCGTCCGGCTGCCGGGGACCTGACCAGTCGCTCACCAGACGGCCCACCAGGGCGGCGTCGTCGGCGAGGAGTTGGCGTTCGGGGATCCAGGGACGCTGGAAGCCCCAGATGTACGAGCCCGCCGACGTCTGCCTGATGTCGGAGAGCATCGCGGAGCGCCAGCGCCGCGGATGCGGCATGGACGACACCGCGAGCCGGCGGACGAGCTTGGGCCGCATGGCCGCCGCCGTCCACGCCAGATAGCCGCCGAGGTCGTGCCCGACCAGAGCGGCGTCGGGCTCGCCGAGGGAGCGCACGACCCCGGTGATGTCGAGCGCGAGGTTGGCGGGGTCGTAGCCGCGCGGGGTGCGGTCGCTGCCTCCGACACCCCGCAGGTCCATGGCGACGGCCCGGAACCCGGCGTCGGCGAGCGCGACGAGCTGATGCCGCCAGGCCCACCAGAACTGCGGGAAGCCGTGCAGCAGCAGCACGAGCGGTCCGTCGCCGAGCTCGGCGATGTGGAAGCGCGCGCCGTTGGCGGCCACGTCCCGGTGCGTGACTTTGTGGTCGCCGGGAAGGTCGATCCGTACGACCGAGGTGGGTTGCGCCGAAGGTGTGGCGGGGTCCGTCATGAGGATGAGCGTGCCACAGCCTTGACGGCGTCCTCGACCGGTTCGGGCCGGGGGTGCGGCTTGGCGTTCGGCAGGACGGCCGCCGTCTCCTTCACCGAGGCGGCCACCTTCTGCGGGCCCTGGCTCTTCTTCACCTTCTTCGCGAAGATCGTGCCGATCAGCGCGAGCACGGCCGCGACCAGCACGTTCGCCGCGAACGACAGCAGGAAGCAGATCGCGAGATTCCAGTGGCTCCAGGTCCGGATGCCGTACGCGAGGGCGAAGCTGAGCATCGGCAGCGAGAAGATCAGGATCGCGCCTGCCGCCGAGAACGCCCCGCCGCTGACCGCGCCGCGCTTGACGTCCTGCTTGAGCTGAGCCTTGGCCAGCGCGATCTCGTCGTGCACCAGCGCGGACATCTCGGTCGTCGCCGCGGCGACCAACTGGCCGATGCTGCGTTCGGCACCGACCGGGCTCCCGTCGGGTGCGCTCATCGCGATCTCCCTCTTCTGCATGTGTTTGTACGGTCCTGTCAGATCATGCCGGACCGTCGTCCCCCTCGCTTGCCCCACCCGCCAGTTCGGCAAGCCTGCGGTGTTCGGCGGCCTTCTCCTCGTGGATCGCCGCCATGCGCAGGTGGTACGCCGGCTCGTGCTCCTCGTAGATGTCGGGGATGCCGTCGTGGTCCTCGTCGCGCTCCTCGGCCTCGCACAGGGCGCGGTACTTGGAGTTGCGTATCTTCAGCAGCGCCGTGGCGAGCACGGCCGCGATGAACGAGCCGATCAGGACGGCGGCCTTGATCTCGTCGGTGAGCTCCGTGTTGCCCGCGAAGGCGAGTTCGCCGATCAGAAGGGAGACGGTGAAGCCGATGCCGGCGAGGGTGGCGACGGCGGCGACGTCGGCCCACTCCAGCTCGTCGCTGAGCGAGGCCCGGGTGAACCGGGCCGTCAGCCATGTGCCGCCGAAGATGCCGACCGCCTTGCCGACCACGAGTCCGAGCACCACGCCGAGCGTCTCGGGCCGCGTGAACACATCGTGGATCGCCCCGCCGGAGACCACGACACCGGCGCTGAACAGGGCGAACATCGGCACGGCGAGTCCCGCCGACAGCGGACGCACCAGATGCTCGATGTGCTCGCCCGGGGAGTGGTTCTCGCCCTCGTGCGGATGGCAGCGCAGCATCAGGCCCATGGCGACACCGGCGATGGTGGCGTGGATGCCGCTGTTGTACATCAGCGTCCAGATGACCAGCGCGAGCGGCACGTACACGTACCAGCCGTGCACTTGCTTGCGCAGCAGCAGCCAGAAGACGACCAGGCCCGCGAGCGCTCCGCCGAGCGCCGCGAAGTTGATGGAGCTGGTGAAGAAGACCGCGATGATCAGGATCGCGAACAGGTCGTCGACGACGGCGAGGGTGAGCAGGAAGGCGCGCAGCGCGGACGGCAGGGACGTCCCGATGACGGCGAGCACGGCGAGGGCGAAGGCGATGTCGGTGGCGGTGGGGACGGCCCATCCGTCGAGCGAGCCCCCGCCCGCCACGTTGGTCAGGACGTCGACGAGCGCGGGAACGGCCATGCCGCAGACCGCGGCCACCACGGGCAGCAGCGCGGCCTTGGGGTCCCGCAGATCCCCGGCGACCAGTTCCCGCTTCAGCTCGATGCCCGCGACGAAGAAGAAGACGGCGAGCAGTCCGTCGGCCGCCCAGTGCTCCACGGACAGGTCGAGTCCGATCGCGGCCGGTCCGAAGTGGTAGTGCGAGACGGCCTCGTAGCTGTGCGGCAGGGTGTTCGCCCAGATCAGGGCCGCGACCGCCGCGATCAGCAGGAGCACTCCGCCCACGGTCTCGGTGCGCAGCGCTTCCGCCACGAAGTTCCGCTCGGGCAGGGACATCAGGCCCAGGAACTTGCGTGGGGTGGTGCTGGGGGGCGCGGCCACGGTGAGGACCTCCGGTCGAGCAGGCAGGACGAAGCACTCGCCGACCAGACTTCCCGGCACACCATGAACGATCTTGTCGCGTCTTTGACGCTTTACTTACTTTACCCATGATCCGGCCGGGTCGGTGGGGGATCTTCACGCTACGGCTGAAACGGACGCGGGGCTCGCTGGTCCGGGCCGATGGAGCGCGGGTTGGGCCGGATGGAGGGCTGGTCGGGCCGGAGGGGGCGCCGGTGACTGAGGCCGAAGGGTGCCGACGACTGAGGGGTGCGGGAGCACGGTGAGCGTGCTCCCGCACCCCTCAGGGCCGGGCCGGCGGGACGGACCCGCCTCAGTCCTCGCTGGGCGCGGCCGGCAGCTTCGCCTGGATCAGGTCCATGACCGTGGAGTCGGTGAGCGTCGTGACGTCACCGAGCTCGCGGTTCTCGGCCACGTCGCGCAGCAGCCGGCGCATGATCTTCCCGGACCGGGTCTTCGGCAGCTCGGCCACGGGCAGGACCCGCTGGGGCTTGGCGATCGGACCGAGCGTGGTGCCGACGTGGTTGCGCAGCTCCGCCACCAGTCCTTCGTCCTCGGCGGAAGCCGTTCCGCGCAGGATGACGAAGGCGACGATCGCCTGCCCGGTGGTCTCGTCCGTGGCACCCACGACCGCGGCCTCGGCGACCGACGGGTGGGAGACGAGGGCCGACTCGACCTCGGTCGTCGAGATGTTGTGGCCGGACACGAGCATCACGTCGTCGACGCGCCCGAGCAGCCATACGTCGCCGTCGTCGTCCTTCTTGGCACCGTCCCCGGCGAAGTACTTGCCCTCGAAGCGGGACCAGTACGTGTCGAGGAACCGCTGGTCGTCACCCCAGATCGTGCGCAGCATGGACGGCCACGGCTCGGTGAGCACCAGGTAGCCGCCACCGCCGTCGGGCACCTCGTTCGCCTCGTCGTCGACGACCGTGGCCGAGATGCCGGGCAGCGCGCGCTGCGCCGAGCCCGGCTTCGTCTCGGTGACCCCGGGCAGCGGCGAGATCATCATCGCGCCGGTCTCGGTCTGCCACCAGGTGTCGACGATCGGCGTACGGTCCCCGCCGATGTGCTTGCGGTACCAGATCCACGCTTCGGGGTTGATCGGCTCGCCGACCGACCCGAGCACCCGCAGCGAGGTCAGGTCGAACTTCGCGGGGATGTCGTCGCCCCACTTCATGAACGTACGGATGGCCGTGGGCGCCGTGTAGAGGATCGTCACCCCGTACTTCTGCACGATCTCCCAGAACCGCCCCTGGTGGGGAGTGTCCGGCGTTCCCTCGTACATGACCTGCGTCGCGCCGTTCGAGAGCGGCCCGTACGTGATGTACGAGTGCCCGGTGACCCAGCCGATGTCGGCCGTGCACCAGTACACGTCGGTCTCCGGCTTGAGGTCGAAGACGGCGTGGTGGGTGTACGAGGCCTGCGTGAGGTATCCGCCCGAGGTGTGCAGGATGCCCTTCGGCTTACCCGTGGTCCCGGAGGTGTAGAGGATGAACAGCGGGTGCTCGGCCTCGAAGGCTTCCGGGGCGTGCTCGGCCGACTGGCGCCCGACGATGTCGTGCCACCACACATCGCGGCCCTCGGTCCAGGCGACGTCCTCGCCGGTGCGGCGCACCACCAGCACCTTGTCGACCCCGTCGACCCGGCTCACCGCGTCGTCGACGGCGGGCTTGAGCGCGGACGGCTTCCCGCGCCGGTATCCACCGTCGGCGGTGATGACGAGCTTGGCGTCGGCGTCCTGGATGCGGGTGGCGATCGCGTCGGCGGAGAACCCGCCGAAGACCACCGAGTGCGCGGCGCCGATACGGGCGCAGGCCAGCATCGCGACGACGGCCTCGGGGATCATCGGCAGGTAGACGGCGACCCGGTCGCCCTTGCCGACACCCAGCTCGGTGAGGGCGTTGGCGGCCTTCGACACCTCGTCCTTGAGCTCGGCGTAGGTGATGGCCCGGCTGTCGCCCGGCTCACCCTCGAAGTGGATGGCGACACGGTCGCCGTTCCCGGCCTCGACGTGCCGGTCCACGCAGTTGTACGCGACGTTCAGCTTGCCGTCGGCGAACCACTTCGCGAACGGCGGGTTGGACCAGTCCAGTGTCTCGGTCGGCTCGGTGGCCCAGGTCAGCCGACGGGCCTGCTCGGCCCAGAAGCCGAGCCTGTCAGCCTTGGCCTGCTCATACGCCTCCGCGGTGACATTGGCGTTCGCCGCCAGGTCGGCGGGCGGCGCGAACCTGCGCTCTTCCTTCAGCAGGTTGGCCAGGCTTTCGTTGCTCACGACATCTCCCTTTCCCAGGGTGTCCGTTGTGTCCCAGGCCACAGCTCATCAGACCGGGAGCCCGGTGACAAGGGCCGACCATAAATTGGTTTAGACCTATGCCGTGCCGTCGGTCCGGCCCTCGGCCCGTCCGGCATACCGGCGCCCCGCGGTACGGCCCCGCAGCCCTCCACGAGACCACACGAGTTCGCACGAGTCTGCCCCCTTGTGGCACGTACGTACCGGCCACCGGGTTCATCCGGGGGTGAGTCGCCCACTTCTGGGTGCGTCGCTCATGGCTGGGGGCGCCTGCGCCGGGAGGGGGCGCCTGCGCCTGGGGACCCTGCGTGGTGCGCGGTCCCGCCGACCAGGACCGCGCACCACCGTCCGATCACGCCGGATGCCTCAGCTCCTCCGCCGCGCCCGCCCGATCGAACGCGCCTACGTGATCGAACAGTTCGGCCCCCTCGGCCCCGGCCAGCAGATACGCCTGGGCCTCTCCGACATGGAAGTACATCCCCTGTAGTTCGAGCACGCCCTCCCGAAGCGCCCGCGCAACCGACTCGTGCGCCCGCAGGTGCTCGAGCTGCTGCACCACATTGGTCAGGCAGAGCTGCTCCACCGTGTCGGCGGGTGCCCGGCCGGCGATCCGCGCGCTCGGCCCGGCGCCGGCCATCCGGTCCAGGCTCGGCCGCCCGTGCCGCAGCCACCGCTTGAGCGGCGTGAGCGCCCCTCCAGGCTCCGAGGCGAGCAGGGCCTGCATGGCCCCGCAGCCGGAGTGCCCGCACACCGTGATGGAGCGCACCTTCAGTACGTCCACCGCGTACTCGATGGCCGCGGCCACCGAGTCGTCCCCGCTCTCCTTCCCGGGCGGCGGCACGAGGTTGCCGACGTTGCGTACGACGAAGAGGTCGCCCGGACCACTGGAGGTGATCATCGAGGTGACGAGCCGGGAGTCGGCGCAGGTCAGGAACAGTTGGGACGGCCGCTGTCCTTCCCGGGCCAGCCGGGCCAGTTCATCGCGCACCAGAGGTGCGGTGTTGCGCTGGAACGCGCTGATTCCGCGCGCCAGTTGGTGTCCGCTCGGTCTGGCCTCGTCCATCTCGTCCTCCTGTCCGTCCGGAAGCGACTCCGAGGGCGGGGGCCCCGGTTCGGCGGCGGCGTCGCACTGGTGGTTCCGCCAGGGTGTCCAGGGCCGGCAGCGGCAGTGTCCGGAGTCCGCGGGCTCGGCGATCCGCGTTCCGGTCCGCCCGCCGAGGTCGACCGTGCCGCCCTGGGCGGTGTGGGTGCTCTGCCAGTCCTGCAGCGACTCGTACGCGGCGTGGTCCATGAACGAGCCGTCCAGGCGCACGACCACGTCCGCCCCTCGGGGCACGAGGTGCAGGGTGCGGCTGAGCCGGGGCACGGCGAGGAACGTCAACTGACCTCGTACGTGTACGTGATGGACTCCTTCCTTCTCCTCGTGCGTGATGCGGGTACGGCCGAGCCGGTGCAGGGCGACACCGACGGCCACGGAGACGCCGAGGGCGACACCTTCGAGAACTCCGAGGAACACGACGCCGAGCGTGGTGACGGCGTAGACCAGGACCTCACGGTGGCGGGTGACCGTGCGGATGTGGTGCAGGGACACCATCTGGATGCCGACGGCCATCACCAGGGCGGCGAGCGATGCGAGGGGGATCAGCTCCAGGATCGGGACCATCAGCAGCGCGGCGATCACTACGAAAACGCCGTGCAGGATCGTGGAGTTCCGGCTGACGGCACCCGCGTGCACATTCGCGGAACTTCGTACGGCGACACCGGCGACGGGCAGTCCGCCGAGCGCGCCGGAGACGACGTTGGCGGCGCCCTGCCCGAGCAGCTCCCGGTCGAGGCGGGAACGGCCCACCCGGCCCTGGAGTTCCGGACGGCCGCTCACCAGCTTGTCCACGGCGACGGCCCCGAGCAGCGACTGCACGCTGCACACCAGCGTCACGGTGAGGATGGCGGCGACGATGCCGAGCACCGGGCCCTCGGGCAGTCCGGCCAGTGCGTGGCTGCTCCAGGACGGCAGTTCGACCCTCGGCAGCGTCAGTCCGGCGGCCGAGGCGGTCAGGGTCGCTCCGGCGACGGCGATGAGGGCGGCGGGCACCTTGCGCAGCGCCCGTCCGGTCCGCCCGGGAAGTCGCGGCCAGGCGAACAGCAGCACCAGGGTCAGCACGCTCATCGACACCGCGGCGGAGTGCATCCGGGCCACCTGGTCCGGCAGTCCGACGAGATTGTCGAGGACGGAGCTCTGCGGGATTCCTCCCAGCACGATGTGGAGTTGGGCCACGGCGATGGTCACCCCGATGCCGGCGAGCATGCCGTGCACGATCGCGGGGCTGACGGCCAGGGCCGTACGGGCCACGCGCAGGCAGCCGAGCCCGAGCTGGGTGATGCCCGCCATGACGGTGATGGCGCAGGTCGCGCGCCAGCCGTAGTGCTGGATGAGCTCGGCCGTGACGAGGGTCAGTCCCGCGGCGGGTCCGCTCACCTGGAGCGGTGAGCCGCCGAGCCGGCCCGCGACCAGTCCGCCGGCGGCGGCGGCGACCAGCCCGGCCTGGAGCGGCGCGCCGGTGGCGAGGGCGATTCCGAGGGACAGGGGGAGGGCGATCAGGAAGACCGCGATCGAGGCGGACAGATCGGCGCCCGCGACGCGGAAGCGTCGGGGCGGGGTCGGCGGGGGGCTGTGGGGCTGGTGAAGCTGCGCGGGCCGAGTGGGGTCGGCGGCGCGGGTGGGGACGCAGGCAGACATGGTTCCCGTCTCCTCCGGGGCGGCGCGGTCGCGGAACAGGTGATCCCCCGTCGGGAGTGGCGGGGGGCGGGTCGCGGCCGTGGGTCACGGCGTGCAGCGGCGGGATTCTTCAACGCTCGGTAAATGGATCGTAATGCAGAGTAAAGGGATGATGTCGAAAATAGGGGCAATTGGGGCATGAATTCATCCCGTGGGGTGAAGCAAGCTTTTGATCGGCTTGTCGTACTTATTCCTTCTCGGTCCCGTGAAACCTTGGCGGACCTGTCGGTGCACAGCGGCGCCGGTGCCCCGACCGGCGCTGCCCGACCGAGGAGAAGGAGGGCGGAACATGGCCGCCAGCCAGAGGATCGCCGCGGGTGTGGCAATCGCCGCGGCCTGCGCCACGGCGCTCGCCGGTTGCGCGGGCGGCGGCACGCCATCCCGCGAACGGGCGCACGGCGCGAAGAAGGGGACGGGGGCCCTGGCGCCCAACGCCGCGGTCCGACTGATCGGCGACGGATCCACGTCGTACACCGGGGCCCAGCCGCATCTTCCGCGGCCCGAGCGGCTGAGGCCGGGCCAGAAGCCGCCGCAGTTCGTGGTCTTCTCGTGGGACGGCGCCGGCGAGGACAGCCAGAAGCTCTTCTCCCACTTCAGGGAGCTCTCCAAGGCCAACCGGGCGACGATGACGTACTTCCTGAGCGGCGTGTACATGCTGCCGGAGGACAAGCGTGACCTGTACCGGCCGCCCCAGCACTCTCCCGGCAGCTCGGAGATCGGCTTCAACGACGCGCAGGGCATCGCGGACACCGCGAAGCAGTTGCGCGGCGCGTGGCTGGAGGGCAACGAGATCGGCACGCACTTCAACGGCCACTTCTGCGGCACCGAGGCCGGGGTCGGTCAGTGGTCGGTCGCGGACTGGAAGAGCGAGATCGCCCAGGCGAAGTCGTTCGTGAAGTCCTGGAGGACCAACGCGGGCCTGAAGTCCACGGCCTCGCTGCCCTTCGACTACGACAAGGAACTCATCGGCGCCCGCACGCCCTGCCTGGAGGGCCGCGAGAACTTCATGAAGGCGGCCCATGAGCTGGGCTTCCGCTACGACAGCAGTGGCGTCGGCGACCAGGTCTGGCCGAAGCGGAAGGAGGGGCTGTGGGACCTCTCGATGCAGCTCGTGCCCTTCCCCGGACACTCCTACGAGCAGCTCACCATGGACTACAACTTCATGGTCAACCAGTCGGGAACGCAGACCCAGGGCGACCCGGCCAAGCAGGAGTTCTGGGGCCACCAGATGCGCGACGGGCTGCTGAAGGGCTTCGACCGCGCCTACGACGGCAACCGCGCCCCGCTGATCATCGGCAACCACTTCGAGTCCTGGAACGGCGGCACCTACATGCGTGCCGTCGACGAAGTCGTCGAGCGCGTCTGCACCAGGGCCGAGGTGCGCTGTGTCTCCTTCCGTCAGTTGGCCGACTGGCTCGACGCCCAGGACCCGGCCACCCTCGACAAGCTCCGCGGCCTCCAGGTCGGAGAGGCGCCGAAGCAGGGCTGGGCCTCCTTCCTCGCAGGCCGCCCCGCCCCGGCCCCGAAAGGAGTCCCGGGGGCACCGGCGCTGAAGCCGTAGCGGAGTCCCCGGGGCACCGGCGATCAAGCCGATACGGTGCCCCGGGCCGTCCCGTCGTTCAGGTCGCAGGGGTGCCCGGGACGCCGCTCGTTCAGGACCGGCTCGTCACGCGGTGGCCATGGGGCTTTCGCCGAGCACGAATCCGGGGTCGACCTGCCCGGTGAGGTCCGCCCCGGTCTTGGCGTTGCCCCAACTGGCGGCGTTCTTCAGGTGGAACTGCACCATCTGGCGCGTGTACCGCTCCCAGTCGCGCAGCTCGTACGTGGCGTCGGCGGCGGCCCGCAGAGCGTGCAGCGAGCGCCGGTTGGCCTCTTCCAGGGTCTCGAAACGGGGCGGGCGCCCCTTCTCCATGGCGCGCACCCAGTCCGAGTGCCCGACCGTGACCAGCAGGTCGTCACCGACCTCCGCTCGCAGGAAGTCGATGTCGTCCTGGTTCTGCACCTTGTTGCCGACGACCTTCAGGGTGATGCCGAAGTCGCGGGCGTACTCCTTGTACTGGCGATAGACGGAGACTCCCTTCCGGGTCGGCTCGGCGACGAGGAACGTGATGTCGAAGCGGGTGAACAAGCCGGACGCGAAGGAATCGGAGCCCGCCGTCATGTCGACGACGACGTACTCGCTCCGGCCGTCGACGAGATGGTTCAGGCAGAGCTCCACGGCACCGGTCTTGGAGTGGTAGCAAGCCACTCCCACATCGGCCTCGGTGAACGGGCCGGTGACCATCAAACGGACGACGCCGCCGTCGAGTTCCACCGGTCGCGCGCAGGCGTCGTACACCGGATTGGTCTCGTCGACCCGCAGCAGCCGGGAGCCTTCCCCGGGCGGGGTCGTCTTGATCATCGTCTCGGCGGAGGGGATGCGCGGGTTGGAGCCGCGCAGGTAGTCCTTGATGAGCGGCAGCCGCTCGCCCATGGCGGGGAGCTGCGCGGCCTCCGTCTCTTCGAGCCCGAGCGCGGCCCCCAGATGCTGGTTGATGTCGGCGTCCACGGCGACGACAGGTGCCCCTGAGGCGGCGAGGTGGCGGATGAAGAGCGACGACAGGGTCGTCTTGCCGCTGCCGCCCTTCCCGACGAAAGCAATTTTCATGTTCACCAAGGGTAGTGCGACCGTCGCTCCCGGTGCTCGCGCCGCGTGAAGAAGACCACTCCTTCGTGGGGCGCGGGCCCGGGGTGCGTAATGTCGTACTCATGAGTACGACAGGTGCGACCGCCGATCCGCTCGCGGCCCTCGGTTCACTTCCCGGGGTGGCCGATTCCGTGGAGTCCGTGCGCAAGGCCGTGGACCGGGTCTACGGACACCGGATCATGCGGCGGCGCGGCAACGAGATCACGTCCGAGGCGGCGCTGCGCGGGGCCCGTGGTTCCGCGGCGCTGTCCGGGGCCGACTGGGCCCTCGAAGAGGTGCGCCGGCGTACGGACTTCAGTGCGGGGGACGAGGACCGTACGGTCGGCGCCGCGCTGCGGCTGACCGCCGAGGCGGGCCAGCTCCTGTCCATCTGGCGGCAGTCGCCTCTGCGTGTGCTGGCCCGGCTCCACCTGGTGGCGGCGGCCGACCGGGGCGAGGCGGTCGGCCGGCCGAGGCGGGGCGGCGAGAAGGCCGATGAGCCCCTGGTGGAGCTTCCGCTGCCGGACGCGGACGAGGTCGCGGGCCGCCTCGAAGGGCTGTCCCAGCTCATCATCGCGGGCGGTTCCGCGCCGGCCCTGGTGACGGCGGCCGTCGTCCACGGCGAGCTGATCGCGCTGCGTCCGTTCGCCTCCCACAACGGCCTGGTCGCGCGCGCCGCCGAGCGCATCGTCCTGATCGGCAGCGGTCTCGACCCGAAGTCCATCTGTCCGGCGGAGGTCGGCCACGCGGAACTGGGCCGTGCGGCCTATCTCGGGGCACTGGACGGTTACGTCTCCGGCACCCCGGACGGCATGGCCGCCTGGATCGCGCACTGCGGCCGGGCCGTGGAACTGGGCGCCAGGGAGTCCGCCGCGGTCTGCGAGGCGCTGCAGCGAGGCGCCGCTTAGGGGCGCGAACGGCCTGGAAAAGGGTTGCGGCGGTACGAGTTCTCGTACCGCCGCTGGCACGTTCACCGGGTTACCAAGCGTCCTCGAGAAATGCCCATCAGGTCGGGATCTTCTGCCCGTCACCTGGTGCGGCTGGCCCGTAATCGACGGGTCGACGTCGCGTGGGTGCTCGATGTTCGTGCTCGGTCCGTGGGGCCTGGTTGCGTTTGAAGGTGATCCTCTCGGATGTCCTTGGTCTCGCGGGCCGTTAAACCCTTTGTACTCCAGGTTCGGAGGAAGCGAAACCCCTTACCGCACTTCTTTACTTTTAGGTTCAAAAGGGTGAGAAATGGACTTCATTTAGAACTCTTGTGCGCGGAGAACCCTCACGCGCGCGTGAGGGTTCACACCGCCGTCGCGCGACGCCGGCTGGCGTACCAGACGAGTCCCGCCGTGGCCGCCGCCGCTCCTATCGCGGCCGCCGCGACGAGGGCGGGGCGGGGCGGCACGGACAGGCCGGGCAGTCGCTGCTTCAGCCGGACCGGGCGGTGGAAGTCCAGGATCGGCCAGGCGCGGGCGACCGCCTCCCGGCGCAGCGCGCGGTCCGGATTCACCGCGTGGGGATGCCCGACGGACTCCAGCATCGGCACATCGGTCGCCGAGTCGCTGTAGGCGTAACAGCGGGGCAGGTCGTACCCCTCGGACGCCGCCAGCTCCTTGATCGCCTCGGCCTTCGTCGGCCCGTACGCGTAGTACTCCACCTCTCCGGTGAAGCAGCCGTCCTCGCCGACGACCATGCGGGTCGCCACGACCCGGTCGGCGCCGAGCAGTTCGCCGATCGGCTCCACGACCTCGGCGCCGGACGTGGACACGATCACGACGTCGCGACCGGCCTTGTGGTGCTCCTCGATGAGCGACGCGGCCTCGTCGTAGATGATCGGGTCGATCAGGTCGTGCAGTGTCTCGGCGACGATCTCCTTGACCTGCTGGACGTTCCAGCCGCGGCACATCGAGGACAGGTACTTGCGCATCCGTTCCATCTGGTCGTGGTCGGCTCCGCCCGCCAGGAACACGAACTGGATGTATGCGGTACGCAAGGCCGCCCTGCGGTTGATCAGTCCGCCTTGGTAGAACGACTTGCTGAAGGTGAGCGTGCTCGACTTCGCAATGACCGTCTTGTCCAGGTCGAAGAAGGCCGCTGTACGAGGCAAGGAGTGGTTTTCCACGAGGTCGAGCATAGGGCCCACCATTCGGCGTAAGGTGAGGCGCGTGGGTTTGCCTGAGAAGGCTCTCGGGTACACCATGGAAGTCACGGATCGTTCGCGACCGTGCTAACCCGGTCCGACTCCTCCCCCCCCGAGTCGGCCGTGGGGACGACCCCCGCTCTCCCCCCCGGCGGGGGTCGTCGCATGTCCGGACGGGTTTTCTCCGCTTCTGCGCGACCCCGGAACCTCCTCTGCACCGCTGATTCCGCTCTCTTCGCGTACCCATGATCCGTCACCGTGTGTAGTCGCCGTGATGCTCTGCGGAAGTCGTTGAGCGTTCACCGGTAGGCGTGAAGGCGATATTCACAGCCGCCGAGTTGTCCACAGTTTTCGACCAAGATCCACACGATTTCCGGGATCGCCGCACCGTGATTCCCACGCGCTCCGTTCGCGGCCGGTTCATGGCCGGTTCCGTTTGTCGGACGCGTTTGGCCGGTTCGTAACGGCCGTTCATATGGAGGCCGCTTGCCGGCTCTTCATACGAGCGTGAATCGCGGGGTCCTGGAGGGCCCCGCGCAAGAAGCAGCGAAGGGGGCTGGAGATCGTGGCGGGAGCCATCACCCATGACCGGCCGCCCACCGCCGAGGGGCGGCAGGGCGGACCATTGATCGTCACCGAGGACGTCGACCTTCTCGACGACCTGTTGCGCCTGTGCGCCGCGGCGGGCGCGCGGCCCGAGGTCCATCACGGGATTCCGGAACGCCGGGGGAGCTGGGAGGCGGCACCCCTCGTCCTGGTCGGCGACGACGCGGCATCGCGCGTACGGGGCGCCGTGCGGAGAAGGGGAGTGGTCCTGGTGGGCCGCGACCAGGACGATTCCGGAGTCTGGCGGCGTGCCGTCGAGATCGGCGCCGATCACGTCCTGGTGCTGCCGGACGGCGAGCAATGGCTCGTGGACCGCATCGCGGACGTGGCCGAAGGAGTCGGCAGGCCCGCCCTCACCGTCGGCGTGCTCGGCGGCCGTGGTGGGGCCGGTGCCTCCACGCTGGCCTGCGCGCTCGCCGTCACCTCCGCGCGTGAGGGGAAGCGCACTCTGCTCGTGGACGCGGACCCTCTCGGAGGCGGACTCGACGTACTCCTCGGCGGCGAGACGGCCGAGGGGCTGCGCTGGCCGGCGTTCGCGGCATCCCGCGGCAGGGTCGGCGGCGGCGCCCTGGAGGAGTCCCTGCCCAGGCTGCACTCCTTGCGCGTTCTGAGCTGGGACCGGAGCGACACGGTCACCGTTCCCCCGCAAGCGGTCCGGGCGGTACTGGCCGCCGCCAGACGGCGTGGTGGTGCGGTGGTCGTCGATCTGCCCCGCCGCATCGACGAAGGTGTCGCCGAGATCCTCGCCCAGCTCGACATGGGGCTGCTGGTGGTCCCCGCCGACCTGCGCTCGGTCGCGGCCGCCGGGCGGGTGGCGTCCGCGGTCGGCATGGTTCTGCGCGATCTGCGGATCGTGGTCCGCGGCCCCTGCGCGCCGGGCCTCGACGACCGCGAGGTCGCCCGTCTGCTCGACCTGCCCCTGGTGGGCGAACTGCCTGCGGAGTCGCTCCCGCTCGACGGCGGGCCGCCGCCGGGAAGCGCGGCGAAGGGGCCCCTGGCACGGTTCTGCGCGGCCTTCTGGCAGCGCGTTCCGGTCGAAGGAGGGGGCGTATGAACTGGGACGCGAGAAAGGAGACGAGGGTCGGCCCGCCAGGCCTCCCGCCCCCGGGGATCGAGGCGTGGGACGGACCCGGGGCCGCGCCGGACGGCGGTGCGGGGCTGCTGGACGGCGTGCGGCAGTGGCTGGCCGAGAGCGGATCCGAACCGACTCCCGCGCGCGTGGCCCAGGCGCTGCGCGAGCAGGGGCGGGTGCTCGGGGACGCCGAAGTCCTCGGCGCGGCCGAGCGGCTGCGCTCCGAACTGGTCGGCAGCGGCCCGCTGGAGCCGCTGCTCGCCGATCCGTCGGTGACCGACGTGCTCGTGTCGGCGCCCGACCGGGTCTGGGTGGACCGCGGTGGCGGCCTGGAGCTGACCTCGGTGTCCTTCCCGGACACGGCGGCCGTACGACGGCTCGCGCAACGCCTCGCGGCGGTGGCCGGCAGACGGCTCGACGACGCCCGCCCCTGGGTGGACGCAAGGCTGCCGGACGGAACCCGTCTGCACGCGGTGCTGCCACCGGTGGCCGTCGGCTCCACCTGCCTGTCGCTGCGTGTCGTGCGGCCACGCGCGTTCACCCTCGACGAACTGGTGGCGGCGGGAACGGTGCCGCCGGGTGGCGACAAGGTCCTCAGAGCACTCGTGGACGCCCGGCTGTCCTTCCTCATCAGCGGAGGCACAGGTTCGGGCAAGACGACCTTGCTCAGCGCGTTGCTGGGGCTGGTGGGTCCGGGCGAGCGGATCGTGCTCGCCGAGGACTCGGCCGAACTGCGACCCGACCATCCGCATGTGGTGCGCCTGGAAGGGCGGCCCGCCAATCAGGAGGGCGTCGGACTCGTCTCCCTCCAGGATCTCGTCCGGCAGGCCCTGCGGATGAGACCGGACCGGCTGGTGGTCGGCGAGGTGCGAGGTCCAGAGGTCGTCTCGCTGCTGGCGGCCCTGAACACAGGACATGAGGGCGGCTCGGGAACGCTCCACGCCAACGCGGCGGCGCAGGTCCCGGCCCGGCTGGAGGCCCTGGGCACCGCGGCCGGCCTCGACAGGGCCGCGCTGCACAGCCAACTCGCGGCGGCACTGTCCGTGGTCCTCCATCTCGTACGGGACCGGACCGGCCGGCGCCGGATCGCCGAGGTCCATGTGCTCGAACGAGCCCCGTCGGGGCTGGTGGTGACGGTGCCGGCACTGCGGTGGGGCGAGGACGCCTTCGCGTACGAACGGGGGTGGGAGCGGCTGCGGGAGCTCCTCCGGGCGGGAAGCCAGGAAGGCCGAACTCAGGGCGGCCGCGGGGCGATCGGCCCGGGCCGGAGGCGTCGCGAGCCGGTGGGGTCGAGCCAGGTGTGCCGCACGCCGATGGCGTCGGGTCAGGGGTGGCGCGAGCCGTTCGGGCTCGGGAGCCAGGAAGTCCTTCCGGATCGGAGGAGTACGAGGAGTCCTGCGGGAGTGGCGGACGCCGGGGTCTTCACGAAGGGCGGACGTCGGGATGCGAACGGGGAGCGGGATGAGGTTCGGTGAGATGGCGGACGCGCCGGCGGGAGCGGCCGTGGCGTGCGCCGGGATCGCGGCCTGGCTGATCGGCGGGCACGGCTCGGGCGCGCGCAGAGCGAGGATGCTGCTCGCCGGCGGCGGTGCGGCGACCGGGCCGCCTTCGTGGGAGCGGGCCCGTGTCGACTGGCTACGGCTGCGCGGGCGGCTGCGGCCCGAAGCGTGGTCCCTGGTGGCGGGAGCGGTGATCGCGGTACTGGGCGCATCGCTCGTGCCCCTGCTCCTCGGAGCCGCAGGCATGCCCCTGTTGCGCCGGGTGTGGCGAGCGGGGGAGGCCCGGCGCGAACGTGAGCGACGGGGCGACGCGGTGATCGCCCTGTGCGGCGCACTCGCGGGCGAGGTGCGGGCCGGCCGCCAGCCCGGTGAGGCACTGCTCGTGGCCGCCCGCGATTCGGACGGACTCGCCGAGGCGCAGCCGTTGGTGCTGGCCGCGGCGAGATTCGGCGGAGACGTGCCGGGCGCGCTCACCGAGGCGGCACGGCAGCCCGGTGCCGACGGACTGGTGGGGCTCGCCGCGTGCTGGCGCGTGGCCGTGGACCGGGGCGCGGGGCTCGCGGCGGGACTGGACCGGCTGGAGGGCGCGCTGCGAGCCGAGCGGGATCAAAGAGCCGACATGAGCGCCCAGTTGGCCGGGTCGCGCTCGACCGCCTTCATGCTCGCGGGCCTGCCCGTCCTCGGTCTCCTGCTCGGCACCGCGCTCGGCGCGAACCCCCTGCACGTGCTGCTGCACACGGGTCCCGGGCTGGGCTGCCTGCTGGTCGGCGGAGTGCTGGAGGGCGTGGGGATGTGGTGGGCGCTGCGGATCGTACGAGGAGCGGAGGCGGCATGAGCGCGGAAGTTGTCCACAGGCTGGGGGTACTTGTGTGCGGAGTGCTCCTGATCGGCTCGCCGGCCCGTTGGCTCGGGACGGTGAGGCGGGTGAGGAGGGTGCGTGGACGTCTGGCCGCGTTGATGCTCCCGGAACCCGAGCCGCCACCGCGGCGACACGAGGTACGGGGCTTCGGCCGGCGATGGCTGCCTCTGCTGGGTGTGGTGTGTGCCGGCTGGGTTCTGGTCGGCGGGCTCGGCGGCGTTCTGGCCGGGCTGGCGGCCGGGTTCGCAGTCCGGCGGTGGCTTCGGCGGCGGAACGCGGCGCTTCCGGAGGAGTACGACGTGGCGTCGGCCACCCGCCAACTGCCCCTCGCCGCCGACTTGGTGGCCGCCTGTATCGCCGCGGGGGCCAGTCCGGTGGCGGCCGCGCAGGCCGTCGGCGAGGCACTGGGCGGACCCGTGGGTGAGCGGCTGGCCCGGGGTGCGGCGGAGGTACGGCTCGGCGGCGAACCGGTCGACGCGTGGCGGAGGTTGGCCTCGCTGCCGGGTGCTCGGGGGCTGGCGCGCCTGTTGGAGCGGGCGGGTGATTCGGGAGTGCCGGCGGCTGTGCCGGTCGGCCGACTCGCGGCGGAGGCCCGCGCCGAGTGGGCGCGCACGGCGACGGCGAAGGCCCGCCGGGCGGCCGTCATGGTCACCGCCCCGGTGGGCCTGTGCTTCCTGCCCGCCTTCCTCGCGATTGGCGTGCTGCCCGTGGTGATCGGGCTCGCCGGCGGACTGCTGCGAGGGGGTGGTGGGTGACAGGCGGCGGAGGTGAGCGGTGAACGGCAGTGGTGAACGCGAGCGAGCGAAGTGACCGACAGGGCTGAATCTCAAGGAGGTTGACATGAGCGGGATGGCACGAGTTCTCGGATCGGCGCGAGGGCGGGGACGAGAGCAGGCGCATGAGCTGGAGGGGAAAAGGGGGCGGGAGCGGGGGCGAGGACGTGCGTGGGTGCGGGCCCGGATCGCGTCCGTCGCGGCGCGCAGGGACACGGGGATGGTCACGTCCGAGTACGCGGTGGGTGTCATCGCGGCAGTGGCCTTCGCGGCCGCGCTCTACAAGGTGGTGACGAGCGGGCAGGTCGGCGAAGAACTGCAAGGCATCGTGGGACGGGCGCTCAATGTCCAGATGTGAACACCGCAGGGGACAAGCCAAGTTGAGGGCGGGTCCGGCCTCACGCCGGGACGGTGGGTTCGTCACCGCCGAGGCCGCCGTGGTCCTGCCCTCTCTGGTGCTCGTCGGCATGGCGCTCGTCTGGGCCCTGCTCGCCGCCTCGGCGCAGATCCAGTGCGTGGACGCGGCGAGGGCGGGCGCTCGGTCGGCGGCGCGCCAGGACCCGGAGGAGGCCGTCCTGGAGACGGCCCGTCGTGCGGCCCCGCCCGCCGCGAAGGTCATGGTGGGCCGGGAAGGAGATCTGGTCCGGGTCACGGTCGGCGCGCGGACCCCCGGTCCCGCCGCTCTGTCCCTTGAACTGAAGGACGAGGCGGTGGCGCTGGCTGAGGAGACGGTGGGGGACACGGCCGCCGAGGTGGAGGGGAGATGAGGAACCGGAGCGCCGGGCCGAGCCGGTGATGGGTGTGGTCGCCTGTCGGGGTGGGCCGCCGTGCCGGGTGGCGTGCGTCTTCCGGCAGGTGGTGTGTGCCCTCCTACAGGGAGCGTGCGTCTTCCCGCAGGTGGCGTGCGTCCTCCGACAGAGGGTCCGCGACGGTGTGGACGGTGGGTGCGGTCGCCGTGCTCTGTGCCGTCTTCGGGGCGGTGCTGTCGATGGGGCAGGCCGTCGTGGTGCGGCATCGGGCCGCGGGGGCCGCGGACTTGGCGGCCCTCGCGGCGGCGGACCACTGGAGCGACGGTGGGACGGCGGCTTGCGCCCGCGCGGACCGGGTGGCCCGAGCACAGGGCGCGCGGCTCGTGCGGTGCGAGGTGGAGGGTCAGATCTCGGAGGTGACGGCGTCGTCCGGAACCGGGCCGATCACCGCCGAGGTCAGATCGAGAGCCGGGCCTGCGGGGTCGAGCGCCCCCACGTCACCCGTTCGGCCTATCCCGGCCCAACTTTCCTCCGACCGGCCGTCGGCCCTCACCCATCCGGCCTATCTGGCGTATCCGGCCCTGGCGACCCGCCCGGTCCCGGCGACCCGGCCGGCCCATCCGGCCCCGGCGACCCGCCCAGCCCTGGCACCCCGCCAGGTCCCGGCGACCCGCCCAGCCCATCTGGCCCTGGCACCCCGCCTGGACCATCCGACCGATCCAGCGCACCAAGCCTCGGCACCTCGACCGACCCATCCGGCCCTGGCGCCCCACCCGAATCAATCCTGGCCCGACCGCGTCCGCCGGACTACACGCGCCCCGATTCCTCGCCGACCGGTGTCTCCGGGCCCGGCTCCGGTGCCGCCCGAAGCAGTTCCGTGAGCAGGCGTACCGCGCCTCGCTTGTGGAGGGGGTCGTTGCCGTTACCGCATTTGGGGGACTGGATGCAGGAGGGGCAGCCGGCGTCGCACTCGCACGAGGCGATGGCCTGACGGGTGGCCGTGAGCCAGGAGCGGGCGGTGTGGAAGGCCCGCTCGGCGAATCCGGCGCCGCCCGGGTGGCCGTCGTACACGAAGACGGTGGGCAGGAGCGTGTCCGGGTGGAGCGGGACGGAGACACCGCCGATGTCCCAGCGGTCGCAGGTGGCGAACAGCGGCAGCATGCCGATCGAGGCGTGCTCGGCGGCGTGCAGGCTGCCGCCGAGGATCTCCGGGGTGATGCGGGCCGCGTCGAGCTGGTCCTCGGTGACCGTCCACCAGACGGCGCGGGTGCGGAGCGTACGGGGAGGGAGGTCGAGTTTGGTCTCGCCGAGCACTTCGCCGGTGATGACACGTCGGCGCAGGAAGGAGACGACCTGGTTGGTGACTTCCACCGAGCCGTAGCACAACCGGCCGTCGCCCCAGGGGACTTCGACGTCGGTCTCGAGGACGGCGATGGTCGTCGTGTCGCGCGCGACCGTCGAGTAGGGCGGGCTGGCCTCCTCGACCAGTGCGACGGAGTCCTCCAGGTCCAGCTTGCGCACCAGGTACGTACGGCCCTGGTGCAGGTGGACCGCGCCCTCGTGGACCGCCGTGTGCGCGGCGCCCTCGTCGACCGTGCCGAGCAGGCGGCCGGTGCCGGCCTCGACGACCTGCACCGGGCTGCCGCCGCCCCCGCGGATGTCGGTCAGGTCGACGGCCCGCTCCCGGCGGGTCCAGTGCCAGGCCGTGGCCCGGCGGCGCAGTAGCTTCGCGGCCTCCAGTTGCGGCAGCAGCCCGGCCGCGGCGGGGCCGAAGAGGTCCAGGTCCTCGTCCGTCAGCGGGATCTCGGAGGCGGCGGCGCACAGGTGGGGGGCCAGGACGTACGGGTTGTCCGGGTCGAGGACGGTGGATTCCACCGGTTGGTCGAACAGGGCCTCGGGGTGATGGACGAGGAAGGTGTCCAGCGGGTCGTCGCGGGCGACCAGGATCGCCAGGGCGCCCTCCCCGGAGCGGCCCGCGCGGCCGGCCTGCTGCCAGAGGGAGGCGCGGGTGCCGGGGTAGCCGGAGATGACGACGGCGTCGAGGCCGGAGATGTCGACGCCGAGTTCGAGGGCGGTGGTGGCGGCGAGGCCGAGGAGTTCCCCGGAGTGCAGCGCGCTCTCCAGGGCGCGGCGTTCCTCGGGGAGGTAGCCGCCGCGGTAGGCGGCGACGCGCCGGGACAGCGAGCGGTCGATCTCGGCGAGGCGTTCCTGTGCGATCAGCGCGATCAGCTCGGCGCCACGCCGGGACCGTACGAAGGAGATCGAGCGCATGCCCTGGACGGTGAGGTCGGTCAGCAGGTCGGCCGTCTCGGCGGTGGCGGTACGCCGGACGGGTGCACCTTTCTCGCCGTGCAGCTCGGTGAGAGGGGGCTCCCACAGGGCGAACACGAGTTCCCCTCGCGGGGAGGCGTCGTCGGCGACCTCGACGACGGGGAGGCCGGTCAGGCGGCGCGCGGCGACCGCGGGTTCGGCGGCGGTCGCGGAGGCCAGCAGGAAGACGGGAGAGGCGCCGTAGCGGGCGCAGAGGCGGCGCAGGCGGCGCAGGACCTGGGCGACGTGGGAGCCGAAGACGCCGCGGTAGGTGTGGCACTCGTCGATGACGACGTAGCGCAGGGCGCGCAGGAAGGAGGACCAGCGGGGGTGGGAGGGCAATATCCCGCGGTGCAGCATGTCGGGGTTGGTGAGGACGTAGTTCGCGTACTGGCGTACCCATTCGCGTTCCTCGAAGGGTGTGTCGCCGTCGTACACGGCCGGGCGGACGGCATTGCCCAGCGGTTGTGAAAGTTCCTTCACCGAACGCCGCTGGTCGGCTGCCAGGGCCTTGGTGGGGGCCAGGTACAGCGCGGTGGCACCCCGGCCGTTCGGGGCCTCCGAGCCCTCCAGGAGGGCCGTCAGGACGGGGGCGAGGTAGGCCAGGGACTTGCCGGAGGCGGTGCCGGTCGCGACGATCACCGACTCGCCGTCCAGGGCGTGCTCGGCGACCTGCGCCTGGTGGGCCCAGGGGTGTTCGATGCCCGCCGCCTGCACGGCGGCGATGACCTCGGAACGGATCCGGTCGGGCCAGACGGCATGGCGACCCGCTCGCGGGGGCAAGTGCTCCGTATGAGTGATGCGCGAAGCCCGGCTCGGCCCCGAGGCGAGCCGGTCCAGGACGGTGCTCGGCGAGGGGCGGGAAGCGGTGTCCGCCGAGGAACGATCGGATCGGTGATTCTTGGCCATCGGCATCGAGTGTGTCACTGGCGTGACGGACAATGGGCCCAAGGCGTCGTGCACGCCTGCCGGTAAGTGATTGAATGCCATCGCGGCTGGCGAACCGTCCCGGGGGCTCTGCCGAGGTGTCCCATGGGGCGACCGCTCGATAGCAAGGTGCTGGAGGATCCGTGGACCTGTCCCTGTCGACTCGCAATGTGTCCGGCCCTAACGGCGACCGTACGGTCGTCGAGGTCGGCGGCGAAATCGATGTATATACCGCGCCCAAGCTGCGAGAGCAGCTGGTCGAGCTGGTGAACGACGGTAGCTTCCACCTCGTCGTCGACATGGAGGGCGTGGACTTCCTCGACTCCACCGGTCTCGGCGTGCTGGTGGGCGGCCTGAAGCGCGTACGGGCCCATGAGGGCTCGCTGCGTCTGGTCTGCAACCAGGAGCGCATTCTGAAGATCTTCCGTATTACCGGTCTCACCAAGGTGTTCCCGATCCACACCTCGGTGGACGAGGCGGTGAACGCGACCGACTGACGGCCGGTCTCCCGGGCCGAGGGGCCCGGGTTCGCACACATCGGGGACCGGGCCCCTCGGCCCGGCCCCCAGACAGCACGCCCGTAGTTCAGAGGGGGATGCATGGCCACCGTTGAACTCCGCTTCAGCGCGCTGCCCGAGCACGTCAGGACCGCCCGTCTGGTGGCGGCAGCGGTGGCGCGCAGGGCCGGAGTGGACGAGGCCGTCCTCGACGAGGTCAGGCTCGCCGTCGGTGAGGCCTGTACTCGTGCTGTCGGACTGCACCAGAGCGGCGGTATCGCGGCGCCGGTGCACGTGACGCTGATCGAGGAGGAGAAGCAGTTCTCCATCGAGGTCGGTGACGAGGCGCCGGGTTCCGTACCCGGCGGGGCGGCGTCCGGCGCCGTCTCGGACGCGGAGGCCGAGGAGGACGAGATGGGCCTCGCGGTCATCAGCGGCCTCGTCGACGACGTTGAAGTCATCGCCGGAGAGCACGGCGGACTGATCAGGATGAGCTGGCCCACCACGCCGCCGGCCGTGGCTCTTACCTGACAGCCGTCCCTCTTGAGTTCGACCTGAAGGGCCCTACTCGGTGGGGCCCTTCGGCATGTCCGGGAAACCTGCCTCACCCTTACGGTGATCGTGCGCTCCGGTGATCGTGTATTCCGTTGATCGCGCACGGCGTTTCGTGAATTGGTTCACGATCAGTCGCGTGATAATTGGATCAAGCGTCAACGCTTCTGGGGCATTACTGCATTTGGGTCCGTGGACGCCTGTCGATCATTTGCTGAAGGGCAAGTGAAGGCTAATTCCGCTTACCGCGCACTGTTTTGATCAGGTTCCGGTACCTAGAATCCGTCCACATCTTGAGCTCAGCCCAAGCGTCAAGGAGGACGAATGGCGGGGCTTTCTACCCCTCATCAGTTTGACCACCCCACAACCTTCGCAGCCGCGGTCCTGACGGACGGCAACCGTCTCATCGTGACGGTCGTCGCGGTCGTCGCCGTGGCAGCGCTCGTGGTCGCCGGGATCCTGGTGCGCCAGGTTCTCGCGGCCGGCGAGGGCACCGACAGCATGAAGAAGATCGCGACGGCGATCCAGGAAGGCGCGAACGCCTACCTGGGACGTCAGATGCGCACGCTCGGCGTATTCGCCGTCGTGGTGTTCTTCCTGCTCATGCTGCTTCCCGCGGACGACTGGAATCAGCGCGCCGGACGATCGATCTTCTTCTTGATCGGCGCGGCGTTCTCGGCGACCACCGGCTATATCGGAATGTGGCTCGCCGTACGGAGCAATGTCCGCGTGGCCGCCGCCGCACGGGAAGCGACCCCGGCGGAGGGTGAGCCCGAAAAGGATCTCACCGCCGTCTCGCACAAAGCCATGAAGATCGCTTTCCGCACCGGTGGCGTCGTCGGCATGTTCACGGTGGGGCTCGGTCTGCTGGGCGCCTCCTGTGTGGTGCTCGTGTACGCGGCCGACGCGCCGAAGGTCCTGGAGGGCTTCGGTCTCGGCGCGGCGCTGATCGCGATGTTCATGCGTGTCGGCGGCGGCATCTTCACCAAGGCCGCCGACGTCGGTGCCGACCTGGTCGGCAAGGTCGAGCAGGGCATCCCGGAGGACGACCCGCGCAATGCCGCGACGATCGCCGACAACGTGGGCGACAACGTGGGCGACTGTGCCGGTATGGCCGCCGACCTCTTCGAGTCGTACGCCGTCACGCTCGTCGCCGCGCTGATCCTCGGCAAGGTGGCGTTCGGCGACTCCGGGCTCGCGTTCCCGCTGATCGTGCCCGCGATCGGCGTGCTCACCGCGATGATCGGCATCTTCGCGGTGGCGCCCCGGCGCTCCGACCGCAGCGGCATGTCCGCGATCAACCGCGGGTTCTTCATCTCCGCGGTGGTCTCGCTCGTCCTGGTCGCCCTCGCCGTCTTCATCTACCTTCCGGGGACCTACGGCGAACTGGACGGGGTCACGGACGCGGCGATCAAGGCCAAGGACGGTGACCCACGGGTGCTCGCACTCGTCGCCGTCGCGATCGGCATCGTGCTGGCCGCGCTCATCCAGCAGTTGACCGGCTACTTCACCGAGACCAGCCGCCGTCCCGTCCGGGACATCGGCAAGAGTTCCCTCACCGGCGCGGCCACCGTCGTCCTCGCCGGTATCTCCATCGGTCTCGAATCGGCCGTCTACACCGCCCTGTTGATCGGCCTCGGCGTGTACGGGGCGTTCCTGCTGGGCGGTACGTCGATCATGCTGGCGCTGTTCGCCGTGGCGCTCGCCGGAACGGGCCTGCTCACCACGGTCGGTGTCATCGTCGCGATGGACACCTTCGGTCCCGTCTCCGACAACGCGCAGGGCATCGCGGAGATGTCCGGCGACGTCGAGGGCGCGGGCGCGCAGGTGCTCACCGACCTGGACGCCGTCGGCAACACCACCAAGGCCATCACCAAGGGCATCGCCATCGCCACCGCCGTCCTCGCGGCCTCGGCCCTCTTCGGCTCGTACCGTGACGCGATCACCACGGCCGCGAGCGACGTGGGCCAGAAGGTCTCGGGGCCGGGCGCTCCGATGAACCTGATGATGGACATCTCACAGCCCAACAACCTGGTGGGTCTCATCGCGGGCGCCGCGGTCGTCTTCCTCTTCTCGGGGCTGGCGATCAACGCGGTGTCGCGGTCCGCCGGGGCGGTGGTCTACGAGGTGCGGCGGCAGTTCCGCGAGCACCCGGGGATCATGGACTACTCCGAGAAACCCGAGTACGGGAAAGTCGTCGACATCTGCACCAAGGACGCGCTGCGCGAACTGGCCACACCCGGTCTGCTCGCGGTGCTCACGCCGATCGCGATCGGGTTCACGCTCGGCGTCGGCGCGCTCGGTTCGTTCCTCGCGGGCGCGATCGGCACGGGCACGCTGATGGCGGTCTTCCTCGCCAACTCCGGTGGCGCGTGGGACAACGCGAAGAAGCTCGTCGAGGACGGCCACCACGGCGGCAAGGGCAGTGAGGCCCACGAGGCGACGGTGATCGGTGACACCGTCGGCGACCCGTTCAAGGACACGGCGGGCCCCGCGATCAACCCGCTGCTGAAGGTCATGAACCTGGTCTCGCTGCTGATCGCTCCGGCCATCGTCAAGTTCTCGTACGGCGACGACAAGAGCGTCGGCGTACGGGTGTTCATCGCCGTCCTCGCGCTCATCGTGATCGTGGGCTCCGTGTACGTCTCCAAGCGGCGCGGCATCGTCATGGGCGACGAGGAGGACAACGACGAAGGGGTCGCCAAGTCGGCCGACCCCGCGGTGGTTTCGTAGCGCACCGGTTCCGCGTCTGATCCGGTACGGAATTCCGTGCCGGATCAGATACGGGCCAACAGGCGGGCGCGCGGCGCGTGTTGACGTGCCGCGCGCCCGTTCTGCGTGTGTTCACGTTGTCGCCGTGAGCCTTCTCTCGCTTGGTGCAAATGGCTTCAAAAGCAGTCATAGCGGGCATTCGCCATGTGGGTGTCGCCCACATGGCGTGTATGTTCCGGGGCCGAGAGCCATGGAAGGGACCAAACCGGTGAACAAGAAGCTCGCGGTCGCACTGTCCGGCGGTGCGGTACTGGTGCTCGCTCTGTCGGGATGCGGCAGCAGCGGGGACAGTGGCAACGACAAGCTGAACTCCTGGGCCAAGCAGGTCTGTGACGCGGTGAAGCCGCAGGCGCAGAAGATCGAGGAAGCGAACGCCGCGATCCAGAAGCAGACCTCGGACAACAGCACGCCGGAAGCCGTTCAGAAGACCGACGCTCAGGCCTTCCAGGACATGTCCGACGCCTACAAGGCGATCGGCACCGCCGTCGACAACGCGGGACCGCCGGACGTCGAGGACGGCAAGACGAAGCAGACCAACGCGGTCAAGGAGCTCAACGGCATCTCCGCGCAGTACGCCGCCCTGAAGACGCAGGTCGCCAAGCTCGACACCAAGGACCAGGCCAAGTTCGCCGAGGGCCTCAAGGGCATCGCGACCCAGCTCGGCAAGCTGAGCCAGAGCGGGAACGACGCCCTGAAGAAGCTGGAGGAGGGTGACGTGGGCAAGGCGATGGCGCAGCAGGAGAGCTGCAAGTCGGCGTCCGGGTCCCCGGCGGCGGCCAACGGCTGAGGCAGTCCGCAGAGCCCGAGGAGAGCCCGGCGCGCGTGCGCGCCGGGCTCTCGGCCCGCGCGGCGCGCGCCGGCCCGCCGTCCCCAGCGGGGCCGCCGTCGACAGACGAGCCGCGGTGAGCGGAGGAGCCCCGGCCTACGGGTGAACCTCTGTCCACAGGTGGGGATGTCCACAGGCCGGGCTCTGTCCACAGGTGTGGGTGCCCGTGGGCGATAGCGGACACAATGGGAGGCGTGAGTCACACCAGCCTGTCACCGTTGCCCTCGTCCGATCACGCCGACACCACCGCCCGGCTGCGGAGCGCCCTCCTCGGGGCCTCCTTCACCGCGGACGGTCTCCTCGACCTGCTCGGTGCCCCCGCGTACGCCGCGCTGGCGCGCAGCGAGACCGTGCCCGCGCTCCGGGCGACCCGCGGAGACACACCGCTGGAGACGCTCGTCCGGCTGTTCCTGCTGCAGCAGCCCGTGCCGTACGCGCGTGTGGCGGAGGTGCTGCCCGTCGAGGACGCCCTGGAGAGCGGCTGGCTGACCCGGACGGGCGGGGACGAGGTCGTGGCGAGCGTCGACATCCGGCCCTACGGCGGGCCCGATGGCGAGGACTGGTTCATCGTGTCCGACCTCGGCTGCGCCGTCGGGGGAGCGGGCGGCATCGGCAGCCGGGACGAAGAGGTCGTCCTCGGGGTGGGAGGCGCCTCGACGACCCTCGCCGGCATCACCGTGCGCCGGCCCGTCGACTCCGCGCTCGATCTCGGCACGGGCTCCGGGATCCAGGCCCTGCACATCGCGCAGCACGCCACGCGCGTGACGGCGACCGATCTGAACCCCCGTGCCCTGCACATCGCCGCGCTCACCCTCGCGCTCTCCGGCGCACCGGCCGCGGACCTGCGCCAGGGCTCCCTCTTCGAGCCGATCCGCGCGGACGAGACGTACGACCTCATCGTCTCGAACCCGCCCTTCGTGATCTCGCCGGGCGCCCGGCTGACGTACCGCGACGGCGGAATGGGCGGCGACGATCTGTGCCGCACGCTCGTCCAGGAGGCGGGGGACCGGCTGAACGAAGGCGGGTACGCCCAGTTCCTGGCCAACTGGCAGCACGTGGAGGGCGAGGACTGGCAGGACCGGCTGCGTTCCTGGGTGCCGCGCGGCTGTGACGCGTGGATCGTGCAGCGCGAGGTGCAGGACGTCACGCAGTACGCGGAGCTGTGGTTGCGCGACTCGGGCGACCACCGGGCCGACCAGGCCGACTACCAGGCGCGGTACGACGCGTGGCTGGACGAGTTCGAGGCCCGCAAGGTGAAGGCCGTCGGCTTCGGATGGATCACCCTGCGCAGGACGACGGCGGCCGAGCCGTCGGTCACGGTGGAGGAGTGGCCGCACTCCGTCGAGCAGCCGCTCGGCGAGGCCGTACGGGAGCACTTCGACCGGGTCGACTATCTGAGACGGAACGACGACGCGGGCCTGCTCGCCGGTCACTTCAGACTGGTGGCGGAGGTCGTGCAGGAGCAGGTCGGGCTGCCCGGCGCCGAGGACCCGGAGCATGTGGTGCTGCGTCAGCACCGCGGCATGCGCAGGGCCACCAAGGTGGACACGGTCGGCGCGGGCTTCGCCGGCGTGTGCGACGGCACACTGAGCGCGGGCCGGATCCTCGACGCCATCGCCCAACTGGTCGGTGAGGACCCGGTATTGCTGCGGGACCGCACGCCCGCCCAGATCCGCTTGCTGGTCGAGCAGGGATTCCTGGAGCCGGTCGAATAAACGGGGGGTTCGCTGTCGGCCGCCCGGGAGGGGAAACCGGCCAACCTCCGGGCGGCCTCACCGGCGCCGCAATCACCCGCAGCAGTTACCCGGCGTAACCGTCCGGCTCGGACAGATACGGGCCGGACAGCCGATATGAATGGCCGGCCCGCATGACGGATATGGATGGGCGGACGGACGCCGACGCCGACGCCGACGCGGACACGGACTCCGGTCACAGCGAAGGCGTCCGTGGAAAGGACGAGAAAAAGAGACGAGAGCGAGGAGGAAAGGGACCGGCTGCGAGGGAGGGCGACTCCGTGGCGGCGGGTCGAGGCTGGATCGGGTCGAGGCGGGATCGAGGGGAGCCGGGAGCGGGCGGAGCGCCGCGCGGAGGCTGCCGGCCATCGGCGGGACGGGGCGGGAACGACGGATTCGCCACAGTCGGGGGCGTGGGAGGCCGCGTCCGCGGACACCGGGCGGCGGGGTGGATCCCCGTGTCGGGTGCTGCGTGAGGGGCCCATGGGGCACCGGTTGCCTGGTGTTCACCGTGGGTTCGTACGCCCGCTGCCGGGGCGTGTCAGCGTCCCGAGCCTGGGGACCCGGGGTGAGAGGACAGAGCCATGGAAAGCGGGCCGGCGATCTTCGCGGGGATGGTGTTCGCCCTGTTCGGAGGCGGAATCCTGGCCTGGACGGTGGTCCGGGTACGGCAGGGCGAGCCGGTCGCCCACGGTGTGAACCGCGTCGCATCGGCGACCCTCGCGAGCGTCGCCGGAAGCGGGGCACTGGTGCTCGCCGTGTGGTGCTTCACGCGCCTGTGAGACCGTGCGTGAGCAGCACGCCTCGGGTAACTGGGAAGTTACCCTCCGGATAGGCCCGGAAGAGCGGGTCGACACTCCGGGCGGCAGGAATGGCGGTAGTCGGGTTACCGTTCGAGTGGCCGTTGCGGGCTTTTCCCGTTTGACACGGGGGCGGGATGTACCGTCACACTCCGCAGCGTCAGCATGACCCGACCTCTCGGGAGCCAGGCCCCGAGGAGATTCCGCGTCGACCGGAGAGAAGAGCGAAGTTGTCCCCGACCAGCGACACCGCACACGGCGGCCGCCGACTCGTCATCGTCGAGTCGCCTGCCAAGGCGAAGACGATCAAGGGCTACCTCGGCCCCGGATATGTCGTCGAAGCGAGCGTCGGGCACATCCGCGACCTCCCCAACGGCGCCGCGGAGGTGCCTGAGAAGTACACCGGCGAGGTCCGCCGCCTCGGTGTGGACGTCGAACACGACTTCCAGCCGATCTATGTGGTCAACGCCGACAAGAAGGCTCAGGTCAAGAAGCTCAAGGACCTGCTGAAGGACTCCGACGAACTCTTCCTCGCCACCGATGAGGACCGCGAGGGCGAGGCCATCGCGTGGCACCTCCTAGAGGTCCTGAAGCCCAAGGTTCCCGTCCACCGGATGGTCTTCCACGAGATCACCAAGGACGCGATCCGCAGCGCCGTCGCCAACCCGCGCGAGCTGAACAAGCGCATGGTCGACGCGCAGGAGACCCGCCGCATCCTCGACCGTCTCTACGGCTACGAGGTCTCGCCGGTCCTGTGGAAGAAGGTCATGCCGCGCCTGTCGGCCGGCCGTGTCCAGTCCGTGGCGACCCGGCTCGTCGTCGAGCGGGAGCGCGAGCGCATCGCGTTCCGTTCCGCCGAGTACTGGGACCTGACCGGCACCTTCGGCACCGGCCGCACCGGTGACGCGAGCGACCCGTCCACCCTCGTCGCGCGGCTGACCGCCGTCGACGGCAAGCGCGTCGCCCAGGGCCGCGACTTCGACTCGCTCGGCCAGATCAAGGGCGCGAACACGCTCCACCTGGACGAGACGAACGCCCGCGCGCTCGCCGCCGCCCTGGCGGACACGGACTTCGCGGTCCGCTCGGTCGAGTCCAAGCCCTACCGCCGCTCGCCGTACGCCCCGTTCCGTACGACGACGCTCCAGCAGGAGGCCTCGCGCAAGCTCGGCTTCGGCGCGAAGGCGACCATGCAGGTGGCGCAGAAGCTGTACGAGAACGGCTTCATCACCTATATGCGTACGGACTCCACGACCCTGTCGGACACGGCCGTCACGGCCGCCCGCGCCCAGGTCACCCAGCTCTACGGCGCCGACTACCTGCCGGCCCAGCCGCGTACGTACGCCGGGAAGGTCAAGAACGCGCAGGAGGCGCACGAGGCGATCCGCCCCTCGGGTGATCGTTTCCGCACCCCCGCCGAGACCGGACTGACCGGCGACCAGTTCAAGCTGTACGAGCTGATCTGGAAGCGCACCGTCGCCTCCCAGATGAAGGACGCGGTCGGCAACTCCGTGACCGTGAAGATCGCGGGCACGTCCGCCGACGGCCGGGACGCCGAGTTCAGCGCGTCCGGCAAGACGATCACCTTCCACGGCTTCCTGAAGGCCTACGTCGAGGGCGCGGACGACCCGAACGCCGAGCTCGACGACCGTGAGCGCCGTCTGCCGCAGGTCGGCGAGGGCGACCCGCTGTCGGCCGAGCAGATCACGGTGGACGGCCACGCCACCAAGCCGCCGGCCCGCTACACCGAGGCCTCCCTGGTCAAGGAGCTCGAAGAGCGCGAGATCGGCCGCCCGTCGACGTACGCGTCGATCATCGGCACGATCCTCGACCGCGGCTACGTCTTCAAGAAGGGGACGGCCCTGGTGCCCTCCTTCCTGTCGTTCGCCGTGGTCAACCTCCTGGAGAAGCACTTCGGGCGGCTCGTCGACTACGACTTCACCGCCAAGATGGAGGACGACCTCGACCGCATCGCCCGCGGTGAGGCGCAGGCCGTGCCGTGGCTCAGGCGCTTCTACTTCGGCGAGGGCGACGCGGCCGGCGCCGCCGAGGCCGGAAACGGCGACGGCGACCACCTGGGCGGTCTCAAGGAGCTCGTCACCGACCTGGGCGCCATCGACGCCCGCGAGGTCTCCTCGTTCCCGGTCGGCAACTCCATCGTGCTGCGCGTCGGCCGCTACGGCCCGTACGTCGAGCGCGGGGAGAAGGACGACGAGAACCACCAGCGCGCCGACGTCCCCGAGGACCTGGCCCCGGACGAGCTGACCGTCGAACTCGCCGAGGAACTGCTCGCCAAGCCGAGCGGTGACTTCGAGCTCGGCGCCGACCCGCAGACGGGTCACCAGATCATCGCCAGGGACGGCCGCTACGGCCCGTACGTCACCGAGGTGCTCCCCGAGGGCACCCCGAAGACGGGCAAGAACGCCGTCAAGCCGCGTACGGCCTCGCTGTTCAAGTCGATGGCGCTGGACACGGTGACCCTGGACGACGCCCTCAAGCTGATGTCCCTGCCGCGCGTCGTCGGCACGGACGCCGAAGGTGTCGAGATCACCGCGCAGAACGGCCGCTACGGTCCGTACCTGAAGAAGGGCACGGACTCGCGCTCGCTCACCGCCGAGGACCAGCTCTTCACCATCACGCTGGAAGAGGCGCTGGAGATCTACTCCCAGCCCAAGCAGCGGGGCCGCGCGGCCGCCAAGCCGCCGCTGAAGGAACTGGGCACCGACCCGGTCAGCGAGAAGCCCGTCGTGGTCAAGGACGGCCGCTTCGGTCCGTACGTCACCGACGGCGAGACGAACGCGACCCTGCGCTCCGGCGACAGCGTCGAGGACATCACGCCGGAGCGCGGCTACGAGCTGCTCGCCGAGAAGCGTGCCAAGGGTCCGGCCAAGAAGACCGCGAAGAAGACGGCGGCCAAGAAGGCGCCCGCGAAGAAGGCGCCGGCCAAGAAGACCGCCGCCAAGAAGACGACGGCTTCGAAGACGACGGCGGCCAAGAAGGCGCCCGCCAAGAAGACCGCCGCGAAGAAGACGGCTGCCTCGGAAGGCTGAGCCGACGGGACCGATCCGTCGGTCCAGGTGACGTGACGGAAAAGCGGACGCCCCTACACCATTTCGTGTAGGGGCGTCCGTATGTTCGGGCAGCACCTCGGGGAGTCAGTGGGTCCGGATAGGCTTGCAGGATGACGCGAGCCGAGCAGCCAACGGCCCACAATTGGGCCCCCGACGAAGCCCTGGTCGCGGATTCGCGCGAGCGTGCCGTCCGCGCACTGCTGAGGCAACCGCAGTTGAAGCGGTTGTGGAGCGCACACCTCGTGGGAGGTGTCGCGGACGTCCTGTCCCTGCTTGTCCTGGTCGTCCTCGCGCTCCAGGCGGCGATCTCCGAGGGCTCCTTCGGTGGCGGCGCCCGCGGGGCCGCCCTCGCCGTGGCGGCCGTCTTCGGGGCGCGCGTCCTCGCGACGCTGCTCTTCGGAGCCGTGCTCCTTGGACCCCTCACATCGCTCACGTCGCACGAGGGACCGCTCGACCGGCGCTGGACCATGCTCGTGGCCGACGGCCTGCGGGCCGCGCTCCTGATCGTCGCGCCCCTGTTCATCGACTGGACCCCGGACAACGCGCTCGCGGTGCTCCTGGTCATCGTCTTCGTGTCCGGGGTCGCCGAGCGGTTCTGGACGGTGTGCCGGGAGAGCGCGGCACCCGCGCTGCTGCCCGCGCCGCCGCTGGAGGGCGCCACCGTGCGCCCGCTGCCGGACCACATGGACGCCCTGCGGCGGCTGTCCCTGCGCACCGCGTTCGTCGCGGTGCCGATCGCGGCCCTCGCCCTGGTCGCCGTCTCCCTCGTCAGCAACATGCTGGGCGCCGGGATCGACTGGTTCCACCTGCACCAGGTGGCGCTCGCCTCGTACGTGGCGGCCGGACTGTTCGCGGCCTCGCTGTCCGTGATCACCTTCCTCGAACTGCCCGACGCGCGCACCCCGCGCGCGCGGTCGCCGCTCGAAGGACTGCGCCGCCCGAAGACGGGCACCGCGGGCGACAAGGGCCGCACGGGCGCGATCCCGCTCCTCGTGCCGGCCTGCGCCGCCGTCGCCGGGGCGATCGCGGCGGCCGTCGCCGTCGCCGTGCTGGACGCCATCGACCTGGGCGGCGGACCGGTGACGTACGGACTGCTGGTGCTGGCGCTGACCGGCGGCGTCGTCGCCGGTATCCGCACGGCCCCCTCGCTGCTCCCGTCGCTGTCGCGGCGCCGGCTGCTCGCCCTCGCGATCGCCTTCACCGGCATCACGCTGCTGGCCGCGGGCCTCGTCCCGGACGTCACCACCGTGCTGCTGATCCTCGCCTTCGCCGGCGTGGGCGCGGGTGTCGCCGCCAACACCGGGCACGCGCTGCTCGACCAGGAGACCGAGGACCACCGGCGGGCCCGCACCACCGAGCACCTGCACGCGGTCGTACGGGTCTTCGTCGCGGTCGGCGCGATCGTGGCGCCCCTGGTGGCCGCGGCGATCGGCCCGCACCGGCTGGAAAGCGGCAAGTTCGTGTTCGCGCACGGCGGCGCCGCCTTCACCCTGATGCTGGTCGGCGCGCTCCTGCTGCCGGTCGCGGCCCTCGTGCTCGCCAAGGTCGACGACCGTTCCGGCGTGCCGCTGCGCAAGGACCTGCTCGACGCCCTGCGCGGCGGCGACGACCCGGCGCAGGTGCCCGCCACCAGCGGCTTCTTCATCGCCCTGGAGGGCGGCGACGGAGCCGGCAAGTCCACCCAGGCCCAGGCACTCGCCGACTGGATCCGCGCCAAGGGCCACGAGGTCGTCGTGACCCGTGAGCCGGGCGCCACGCCCGTCGGCAAGCGGCTGCGCTCGATCCTCCTCGACGTGTCGTCCGCGGGCCTCTCGCACCGCGCCGAGGCCCTGCTGTACGCCGCCGACCGCGCGGAGCACGTCGACACGGTCGTACGTCCCGCGCTGGAGCGGGGCGCCATCGTCATCTCCGACCGCTACATCGACTCGTCCGTGGCCTACCAGGGCGCGGGCCGCGATCTGTCCCCCACGGAGATCGCCCGGATCAACCGCTGGGCGACGGACGGGCTCGTACCGCATCTGACCGTCCTGCTGGACGTGTCGCCCGAAGCCGCCCGCGAGCGGTTCACCGAGGCGCCCGACCGGCTGGAGTCGGAGCCGGTCGAGTTCCACGCGCGCGTGCGGTCCGGTTTCCTGACGCTCGCCGCCGCCGACCCGGGGCGCTACCTGGTCGTCGACGCAGCGCAGGAGCCCGAGGCCGTCACCACCGTCGTACGGCACCGGCTCGACGTGATGCTGCCCCTCTCCGAGGCCGAGGTGAAGGCCCAGGAGGAGGCGCGCAGGGCGGCCGAGGAGGAGGCCCGTCGCAAGGCCGAGGAAGAGGCCGCCCGCAAGGCGGAGGAGGAACGCCTGGAGCGTGAGCGCCAGGCCCAGCTCGCGAAGCTGCGCGCCGAGGAGGAGGAGCGCAAGCAGCGCGAGCTGGAGGAGGCCCAGCGGCGTGAGGCCGAGCGCCAGGCGGAGGAGGCCCGGCAGCGTGCCGAGGAGGCCCGCCGCCGCGCCGAGGAGGAGCGGCTCCGGCTTCTGGCCGAGGAGGAGGCGCGCGCCGCGGAGCAGGAGCGGGCTCGCAGGCAGGCCGAGGAGGAGGCGCGGCTGCGCGCCGAGGCCGAGGAACGCCGTCTGGAGAAGCAGCGGAAGGCCGAGGAGGCGCTGCTGCGGGCCGAGGAGGCCCGGCGGCTCGCAGCGGAGGCCGCCGCCGCTTCGGCGGCCGCGGCGGCTTCGGCCGAGGCCGCGGTGTCGAGTGCCGGGACGGCCCCGAAGCCGGCCGGTCCGACGGGTTCGCAGTCCGGATCCGGGAAGGTGGCCGAGGCCGGTGAGGCCTCGAAGCGCTCGGCGACTCCGCCGGCGTCCCCCGCCGCTCCCTCGAAGCCTTCCTGGGCTGCGGTGTCGTCCGGGGCCGCGGCGCCTTCCGCGCCGGACAACCAGCCGACGGTGCCGACGCCGGTCGTGACCGACCCGAGGGCGGCCGACGAGACGGCCGTGCTTCCGCCCGTACGACCCGGTGGTGAGAGCCGCTCGGGTGGTCGTTCGGGGTCCCGCTCGGACGTCGAGGACACGGCCACGCTGCCCAAGCCGCCGGTTCCCGGCGGTGCGGCGGACGAGACGGCGGTGCTGCCGGCCGTCTCCCCCGACCCGGGTGCGGCCGACGAGACGGCCGTGCTTCCGCCGGTACGGGACAGGGGTGCGGGGAGCCGGGGCGACGCGCCGTCCGGGAACCCGACGGACCGGATGCCCCGGGGCTTCTTCCGCGACGAGCGGCCGGCGGCGGGGCCCGAGGGTCCCTCCGACCGCACGCGGGAACTGCCGCAGGTGGACGAGACGGGCGCTCCGCGCCGCAGGCCCCGCCCCGACTGGGCCGAGGAGACCCCGCTCGACGACCTCCCGACCCTGGCGGACGAACTGCTGGGCCCGCGCGACGAGGAGGACGACTGGGACGAGGGCCCGGGCCGCGGGCGGGGCGGGCGGCGACGCTAGGCGGGTCGGCGGGTCTGTGATCAGGCGGGTCGCCGGTGGGCGGTCTGCCGGTCGCCGGGTCTGCGGTCGGCGTTCGGCGGGTCTGGCTGGTCCGGTCGGTCCGATGGGTCCTTTGGTCCGCCCGTTGGTGAGTCCGGTCGTCGGCCGTCGGCGGGTCCGGCGGGTTTCCTCCGCGGCCCTGGTGGTTCGGTGTGTGGCTCCGGCGGGCCGGTGGTCCGGCGGGCGGCCTCGGTGGGGCCGGTGGTCCGGCGGGCGGCCTCGGTGGGGCCGGTGGTCCGGCGGGTGGTCCCCGTTGTCAGTGGCGACCCGCACAATGGACGACGCGAGGCAAAGTGCGACGGAAGGGGCGGAGCCCATGCCTGTGTGGGACGACCTGGTGGGCCAGGAGAAGGTGAGCGAGCAGCTCGCCGCCGCGGCCCGGGACGCCGACGCCCTCGTCACGGCCGTCGCCGCGCAAGCCACGCTCCCCGAGGCGTCGAAGATGACGCACGCCTGGCTGTTCACGGGCCCGCCCGGCTCGGGCCGCTCCACGGCCGCGCGCGCCTTCGCGGCCGCGTTGCAGTGCGTGAGCCCCGACCGCGCGCTCGGCGGGATCCCCGGCTGCGGGTTCTGCGACGGCTGTCATACGAGCTTGGTCGGCACCCACGCCGACGTGCAGATCGTCCGGACCGACCTGCTCTCCATCGGCGTCAAGGAGACCCGCGACCTGGTCCGCCGCGCCCAGCTCTCCCCGGCCGGCGGGCGCTGGCAGGTCATCGTCCTCGAGGACGCGGACCGTCTCACGGAGGGTGCGGGCAACGTCCTGCTCAAAGCCGTCGAGGAGCCCGCTCCCCGCACGGTCTGGCTGCTGTGCGCGCCGTCCATCGAAGACGTGCTGCCCACCATCCGCTCCCGCTGCAGGCTGCTCACGCTGCGTACCCCGCCGGTCGATGCCGTCGCCGACATCCTTGTCCGCCGTGACGGCATCGAGCCCGCCGTGGCGGCGGCCGCCGCGCGCGCGACGCAGGGCCACATCGGGCGGGCCCGCCGCCTGGCGACGGACCCGAGCGCCCGGCAGCGCCGGGCCGCCGTCCTCAAGCTCCCGCTGCGGGTCGACGACGTCGGCGGCTGTCTCAAGGCGGCCCAGGAACTGATCGACACGGCGGCGGAGGACGCGAAGCAGCTCGCCGAGGAGGTCGACGTCAAGGAGACCGAGGACCTGAAGGCGGCCCTTGGCGCGGCGCAGGGTGGCCGGATGCCCAGGGGCACGGCGGGCGTGATGAAGGAGCTGGAGGACCGGCAGAAGCGCCGAAGAACCCGTACGCAGCGCGACAGCCTGGACCTCGCCCTGATCGACCTCACCGGCTTCTACCGCGACGTCCTGGCCCTTCAGCTCGGCTCCCGCCTGGCCATCGCCAACGCGGAGTCGGAGGACGCGCTGGAGCGGTTGGCCCGTGGCAGCTCGCCGGAGTCGACGCTGCGCCGCATCGACGCGATCGCCGCGTGCCGCGAGGCACTCGACCGGAACGTCGCTCCGCTGCTGGCGGTGGAGGCGATGACGCTGGCGCTCCGCGCGGGCTGATCCCGGCGCGCCGACCCGACTCGAGACGGGGGAGATCCGTCCGGGTCCGGCCGTCGCGGTGGGCGGGGAGCGATCCGCTCGGTGTAGACCTGGGTAGGAAAGCGACCTGCCTGGCTCGTGTCGGGCGACCGGTGAACGTAACCGGTGGCTGGTTGACCGGGTCACTCGTACGAGCCGCTTCCGCGACTGGAGGTGATCCTGTGATCGCACACGGTTACGCTCGCGAGATGCACATGAGGCGCACCACACGGCCGACCCGACCCCTCCGTGCGAGCGGCGTGCTGCTGGCCGCCGCGGCGCTGATGCTCTCCGCCTGCTCCTCGGGAAGTTCCACGACGACCGCCGCGACGACCCAGGCGGTGCTCACCGCGCTGCCGAGCGCCACACCGTCGGCGCTGGCGCCGTACTACGGGCAGAAGCTGAACTGGCGCAGTTGCGGGGTCCCCGGATTCGAGTGCGCCACGATGAAGGCGCCGCTCGACTACGCGAAGCCTGGCTCCGGCGACGTGCGGCTGGCGGTCTCCCGCAAGAAGGCCACGGGGCCGGGCAAGCGGCTCGGTTCACTGCTGGTCAATCCGGGAGGGCCGGGCGGATCGGCCGTCGGCTACCTCCAGTCGTACGCCGGGATCGGCTATCCGGCGGACGTCCGTGCCCGCTACGACATGGTGGCGGTCGACCCGCGGGGAGTGGCCCGCAGCGAGCCGGTCGAATGCCTCAACGGGCGCGCGATGGACGCGTACACCCAGACGGACACGACACCGGACGACCGCCGGGAGACGGATCAGCTCGTCGAGGCCTTCAAGAAGTTCGCCGAGGGCTGCGGGGCGCACTCGCCCGAGCTGCTGCGGCACGTCTCCACGGTCGAGGCGGCCCGTGACATGGACATCCTGCGGGCCGTCCTGGGCGACGAGAAGCTGACGTACGTGGGGGCGTCGTACGGGACGCTTCTGGGGGCGACGTACGCGGGCCTGTACCCGGACCGGGTGGGCCGGCTGGTGCTGGACGGCGCGCTGGATCCCTCCCTGGACGCGCGCAAGCTCAACGAGGAGCAGACGGCCGGGTTCGAGACGGCGTTCCAGTCCTTCGCGAAGGACTGCGTGCGGCACAGCGACTGTCCGCTCGGTGACGCGGGTACGAGCCCGGACGAGGTGGGCCGGAACCTGAAGGCGTTCTTCCGGCAACTGGACAAGCGGCCCATCCCGACGGGGGACCCGGACGGCCGCAAGCTCGGGGAGGCGCTGGCGACGACCGGTGTGATCGCGGCGATGTACGACGAGACGGCCTGGCCGCAGCTCCGTGACGCGCTCACGTCCGCGATGAAGAACGACGACGGCGCGGGTCTGCTGGCCCTTTCCGACAGCTACTACGAGCGGGACGCCGACGGCAGGTACGCGAACCTGATGTCCGCCAACGCCGCCGTGAACTGTCTCGACCTGCCGGCGGCCTTCTCCGGCCCGGACCAGGTCGAGCAGTCGCTGCCCGCCTTCGAGAAGGCGTCCCCGGTCTTCGGCGAGGGTCTGGCCTGGGCCTCGCTGAACTGTGCGTACTGGCCGGTCAAGAACACCGGCGAGCCGCACCGCATCGAGGCGAAGGGGGCGGCGCCGATTCTCGTCGTCGGCACCACCCGGGACCCGGCGACCCCGTACCCCTGGGCGCAGTCCCTCGCCTCCCAGCTCTCCTCCGGCAAGCTCCTGACCTACGTCGGCGACGGACACACCGCCTACGGGCGCGGCAGCACCTGCATCGACTCCGCGGTCAACCGCTACCTCCTCCAGGGCACCCCTCCCGAGAAGGGAAAGCGCTGCTCATAGCCCCTCCGAGCCCCTGCGGAACCCCCACACCGGGCCGTGTACGGAGCACCCCCGGAAACTGTGTAGACTTACCGACGTTGCTGATCGCACCATAGGTGTGGACAGCGCGCCGCCTTAGCTCAGATGGCCAGAGCAACGCACTCGTAATGCGTAGGTCTCGGGTTCGAATCCCGAAGGCGGCTCTGTGGAAGCCCCAGGACTCACTCGCCGTGACCTGGGGCTTTTGCTTTTTCCGGATCCGGTGACGGGGCCCGGCGGGCTGGAGAGGGTTCCTGAATCCCTCAGGGCGTTTCCCTTTCTCCTTTCTGCGGCGTGGCGCCCGCGTGATCACGTTCGTCGGGAGCGTCGTACAACCGTCCGGTGCCACGTGGTGTCTGACGCGGCGGAACCGCTGTTCCCAGTTGTTCGCCCGTACGCCTCCGTCGCTTCACCGCAAGGGACTCCCCGTGCCTCGATCCGTTGCCGACCGCGCCCGCCCGCTCCGCAGGACCTCCGCCATGGTCGGTGCCGTCGCCCTGACCGCCCTGGCCCTGGCCGCGGGGCCCGCCTCGGCCGACAACACCCGGCCCGGCCTGGTGCTGGGTCTCTTGAAGCCGGTCACGGGCGTGAAGCCCGGCGGCAGCTTTGAGCTGCCGGGCGCCTTCGCGAACAAGGGCACCGAGACACTCGACAAGGTCTGGCTGACCTACGACTTCAGCCGCGGACTGACGCACCAGGAACTGCCTTCCAACTGTGAACGCTCTCGTGGGGAGAAGCCGGGAGCCCCCGCGGTCCCCGTCGACGAAGAAGGGCTCCCTGGCAAGTACTTCGTGGCCTGCGAGTTCGATCAGGAGGTGAAGCCCGGTGCCGTCTACGCGCCGGAGAAGCCGTTGTCGTTGGATGTCCTCGGCCACGCGCTGTACGAGCACCTTGCGGTGACGATCAGCGACTATGACCCGGTCATGTCCGAGAACGGCCCTGTCGACGACGTGTCCGGGACCGGACCCGCCGTGAAGCTGGTCGAGCTGCCCTCGACCACTCCGCTGGGCGGGATCGGGCCGGCCAAGAACCCCGCCTACGACTATGCCGGTGTGCCGGTGACGGCGGTGAACACGGCGGACTTCCAGGTGGCCGCGCAAGTGACGGACCGCGACAGGCAGTTCGTCACGCTGGAGGCGAAGTTCACCAACGCGGGACCGGCCTGGGTGATGCCGGACAACGGCGAGAGTGGAGCGGTGACCCATGTCCTGGTCAAGATGCCCGCGGGAACGACCGTGACCCTGAAGGCCGATGGCTGCAAGAAGGTCGACGCAGGCAGCTACAGCTGCGTTCCGAGCAGCTACTACTGGGCCAACGAGAACAGCACTTACACCTTCCCGTTCCACCTGCGCATCGTGAAGGCGGTTGCCGGGGCCAAGGGCTCGGTGGCCCTGGAGGCGAAGGAGCGCCCGTTCGACAAGAACAAGAAGAACGACACGGCCGTGTTCCTCCTCGGGACCGACGGCAACGGTTCGACGGGCGGATCCGGTTCGACGGGCGGCACCGGTTCCACGGGCGGATCCGGTTCGACGGGCGGCACCGGTTCCACGGGCGGCGGCTCCGCGGGAGGCACCGGCTCCACGGGTGACTCCGGCTCGACATCCTCCACCGGGGGCTCCTCAACAGCCGGCTCCGGCACCGCGTCCACGGTCGGCTCGGGGTCTGTGGGCGGTTCCGTGGCGGCAGGCTCGGAGAGCTCCTCGGGTACCGGTGGCGGCCTGGCGAACACCGGCGCCGGCTCCACTCTCCCCCTCGCGGGCGTGGCCGCCGCGGTCCTGGCCGCCGGTGCGGGCGGGGTCGTGCTGACCCGCCGACGCGCGGCCCGGCGTTGATAGCCGAACCCCTCCCTTTCAGGTGGCGGCGCGGCCGACTGGTCCGGGGGTGCCACAGGATCTCCAGGATGGTCGGCATGCCCGCCCCTGCCGGCAGGGAGTTGGGTCGGCTCCCTGCCACTCCGATGTGACGTCGGGGGCAGGTACAGGACGACGACGGAATCCAGCCAAACAGGCGCTGTCCCACTTAATTCGGTTTTGGTTCTCGATGATCCCATTACGATCATCGGCGGCCCTGGAAGCACCATGACCAACCAGGGTGAACAACCAAACGGGAGAAATAATGCGCAAGTTGGCAGTCGGCGTGCTCGCCGGCGGGATCTTCGCCCTGAGCGCCGGGACCGCGATGGCGGTCTCGTGGCACACCATTCCGACGCTCACCACGGGGGGCGCGTCCTTCCAGGGCGGTCAGTACGCGTTCTGGCCGTCCGGGCAGAACCACGGTGCCTTCGAGTGGAAGGGCAACCTCAAGGACACCGACGGCGGTGACGGGCACAACGTCTACGTGCAGGTGAGGGTCGAGGGCTACGACTGGAGCCGCTACAACGGCAAGCAGCGGACGTCCGTTCCTCTCGACCAGTTGAACTGGGACGGCGCGGCGCAGTACACCAGCAACGCCTACATACGCGTCTGCCGCGACAAGGGCTCGCTGAACCCTGACAACTGCTCGCCGACGAAGCACTACCAGAGGTAGTCGGCCACTCGGGCAAGACCGCGGGTCCAGGACGTACTCCTGGACCCGCACGCTTCTTTGGGGGAAGCCAACAGCATGTCAGAAATACTTGTTGCCACGGGAGTCGACCTCTCCTACGGCAATCAGCCGGCCGTTCTCGACGCTCATCTCTCGGTGGCCGTCGGAGAAGTCGTGGCGATCACCGGGCAGAGTGGGTCCGGGAAGTCCTCGCTTCTCTACTGTCTCGCCGGAGTTCTTCCCGTCAAGCGCGGTCAGGTGCGGTTCGAAGGGCGGGCGCTCGGGGAGCTCGGCGACGACGAGATCAGCGCGCTTCGGCGGGAACGGTTCGGGTTCGTCTTCCAGTACGGCGAGTTGCTGCCGGAACTCACCGTCGAGGAGAACACGGCCCTGCCGCTGCGACTGGCCGGACAACGCAAGGGCCCCGCCCTCGCGGCGGCCGGCAAGGTGCTCGAACGGCTCGGCCTCGGTGAACTGCGCGAGCGGCGTCCCGGACAGGTCTCCGGCGGGCAGAGCCAGCGCGTCGCGGTCGCGCGTTCCCTGGTGCACCGGCCGGCGATCGTGTTCGCCGACGAGCCCACGGGGTCGCTCGACAGCGCCAACGCCTCGGCCGTCCTCAAGGAGTTCCTGGGCCTGGCCCGGTCACAGGGCACCGCCGTCATCCTGGTGACGCACGACCCGGCCGTCGCCGCCCAGGCCGACACCCGCTACACGATGGCCGACGGAGTCCTGAGCCCACGGGGTGCCGTGTGAGGGAATTCCTGCTCGGTCTGCGCCTGCTGTTCGGGGCGGGACGCGGCAACCGCATACGTTTCTTCCTCATGGCCGCCGGCGGCTCGATCGGCGTCTGCTGTCTCGCCCTCGTCCTCACCGTTCCGGCGATCCTGGACGCGCACGACGGCCGCGACGCCGCCCGTCAGCCCGTCACCTCCGCGAAAGGGCCGGTGGACGGCACCCTCGTCCTGCAACGCGACGACGCCTACGGCTCCCGGTCCTTCACCCGGGTGTTCGTCGCCAAGGGCACCGGGGGCACGCGTGCGGTACCTCCCGGGCTGAGCGAGCTTCCCGCTCCCGGCGAGGTGTTCGTCTCCCCGCGCGTGCACGACCTGCTGCGGTCCGCGCCCGCGGCCAAGGCACTCCTTCCCGGGCACGAGGCGGGCGTGATCGGCCCGGCCGGGCTCGCCCATCCCGACGAGCTCTACGCCTACATCGGGACCGACCGGGCCGCGCTGGCCCACGAGGGCCGGACCCTGAAGGGGTTCGGCTACAGCTACGCGCCGTTCCCGGCCGTCGAGCCGTCCACCCTCACCGACGTGCGGTTCGCCCTGGCCACGCTGGTCCTGCTGCCCCTGGGCATCTTCCTGTCGGTCTGCGCCCGGCTCTCCGCCGCCAGCCGGATGCGCCGCCTCGCGGCACTGCGTCTGCTCGGCCTGAGCGTCAAGGGCATGCAGCGGGTGAACGCCGCCGAGACCGTCGTCGCGGCACTGCTCGGCGCGGTGCTGGGACTCGGCGAGTACTGGCTGCTCAACCAGGTGATGTCCCGGGCCGGTCTGCCGGGGCTGCGGTGGTATCCCGGCGACGGCGCCCTGTCCGTCGCGACGATCGCCGTCTGCCTGGTCGGCTGTCCCGTCCTCGCCTGGCTCGTCAGCCGCAAGAGCGCGCGGGACGCGACCGCGAATCCGCTCGCGGTGCGGCGTACGGCGGTGCCGCGGCCCCCGTCCAAGTGGGTCGGTCTGCTCCTGCTCAGCGGCCTGGGCATCGTCTGCGGCTTCTGTGCCACGGGCCTGGTGGGGCATCCCGCCTCGAGCCTCGGCATCAACGCGCTGCTGGTGGTCGCCGGGGTCGTTCTCACCGGCGTCGGACTGGTGCTGACCCTGCCGCTCCTGTCGTACGCGCTCGCCCGCCGGGTGGCGCGGACCACCGGGTCCCTCACGCTGAACCTGGCGATGCGGCGCAACGAGGCCGAGCCGGGCAGCACGATGCGGGTGGTCACCAGTCTCGTCCTGCTCGTCTACGTAGCCTCGCTGGCCCAGGGTGTTCTCATCCAGCTCGAACAGGTCACCCGGCCGTCCGGAGCGGTACAGGACTACTCCCTGGCCCTGTCGGGGCTCGGCACCCGGGAACAGCGGGACCTGGAGGACGTCTCCGGAGTCCGGGCGCACGGCCTTCTCATGAACTCCTGGGTGGATCTCAACGCCAGCCGCTCGGGCGTCGTTGCGTCCCCGACCACGGCCCTGGTGGCCACCTGCGCCGATCTGCGACGCATGACCGTACGTGTCGAGGGCTGTGCCGACGGCAAGGTGCTGCGGCTGGTGGACCCCAATTCGAGCGTGGGATCCGACATGAAGCCGGGCGAGTCCTTCCCGTTCCGGCTCCGGGACGGCGGCGGGCGGGACAAGCGTCTGAACGTCCCCGTGCCCGCGGACCGGGTCGTCTACAGCGGCTATTCCGGTTCCGCGGTCGGCTCCGCCGAACTCCTCGTCCCGCCGTCCGCCCTCCCCGCTGACGCCCGGCCCCGCGACGCGGAGTTCCTCCTCGCCGGCGGTTCCGACCCCGGTCAGGTGCGTGCCGTTCTCGACGGGATCGCCGCCGTCGCCCCGATCGCGGAGGTCGAGCTGGTCGGACTGAACATCCAGGGGCTGGAGCAGATCTCCGTGGTCGAGACGCTGCTCGCCCTGGGCATGATCATGGGCCTGGTCATCGGGGTGGCCGCGTTCCTCGTGTCCGTCACCGACCGGGCCGTGGAGCGTCGCGCGCAGGTCACCGCCGTGACGCTGATCGGCGCGCGGGCGCGAACCATGCGGGCCGTCCAGTGCGCCCAGGTCGTGCTGCCCCTGGGCCTCGGACTGGTGCTGGCCCTGGTCTCGGGCAAACTCGCCGAGTCCAGCTACCTGATCACCGGCGGCGGCGCGATCCGCTGGGACGTGGCCGGCGTTCCCCTGCTCGTGCTCGCCGCGGCCGGGGTGGTGGCGATGGCGGCGGTGGGGTCGCTGCCCCTGGTGGGCCGCCGTATCGACCCGGAACTCATCCGCCGGGACTGACGGGGCGGCCCCGAGGGACGGGGGGCCGCCCTGATCCCGGGTCGGCCGCACGCAACGGTCTTCGTCGCTTGCCGAGTGGGGCTGTACGAGGGGCTGTCCGGCCATGGGGCCGGCGGCCCCTTCGTCGTCTCAGGCCGCCGACACCCCCGTCCAGCTCACCCCCGACAGTGCCATCCGTTCCACCCGGCGGGCCTGGTTCAGGCCGCCGGCGTCGACGTAGGTGAAGGGGGTGGCGGAGCACAGGCGCAGGAACGTGCGTTTCGCCTCCGTGTCGTCGGAGATCACCTGGATGTCGGGGGCGGCCGGGTCCGGGCATCCGTCGAACGCCTCCCACCACACGTTCTTGAAGGCGCCGACCAGCCGCGCCCCGGGGAACGCCGCGGCGAGGTCCTCGGTGCCGCCGACCGCCCAGGGGCCCACGAAGTCGATGTGCCCGCCGGTGAACGGGTTGGTGACGTCCACCAGGATCTTCCCCCGCAGCCCGGCCCGCCAGGGCCTGAGCTGCTGCACCGCTCCCTGAACGCCGAGGAAGGCGGGGACGATCACCGAGGACCGCGCGACCACCTCCTCGCAACTCCCGCCGGACACGATCGCCCCGCCCCCGCCCCCGCCGCTCACTGTCGCGCGGCTTCCGTCGGCGCCCGGGCCCACGTGTACCTCGTGTCCCGCCCGGGCGAACATCGTCGCCAGGGTGGCGGCGATCGTGCCCGTTCCCAGCACTCCGATCTTCATGGCCTTGCTCCCCCTTCCCCCGTACGCGTCCCCCCGGACGCGGCTCATGTCGTGCGTGTCAGCACCAGGCTGACGTTGTGTCCGCCGAAGCCGAAGGAGTTGGCGAGTGCCGCGTCCCACCGGCCCGTGCGGTTGGTGCCGTTGACCACGTCCAGCCGGACGGCCGGGTCGGGGTCGTCCAGGTTGCGGGTGGCGGGGACCACCCCGTGGTGGAGCGCGAGCAGCGCGGACATGGCGCCGAACGCGCCCGAGGCGCCGAGCATGTGACCGGTCATCGACTTCGTCGCGGTCACCACGGGATGTTCGCCCAGTGCCTTGGCCACCGCCTCGGCCTCGGCGAGGTCGCCGCCGGGGGTCGAGGTGGCGTGGGCGTGCACATGGCCGACGTCGCGGGCTTCCAGTCCCGCGTCGCGCAGCGCCGCCCGCATCGCGAGGACCTGCCCCTCGGTGTCGGACGCCGAGATGTGCCGGGCGCTGGAGCCCACGGCCGCGCCGGCCACCGTGCCGTAGACCCGGGCACCCCGGGCGCGGGCGAACTCGGCGCGTTCGAGGACCATGACCGCGGCGCCCTCGGCCATCACGAAGCCCGAGCGGGCCGCGTCGAACGGCCGGGACACCGCGGCCGGGTCCCCCTCCTGCCGCGACAGCGCCTTCATCTGCGCGAACGCGGCCGTGATGAAGGGATGCAGACTGGCCTCGGTGCCCCCGGCCACCACGACGTCGGCGCGGTCCAGCCGGATCAGGTCCAGGGCCAGCGCGATCGCCTCGGCGCCCGAGGCACAGGCGCTGACCGGGGCGCGGGCCCCCGCCCGCGCCCCCAGATCGATGCTGACCCAGGCCGCCGGTCCGTTCGGCATCAGCATGGGGACGGCGAACGAGGACAGCTTCCGCATGCCCGCCCGCTCGTACAGGTCGTCCTGTCCGAGCGCGCTCAGGATGCCCCCGATCCCGGTGCCGACGACCACGGCGAGGCGTTCCGGTTCCACCGGGGGCCGGCCCGCGTCCTGGAAGGCCTCGCGGGCCGCCGCCACGGCCAGTTGCTCCCCGCGGTCGAGCTTGCGGGCCTGGACCCGGCCGAGTATCTCGACCGGGTCCGCGGTCACCGTCCCGGCGATCCGCACCGGCAGATCCTCGGGCCAGTCCTCGCGCTCCTCGTCCAGGCGCCGTACTCCGGACCGCCCGTCGAGCAGGGCCTGCCACGCGTCGGGCGCGTTCGCGCCGAGCGGTGTCAGGGCGCCCAGCCCGGTCACGACCGCGCCGTGCTCCCGGCCTCCGGCCGACGTCACGTCACGTCCGCCTCTGCGTCGGCGCGGTCGACCGGGCCCCGGAAGGTCAGGGCCACGTTGTGGCCGCCGAACCCGGCGGAGTTCTTCACCGCGACGTTCTGCTCGGGGCCCAGCTTGAGCGGACTGCCGTGCACGACGTCGACCGAGAGGCCCTCGTCGAGGCGGGTGAAGTTGCGGGTCGGCGGCACCAGGCCGTGGTAGAGCGAGAGGATCGTGGTGATCGACTCGATCGCGCCCGCCGCGCCGAGGCTGTGCCCGGTCATCGACTTGTTCGCGGTCAGCGCGGGACCCTGCTCCGCGTCCCCGAACACCGCCCGCACCGCGCGGGCCTCGGACGAGTCGCCGGGTCCGGTCGCCGTGCCGTTGGCGTTGAAGAGCGCGACGTCCGCGGGTGTCACACCCGCGTCCTTCAGCGAGGAGCGGACGGCGGCGACGGTGCCGGTGCCGTTCGGCTCCGGCTGCACGATGTGGTACGCGTCCGACGATATGCCCACGCCGGCGAGCTCGGCGTAGATCCGGGCGCCACGCTCGCGGGCGTGCCGCTCGGACTCGAGGACGAGGATGCCGGCACCCTCGCCCAAGACCATCCCGTCGCGGTCCGCGTCGAACGGGCGGCAGGCGGACGCGGCGTCGTCGACCCGCTGCGACAGCGCCCGCATGGCCGCGAACGAGGACAGGACCAGCGGGTGCAGCGGGGCCTCCGCGCCGCCCGCCACCACGATGTCCGCGTCCCCGGCCCGGATCAGTTCGGCCGCCGTGACCAGCGCCTGGGTGCCGGAGGAGCAGGCGTTCACCGTCGCGTGCACGCCGAGGCGCGCGTTCACCAGCAGGGCGACGGCCGCCGCGGAGCCGTTGCCCATGGACATCGGCACGGTCATGGGGGGTACGCGTCGCCAGCCCCGCGTCTTCAGCGCCTCCCAGCCGTCGATGATCGAGGTCATGTCGCCGAGCGCGGCCGAGACCACCACGGCCACCCGGTGCGGGGCCGTGGGCGCGTCGTCGAGTCCCGCGTCGGCCCACGCCTCCGCCGCGGCCTTCACCGCGAACTGGGCGGAGCGGCTCAGCCGCCGGCGCTGCTGGTGCTCCAGGCCGAGACCGGGGTCCGCCTTCGACCGGCCGCCGAGCAGCGGCGGAAGGTCCTTGGCCCAGGACTCCTCGTCCAGCAGACCTAAGCCGCTCTCACCGCGCAGCATGGCGTCCCAGGTGCCGGCCACGTCCTCGCCGAGCGCGGTGATCTCCCCGAGCCCGGTGACGACGACCTTCGTGGCTTCGTCCTCACGGGCCTTGTCCCGACGGGCGCCGTCCTGGTGCGCCGCGTTCTGGCGGGCGTCGTCCTGATGTGTGTTCATCGGTTGCGTGCTCCCTGTCCGAGCTGTGCCGCGAGCTTTCCGGAGTCCTTCTTCACCGAGTTGACGAGCACCTTCCGGAGCAGGGTCTTCGGCATGATCCCGAAGTAGTCCCCGGGTTCCACCTCGAACGTCCAGTGCACGGTGGTGGTCCCGTCCTCGTTCTCTTCGTAGTCGTAGGTGCCGACGTAGTGGAAAGGACCGTCGAGGGTGTGGAACTTCGAGCGCCGGCCCGGCTCGAACTCGCTGATCTCGACGGTGAATTCCATCCGCTTGCCGATGAGCTGGAAGGTGATCTCGTAGCGGCCGCCGGGCCGCGGCTCCCCGTCGAGCAGCTTCACGTCCACGCACGCCGCCTGCCAGACGGGGTCCTGCGCGGGGTCGGAGATCTGCGCGAACGCCTCCTTGGGCGTCACCGGGAGGCGGAACGCGTACTCGGCCTTGACCGTTTCAGTGGTCGCCATCGTCGGTGGCTCCTTCCATGTGGGGTGCGATCGCCCGTGCGGCGGTCTCGGCGTGCGGCGGATACATCACCGAGTTGTGGTCCCCGGGGACGTCCATGACGTTCAGTGATCCCTTGATCAGGGCCTCCCAGCCGAGCTTGGGCCCGTACTCGGCGGGCTCGTCGGCCGCGCGCAGCAGGACCAGGTCCAGCTCGGCGGGCTCGGGCAGGTAGGTCTGCAGGGCGATGCCGTTGGCGAGGTAGGCCTCGAAGTAGCGCAGGATCTGCGCGCGGTCGGCGTCCTCGGCGAGGACGCCGATGGCGGCGGCCCGTTCGAGGATGTGGTCGAACGCGGCGTCACCGCCGAGGGCCCGCAGATGGTCCGCGGGGATGTCGAGCGTCTTCCCGGCGGGCACGGCGAGGTCCCGGGCGAACCAGGAGAGGATCGTCGAGTCGTCCGCGGACTCCGGGATGTTCTCCTCGATCGGCGCCCGGCTGTCGATGCCGATCAGGAACTCGATCTCCTCGCCCTCGGCACGGAGTTGGCAGGCCACCTCGTAGCCGATGACTCCGCCGAAGCACCAGCCGCCGAGGGCGTACGGGCCGGCCGGCTGGATCTCCCTGAGGTACGCGATGTAGCGGGTGGCCATCGCCTCCACGCTGATCTCCGCCTCGCCCTCGTTCTGGATGCCGGGGGCCTCGATGGCCAGGACCGGCCTGCCCGGCGGGAGGTGGTGGGTCAGCTCGACGTAGCAGAACACGGTGCCGCCGAAGGGGTGGAACAGGAAGACGGGCCGCTCGCCCGCCGTTCCCTCGCGCAGGGTGACGACCGGGGTGCGCGAGGTCCCCTGGCCGCCGGACCGCACGATGGCGGCCAGTTCGGCGATGGTGCCCTGGCGCAGCATGTCGGAGATCGGGACGTCCACGTCCCACTCGGTGCGGATGGCCGCGCTGAGCCGGACGGCGAGCAGCGAGTGGCCCCCCACGTCGAAGAAGTTGTCGTGGATGCCGACCTGGGAGATCCCGAGGATCTCGGTCCACATCCGCGCCAGGACGATCTCCGTGGCGTCGCGCGGCTGCTCGAATCCGGCGCCCGGAGTGACGACGGGCTCCGGCAGCCGGTTCCGGTCGATCTTCTTGTTGGCGGTCAGGGGCAGTTCGTCGAGGACCATGACGATGCCGGGCACCATGTACGGCGGGAGCGACACCGAGGCGGCCGACTTGACGTCCGCCGTCCGCAGCTCGGTCCCGGGCTCGGCGACCAGATAGGCGACGAGCCGGTCGTCGCGGACCACGACGACGGCCGCGGAGACGCCGTCCACCGCTCCGAGGACGGCCTCGACCTCGGAGAGCTCGATGCGGTAGCCGCGCAGCTTGACCTGGTTGTCCAGGCGGCCGTGGTGCAGCAGCCGGCCGTCGCTCGTCCAGCGGGCCCGGTCACCGGTGCGGTAGAGACGCCGGTCGGGGGCGGCGGGCAGTCCGGTGACGAACCGCTCCGCGGTCAGCTCCGGACGGTCCCAGTAGCCGAGGGCGAGGCCGTCGCCGCCGATCCACAGCTCGCCGGGCACGCCCGGCTCGACGCCACGGCCCTGCGGGTCGAGGACGTGGAGCTGGGTGTTGGCGAGGGGCGCGCCGATGTCGATGCCGGAGGAGGGCTCCACCCGGCCGGAGGTTGACCACACGGTCGTCTCGGTCGGCCCGTACACGTTGCGCAGGCTCGCGACCCGCTCGGCCAGGAACTCGGCCAGGTCCAGCGGGAGTTCCTCTCCGCCGCACAGGACGTTGAGGCGGGCCTCGCCCTTCCAGCCGGCGTCGCGCAGCATGCGCCAGGAGGTGGGGGTGGCCTGCATCCAGGTGGCGCCGGAGTTCTCGATGCGGGCCGCGAGGGCGGCGCCGTCGCCGGCGGTCGTGCTGTCGCACACGATGACCCGGCCACCGGCGACCAGGGGCATGTACAGCTCCAGGCCGGCGATGTCGAAGGAGATCGTGGTGACGGCGAGGAGGCTGTCCGACGCGGTGAATCCGGTGTCGTCCCGCATCGCGAGGAGCAGGTTCGTCAGAGCGCGATGGGGGATCGCCACACCCTTGGGGCGTCCGGTGGAGCCCGAGGTGTAGAGGATGTACGCCAGGTCGGAGGGACCGGCCGCGGGATCGGAGGCGGTGGCGACCGCCGCGGCCCCGCCGTCGGCCTCCGCCGCCGCTTGTCCCGCACCGGCCCCGTCCGCACCGGCCCCGTCCGCACCGGCCCCGTCCGTGCCGACGCCGTGCACCCCCGCGGCCAGGTCGTCCAGTTCCAGTACCGGCAGGCCGGGCAGGCGGCTGTCGCGCAGGTCGCTCTGGCTGATCAGGAGCCGGGCACGGGAGTCCTCGGCCATGTACGTCAGCCGCTCGACGGGGAGCTTCGGGTCGAGCGGGACGTACGCGGCGCCCACGTCCAGTACCGCGAGCAGCGAGGCCACGAGCGGTGCGCCGCGCTCGGCCATGACCGCGATCCGGTCGCCCGGCGCGACGCCGGCCGTCCGCAGGGCGGTCGCGGTCCGCTCGACCTCGTCCAGGAGCCGCGCGTAGCTCCACTCCTCGCCGTCGGCGGTCAGCGCGCCCGCGTCGGGCGTCCGCGCGGCCCGGTCCCGGAAGAGCTCCGGCAGCCGGGCCTCCGGGATCTCCCGCTCGGGTCCGGTGCCCCAGGCGGCGAGCCGGGCCCGCTGCCGCTCGTCGCCGCGCACCAGGTCGCGCAGGGGCTCGTCCGGGCGGGTGACCAGGCTCTCCACCGTGGTGACGAAGGTGGCGGCGAGTTCCCGGGCGGTGCCCGCGCCGAAGATGTCCGTGTTGTAGCGCAGGACACCCGCGAAGGCCCCGTCGCGTTCCGCGCCCATCTCGATCCACAGATCGGTCTGGCCCTCCTGCTGCGGCAGCGGGTACGGCCGCAGGGTGGCGCCGGCGACGTCCAGCTCGCCGCCGGGGCCCGGCTCCAGCAGGAAGAACGCGTCCATGTCGGAGAGGAACGGCAGCCGGTCCCAGGCGAAGCCCGCCTGGTACAGCGGGGTGCGGCTCGGGTCCCGCGGCGGGGCGAGTTCCCGTACCAGCCAGGGGAAGGGCAGTTCCTGCGCCCGCATGGCTTCGAGCACCCGCTCGCGCGAGGCCGTGAGCAGCCGGCGGTACGTCGACTCCTCGTCGACCTCGCCCCGTACGACGACGGTGTTGACGAAGTTGCCGAGGGCGTCGCGGAACCTGCGGTGCAGCCGGCCCGAGGTCGGGGTGCCGACGACGATGTCCGACTGGCCGCTCAGCCGGCTCAGCAGCACGAAGTACGCCGACAGCAGCACGGTGTACGGCGTCGCGGAGGTCTCCCGCGCCAGTCGGCGTACCGCTTCGGTCGTGGCGGCGGACAGCGCGAACGGGGCCGAGCCGCCGTCGTAGGACGGCGCGGGCGGGCGCGGCCGGTCGCCGTACAGGTCCAGATGGGTCGGCGCGTCGCCCAGCCGCTTCTCCTCGCCGTCGCGCAGCGTCCGCGCCTTCTCGCCGGCCAGGAAGGACTGCTGCTGGTCGGCGTACGCGGCGAAGGCGGCGCCGTCGAGGGCGAACCGGCCCGGCGTCCCCTCCAGGCGGCTGCGGACCTCGGAGAGGAGCAGCGCCAGTGACCAGAAGTCGGCCGCGATGTGATGCATCACGAGGGTGAACACCCAGGTGTGCTCGCCGGTGCGGTAGAGGTGCACGCGCCACAGCGGCGGCCGGGACAGGTCGAACGGGGTCCGGCTGTCGGTCCGGACGAGGTCCCGCAGCTCCTGCGGGTCCGTCCCCCGTGCGTCGGTGAGGCGGATGTCGAGCGGCACGGCGTCCCGCACGAACTGCTCGGGGCCCTCCGGGCCGGCCCGGAAGCCGGTCCGGAGGGCGTCGTGCTCACGGGTCAGGCCGTCGAGGACGTCCCGGGCCCGGACGCCGAGTTCGGCGTCGGCGGTGACCTCGGCGCCGAACACGATGTGGTACGCGGAGCACCCCGGGTCGGTCTCGTGGATGAACCACAGGCCGGCCTGCTGGGCGTTGACGGGACGCACGGAGTCGACCGGATCTGCCGGAGCCGTGGAGCCTGCCGGAGCCGTCGTGTCGGCCGTCGTGTCGGCCGTAGTCGTCGGAGGCGCTGTCGTCATCGCGTGCCGTCCATGGCGGCGGAGACGGGCTGGTTGTTCATCAGCTTCCACAGGGCCTCGGACAGGGTGTCCACCGTCGGGTGGTCCCAGAGCAGGTCCACGGGCAGGTCGGAGAGGCCGCAGACGTCCTCGATCTCCATGCCGACGGTCAGCGCCGCCATGGAGTCCAGGCCGTAGTCGGTGAAGGGCCGGTCGGTCTCCAGCTCGGCGGCCGGGACTCCCGCCTCGGTGGCCACGGCCTCGAGGAGGACCCTCTTGACTTCTTCGATCGTCATGTCGGTCGTGCTCATCGCAGTTCGATACCTTCCGGTGTTCGGTGGTGGTGGGGGGTTGTCAGGCGGCGTTCGACTCGTCGCCCCGGCCGGCCTCGCGCGCGCCGGGCGAGGCCATGCGCATGCGGCGGATCGAGAAGAACTCGTCGGTGGCGTACTGGGAGTTGAGCTGGGCGAAGAGCCGGTGCGCGGTCTCGGGGTCGAGTTCGCCGGTCTCGTACTGGTGGACCTGGCGGCGGGCCAGCGCGGCCTGGAGCCATTCGCCGCCGGCGAAGAACTCGTCGAGGTGGTCCCGGTTGAAGAGCCACACGCCGAGAGCGGCGACCTTGGCGTGCAGGGCGCTCAGTTCCTCCGCGATCCGGATCAGCCGGGGCGGGGTGGACTTGGCGGAGGCCGTCGGCTGGGCGGGCAGTCCGGCGCCCGACTGCCGTACCTCCTGGACCCGTGCGAGCAGCGCGTCGAGTTCCCGGCTCAGTTCCCCGGCCCGGCCGCGCAGGTCGGCGAGCCGGTCCGCGTCGCAGCCGGCGGACGGCGACAGCTCGCCGAGGCGGGTGATCAGCGCGGGCAGGCTCGCGAACGTGGCGTCCCTGCCGCGCCCGAACACGCTCACCCGGTGCGGCTCGAAGGCGGGCAGTTCGGCCCGCAGGTCGTACAGCGCCCGCCAGTCCTCATCCGGGGTGTGCCCCTGCGCCTTGGCCAGGGCGGGCAGTTGGAGCGCGAGGCTGTCCAGGCAGACCGGCTCGCTGCCGTCGAAGACCGATACGACGGCGCCGTCGCGGAGCATCTTCTGGAAGGTGCCCACGTGTTCGGCGGCGCGCATGAAGTACCGGGCGCCCAGGGTGCGGGCCAGGGCCTTGCTGTTGAAGTCGACCAGGCGGGCCACCTGCACCTTGGCCAGGTTCGCCCAGATGCTGAACTGCTCGGTGTACAGGTGCAGTCCGCGCATCGCGACGAGGCTCTCGCACTCCGCGACGAGCAGGTTCAGGTAGGCGTTGGCGAGGGATTCGGTGACGTACGGGATCTCGGTGGCGGGTCCGTCGTAGAGGATCCGCTCCGACAGGAACCCGGTCACGGTCCGCAGCATGGTGTCGCCCGTGCCGAGCGACAGGCCGGTGCAGAAGGTCCGGGTGATCAGGAGGCCGCGCAGGGCCAGTTCGAGCCCCTCGCCCTCGGCGCCCAGCCGGGCCGAGGCGTCCACCCGGGCGCCGTCGAAGGCGATTCCGCTGATGTCGCAGCCGCGCAGACCGTAGGTCGGGACGCGGGGGACGCCGGACACCTCGCCGGAGACGATCTGTGACCGGTCCACGAGGAACATGGACTGCTGCCGCTTGGCCGGCGTGGTCTCGTCGCCGGTGATGCCGAGCAGCACCACGTGGGTGGAGGTCCGGCCCCGGTTGATCGGCCACTTCTCGCCGGTCAGGACGTACTGTCCGCCGTCCGGGGTGGCCGTGAACCGGTTGGCGGCCAGGTCGGCGCCGTGCTCCGGCTCGGAGTAGGCCAGACAGGGCACGACCCCGCCGGCGAGGACCGTGGCCGCGTGCTTCTCCTGCTGTTCGGCGTCCCCGCCGACCCAGGCGAGCATCATCCAGACCTGGGTGCTCTCGCTCACCGCGACGTTCATGTCCCGGCGGGCGATGACCCTGGTCAGCATGAGGATGTCCTCGGCGGCCCGGAGATCGCCGCCCAGTCGTTCCGGAACGAAATAACGGTTGAATCCGAAAGCACGGACCCGTTCGATTCCCGCGGACGGAAGTTCGTCGCGTTCGTCGAGCTCCAGTGCCCCCGCGAAAGATAAGGAGTTCCGCTCCACCGCGGGGTCGCCGAGCCAGTCCTCCAGGGCTTCGGCGAGGGCGGTGCTTGATTGTTTCATCGAGCTTTTCCATTCCATGCTGGAGAGGACAGCGGCGTCGAAAGGCAGCCCTGTCCGAAAAACGGCCGTGGTGATGGAGAGGTGCGTGACAAAGCGGCACAGGGCGCGACGCGCGTAGCGCGGCGCAGTGCGCGGTGTCAGACCTTTGAAGTCGGATGAGGTCGGATCAGTGATGGATGCCGTGCCGGTGCCGGCAGGCGGGTGAAGGACGCCGAACCGGCCGAACAGGCCGGTGTGGGACGCCGGACCAGTGATTTCAGGCCGGTTGTGTCAGACCGGCACTGTGGCACCAGTGGTGCGGGATCGGCGCGTAGAGGCGCGCGTTCCCCGGCGTCAGCGTTGTCCGCTACAGCATCTGATCGAAAAATTAACCATTTCTATTTTCCCCCGTCGCGCGAAGCGCTCTTGTTTTCCTCGTGCCTGGCTCGAGTCGCTGTGAGCGATGTTCTGGCCAGGCAATTCAGGAGCCTAGCAGGCGCGCCACAACGCCCTATGTGATGCGAGCCACAGGCGACACCCCGTCGCCTCGGCCGAATGGCCGACTCCGCACGTGATCATCAATTGTCTGACCTCGCCCATTCCCGGAGAATGGCTGATTCCATTTCGGGGACCCGGACCGTGATGGTCCGTTCGATTTTGCATCGACGTAACGTGCGGCATCGCGGGGCCGATTGCGGACGGATGAATTCCTCCCGCTCCGGAATCTGTCCTTCCCGTGGCCGCCGCCGAGGGGCGCGGGGCCCCGGTCGCCGGGATCCCGCCAGGGGGAGGGGTTACCCGCGGAAGAATCGTTGTATCTTCGATGGTGGAGACTGCCACGATCGAAGGAGTCGGCTCATGGTGCGCAGCGGTAACGCCGAGCAGCACGGGGCGTCCCCCCGGAAGGACTTCCTCATCGCCGAGCGGCCCGGCTATCTGCTCCACAAGGCAGGGCTGGTGCTGGTGGAGGATGTGGAGAAGGCGCTGGCCGGGGTCGGCATGCGCATCCGCGATTTCTTCGTGCTGGCCGCGCTGGCGGGCGGGCCCGAGCTCTCGCAGCAGGACCTCAGCCGGCTGCTCAACCTCGATCCGACCACCGTCGTGACGGTGATCGACGAGATGGAGCGCAACGGGCACGTCGAGCGCCGGCGCAATCCGGCCGACCGGCGGCGCTACAACCTGATCCTCACGGATTCCGGCCGTGCGGCGCTCGCGACCGCGGACCGGGTGGCCACGGAGGTCGAGTCGGGCTTCTTCGGCGCACTCGCGGAGGACGAGCGCGAGGCGCTGCGCAAGACGCTGGGCATCCTCATGGCGGGCCGCTGGCCCGCCTCGGTCTGCTCCGACTGACACCCGTTTTCCACTCGCCCGCGCTTTCTCCCCGCGGGAGCCCGCGAAGCCCACAGAGCCCCAGGAAGCCCGCGGCGCCGTTTCGACGGCGCCGCGGGCTTCTGCCGTATCGGGCGACGCGACGGTGGCGGCGGCACCGGCCACGTCCACGGGATCGGCGGCGTCCGCGTCGGCTTCCGTTTCGCCCGGTGTGCCGTTTCGCCGCCGCCGAGGGCTCTCGTCGCGCACCTGCTGCCGTCACCGCGGGTGACCGCACTCCGGTGAAGGGCTGGTCGGTCCTCGGCGGACGCGCCCGCCGCTACCGAACGTCACGAACGTTGACGTATGGCTTTCCAATCATCTAGATTTCCATCATCTAAGGATCCTGCTGATTGGAAGGTTCTCCCATGTCCGCAGAACGCGCTCCGTCGCCCACGAGGTGGTGGACACTCGGGATCGTCGCGTTGGGCTCGTTCATGCTGATGCTCGATCTGAGCGTGGTCTCCATCGCGCTTCCGCAGATCCATCGCTCCCTGGGCGGCAGCTTCGCCGACCTCCAGTGGGTGTTCGACGCCTACGCCCTCACGCTGGCGATCTTCCTGGTGGCGGCGGGATCGCTCGCCGACCGGATCGGCCGCAAGAAGGTCTTCCAGGTCGGCTTCGCCATCTTCACCATCGCCTCCCTGGCCTGTGGACTGGCCGACGGATCCGGCCAGTTGAGCTGGTTCCGTGCCGTCCAGGGTGTCGGCGCCGCCATCATGTTCGCGGTCGGTCCCGCCATGCTCAGCCACGAGTTCCACGGCAAGGAGCGGGCGACCGCCTTCACCGCGTTCGGTGCCGCCGTCGGTCTCGCCGTCGCCACCGGCCCGCTCATCGGCGGCTCGCTGATCAACGCGCTGTCCTGGCGCTGGATCTTCTACATCAACGTGCCGGTCGGCGTGCTCGCCCTGCTCGTCGGCGCGCTGCGCGTCCGTGAGTCGCTCAACAAGCGGGCCCACCCCACCGACTGGACCGGTCTGGCCACCTTCAGCGTCGCGCTCGGAGCACTGGTCTTCGCCACCATCCGCGGGCCCGTGGAGGGCTGGACCAGCGGCACCACGCTCGGTCTGTACGCCGCCAGCGCGCTCTTCCTGGTCCTCTTCGTGGTCATCGAGCGCCGCCTGGGCGAGCGCGCCCTGATCGACCCGGCGTTCTTCCGCAGCCCCACCTTCGTGGGCATCTCCCTCGTCGCCATGATCGGCAACGCCGGAGCGCTGCCGTCGGTGTTCTTCGAGACCAGCTACCTGGAGAACATGCTGCACGTGGACGCCTGGGGCACGGGCCTCAGGTTCCTGCCGCTGACCGGCGCGATGTTCGTCGCCGGAGCGCTCGGCGGCGGGCTCATCGGCAAGGTCCCCTTCCGGATCCTGCTGGGCGGCTCCACCGCGGTCATGGCCGTCGGCATCCTGTTCCTGAACCTCACCAAGGCCGACTCGTCCTGGACCGTGCTCGTCCCGGCGCTGGTCATCTCCGGCTTCGGCATGGGCGCCTTCAACCCGGCCCGTGCGGCGCTGGCCATCGGCGTCACCGAACCGGCCAAGGCCGGTGTCGCCTCCGGTATCAACGAGACGTTCCAGCAGGTCGGTATCGCGGTCGGTATCGCCGGCGTCGGCGCGTACTTCCAGCACAGCGTGGCCGACGACTTCACGTCCTCGGCGGTCGGCAAGCAGATGGGCGATGGCGCCGCCGAGGAGGCCGCGCACGGCATCAGCGCCGGCTCGCTCGACGCCGTCGCCCAGGCCGCGGGACCGCTGCGCGACAAGGTGCTGGCCACCGGGCAGGACGCGTTCATGAGCGCCTTCCACGGCGCCATGACCCTGAGCGCGATCCTCGGGTTCGTCGCCGCGGTCATCGGCTTCACGATGCTGCGTACGAAGGACCTCCACGCCAGCGCGCTGTCGACCATCCCGCCGGACGTCGACGAGGACGGCGAAGTCCTCTCCGACGGTTCGACGGACGTCGCGGTGGGCGCGTCGGCCTGACGCCACCGCCCCTCAGCACCGCCCCGGTGGTCACTTCCCCCGCGCCACCGGGGCGGCTCACCGCTCTCCCGACCCGCGCCCCCGCGCGGGTCGGTCGCCGTTCCGGTCGCCGTCGGTCACACGCCGTTCCGGTCGCGCACGTGAGCGGGCGTCCCGGTCGCGCGTGGGTCAGTGGGAGTCCCGGTCGTGGGACGAGACCGGGATCGTCTCCTTGCGGAAGTAGGCGGGGCGGAACGCGCTGTACGCGAACATCAGGATCGCTCCGAGGAGCAGCGCGCCGACGCCGGTGACGAACACGCCGCCGAGCTGCCGGTGCGGCGGGAACGGCAGGGTCCACGAGGTGCTGCCGTAGTCGGCGGCCGCGTACACGATGCAGGCGTTGATGAAGAAGTACAGCAGCATCAGACCGCCGAGGCCCGGCATGATCCCGCGGGTCCACAGGTCGTGCGCGCTGCGCGTGAGGACCTTGCGGTAGTACCAGACGCAGGCGAAGCCCGTGAGCCCGTAGTAGAAGGCGATCATCAGCCCGACCGAGCCGATGGAGTCGGCCAGGACGTTCTCGCTCACCCGCGTCAGCATCACGTAGAAGACGATCGAGGCGATCCCCATGCCCACGGTGGACCAGGTCGGGGTGAGGAACCGGGGGTGGATGCGGGAGAAGCGCTGCGGGATGGCCTTGAATGCGGCCATGGACAGCGTCGTGCGTGCGGTCGGCAGGATGGTCGTCTGGGTCGAGGCCGCCGCCGAGGTGAGGACCATGACGATCAGGAGTTTGGTGGCGACCGTGCCCCAGCCCCCGGAGCCGAAGACCTCGGCGCCGAGACTGGAGAGGACGTCTCCGGAGTTGTCCGGGTTGCCCAGCCCGATGCCCTTGTCGCCGACCCCGGCGAAGGCCTGCGCGGACGTGGTGACCAGGACGTAGACGAGCAGCAGGATGACGGTCGAGATGACGGCCGCGCGGCCGGGGGTGCGGTCGCGGTCGACGGTCTCCTCGTTCACGGACACCGCGGTGTCCCAGCCCCAGTAGATGAACACGCCGGCGAGGATGCTCTTGGTCAGGTCGTCGAACGAGTTGATCTCGAAGGGGTTGAACCACGACCACGAGATCTCCGACGAGACGTTCGGCGCCGTCCCGCCGTACACCTTGACCAGCGCGGTGATCGACAGCAGGAACAGCACCACGATCTCGATCGTGAGCAGCGCCTTCTGCAGGTTGGCCGAGAGTTCGATGCCGATGTAGCAGATCAGGGTCATCAGGGCGATCCACAGGACGCCGACGAAGGTGACCCAGAAGGTGTCCTGCGCCAGCCCGTCCGCGCCGATGAGCTGGAAGCCGTACGCGCCGGCGATCTGCGCCAGGTTGGCCATCACGATGATGTCGGCCGCGACGATGCCCCAGCCGCCCAGCCAGCCGGTACGGGGGCCGAAGGCGCGGGCCGCCCAGGTGAACGTGGTGCCGCAGTCGGGGTCGGCCCGGTTCAGCTCCTTGTAGCCGTAGGCGATCAGGAACATCGGCACGAACGCGAGGATGACCACGATCGGCGACTGGAAGCCCACGATCCCGACGATCACGCCGAGGGTCGCCGCGAGGCTGTAGGCGGGGGCCGTGGAGGCCAGCCCGATCACCGTGCTGGAGAACAGACCCAGGGCGCCGCCCTTGAGGCCCTTGTCCGTGGAGCCCGGGCCCAGCGGTGGCAGGGGCGCGGGCGGCGGCGGGACGGATGGTGAGCTCATGGCGCCCTCCGGAACCTGGTGGCGCCCGCCGGGGGTGGACCGGGCGCACGCTGTCCCCGGCCCGCGAGCCCTGGGCATCCCGGGAATCACCGGGGACGTCCGGGGGACCGGGCCGCTCTCACCAGCATGAACCCGCTCGCCGACAACCGGTAGTCGAGCGTGCCCCGGACGGCTGTCACCCCCGCGCCGCCCCGTTCGTCGCCCCTGCGCCGCCCCCGCGCCGCCCCCTTCGCGCTCCCGTGCGTCCTCGCGTACGTCGGAGGTCGGCGGCGCCGCGTGCGCGGGTGGCCCGGGAACGCGGGCCGGCCGGGCCGGGCGGTGTCATCCTGCGGGGATGACGGGATCCAGCGCGGCGGGCGGCGGGTACTCCGGTACGCCACTCGCCCGGAAGATCGGCATCAAGGCGGGCCACCGGGTGCGGCTGGTCCATGCTCCGCCCGGCTGGGAGATTCCCGGGCTGCCGGAGGACTGCGAGGTCGCGGAGAGCGGCCCGGAAGGGGCGGACGTCACCCTCGCCTTCTTCCGGGAGCACGCCGGACTGGCGGCGCGGGCGGCCGGACTGGCCGGCGACCTCGCGGACGAGTCCATGCTGTGGATCGCCTGGCCCCGCCGCGCTGCCGGACACCGCAGCGACATCGCGGAGAACGATCTGCGGGACCTCTTCCTGCCGCTCGGACTCGTCGACGTGAAGGTGGCGGCCCTGGGGGAGGACTGGTCGGGACTGAAATTCGTCCGCCGCAAGGAGAACCGGCGCTCCTGATCACGTACTTATGGGCGTAGATCAGGACGTACGTACGGCGGACCTGACGGCGTACTTGAGGGGTCATCCCGGTGAACGACTAGCATCGCGGCACAGTTGTCGGCCGGGATGGGGTGGGTGTCGTGTCGCAGGCGGAGGAGGGGCCACGGATCGCCGTTGCCGTGGTGACCATGGGCAACCGGCCCGTCGAGGTCGACGCGCTGCTCACCTCCGTGGCCAAGCAGGACGTGGCCCCCACCCGGATCGTGATCGTCGGCAACGGCTGCCCGCTGCCCGAGTTCGCCGAACGCCTCGGCCTGCCGGGCGAGGTGACCACCGTCGAGCTGGACGACAACCTCGGCTGCCCCGGCGGCCGGAACGTCGGACTGAGCCGGCTGCGTGAGTTCGGGGACGTGGACGTGGTCGTCGAACTCGACGACGACGGGCTCCTCGTCGACGGCGACGTGCTGCGCAAGGTGCGCGACCTGTACGCCGCCCGGCCGCGGCTCGGCATCGTCGGCTTCCGCATCGCCGACGAGAACGGGGAGACGCAGCGCCGCCACGTGCCGAGGGTCGGCGCCAAGGACCCGATGCGCGGCGGACCGGTCACCGGCTTCCTCGGCGGCGGCCACGCGCTGTCCATGCCGATGCTCGCCGAGACCGGGGACTGGCCGGCCGAGTTCTTCTTCGCGCACGAGGAGACCGACCTCGCCTGGCGGGCCATCGACGCCGGCTGGACCGTGCTGTACGAGCCCGAACTGCTGCTCCAGCACCCCAAGACCTCGCCCGCCCGGCACGCCATCTACTACCGCGTGACCGCCCGCAACCGGGTCTGGCTGACCCGCCGCCGGCTGCCCCTGGCGCTGATCCCCGTGCACCTGGGCATCTGGATCGTGCTCACGCTCCTGCGGACCCGGTCGGTCGGCGGGCTGCGGGCCTGGTTCGGCGGCTTCGCGGAGGGGCTGCGGCGGCCCGGCGGAGAGCGGCGCCCGATGCGATGGAGGACGGTCTGGCGCCTCACCCGCCTGGGGCGCCCGCCGGTCATCTGAGCCCGCCGGGCATCTGAGTCTGCGGGGCATCTGAGTCTGCGGGGCATCTGAGTCTGCGGGTCATCTGAGCCTGCGGGTCATCTGAGCCAGAGGGGCCTCTGAGCTTGGGGTCGACGGCCGGTTCGTCACAGGAGCCGGCCGTCGCCGTCCCGGGCCGCTCGTCGGCCGGGGTGGCACCGCTCGCCGTCCCGGGTGGGGCGGTGTGGCGTTCGGAGTGGGGCGGTGTGGCGTTCGGGGTGGTTCGGCCCGCCGTCCGGTGGCACGGCTTGTCCGCCGGAGTGGCACGGGCCGCCGTCCGGAGGCACGGTTTGTCGGCCGGATCGGCGCGGCCTGTCGTCCGGGCGGTTCACCGGACGGGTACGGACGGAGGCCCCGGTCGATCACCTCGACGACCGGGGCCTCTGACGTCCCCGGATCCGGCCGCGGCGGCGACACTCCCCCGAGTTACGCGTAGTACGCGCGCACCGTCGGGCCAGATCCGATGGCTTGATCACATCAGCCTGCGCCAACGGATCGCTAACATATGGCCAACGGTTCCCTCGGGGACGATCACTTGACCGGCGCGAACTCGTCCTGGGAGGGCGCGAAACCGCCGTGGTGCGCGGCCGGCGCGGCCGGGCGGAAAGGCAATGGGCGGCGTGATGCGGAACGGGCTGCGGTTCGGGCTGCTGGGGCCGCCGGTCCTGTACGACGCCGATGGCGAGGTCGTCTCGATCGGCAGCCGGAAGATGCGTGCCCTGCTGGCCGCGCTGCTCCTCGAACCGGGCCGGGTCGTCTCCGTGGGCGCGCTCAAGGACGCGCTGTGGGGCGGGGCGCCGCCCGCCTCCGCCCAGGCGTCCCTCCAGAACCACGTGACCCGGCTGCGCCGCCTCCTCGACGATCCGGAACGGCTGCGCTCGGTGTCGCCCGGGTACGTCCTGCGCGTCGGCGAGGGCGAGTTGGACGCCCGCGTCTTCGAGCGGAACGCCACCGCCGCGCGGGACGCGCACGCCGAGCGCGACTGGGAGCGGGCGCTGCGGCACGCCACCGACGCGCTCGCGCTGTGGCGTGGCACCCCGCTGGTCGGCCTGCCGCCCGAGACCGGCGGACGCGCCTTCGCGCAGCGGCTGGAGGAGGGCCGGCTGCTCGTCCTGGAGTGGGGGTACGAGGCGGAGCTGTGCCTCGATCCGACGGCGTCCCGGCTCGACCGGCTGGCCCCGGAGCTGGCCGCCCGCACGGCCGAGCATCCGCTCCGCGAGTCGTTCCACCGGCTGCTGATGCTGGTGCTGCACCGCACCGGGCGCCAGGCCGAAGCCCTCGCCGTCCACCGTGACCTGCGGGCCCGCCTGCTCGACGAGCTCGGCATCGAGCCCGGGCCGGCCGTGCGCAGGGCCCACCTGGAGATCCTGCGGGACTACGACCGGGTTCCGGACGGGCCCCGGGAGGGTGCCGGGGGTCCGGACGGGATCGGGAGCGGCGGGGAGGGCAACGCCTGGATCCCGGGCGTGGGAGCGGACCGGAGAAGGGGCGGCGACCGACGACGGGGCGACGACCGGGACCGGGACCGCCGGGCGGCCGGCACGGCCGACCGGGGCCGCAATCGGGCCGAGAACGGCGGCGACGAGGGCTGGGGCAGGGCTGACGACGGGCACGAGGGCGGGAGCGCCGGCCGAGAGCCGAACGACGGTCGCCGCGAGGGCGCCGGCCGCGACGGGAACGTCGGAGGGGACGGGAACGTCGGAGGCGACGGAAGTGCCGGCCGGAACGGCGGTGTCGGCGACGACGGTGGCCGGAATCGGAGCGGGGGCCGGAACGGCCGTGTCGGCGAGGCCGGTGGCCGGAATCGGAGCACCGACCGGAACATCGGTGTGGGCGACGACAGTGGCCGGAACCGGAGCACCGACCGCGGCGGCGACGGCGGCCGGGACGGTGACGCCGACCGCTCCGCGACCGAGGTCCGCGACCGGGCCGCGGGGCGGGACGCCGGCGCCGACGCTGCCGGGAGCTTCGACCGGGACACCGGCGTCGGCCGGGTTGCCGCCACCGATGGAGACGGTGGCGGTGCGGAGCCCGGGAGTGGCTCCGTCCGGGGTGAGCGGGGCGTGGCCGCGCCGCCCCGGCCCGCTCAACTCCCGCCGCCCCCGGCCCACTTCACCGGACGCGAAGACGTCCGCGACCGCCTGTTCCGGGTCCTGGACCCGGAGAACTTCCCCCGTCGCACGCACCCCGAGGCCGAGGACCCGGCACATCCGGTCGGCCACCCCGGCGCACCCGGGGGCGCACCCGGCGCCGGAGCATCCGCAGACGCGTTCGCCGGTGCATCCGCCCGTGCGTCCGGACACCCCGGGGCCACGGAGATCGCCGGCGCACAGGGCCGCCCGCGCGTCGCGGTGATCAGCGGCATGGCGGGCGTCGGCAAGAGCGCGCTCGCGCTGCACGTCGCGCACGGACTGCGGGAACGATTCGCCGACGGCCAGTTGTACGTCAACCTGCACGGCGCCACCCCCGGCATGACCCCGCTCACCGCAGGTCAGGCGCTGGCCGCGCTCCTGCGCGACCTCGGCACGGAACCCCGCCGCATCCCCGAACACCCGGACGCCGCGGCGGCGTTGCTCCGGTCGATGCTCGCGCCCACCCGCACCCTCATGGTGCTGGACGACGCGGCGCACGCCGCCCAGGTGCGCCCGCTGCTGCCGGCCGGCACCGGCTGCGCGGTGATCGTGACGAGCCGCTCGCCGCTCACCGCCCTGGACGGCGCCGACCGTTTCCCGCTCGCGCCCCTGACCGACGAGGACAGCGCGGCCCTGCTCCGCGCGGTCTCCGGCCGCCAGGACGGGCTCGACGGAGGCCACCCTCTCGTCGAACTCACCGGCCGGCTGCCGTTGGCCCTCCGGGTCGTGGCGGCCCGTCTCGCCGCACGCCGGGCGCTGACCCCCGATGTCCTCGCCGGTCAACTGGCCGCCACGGAAGGCCGGTTGCACCATCTGGAGTACGACGACCTGAGCGTGCGCCGTTCGCTCGCCGTCGCTCACGACGCGCTGCGGGCCTCCGAGCGCGAGGCCGACCGGGACGCGGCGCTCGCCCTGTGCCGTATCGGCGCGCTCGACCTGCCCGCGTACGGAGCCGCCCTCGTCGCCCGCCTCACCGGAACCGACGAACGCCGCGCCGAGGCCGCGCTCGACCGCCTCGTCGACGTGGCCCTCCTCGAGGAGACCGCGTACGGGCGGTACGCGCCGCACGATCTCGTACGGGACTTCGCCCGGGAGATCGCGGGCGCGGCGGAGTGCGTCCTCGCGACAGCGACGGCGACGGCCGCAGCCGCAGCCGTGGCACCCATGGCCGACGACGCCGGCGCCGAGACCCACGCCACCACCGGCGCGGACCCCGCGACGACCGGGACCGAACCGCTCGGCCACGACACTGTCGTCGCCGAGCGTGCCCTGCGCTGGTACGCCGGTGTCGCCGCCCGCGCCCTGGAGGCGATTCTGGAACCCGGCCTCGACAGGGAGGACCGGAGCAGGCCGACCGCCTCGCAGCCGGCCGGGCACGCGGCCGATGTGGCGGCCACACCCCCGTTCTGTTCCGGGCGGGAGGCCTTCGCCTGGGGCGACACGGAACTGGCGAACGTGGTCGCGCTCGCCGAGCGGCACGCGCACGCCTCGCCGTACTTCCCCCTGCTGGCCCGCCTGCTCAACCCGTACGTGCAACGCAGCGGCCGGGTCGCCGAGTTGGAGGTCCTGCAGCGGGCCGCGCTGGACGCGGCGCGCCTGCTCGGCGACGAGGCCGCCGAGGCGTACGCGCTCGGCGACCTCGGTGGCCTGCACTTCATGACGGGCCGCGTGGGCGAGGCCCTCACCCTGAACGACGAGGCGCTCGCGATCTGGAGCCGCCTCGGCGTGCGTTCCTGCCAGCGGCGGGCCCTGAACAACCGGGGCATGCTCCTCGAATCCCTGGGCCGTCACGCCGAGTCCGGTGAGGCACTGCTCCAGAGTCTTCAGTTCTCGCGGGAGCTGGGCGACCCGCACATGGAGGCCATCACCTACAGCCACCTCGGCAACCTGTACGAGCACACCGACCCGCGGGCCGCCATCGACCACCACAAGCGCAGTCTCGCGATCGGCGACGCCGTGCAGGACGTGATCATCCGGCACTCGGCGCACTGCAACATCGGCTACGCCCACCTCACGCTCGGCGAACCGGCCGCCGCCGTACCGCACTTCGAGGAGAGTCTGCGCATCCTCGGCGGTCACGGCGACTGGCACGGCGAGTCACAGACCAGGCTCGGCCTGGTGCGGGCCCTGCGCGGTGTCGGCCACGGGGAACGCGCCGCGCGCGAGTGCGACCTGCTGCGGTGCCGCGCCGACCGCCGCGCCGACCGGTACACCGGAGGCCTCGCCCGTCACCAGGCGGGACTGCTGCTGTGGGAACGCGGCGACGCCGAGGCGGCCTACGCGGAGTGGACGTCGGCTCTGGAGGCCCTGGCGGAGACGGACAGCCCGGTGACGGGCGAACTGCGGAACCTGCTGGCAGCCGGAGCGGCCGAATCTGTCGGAGCTTCCGGAACCGGCAGAGCAGGCGGAGTCGCCGGAGCAGGAAGTGGGGCCGGAGTGGACCGAGCGATGGGCGGCGTGGTGGTGGCGGGCGGGTCGTGAGGTCGGCCGGTGTCCCGGCAGGCATCGGCGCCCCGGACCGTCCGGCGACGGGCGGGCCGCGTCACTTCGCGTCCGCGTAGCACCGTACGACCGCCGTCGTGAACGGGAAGCGCACCGGCGTCTGCCCGAACGTGAGGCGGCCCGCCAGTTCGGCCGCCTCACGGATGGCGGCCACCACGGTGTCGGCCTCCTCGGCCGGGCAGTGCACCATCACCTCGTCGTGCTGGAAGAAGACCAGTTCGGCGGCGAGCCCGGAGCAGGTGCGGCGCAGGGCCGCCAGCATCAGCAGGGCCCAGTCGGCCGCGCTGCCCTGCACGACGAAGTTGCGGGCGAACCGCCCGCGGGCGCGGGAGTTGGAGGACGCGTACCCCGGCACCCAGCCCTCCTCTGCGGGGGACTCCACGGGTTCGTCCTGCGGGATGCCCGCCTCGTCCCCGCCGCCGTCGCCCGACCCGGCGGCCGGAGGGCAGGTCCGCCCCAGCCAGGTCCGCACCAGCCGCCCCTCCTCGCCCGCGCGGGCCGCGTCGTCCACGTACGCGACCGCCTTGGGGAAACGGCGGCGGAGCAGGGCGAGGTTCTTCAGGCCGTCGCCGGAGGTCTGGCCGTAGACGGCGCCGAGCACGGCGAGTTTGGCCTGCTCCCGGTCGCCGGAGAACGCCCGGTCCGACACCGACTGATAGAGGTCGCTCTCCCGGCCCGCGACCTCCATCAGGCCGGGATCGCGGGAGATGGCGGCGAGGACGCGCGGCTCCATCTGGTCGGCGTCGGCGACGACCAGCCGCCAGCCGGGGTCGGCGACGACGGCACGCCGGATCACCTTGGGGATCTGGAGCGCGCCGCCGCCGTTGGTCACCCAGCGTCCGGTGACCGTCCCGCCCGGCAGGTACTCGGGCCGGAACCGTCCGTCGCGCACCCAGTCCTGGAGCCAGGACCAGCCGTGGGCGACCCAGATCCGATACAGCTTCTTGTACTCGAGGAGCGGCTTCACGGCCGGATGGTCGATCGACTCGATCTCCCACCGCCGGGTGGACTTGACCTTGATCCCTGCCTGCGCGAACGCCTTGACGACATCGGCCGGCAGGTCGGGTCTGACCCGTCGTCCGAACGCGGCGGACACCTCGTCGGTGAGCTCGGCCAGGCGCCGGGGCTCACCGCCGCCGGTGTACCGCTCGCCGAGCAGTTCGTGCAGCACGTCCCGGTGGACGTCCGCGCTCCACGGCAGCCCGGCCCGGTTCATCTCGGCGGCGACCAGCATCCCCGCGGACTCGGCGGCCGTCAGCAGCCGCATCCGGTCCGGGTGCGCGGCCGCGTCGTGCCGGCGCTGCTGGTCGGCGTAGACCGCGAGGAGGTCGGTCAGCGGCACGTGCACCGGGCGGGGTTCGAAAAGGGAGGACTGCGAACCGGGTTCGGCGGAGCGCTGCGGCGGGTCGGGCGGCACGGGGCCGCCGCGCAGTCTCGCCAGCGCGGCGGCCGCCGACCGGGGCTCGCCGAGCCGCCCCTCGTGTCCGAGCAGCAGGGTCTCGGCGGCCTCCATGTCGTAGCACCGCTCCACTCGCACCCCCGTGGCGAGCAGACGCGGATAGACATCGGCCGTCGACCGCCACACCCACCGGCTCACGTCCGGCCGGGTCCGTACGGCCTCCGCGAGGTCCGCCTCCCGGCGGACCTCTCCCGCGGGCAGCCCGTCCGGGCCGAGGGCGGCGAGCTCCACGCCACCGTCCTCGGCCGGCGCGAGAGCCCAGCGCTCGGTCATGCCTCCGAGTCTCGCAGGAGGGTCTGACAACGCCCCTCCGACCAGGCTGTATCGACTCCGACCAGGCTGTAGCGACCGGCCGTCCGCCGGCGTTGCCGAGGCTGCCCTTCGGGCATCCCCGCCGGGCGGCGATGCTCTTCGGGCATCCCCGCCGGGCGGCGCTCCGAAGGGGATGCCCATACGAGACGGCTGCCCCTAGGATGCGCCCTCCGCCTCTGCCGCCGACCTCGCCTCCGCCTCCGTCTTCTCCTTCACCAGCTCGGTGATCATGCGTCCGATGTGCGCCTCGGTCGCCGTCTTGTCGACGCCCGCGCCGCTGAGCACGCCCTCGCCGTTCTCGAACTCCAGCAGGGCGAGCAGGATGTGTTCGGTGCCGACGTAGTTGTGGCCGAGGCGGAGGGCCTCGCGGAACGTGAGCTCCAGGACCTTCTTGGCGGCCGGTCCGTACGGGACCAGTTCGGGGACCTCGTCGGCCGCCGGCGGCAGCGCGGCCAGGGCCGCCTCGTGGACGGCGTCCAGGGAGACCCCCTGCGCGGTGATGGCCCGGGCGCCGAGCGCGTCGGGTTCGCTGAGCAGGCCGAGGACGAGGTGCTCGGGCAGCCCCTCGGTCCCGCCCAGGGCCTTGCACCGCTCGTGCGCGACCATGACGGCCTTCCTGGCCCGTTCGGTGTAGCGGCCGAAACCCTGGCTGGGGTCGAGGTCCGCCTCCGCCTTGGGCACGAACCGCTTCTGCGCGGCCTGACGGGTGACGCCCATGCTCCGGCCGATGTCCGTCCAGGAGGCCCCGGAACGTCGTGCCTGGTCCACGAAGTGCCCGATGAGATGGTCGGCCACCTCGCCCAGGTGATCCGCCGCGATCACCGCGTCCTGGAGCTGGTCGAGTGCGTCGCTGTGCACCTTCTTGATGGCCTCGATCAGGTCGTCGAGACGCACGGATGCCTTGCCGGGAGAATTCGTCGTCATGTGTCAACGGTAGGTTGACAGTCTGGGGGTGTCAACCCGAAGTTGACAGTCGCCGGATGTGGCGCCCGTACTGCTTCCGGCGTCCCGACGCCGACGGCCGACGCTCTGTCCACAGGGTGTGGACGAGTCCGCGGCCGCGGCGCCGAGGCGGACACCGGCCCCCGGTCCGCCCGTGACACGATCGTGGGATGAGTACGTCCAGCACCGTGGAGCGCGCCTTCGCGGCCGCCCTCTACGCCGACACCGACACGGCCCTCGACACGGGAGCCTCCGCGCTCGCGGCCGACCCCGCCTCCGACGCTGAACTCGCCCGGCGCGGCGAGGAGTTCGTGGCGGCGGCCTGGCGGCGCGGCTGGCAGCCCGCCGACGTCGTACGGATCGTGCGGCGCGACCTGGACGACGTACACGTACGCCTGGTGATCTCCTCGATCCTCGGGCAGCGGGAGGGCGACCGCGAGCCCCGGGGCGCACGCTGGGCGGCCCAGCTCGACGAGCTGGGGGCCGAACCCCACGACCTCCGGACCGACCGTTTCTCACGTGCCACCGCGATCCTGGAGCTCTACCGCCTGCTCCTGCGCCTGCCCCCCATCGAGCCCCTGGACCCGCCCCGGGCGCCGGGGACGGCCGCCGCCCCGCAGGAGACGCGCATGCTCACCCGCATCCGCGCCCTGCTGGCGAAGGCGGAGGCGACCGGGTTCCCGGAGGAGGCCGAGGCGCTGAGCGCGAAGGCGCAGGAGCTGATGGCGCGGCACACCATCGACGAGGCGCTCCTGGCGGCCCGGACCCACGCGAAGGACACGCCGGGCGCCTGCCGTGTCGGCGTCGAGCCCCCGTACGAGACGGCCAAGGCGGTGCTCCTGGACGCGGTCGCGGGGGCGAACCGCTGTCGGGCTGTGTGGAACGACGCCCTGTGCTTCTCGACCGTCGTCGGCTTCGAACCCGACCTGGAAGCGGTCGAGCTCCTCTACACCTCGCTCCTCGTGCAGGCCACGGCGGCGATGACGAAGGCGGAGGCGGCGCAGCGGGCGGGCGGTCGCAAGCGCACGAAGACGTTCCGGCAGTCGTTCCTGGCCGCGTACGCGCACCGGATCGGCGACCGGCTCGCGTCGGTCGCCGAGGAGCAGGTGAACGCCACGGGGACGGAGGGGGAGCTGCTGCCGGTCCTGGCGGCCCGTGACGTGGCCGTCACCGACCACCTGGACCACATGTTCCCGGAGACGGTGACGACCAGGATGCGCGGGATCACCGACGAGGCCGGCTGGCACGAGGGCGCCGCTGCGGCGGACCGCGCCCAGGTCAGGGGCCGGCGCCCGCTCCCTTAGGGCGCCCGTTCCCTTGGGGCCGGGCCGGGGCCGCCGACGGAGGCCGTGCGCTCACGCGGTGGGCCGAGCCCGCTGACAGGCTCGCCCGCGCCCCGCGAAGCAGTCCAGCGGTGCGTCCTTGCTTAGGAATGCAGCAGCCCTACGGTGCGTGCGTCAGTCGCCCGCGTGCTGGAACGGTGTCACGGAGGCGTTCGGCTCGCTCGCCGATCCCTTCCCGGCGAGCGGTCCGTACGACCACGGGAAGCTCTGCGTGGTGTCGGCGCCGGGCAGGCTGATCTTCAGCGTCTTCGCGGCGAGGGTCTTGGCGTCGCCCTCCGCGCCCCGTACGTAGGTGATCGTGAAGGTCGCGGTGTCGCCCTTGGCGAGGGTCAGCGCCTCCGGCGCCGCGGACTTGTCCGCCGCGATGTCCGCGGAGGTCCCGCCCGCTTCCACGCCCAGTCCGGGGAAGCCCTTCAGGTTGCACCGGCTGCCCTTGTTGGTGAGGGTGACGGGGATGTTGCCCGTGTCCCCGGCGGCCGTGGCGGCGTTCGCGGGGCCGACCTGGATCGCGGTGTCACCGATGGCACAGGCCGCGGCGGTCGACTGCTTCGCCGAGCCGGCCGTGGCACCGGACTTCTCGGAACTGCCGGTGCTGCCGGAGCCGCCGCCGTCGCATGAGGTCAGGGCGAGGGCCGCCGCGAGGACGGTGACGGCGATGGGCAGAGCGCGCATGGGTTCCCCTGGAAGTCGTGACGATGTGCATGGATCATCACGCACCCGGGTCCACCGAGGTTGCGCACCCCTCACTGTTCACCCGCAAGGGAACGGTATCGCCCGATATTGTCCGCGGACGTTCCCGCCATGTCGGGTCCGCTGACGTTCCTGTGTCGCCGAGGGCGGCCGCCGCGATCCCCTAGGGCTCACGGCGATGCCGTCGACCGCCCGGGGATCAGGAGCCCAGGCTCGCCGTCGGCAGGCCCGTCGGCAGCTTTCCGCCCTGGCTCTTGGTGTACGTCTCCTTGCCGACGGCGCCCTCCCAGGTGACCGTCAGGGTCGTACCGGTGACGGAGTCGACCATGCCGACGGCGCGCTTCTTGCTGCCGTCCGTGCAGGCCAGGCGGATCATCTGCATGCTCGCCTCGTCGGACGAGGTGCCGCTGCACACCGTGCCGCCCGTCGCGAAGAGGCCGGCCTGCTTGCCGTTGATCATGAGAACGACGGCCTTGCCGTCCGCGGTCGTGAGCCAGCTCCCCTGGAGCTTGCCGCCCGCCGTGGAGGTGCTCCCGGAGCCGCCGCCCGTACCGGCGCCGTCCGTCGCGGACGCGCTCGGGGTCGCCGACGGGTCCCCGGAGTCGTCGCCCCCGCTGCTGCAACCGGTCAGCACGGCCGCCGCCGCCAGCCCCGCGGCCGCTGCCGCGAGACGCGCGTGGCGGGACGGGAAGGTCGCCGTAGTCACTGAAGCCCCCAAGGGTGGGATGGATGCGGGTCGCCCGGACGATCGCAGCAAGCTATCAGGAGGTCCGGAGGGCCCCTCCGGGGACGCGATAGGTAGGAGATTCCCTACGATTGACTCGTAGGGAATCTCCTACCTATTCTGTGGCCATGAACATCACTCACGCCTCCTTCGTCACGCTTCCCGTCGCCGACCAGGACCGGGCCCTTCGCTTCTATCGGGACGTTCTCGGACTCGAGGTCACCGCCGACCTGGACATGCCGCCCGGCCGGTGGCTCCAGGTCGCGCCGAAGGGAGCGCAGACCGTCTTCACGCTCTCGGGTCCCGGGATGGGGGGTTTCACGCCCGGCGAGGCCCGGGGGATCATGTTGGGGACGACCGATGTCGACGCCGACAGCGCGCGGCTCGCCGCCGCCGGTGTCACGGTGGAGGGTCCCGACGACCTTCCCTGGGGCCGTATGGCCTCGTTCCGGGACCCCGACGGCAACGGTCTGATGCTGATCACGGAGAAGGCCCTGGAGTCGGCCTCGGAGTAGAGGGAAGGACGCTGAACGCGCCATGACGGGGATCGGGGTCGGACCGGGGGCCACGGCCGGAGTGCGTGCCGAACCGGGGGAGTCCCCTGGTGCCCCCGCCGGAGCCGATCCGACCACCGGCACCGACTCGTCCGCCGCGGCCGGTGTCTCCGTCGGAGCCGACTCGCCTGCCGGGACCGGCCGACCCACCGGAGCCGACTCGCCTGTCGGGGCCGGTCGACCCGCCGGAGCCGACTCGTCTGTCGGGACCGGCCGACCCGCCGGAGTCGATGCTCCGGTCGAAGCCGGTGATCGCGCCGGCGCCGACTCGCCCGCCGCACGTGAGGACCAGCTCTTCGCGGCGCTCGCCAACTCCACCCGTCGTGAGGTGCTCCGGCTGCTGCGTGAGCGGGGCCCCCAGCCCGTCCAGGCCCTGGCTGATCACTTCGCCATGCGGCGCCCCAGCCTCTCGGAACACCTCAAGGTGCTCCGGGAGGCCGGACTCGTGTCCGAGGAACGCGCCGGCCGGCAGCGCATCTACCGCCTGGAGGCGGCCCCGCTCGCCGACGTCCAGGACTGGCTCCATCCGTACGAGCGGTTCTGGCGCGACAGGCTGAAGGGCCTCGGAGCCCTCCTGGACCGCATGCCCGACGATGCCGAGACATGACCTCCGACCCGCACGACACGAACCCCGACCCGCAGGGCGCGAACCCCGACCCGCAGGGCGCGAACCCCGACCCGCAGGGCACGAACCCCGACCCGCAGGGCACCGGCGCCGATCCCGCCCTCGGTGATGACGACCTCACGACCATCCGCGTCGCCCAGTTCCTGCCGCATCCGCCGGCCAAGGTCTGGCGGGCCCTCACCGAGCCCGGGCTGCTCGCGCAGTGGCAGATGCCGGGTTCCGAGAACTTCCGGCTCGAGGTCGGCCACCGGTACACGCTGACCGCCGTCCCGCGTCCCAACGCGAACTTCTCCGGCACCGTCGACGTGCGCGTTCTCGCCTTCGAGCCGGAGCGGATGCTGAGCGTCGGCTGGGCCGACGCGCACGCCCGGCGGCCAGCGGACTGGACCATTACCTGGACACTGGAACAGGAAGGGCGCGGTACGCGTCTCTTCCTAGTACACGCGGGATTCGATCCGGACGATCCCGCCCAGATGATGGCGCGGAAGATCATGGACGGGGGCTGGAGGTCGCATGTGATGCGATCTCTGGGGAATGCGCTGGACCGGATGTAGGCCCGCACCCACTCCGGTGAGGTGCGGACCGTAGTCAGGCGTACGACAACCGGTAGTCAAGGGCCGGTAAAAGCTGTAACCGCAGGACCACCCCGCGTGCACGTGCATCTGCCCATGCATCTGCACATGAACAGAGCTATGATCCGAGTCAGTTGACTACTGCATCTATGGCCACCTCAGCCACTGCACGACCGGGGAGCGACCTGTGGACCACGACGTGTTCGACGTGGATGACGTGTACGACGGTATGGCTGAATTCGTGTACAACGGCATGGCCGCGACCGAGCTCGACGGCGTCGCCTGGCAGAAGAGCCGGCACAGCAACTCACAGGGTTCCTGCGTGGAGTTCGCGCGGCTGCCCGGCGGTGACGTGGCCGTGCGGAACTCGCGGTTCCCCGAGGGGCCCGCGCTCGTCTACACGCGCGCCGAGATCGAAGCCATGCTCCTGGGCATCAAGGACGGCGAGTTCGACCACCTGATCGCGGGCTGACAGCCGTGATCCCGAACCGTCCCGAACCGATGGGTCGCCGAGAGCCGGCGAGGGTACGGGCGGCGTAAACCGAGGGTGAACCTCACTCTGCGTTCAGTAACGCGCGTAGAACCGCGGCGCCAAAAGGCGCCGCGGTTGCTATTCGGGGGAGAGCGCGGCCGTGTCCGGCTGTGCTCCCAGCCGGAACAGCGCCCAGACGACCTTGCCGCTGAGCGTTCCGGCGAGCGGGTGCCAGCCCCAGCTGTCGGAGAACGAGTCGACCAGGAAGAGGCCGCGCCCCGACTCCGCCGCGAAGTCGTCCGAGTCGCCGGCGACCGGGCTCTCGTGGCTGGGGTCGCGCACCGCGCACACCAGTCGTGAGGTCCACCTCATCAAGTGCAGCCGTACGGGCGGCCCTTGGTCGTCCTTGCGGGGCGTGTCCGCGGGCAGCGCGTGCCGCAGGGCGTTGGTGACGAGCTCGGAGACCACCAGGCAGACATCGTCGAAACGGTCGCCGATCTCCCACTGGTCCAACGTGCCGCGGGTGAACTGCCGGGCCTCGCGCACCGCTTCGTAGCGGGCGGGCAAGGCGCACGAGGCGGCGCTGGACACGGCCGCGGGATCGAGAGGCGGAAGTCCCTGCCGTAAGGGTTCGAGCATGGTCGATCCATTCGTCCCCATGCGAGGCACTCCCGGGTGTTCGCGGTCGTTGCGATGCAGCGGTGGCGCGGGGACCATGGTTCCGAATGCGTACAGCAGATGCAAGGGCAGATGCACGTGCACGCGCCCGAATTGGGCCTTCCTCTGCTACTTCTTGGTCATTTCTTCCTTCACCTTATTCTCAGCAGTCGACGCTTCACTGATCCTTTTCTGTGCTTCTGCTTTGGCTGCTTTCCGTTTCCGTAACTGAACGAGTACTGCTTGAAGTGTTTTAGTGGCAGACTGCGGCGTCTGGAAGACGGTTGGGGAGGCTGACGAACGTGAGCGCTGGTGAGTCGAGCGGCTCGGTGGTGCGGCGCATGCTGCTGGGGTCACATCTGCGGCGCCTGCGTGAGGCGCGTGGCATCACCCGTGAAGCGGCCGGCTACTCGATCCGCGCCTCCGAATCGAAGATCAGCCGTATGGAGTTGGGAAGGGTGAGCTTCAAGACCCGCGACGTCGAGGATCTGCTGACGCTCTACGGCATCACGGACGAGGCCGAGCGCACCTCCCTGGTCTCGCTCGCCAAGGAGGCCAACGTCGCGGGCTGGTGGCACAGTTACTCCGACGTCCTGCCGAGCTGGTTCCCCACCTATGTCGGTCTGGAAGGCGCGGCCCACCTGATCCGGGTGTACGAGGTGCAGTTCGTGCACGGCCTGCTCCAGACCGAGGCGTACGCGCACGCCGTCGTCCGGCGCGGGATGAAGGGCGCCTCCGCCGCCGACGTCGACCGGCGTGTGGCCCTGCGCCTGGAGCGCCAGAAGTACCTCGTCTCCGAGAACGCCCCCGAGTTCCACATCGTCCTCGACGAGGCCGCGCTGCGCCGCCCTTACGGCGACCGCGAGGTGATGCGCGGACAGCTCCAGCACCTGATCGACGTCTCCGAGCGGCCCAACGTGCGGCTCCAGGTCATGCCGTTCAGCTTCGGCGGCCACTCGGGCGAGAGCGGCGCGTTCACCATCCTGAGCTTCCCCGAGTCCGATCTGTCGGACGTCGTCTATCTGGAGCAGCTCACCAGCGCGCTCTATCTGGACAAGCGCGAGGACGTCAACCAGTACGAGGGCGCGCTCAAGCAGCTCCAGCAGGACAGCCCCGGGCCGGCCGAGAGCCGTGATCTGCTGCGCGGGCTGCTCCAGCTCTCCTGACCTTCCCAGGAGCAGCCGCGGACTTCTCTGGTCTCCTTCAACTCCCTTGAAACACAAGTACGATGACATGTGATCAGACCGTGATCGGATGTCTGCTGACCCGGGCCAAGGACTGTCTCGGCAGCACAGGGATTGAGGGAGCACATGTCGTCCTACTTCACCGACCTGGCCCAGCAGTACATCGACGGCGAGTGGCGCCCGGGCACAGGCTCCTGGGACATCATCGATTTCAACCCGTACGACGGCGAGAAGCTGGCGTCGATCACGATAGCCACGGTCGAAGAGGTCGACGACGCCTATCGCGCGGCCGAGCGCGCCCAGAAGAAGTGGGGCGCGACCAACGCGTACGCGCGCCGCGCGGTCTTCGAGAAGGCGCTCGCGATCATCGACGAGCGCGAGGCGGAGATCACCGATGTGATCATCGCCGAGCTCGGCGGCACCCGCCTCAAGGCGGCCTTCGAGCTGCACCTCGTGCGGGAGTTCCTGCGGGAGTCGGTCCAGCTCGCGCTGCGCCCCGAGGGGAAGATCATCCCCTCGCCGGTCGACGGCAAGGAGAACCGCCTCTACCGCGTCCCCGTCGGTGTCGTCGGCGTCATCAGCCCCTTCAACTTCCCCTTCCTGCTGTCGGTGAAGTCCGTCGCCCCCGCGCTCGCGCTCGGCAACGGCGTGGTCCTGAAGCCGCACCAGAACACCCCGATCGTCGGCGGCTCGCTGGTCGCGAAGATCTTCGAGGACGCGGGCCTGCCCGGCGGCCTCCTCAACGTCGTCATCACCGACATCGCCGAGATCGGCGACGCCTTCATCGAGCACCCGGTCCCGAAGGTCATCTCCTTCACCGGCTCCGACAAGGTCGGCCGGCACGTCGCCACGGTCTGCGCCGCGAACTTCAAGCGCTCGGTGCTCGAACTGGGCGGCAACAGCGCCCTGGTGGTCCTGGAGGACGCGGACATCGACTACGCGGTCGACGCGGCGGTCTTCAGCCGTTACGTCCACCAGGGTCAGGTCTGCATGGCCGCCAACCGCGTGCTCGTGGACCGCTCGATCGAGGCCGAGTTCACCGAGAAGTTCGTCGCCAAGGTCAGGACGCTGAAGGCCGGTGACCCGAGGGACCCGCAGACGGTCATCGGCCCGGTCATCAACTCCTCCCAGGCCGACGCGCTGGCGAACGTCGTCGAGCAGGCGATCGCCGAGGGCGCCACCGCCCTGGTGCACGGCACCACCACGGACAACCTGGTCGAGCCCTCCGTCCTGACCGGTGTCCCCGCCGGCTCGGACCTGCTGCGCCAGGAGGTCTTCGGCCCGGTCGTCTTCCTCGTCCCGTTCGACGGGGAGGAGGACGCGGTGCGGATCGTCAACGACACCCCGTACGGCCTCTCGGGCGCCGTCCACACGGCTGACATCGAGCGCGGCGTGAACTTCGCCAAGCAGATCGACACCGGCATGTTCCACGTCAACGACGGCACCGTCCACGACGAACCCCTCGTCCCCTTCGGCGGCGAGAAGCACTCCGGCATCGGCCGCCTGAACGGCGAGACGACGGTCGACTCCTTCACCACGACGAAGTGGATCTCGGTGCAGCACGGGCGGAGCCGCTTCCCCTTCTGAGCCGCCTTCGCGTGATCCTCCAGCGTGCCCGGACCCTTGCGGACAGGAACTGACCGCAAGGGTCCGTAGCGTCGTCGGTGTCAGTCGGAAGGACCCGATGAAAGGCGGCCGGTCATGGTCACGCATGTGCGAGCGGAAGAGCGGGGCGACGAGCGCGGGGCGCTGCTCGCGTTCATCGAGGAGCAGCGCGGCGGCATCCGCCGGTCGCTCCTCGGACTGACGGAGGAGCAGGCCGCGAGCCGGCCGAGCGCCAGCGAACTGTCCCTGGGCGGGCTGCTCAAGCATGTCGCCGAGGTCGAGCAGGGCTGGATCGCCCGGGCCAAGGGCGAGCCGCCGGCCGTCCGGCGGGACGAGTCGAACTGGCACGAGTGCTTCGTCCTCGCCGACGGCGAGACGGTCGCCTCGCAGCTCGCGTACTGGGAGAAGGTCGCCGCCGAGACGGAGGCCTTCCTGCGCTCGGTGCCGAGCCTCGACGACACCTTCGCGCTCCCACCGGACCCGTGGTTCCCGCCCGAGGGCCGCGTGTCGATGCGCTGGCTGGCCCTCCACCTGATCCGCGAGACGGCCCGGCACGCCGGGCACGCCGACATCATCCGCGAGTCCCTGGACGGCAAGACGGCCTTCGAACTCGTGGCACTGGAGCAGGGCTCCACCTGGGGCTGACCGCACCACCCCTAGGCTGGACGGCATGTCAGCGATCCGTCTCCTCGTGCTCGGCGCGGTCCGCCAGCACGGGCGGGCCCACGGCTATCAGGTGCGCAACGACCTGGAGTACTGGGGCGCGCACGAGTGGTCCAACGCCAAGCCCGGCTCGATCTATCACGCGCTCAAGCAGATGGCCAAGCAAGGACTGCTGCGCGCCCACGAGATCGCGCCGTCCACCGCCGGCGGGCCGCCGCGCACCGAGTACGAGATCACGCCCGCGGGGACCGAGGAGTACCTGGCGCTGCTGCGCGAGTCCCTGACGTCCTACGACCAGAAGATGGACGTCCGCTCGGCGGGCATCGGCTTCATCGTCGACCTGCCGAGGGGCGAGGCGGTGGCCCTCCTGAAGGAGCGGATCCGCGGGATCGAGCAGTGGCGTACGGCCGTCACCGAGCACTACGTGCCCGAGGGCGGTCCCGCCCAGCTCGGGCACATCGGCGAGATCATGGATCTCTGGGTCCACTCGGCCGACGCCGACGCGGCGTGGACCCGCGGCCTGATCGCCCGCGTCGAGGGCGGCGCCTACACCTTCGCCGGGGAGGGCGCACCGTTCGTCGGGGTTCTCCGCGACGACCAGGAGAACCCGTACGCGACGGGGGAGAGGCATCCGGAGGACGCGTCCTGACCCCGCCGGCTCCGCGACTCCACCGAGCCACTAATCAAGTTTGACTAACGCCTGGGCCGGGCTTAACCTCCGTTCTCGTGGATTGGTAGTCAAGTTTGATTACCGGATCGGGGACCGGCTGTGGACCGGCTCGGAAGCGGGCCGGAACGGAGGGAGCGGGATGACCGAAGCGATCGTCGTCGAAGGCGTACGCAAGCGGTACGGGGACCATCACGCGCTGGACGGACTGGACCTGTGCGCGGGGCACGGCACGGTGCACGCGCTGCTCGGCCCCAACGGGGCGGGCAAGACGACTCTGGTCCGGGTCCTGTCGACGCTGCTGCGCCCGGACGGTGGCCGGGTGGAGGTCGCCGGGTACGACGTGGCGCGCGAGGCCCGCCGGGTGCGGTCGCGCATCGGCCTGCTCGGCCAGCACGCCGCGCTCGACGAGGAGCTCGGTGGCGGGCAGAACCTGGAGATGTTCGGACGCCTTCATCATCTGGGCTCCCGCGCCGCTCGGACACGGGCCGGCGAACTCATGGAGCGCTTCGGCCTGGACGCCACCGGCCGCAAGGCCGTCCGCACGTACAGCGGCGGCATGCGGCGCCGCCTGGACCTGGCCGCGTCGCTCATCACCGACCCCGAGGTCCTGTTCCTGGACGAGCCGACGACCGGGCTCGACCCGCGCGGCCGGGCGGAGGTGTGGGCGGCGGTGCGCTCCCTGGTCGGCGGCGGCACGACGGTGCTGCTCACCACGCAATACCTGGAGGAGGCCGATCAGCTCGCCGACCGTATCTCGGTCGTCGACCGCGGGCGGGTCATCGCGGACGGCACGGCCGACGAACTGAAGTCCCGGACGGGCGGCGACCGCATCGACGTGGTGCTGCGTGACGCGGGCCTGCTGGGCGCCGCCGTGACCCTGTTGCCGTTTGCGGGCGAGGGGGTCTCGGTCGACGCGGACCGCCGGCTGCTCAGCGCTCCGGTCGCCGACCGCATGGCGGCCCTCGCCGCGGTCGTGCGCGCCCTTGAGGAGGCCGGGATCGAGGCGGAGGACATCGCGCTGCGGCGCCCGACGCTGGACGAGGTGTTCCTGCACCTCACCGGGGAGACATCGCGTACCAAGGAGGCCGTGTGAACACGACGTACGACACCTTCCGCGCAGGGAATCGGACATCCAGGCGGCCGGCGGGTCCTGGCGGGCCGCGCGAACCCGGCGCGGGAGCAAGGTTGTTCTCCGACTGCTGGACGATGACCCGCCGCGAATTCGCCCGCTGGGCACGGCAGCCCGTCCAGGCGGCGGTCGGCTTGGTGTTCCCCGTGATGCTGCTCCTGATGTTCGGATATCTGGTCGGTGGCGGCCGGGACGTCGAGGGCGACTACGTCGGGTACCTGGTGCCGGGCATGCTCACCCTGACCATGGCGTTCGGCCTTGAAGGCACGATGCTGGCCGTCACCCAGGACCTCGGCAAGGGCGTCATCGACCGCTTCCGTTCCCTGCCGATGGCGAACGGGGCCGTCCTCGTGGGCCGTTCGGCCGCCGACATGGTTCAGTCCGCGGTGAGCCTGGCCGTGCTGACCGGGGTCGGGTACGCGCTCGGCTGGCGTCCCGACAGCACCCCCGGGGCGTTCCTCGGAGCGATGGGGCTGCTTCTGCTCCTCCGCTTCGCCATGCTGTGGATCGGTATCCACCTGGCGATGGTGGCCGGCAAGCCGGAACTGGTGCAGGCCGTGCAGATCCTGGTGTGGCCCGTCGGCTTCCTGTCCAACGTCTTCGCCTCCCCCGACTCCATGCCCGGCTGGCTGGGCACGGTGGTCGGCTGGAACCCCATGTCCCAGACGGCCACGGCCGTCCGCGACCTGTTCGGCGGACCGGGCGGCGAACCGGGCCACATCGGCGCCGCGATCCTGTGGCCACTGGCCCTGCTCGCCGTCTTCTTCCCGCTGGCGGTACGGCGCTTCGCCCGCCTGAGCCGCTGACGGAACGACCCGGGGCGGGGCCGCCGGGCTGCCTGGGACCCACCGGTCCCGGGTGGCCCGGCCCGGAGCCGGCGGCCGGGGAAGGTGGGCCGGGCCGGCCCTCAGTGGTGGAAGGCCGTCGCCGCCTCCTTGTCGTGGGTCAGGGGGTGGGGCTGGCGGCGCAGTTCGGGGAGCAGCCGGGTCAGGTCCTCGATGAACAGGTCGGCGAGGTCGGACGAGAAGCCGTTGCGGCACACCACGCGCAGCACGGACAGGTCCTCGCGGTTCTCGGGGAAGGTGTACGCGGGCAGCAGCCAGCCGGTCTCGCGCATTCTGCGGGACACGTCGAACACGTCGAACGCCGTGACCTCGGGCGCCGTCGTGAAGGCGAAGACCGGCAGTTCGTCCCCTCGGGTGATGAGCCGGAAGTCGCCCAGGCAGTCCACGCGTTCGGCGAGGGCGCGTGCCACGTCCCGGGTCGTCTGCTGCACGGCTCTGTAGCCCTCCCGGCCCAGCCGCAGGAACGTGTAGTACTGCGCGACGACCTGCGCGCCGGGGCGGGAGAAGTTGAGCGCGAAGGTCGGCATGTCGCCGCCCAGGTAGTTCACCCGGAAGACCAGTTCCTCCGGCAGCTCGGCCGCCGTCCGCCACAGCGCCCAGCCGACGCCGGGGTAGACCAGGCCGTACTTGTGGCCCGAGGTGTTGATCGACGAGACCCTCGGCAGCCGGAAGTCCCAGACCAGGTCCTCGTCCAGGAACGGCGCGATCATCGCGCCGGACGCGCCGTCGACGTGGACCGGGATGTCGAGTCCGGTGCGCTCCTGGAGCCGGTCCAGGGCCGCGCACAGCTCCTCGATCGGTTCGTAGGACCCGTCGAAGGTCGAGCCGAGGATGCCGACCACCCCGATCGTGTTCTCGTCGCACAGCGCGGCCGCCGCTTCCGGGTCGAGGTGGAACCGGTCGCCCTCCATGGGGATCTGGCGGGCCTCGACCTCCCAGAAGTTGCAGAACTTCTCCCAGCACACCTGGACGTTCACGCCCATGACGAGGTTGGGCCGGGCGCCCGGGTAGCGGTCCGCGTTGCGCTGGGTCCAGCGCCGCTTCAGCGCCATGCCGGCGAGCATGCACGCCTCGCTCGACCCGGTCGTGGAGCAGCCCACCGCGGCCGACGGATCCGGCGCGTTCCACAGGTCGGCGAGCATCGACACACAGCGCCGCTCCAGTTCGGCCGTCCGGGGGTACTCGTCCTTGTCGATCATGTTCTTGTCCCGGCACTCCGCCATCAGGACGCCCGCCTGCGGTTCCATCCAGGTGGTGACGAAGGTGGCGAGGTTCAGCCGGGAGTTCCCGTCCAGCATGAGCTCGTCGTGGACGAGCTGGAGCGCGGTCGTCGGCGGCAGCGGGCCGTCCGGGAGGCGGTGCTTGGGCGGCGCCTGGACCATGCCGCTGACCGGGTTGGCCTCGCCGTAGAAGGGGTTGACGGAGTGGGGGTGGGCATCGGGCTTCTGCTGGCCCTGGTGGAGCGGCACGGGCTTCTCCCAACGGTCTGCGGGACGGGCGTCCCATTTGTTCATCGGACGAGGGCGCCCCGGCGGTTCACCGGACCGCGCTTCCGTCCTTGCGCAGTTGCATCTGCGGCCGCCCGGTCACCAGCAGCCAGGCGGGCAGGGAGGCGATGCAGAGGAGGGCGATGATCGACGGCGAGGACACCAGGACCGCGGCCGTGAACAGGCTCACCCAGCCCTGCCGGGTGGTCGCGAGAAGCGTGCCCAGGACCCCCGCGGCCAGTCCCAGCGACGGCTCGACCGCCGGCACCAGCGCGTGGGCGCACAGGCCGAACGAGGCGCCGATGAAGACGGCGGGGAAGATCCGGCCGCCACGGAATCCGCAGGACGCCGCGACGACGAGCGCGGCCAGCTTCACCACGGCCATGAGGGCGAACCGGCCCGCCGACCAGCCGTCCGGGTCGTGGGCGATCTCGGCGACCTGGTCCAGGCCCTTGAACAGCGTCAGCGGCCCGCCCAGGCAGCCCAGCAGGCCGAGGACGAGCCCGCCGACGGGCAGGGCGGCCATGGGATGGCGCAGGAGGGAGAAGGCCTTGTGCACGTAGGGGAAGGCGTAGACCCCGGCCAGGCCGAGCACGGCCGCGGCCGAGGCGACGACCACCGCGGACAGCACATCGGCCCAGCCAGGGCTGCCGAGCGGGGGCAGCCCCAGGTCGAAACTCGCGTGGCCCAGCAGCGCCGTCGTGATCGAGCCCACCGAGGCGGCCGTCAGCGGCGCGAAGAGGTTGTCCCACAGCATGCCCCTGACCTGCCGTCCGGCGAGCGCCTCGGAGATGACGAGCGCCGCGGCGACGGGGGTGCCGAACAGGGCGCCGATGGTCCCCGCCTCGGCCAGCATCATCCACAGCTCCCCGGGGGCCGCGGGCGCGAACCGGCGGCCCGCCCAGAACGCCAGCGCGACGTTGGTGGCGATGATCGGGTTCTCGGGACCGAGGCTCGGACCGCCCGCCAGCATCAGCATGGTCGCCACCAGCAGCCCGGGAAGGATGTAGAGGGCCATCGGTTCCGCCTGGAGCCCCACCGTGGCCGGATCGGGGCCCGCGTGCCCCGGGGCCTTCCACACCACCAGACCGACCAGGATGCCGGTGGTGGTGAGCATGACGATCATCCAGAGCGAGGAGTATCCGCCGATGCCGAGCGCGTCCGGCAGGTCGGTCCAGAGCACGTCCTTGAGCCGGTCGGCGAGCTTGCTCACCCCGATGTAGAGGAGGCTCGAGATCGCGCCGACGACCACGGCCGGAAGGAACAGCGGCAGCAGCGTCCGTGCGGGCGTCGCCCGGGCGGGGGCCGGTCCCGGGGGAGCCGCTTCGTGGGTCACGGGCTCACCCTAAGCGCGCGAATCGGACATAACATCCCGAGCGTCGCCACCGACCCGGCCGGGCCCGGCACTTCGGGCTTGCACCTCACGTCACGTCAGGCCCCATCGTGAAGGGCGTACCGAGGAAGGAGCGGAAGTGGGTTACTCAGTGGGCCAGGTCGCCGGATTCGCCGGAGTCACGGTGCGCACGCTGCACCACTACGACGAGATCGGTCTGCTCGCGCCGGGGGAACGCAGTCACGCGGGCCACCGGCGCTACAGCGACGCCGATCTCGACCGGCTGCAGCAGATCCTGTTCTACCGGGAGCTCGGCTTCCCGCTCGACGAGGTCGCCGCCCTGCTCGACGACCCGGAGGCGGACCCGCGCGCGCACCTGCGCCGCCAGCACGAGCTGCTGACCGCCCGGATCGAGAAGCTGCAGAAGATGGCCGCGGCCGTGGAGCACGCCATGGAGGCACGCACGATGGGCATCAACCTCACCCCCGAGGAGAAGTTCGAGGTCTTCGGCGACAAGGACCCCGAGGAGCACGCCGAGGAGGCCGAACGCCGCTGGGGCGGCACGGAGACGTACGCCGAGTCGCAGCGCCGCACCGCCCGCTACACCAAGGACGACTGGAAGCGCATGCAGGCCGAGGTGGCCTCCTGGGGCGAGCGCTACGACGCCCTGATGGCGGACGGGGAGCGGCCGGACGGCACGCGGGCCATGGACATGGCCGAGGAACACCGGCAGCACATCACCAAGTGGTTCTACACCTGCACGTACGAGATCCACCGGGGTCTCGGCGAGATGTACGTCGCGGACGAACGGTTCAAGGCGTTCTACGACTCCATGCGGCCGGGGCTGGCCGAGCACCTGAGGGACGCGATCACGGCGAACGCGGCCCGGCACCCCGGGGAGGCCTGACCGGTAAGGGGCGTCCGCCACTGCGGGCGCCCCTTACGCGCGCGCGTCGCGTGCCTCTCACCGAGACGTGCCCCTGACCGGGTGGGCCTGCCGCCCCCTGACCGGTGGGCGGCCCGTGCCGATGCCGGGCGTCGCGCGCTGCGCCTACTCCTTCACCAGGACCACGGCCGTGCCATAGTCGCAGACCTCCGTGCCCACGTCCGCCGCCTCGGAGACGTCGAAGCGGAACATGAGCACGCCGTTGGCGCCACGCGCGCGTGCCTGCTCGACGAGCCGTTCCATGGCCTGGTTGCGGGTCTCCACCAGCGTCTTGGTGAGCCCCTTGAGCTCACCGCCGATCATCGACTTCAGGCCCGCGCCGATCTGGCTGCCCAGATGCCGTGAGCGGACCGTGAGTCCGAAGACCTCGCCGATGACCTGCTCGACGCGGTGGCCGGGAACGTCGTTCGTCGTCACGACCATGACGTCCGCGTGGGGACCCTGGCCGCCGCCGTATTCATCGATGCCCATGGTCCACAGCTTTGTCCCAGTCGTCGCACAGTGCATCCTGGAGTCACGGGTGGAACCTGGCGTCGACACATTGCGTTGATAGCTTTGGCCGGCCGTACAGGACCGCCGTACCTCCCTTCACCCCTCAGGAGCCCGGACCCGTGATGACGCTTGCCCTCGGTCCCAGTTGGCTTGATCCGAACACGCTCCTGGACAATTTCGGCATCTGGGGCCTGCTGCTGGTGGTGTTCGCGGAGTCCGGCCTGCTCATCGGCTTCTTCCTGCCGGGTGACTCGTTGCTGTTCACCTGCGGTCTGCTGATCGCCACGGACGCCATGGACTTCCCGCTGTGGGCGGCGGTCCCGCTGATCTGTCTCGCCGCGATCCTCGGCGACCAGGCGGGCTACCTCTTCGGCAAGAAGGTCGGCCCCTCGCTGTTCACCCGCCCGGACTCCCGCCTGTTCAAGCAGGAGAACGTGGTCAAGGCCAACGAGTTCTTCGAGAAGTACGGTCCCAAGTCCCTGGTGCTGGCCCGCTTCGTGCCCGTCGTGCGCACGTTCACGCCGATCATCGCGGGCGTCAGCGGCATGCGGTACCGCCCGTTCCTCACCTTCAACGTCATCGGCGGCGTCCTGTGGGGCGCGGGCGTCACGCTGCTCGGTTCCTGGCTCGGCAAGATCGAGTTCGTCAACAAGCACATCGAACTGATCCTGATCCTGATCGTGTTCGTCTCGGTGGTCCCGATCATCATCGAGTTCCTGCGCGCCCGCTCCCAGGCCAAGAAGAACCCGCCGCAGGCCGAGGAGCCGCAGGACTTCCAGGAGCCCTTCCCGGCCCCGTCCGAGGCCGCCCGCACCCGCCCCGCCGCACCCGTCATGGACGACGCGACCAGGCCGCTGCGCGTCCCGCCGGTCCACGAGGGCCAGGACTCGCCGTACGGCGGCGGCCACCAGGCCCGTCCCTACGGCGACGGGGGCCACGGCCAGTCGTACGGCCACCAGGGCCAGGACCAGTCGTACGGCCATCAGGGTCAGGACCAGTCGTACGGGAACCAGGGTCAGGGCCAGTCGTCGTACGGGAACCAGGGTCAGGGCCAGTCGTCGTACGGGAACCAGGGTCAGTCGTACGGCGACCAGGGCCAGGGCCAGGGCCGCTCCTATGGGAACCCGGGGCAGGGCTACGGCCGGCAGGGCGACCCGTACCCGGCCCAGCAGCAGTACCAGCAGCCCCAGCACCCGCAGCCGTCCCAGCACCAGCCCCGGCCGCCCCAGCAGTACCAGCCCCAGCCCCAGCAGCCGTACGGCTCGGACCAGGGCTACGGCTACGACCAGCAGCAGTACGACCAGGGCTACCAGCAGGGCTACGACCAGGGCCAGGCCAACCCCCAGCAGCACCCGCAGCAGCACCCCCAGGGCCACCCCCGCCGTCCGTACGACGCCGACCAGTACCCGTACGGCCAGGGCCCCGCGCAGAACTGAGGCACCCGCCCGGTCCTCCCCGGACCGGGCCTCCGCCCGGCGGACCGGGCCTCCGCCCGGCGCGGGCCGCCGGGACGCGCCCTCAGAACCCGCGTGTCCGCTTGGCGGCCCGCCGGCCGCCGGCGGAGCCGCCCGGCAGACGCAGGAACAGCCGCGAGATCTCCGACCCCAGGTTCACGCCGATCGCGATGGCCATGGCGAGGGCCGCGGCCTTGGTGAGCGACACCAGTCCCTTGTCGACGTTGTTCTGCGCGATCGACAGCAGTCCGAAGTAGGTCGCCGAACCGGGCAGCAGCGGCCCGATGGCGGCCGTCGTGTAGGGCAGCGCCGAAGCGAACCGGTAGCGCGAGAGCAACTGCCCGAAGAGGCCCACCAGGCCCGCGGCGACGGCCGTGGAGGCCACCGGCGATATCCCGCCCGCGTAGTGCATCGCCCCGTACACCGACCAGGCCACGCCCCCGTTGAGGGTCACCGCCAGGACAGTGGAACGTTCCTGCTGGAGCAGGATCGCGAAGGTGAGCGACAGCAGCATCGACGCGGCGATCTGGAGCAGCGGCCGCTCCGAGATGTTCAGCGCCGCGTCCGGGTTGAGCTGCGCGCCCAGCTTCACGCCGAAATAGAGCACCACAAGGACGCCGACGACGATGCCCACGAAGAAGTACATGACTTCGAGCAGGCGCGCGGACGCGGTGATGTAGAAGCCGGTCAGCCCGTCCTGCACCCCGGCGACGAGCGCCCGTCCCGGCAGCAGCGCGAAGAGCCCACCGGTGATGACGGCGGACGCCTTCACGTCGACGTGCGCCACCGTGAGCGCCACCCCTATCGCGGCGGGCGGCATCGCGGCGGCCGTGAACTGGTAGAACTCCGGCAGTCCGCGTCCCGCGCACAGCCAGGCCAGCCGGTCGCCGAGCATCGCGCCGAGCGCGGCGGCGACGAACACGATCGCGTCACCGCCGACGAGCACCGAAGCCGCGCCGGCCAGCAGCCCTCCGGAGGCCGTCAGCACCCAGCCCGGGTAGGGGTGCCGGTTGCGCCGCATCTCCGCGAGGCGCCTGTAGGCCTCCTCCAGCGGGATCGCGGTCTCCGGGTCGCTGAGGTCGTCGACGAGCCGGTAGACGGCCGCCAGGCGCGTGTAGTCGGTGCCCCGGCGGCGTACCGTCCGTGACGCGGTCACCGGGTCGTCCACCAGGGACGGCTGGTGCGAGATCGACAGCAGGGTGAAGGTGACGTTCGGCTCGCAGCGGTCGAGGCCGTAGGAGCGGCACACGGCGAACATCGCCGTCTCCACGTCCTCGGCGCCCTCGCCGCCCGCCAGGAGCAGCTCGCCGATGCGCAGGGTCAGGTCGAGGACGCGCGGGACGGCGGGCCCCGACTCGTCCTCCTTGTGCACGGGCTCGGGCGCGGGCCGCTCGGTCACCGGCATGCGCAGCATCGTGCGCATGCGGTCCTGCCAGGGCGCGTCCTTGGTCAGGCTGACCATGGGGATCCCGGTCGCGGGCGTGAACGCGGGAGGTGCCTGCCGGGCGCTGTAGGTGCGCGGTGTGCTGAACGCCGAGCCCTCGTGCCCGGGCCCGGCGGACTGCGGCGCGTCGAGGCCCTGGGGGAGCGCGAACTCCGATGTCGTCGAGGATTCGTCCTCGGCCGCCACCGGTCCCGGCGACGCCACACCCGCGGGCGGGCTGAAAGCACTCCTCGCCTCGTCCGAGTGCGGCTTGCGGTCTTCCGCTTCCGGGTCCGCCACCAACTCCAGCCTCGCCTTTCCCGTCTGTGTGGCTGTTCTTCTTGCCTTCCGTATGCCTCAGTATGCGTACGGACACACGAACGGGCCGCGTGACCCCTGGGGGTGACGCGGCCCGTTCGGAAGAGCGCGGAGGTCGGAGACCGCCCGCGAAGGGCGGTGACCCCGCCCTCGGGGGTCAGTGACCGCCCTGGTCCTTGAAGCGCTTGTAGGACCGCTCGATCTCGGCCTCGGCGTCCGCGCGGCCGACCCAGTCGGCGCCCTCGACGGACTTGCCGGGCTCCAGGTCCTTGTAGACCTCGAAGAAGTGCTGGATCTCCAGGCGGTCGAACTCCGACACGTGGTGGATGTCGCGCAGGTGCTCCACGCGCGGGTCGTGCGCGGGGACGCACAGCAGCTTGTCGTCGCCGCCGGCCTCGTCCGTCATACGGAACATGCCGATCGCGCGGCACTGGATGAGGCAGCCCGGGAAGGTCGGCTCGTCCAGGATGACCAGCGCGTCCAGCGGGTCGCCGTCCTCGCCGAGGGTGTTCTCGACGAAGCCGTAGTCGGCCGGGTAGCTGGTCGAGGTGAAGAGTCGACGGTCCAGACGGATCCGACCGGTCTCGTGGTCCACCTCGTACTTGTTCCGTGAACCCTTCGGAATCTCGATCGTGACGTCGAACTCCACCGGTGGCTCCTCCATGATCAGCACATAGTTCTGGTGATTAAGTGTCCCTCACGCAGGTGGGTGATCGCGAAAGGGGCTGGTGGTCGTGCCAGAGCTGAGGGCTTGGCGGGCCGCGAGACCGCATGTGGTGCGGGTCGCGCGGATGGTGAGACCGCATGTGGCGCGGGTCACCCAAGCCGTCCGGCCGCGTGCCGGGCGATTGACGACACCGCAGCTCACAGCCGTTGCCGCGACCGCCGGCCTGGCACTCGCGGCCGGGGCGGTGACCGTGGCCGGTCCCTGGGACTCCACCGGTCAGCGTACGGCCGAGCGGGACTGGGCCGCATCGCGGGCGCCGGAGGGTGGCACACATCACGCACGTACGTCCGGTACGCACCGGACGTCCCCCCGGCCCGCTCCCAGCGCCGCCTCCGTCCTCGCCGGGCTCGGCGGCCGGGCGGGCACCGGGCCCGCGCCCACCGGGAAGGCCCTCGCGGGCGTCCTCGACCCGCTGCTGTCCAACCCCGTCCTCGGCTCGGTGCGCACCGCCGTCGTGATCGACGTGGCGACCGGCGAGCGGCTGTACGGCAAGGGCGCCGAGCAGGTCCAGACGCCGGCCTCCACCACGAAGATCGCCACCGCCGTCGCCGCCCTCACGGCGCTGGGGCCCGACCACCGCATCCAGACGCGTGCGGTGCTGGAGCCCGACACCAAGGAGGTCGTGCTCGTCGGCGGCGGCGACCCCACCCTGACCGCCCGCAAGCCCACGGACGGCTGGGCCGACCTGAGCACCCTCGCGGAGAAGACGGCCACCGCCCTGAAGGCCCGTCACATGGACCACGTGACGCTCTCCTACGACACCTCGCTGTACTCGGGCCCCGACCTTCACCCCATCGGGGTCAACGACAACATCGCGAAGGTCACCCCGCTGATGGTCGACGAGGGCCGCCTCGACCGCTCGACCAGCGGGACGGCCAGGCGTGCCCCGGACCCGGCCGCGGACGCCGCGCGGACGTTCGCCGACCTGCTGCACGACCACGGTGTCACCGCGACCGCGCCCGGCCCCTCGAAGGCGACGAGCCGTTCCCAGGCCCTCGCCTCCGTCTCCTCGCCGCCGCTGTCCGCCCTGGTCGAGCGGATGCTGACCAACAGTGACAACGACATCGCCGAGGCCCTGGCCCGCCAGGTCGCCCTCGCCTCCGGCGAGAAGGCCAGCTTCGACGGCGACGCGAAGGCGATCCGCACCCAGCTCCAGAAGGCCGGACTCCCGCTGGCCGGGGCGCGGTTCGCGGACGGCAGCGGCCTGAACCGCGCCGACCGGCTCTCCGCCGACCTGCTCGCGGCCCTGCTGGCCAAGGCCGGCGACCCGGCCCACCCCGAGCTCCGTCCGGTCCTCACCGGCCTGCCCGTCGCCGGCTTCACGGGCACCCTCAGCACCCGGTACACCGACGCCCCGACCGCCACCGGGGTCGTCCGCGCGAAGACGGGCACGCTGACCGGGGTCAACACCCTCGCCGGCACCGTCGTCGACAAGGACGGCCGCCTGCTGGCCTTCGCGTTCCTGACCTCCGACGCCGTCAACCCCCCGAACACCCTGGAGGCGCGGGCCGCGTTGGACCATGCGGCGACGGCACTGGTGGCGTGCGGCTGCCCGTAGCGCCGACCGGACCGGGACCCGACCGCACCGAGACCGGCCGACCGCACCGGAACTCGACCGCACCGGAACCCGGTCGCAGCGGGATCCGACCGCACCGGGATCCGGCCGACCGCACCGGAACCCGGCCGCAGCGGAACCCGGCCGACCCGCCCGAGACGCGGGCCCGGACCGGGACGCGGCCCCTTCCCGCCCTCAGGGCCCGGGAATCGGGCCCCTCCCGGCCCCTGGCGAACCAGAGGCACCACCGGCCCCTCGGCCGGGACGCGGACGGCGCCGGACCCTCACCGCAGCGGGACCCGCTCACGTACGGTTGACGCATGACGAGCATCGGTGGTGCTGCATCTACTGGGATGGTCGACTGGAATCTCGCGGTGGCGACCGCGACCCGGCTCGTACGGCCGGGCCCCGAGGTGAGCCGTGACGAGGCCCGGGCCATCGTGGCCGAGCTGCGCCGACACGCCAAGGCCTCGGAGGAACACGTCAGGGGCTTCACCCGCATGGGTGATGACGTCCTTCACGACACCCCCGTCCTCGTCGTCGACCGCCCCGGCTGGGTCCGGGCGAACGTCGCCGGGTTCCGGGAGATCCTCAAGCCCCTGCTGGACAAGATGCAGGAGCGGCGCGGGAGCAGCCCGGGCGGAGCCGTCCTCGGCGCCGTCGGCGGCAAGGTCACCGGCGTCGAACTGGGCATGCTGCTGTCCTTCCTGTCGTCGAGGGTCCTCGGCCAGTACGAGACGTTCGCGCCCGCGACCCGGGACCTGCCCGCGGGGGCGCCCTCCGCCTCCGGCAAGGGCGGCGGCCGGCTCCTTCTGGTCGCCCCGAACATCGTGCACGTGGAGCGCGAACTCGACGTCCAGCCCCACGACTTCCGCCTGTGGGTGTGCCTCCACGAGGAGACGCACCGCACCCAGTTCTCGGCCGTGCCCTGGCTGCGCGACCACCTGGAGGGCGAAATCCAGTCGTTCTTGGCGGAGACCGAGGTCGACCCCATGACCGTCCTGGAGCGCATCAGGGAGGCCGCCCAGTCGCTCTCCGGCTCCCGCCCCGACACCGAGGAGGACGACGGCGGGCGTTCCCTCGTGGAAATCGTGCAGACGCCCGCCCAGCGCGAGATCCTCGGCCGGCTCACCGCCGTGATGTCCCTCCTGGAGGGACACGCCGACTTCGTGATGGACGGCGTCGGGCCCGCCGTGGTCCCCTCCGTCGCCGAGATCCGCGAGAAGTTCCAGCAGCGCCGCGCCAAGGGGGCCTCCCGCCTCGACATGGCCCTGCGCAAACTGCTGGGCCTGGACGCCAAGCTCAGGCAGTACCGGGACGGCGAGCGGTTCGTACGGGCCGTTGTCGAGGAGGTCGGCATGGACGGCTTCAACCGTGTGTGGACCTCTCCGAACACGCTCCCGACCAAGGCGGAGATCGCCAAACCGGCGGACTGGGTCGCGCGGGTGCACCGCAAGGCGGAGTCGTGAACCCTACGGGACGGTCGTGAAACGAATCCGGCCGATGGCAGGCAAACGCTCCTGCTATCACCCGTCCGAGGGACCGTGGAGCATGGGTAGGCGTGCAATGCTCGGGGAACGCCCCGGTTCTGTCACCATCTACACACTCTGAGTGACAGATCCCCGGGCTCACCCCCCGAAAACTTCATGAAGGGAACCGGACATGGGTCCCCATCCTGCGGTCGCAGCGATACGCCTGGCGGTCCGCCGCGTACTCCACGACATCCTGACCGAGCAACCGCCCGCCCACGACACCCGGCGCACGCCCGCGCGCGGTGCCGCGCGCCCCTGCGCGCCCGACGCGGAACGCGTCCCCGCCCCCGGGACGCGGCGCAGCGTCGCCGTGCCCGCGCGCGCCGCGCACGACCAGGCCCACACGAGCTCCCGGCCCCGGCCGGGCGAGGACGTCCCCCCGGCGCCGCTCGTGCTCGTCGCCTGCTCCGGCGGCGCCGACTCCATGGCGCTCGCCTCCGCCCTCGCCTTCGAAGCCCCCAAACTCGGCATCCGCGCCGGTGGCATCACCGTCGACCACGGTCTGCAGCCCGGCTCCGGGCTGCGCGCCGACGAGGTCGTGCTGCGGCTCACCGAGCTCGGGCTCGCCCCGGCCGAGTCGATCGCCGTCACCGTCGGCCGCGACGGAGGCCCCGAGGCCGCCGCCCGCGACGCCCGGTACGCCGCCCTGGACTCGGCCGCGGAGCGCCACGGCGCCACCGCGATCCTCCTCGGCCACACCCGCGACGACCAGGCCGAGACGGTCCTGCTCGGCCTCGCCCGCGGCTCCGGCATCCGCTCCCTCTCCGGTATGGCCGCGGTCTCGGGGGCCGACGGCCGCTACCGCCGTCCCTTCCTGCACCTGGACCGGCAGACCGCCCGCAAGGCGTGCATGGTCCAGTCGCTGCCCGTCTGGGACGACCCGCACAACGCCGATCCGGCCTACACCCGCTCCCGGCTCCGCCACGAGGGTCTGCCCGCCCTCGAGAAGGCGCTCGGCAAAGGAGTCGTCGAGGCCCTCGCCCGTACGGCCCAGCTCTCCCGGGACGACGCCGACGCGCTCGACGCCTGGGCCAGTCAGGCGGAGGCGTCCGTACGGGACGCGGCAGGCCTCCTGGAGTGCGCCAAGCTCTACGCCCTGCCGCCCGCCGTACGCCGCCGGATCCTGCGCCGCGCGGCCATCGAGGCGGGCGCTCCGGCCGGTTCGCTGTTCGCCCGGCACATCGAGGAGATCGACCGGCTGATCACCGGATGGCGCGGCCAGGGGGCCATCAATCTCCCGGGCAAAGTCGTCGCCCAGCGCCAGGGTGGCAGACTGGTGATTCGGCAAGGCTGAATCCGGACCCCGCACCGGGGCCGCTCACGCGGCTCCCCGGGACCCCTCGACTCGGGGCGCGGTCGGTCCGAACGGCCGCGCGGGCGTGCCGAAGGGGACCGTCGCCGGTTACATGGCGCCCTGTAGGTGACGAGCCCAAAAAAGTGGGACGGACGACCGAAAGTGATGCGGGTGGACGCGAAAGACATGGGCACCGACCTCAAGTCGGTGCTCATCACCAAGGAAGAGATCGACGCGAAGCTGGCTGAGCTGGCCGCGAAGATCGACGCGGAGTACGCGGGCAAGGACCTGCTGATCGTCGGAGTGCTCAAGGGTGCCGTGATGGTCATGGCGGACCTCGCGCGTGCGCTGTCCACCCCCGTCACCATGGACTGGATGGCCGTGTCGTCGTACGGCGCAGGCACCCAGTCCTCCGGCGTGGTGCGGATCCTCAAGGACCTCGACACCGACATCAAGGGCAAGCACGTCCTGATCGTCGAGGACATCATCGACTCCGGGCTGACCCTGTCCTGGCTGATCTCCAACCTCGGCTCGCGCGAGCCCGCCTCGCTCAAGGTGTGCACGCTGCTGCGCAAGCCGGACGCGGCCAAGGTCGCGATCGACGTCGAGTGGGTCGGCTTCGACATCCCGAACGAGTTCGTCATCGGCTACGGCCTGGACTATGCCGAGAAGTACCGCAACCTCCCGTTCGTCGGTACGCTCGCGCCTCACGTCTACGGCGGCTGAGCGTCCTCTCCCTGAGGGCCGCTCAGTCCTGGTAGGACGATCGGGAACCCCAGCGGGTTTCCCGCCGTTGGAGCATGCGTGGACAGGATTGCCAGCAGTCCCCTGCGGCTTCGGGTGACAATGCTGGGGTACCGTCCGAAGAACAGTCTTTATCAAACTCACTATGGCAGGAGGGACGGGGCGGCACCGCTCCGTATGGATGGACGTGAAGCGATACTTCCGTGGGCCGGTCATGTGGATCGTGCTGGCCGTCCTTGCCGTGGTCGTGTTGATGCAGGTCGTCGGTTCGTCCGGCGGCTACAAGACGGTGGACACCGGCCAGGTCGTCCAGGCGATCAATGACAACAAGGTCGAGTCAGCCAAGATCACCACTGGCGACGAGCAGGTCATCAAGGTCTCGCTGAAGGACGGCGAGAAGGTTGACGGCAGCTCGAAGATCCAGGCGAGCTACATCGGCGACCAGGGCGTGGCCCTGGCCAACACCCTGCAGGACAAGTACCAGAACAAGCAGATCCCCGACGGCTACACGGTCTCGCCGACCAAGCAGAACGCCTTCGTCGGGATCCTGCTCTCCCTGCTCCCCTTCGTCCTCATCGTCGTCGTCTTCCTGTTCCTGATGAACCAGATGCAGGGCGGCGGCTCCCGGGTCATGAACTTCGGGAAGTCCAAGGCGAAGCTCATCACCAAGGACACCCCGAAGACGACGTTCTCGGACGTCGCGGGCTCGGACGAGGCCGTCGAGGAGCTCCAGGAGATCAAGGAGTTCCTCCAGGAGCCGGCGAAGTTCCAGGCCGTCGGCGCGAAGATCCCCAAGGGCGTCCTGCTCTACGGGCCTCCCGGTACGGGCAAGACCCTCCTCGCACGCGCCGTCGCGGGCGAAGCGGGCGTTCCCTTCTACTCGATCTCGGGTTCCGACTTCGTCGAGATGTTCGTCGGTGTCGGTGCCTCCCGAGTCCGTGACCTGTTCGAGCAGGCCAAGGCGAACGCTCCGGCGATCGTCTTCGTCGACGAGATCGACGCGGTCGGCCGCCACCGCGGCGCCGGCCTCGGCGGCGGTCACGACGAGCGCGAGCAGACGCTGAACCAGCTCCTCGTCGAGATGGACGGCTTCGACGTGAAGGGCGGCGTCATCCTGATCGCCGCCACGAACCGGCCGGACATCCTCGACCCGGCCCTCCTGCGCCCCGGCCGCTTCGACCGCCAGATCGCGGTCGACCGCCCGGACATGCAGGGCCGTCTGGAGATCCTCAAGGTCCACCAGAAGGGCAAGCCGGTCGCTCCGAACGTCGACCTGTCCGCGGTGGCCCGCCGGACTCCGGGCTTCACCGGTGCCGACCTGGCGAACGTGCTGAACGAAGCTGCGCTGCTCACCGCGCGCAGCAACCAGAAGCTCATCGACAACGGCATGCTGGACGAGGCGATCGACCGTGTGGTCGCGGGCCCGCAGAAGCGGACCCGGATCATGTCGGACAAGGAGAAGAAGATCACCGCGTACCACGAGGGCGGACACGCCCTGGTCGCGGCGGCTTCCCCGAACTCCGACCCGGTCCACAAGATCACGATCCTGTCGCGCGGCCGTGCCCTCGGCTACACGATGGTCCTGCCGGACGAGGACAAGTACTCCACCACGCGCAACGAGATGCTGGACCAGCTCGCGTACATGCTGGGCGGCCGCGCTGCCGAGGAGCTCGTCTTCCACGACCCGACCACCGGTGCCGCGAACGACATCGAGAAGGCCACGGCCACCGCTCGTGCGATGGTCACGCAGTACGGCATGACCGAGCGCCTCGGCGCGATCAAGTTCGGCGGCGACAACACCGAGCCCTTCCTGGGCCGGGAGATGTCGCACCCGCGCGACTACTCGGAAGAGGTCGCCGCGCTCGTCGACGAAGAGGTCAAGAAGCTCATCGAGAACGCGCACAACGAGGCCTGGGAGATCCTGGTCGAGAACCGTGACGTGCTCGACCAGCTCGTGCTGCAGTTGCTGGAGAAGGAGACGCTGAGCAAGGAGCAGATCGCCGAGGTCTTCGCTCCCATCGTGAAGCGCCCGGCCCGCCCCGCGTGGACCGGCTCCTCCCGTCGCACCCCGTCCACCCGCCCGCCGGTGCTCTCCCCCAAGGAGCTGTCGCTGACGAACGGGGCGAACGGTTCGACGGCGGCCATCGCCACCGCCACGGAGTCCGTCCCGGCCACGGAGACGGCCCCGGAGGACCGCACGGAGAGCTGAGCCCGCTCGGCTCCGGGCGGCCTCACCAGGCCCGGAATGGATGCCGCGCCCCCCAGGTTCTAGCCTGGGGGGCGCGGCATTTTCGTGTGCCCGCACCTTTTGGACGCGTCGAGGCACGCACAGGCTCCACAGGAACGAGGACCAGATGACCGACCCCGTGACGCTGGACGGCGAGGGCGTGATCGGTGAGTTCGACGAGAAGCGCGCGGAGAACGCCGTACGCGAGCTCCTGATCGCGGTCGGCGAGGACCCGGACCGCGAGGGCCTGCGGGAGACGCCGGCGCGGGTCGCGCGGGCGTACAAGGAGATATTCGCGGGCCTGGTCCAGCGACCCGAGGACGTGCTGACGACGACGTTCGACCTGGGCCACGACGAGATGGTCCTGGTGAAGGACATCGAGGTGTTCAGCACGTGTGAACACCATCTCGTCCCGTTCAGGGGGGTCGCTCACGTGGGCTACATCCCGTCCACGAGCGGCAAGATCACCGGCCTGTCGAAGCTGGCCCGTCTCGTCGACGTCTACGCCCGGCGCCCCCAGGTCCAGGAGCGGCTGACGACGCAGATCGCCGACTCCCTGATGGAGATCCTGGAGCCGCGCGGTGTGATCGTGGTCGTCGAGTGCGAGCACATGTGCATGTCCATGCGGGGCATCCGCAAGCCCGGCGCGAAGACCATCACGTCGGCCGTGCGCGGACAACTGCGGGACGCCGCGACCCGCAACGAGGCGATGAGCCTCATCATGGCCCGCTAGATCCCGCTAGATCCCGCTAGATCCCGCTAGATCCCGCTAGATCCCGCTGGAGCCCGCTGGAGCCACCCGGGGGCGGCATCGCCCGGCTACGCCACCGGGGCGGTGCCGCCGTGGTGTTCGTCGTCGTCCTCCGGGAGCTTGCAGACGCGCTCCAGGAAGAAGGCGGCCGCTATCACTCCGATTCCGGCGAGGACGGAGAAGCCGGCGTAGATGGCCTGGTCGCGGCGGGCGGGGACCTCCAGGGATTCCAGGAGGAACACGCCGGTGCCGCCGTACATGCCCGCGACCAGGGCGGCCACCAGGGCGCTCGCCTGGCCGAAGACGACCGCGCGAGCGGCCATCAGCGGGTCGACGCCCTTGGCGCCGGGGCGGCGCTCGCGCTGGGCCTTGAGCCGGGAGCGCAGCGACAGGGCCGTCGCGAGGAGGACGATCGCGATCAGGGCGAGGACGATGGGGGCGGCCAGCGGGACCCGGGGCAGCGTGCCCACCGCGTTCCATAGGCGGGCGCCCGCCCAGGACAGCACTCCGGCCACCACGAAAACGGCAGCCAGTGTCCTGATCCGCAGCTCTTTCACGTTGCCCCTTCGATAGCCGCGTACGGCCGGGGCCCCGTGTCGGGCCGGCCAGTGGTCGTCTTGACCTTAACGACTACTCGGGCAGCCGGAGTTCCAGGTCGCCGCGGGCAGCGACGCCCTCGCGGGTGAGGGAGTCGAGGAGCCCGGCGACGGCGCCGCGGCCGGGGAGCTGCGCCTCGGGATCCACGTCGTGCCAGGGGGCGAGGACGAAGGCCCGCTCGTGCGCGCGCGGGTGAGGGAGGGTCAGGACCGGGTCGTCGGAGACGACATCGGCGTACGCGACGATGTCCACGTCGATCGTGCGCGGGCCCCAGCGCTCGTCCCGCACGCGGTGGAAGGCCTCCTCGACGGCGTGCGCCCGCTCCAGGAGCGAGGACGGCGGGAGGGTGGTCCTGAGCACCACGACCGCGTTGAAGTACGAGGGCTGGCTGCCCGGCTCGACACCCCACGGCTCGGTCTCGTAGACCGGGGAGACGGCCTTGACCCGGACGCCGGGGGTGTCCTCCAGGGCGTCGACGGCGCCCTGGAGGTTCTCCAGACGGTTGCCCAGGTTCGAGCCGAGGGAGATCACCGCGCGCTTGGGGTTGCTCAGCGTGGTGTCGGCGGCGTCGACCTGTTCGACCACGGAGGCGGGCACCGGCTGGACGGTCGGGTCGCTCTGACCCTCGGTGAAGGACGTGGTCATACTCGGCTCCGGATGATCGTGACGGTCACGTCGTCGAAGGGGACCGTGATCGGCGCGTCCGGTTTGTGGACGCAGACCTCGACCTCCTGGACGCCTTCGTGCTTGAGACACGTCTGGGCGATGCGCTCGGCGAGCGTCTCGATGAGGTCGACCGGATCGCCCTCGACGACGGCGACGACCTCCTCCGCCACGACGCCGTAGTGCACGGTCTTCGCCAGGTCGTCGTCGGCCGCGGCCGGGCGGGTGTCCAGGCCCAGCGTCAGGTCCACGATGAAGGTCTGGCCCTCCTCGCGCTCCTTCTCGAAGACGCCGTGGTGCCCGCGAGCCTTGAGGCCGCGCAGCGCGACACGATCCACGCGAATCACTCCTGCAATTGTCGGTGAGGGCCGTCGTACGCCGAGTGGGATCGGCACACCGGCCTCGAACGAATCTACCTGCGGGCACCGACAACGCTCACCCATCGGGGCGGGCGTCCCGGTGAAGGCCACGAGGCTTCACCGGGCGTTTCCCCTGGGGAACGCGGCGGCTCACGGGTTGGTAGCCGCCCCTACCCCGGACCGGGGATTCCAATCACCTCTCCGCCCCGGGAGCGCCCCATCCCACTCAACCGGCGGATTCCTCGTCCTCTTCCTCCCCGGACTCGGCCAGTACGGGGGAGGCGTGGTGGGACCAGAGTTTCCAGCCGTCGGCCGTGCGGCGGAACACGTTCGTGGCGACGACGAGCTGGCCCACCAGCGGGCCGAGCTCACCGCCCTCGTCGGGTGCGGGACCGCCGCTGAGGATGTTCTCGGTACAGGTCACCAGGGCCGTGTCGCCGGACACGGACACGCGCACGTCGGTGAGGAAGAACTGGATGTACTCCGTATTCGCCATGATCAGCGCGTACGAGCGGAGCACCTCGCCGCGGCCGTTCAGGACGGGCCAGCCCGGGTGGACGCAGGACACGACCGCGCCCTCGCCCTCGAAATCGTCGTCGGAGGTGTCCAGCGGGGCGAGCCACAGCGAGGTCAGTTCCTCGAAGTCGCCCCGTTCCATCGCCTCGTAGTACGCCGTGTTGGCGAGTTCGACCTGTTCGACGTCGGTACGGGGTGTGCTCACCGGGCTCCCTCTGCGGCCGGAGAGTCCGCGGTGTCCGTGCCGGCGCCGGTCCGCGCGCCCTCGACGGCACGGGCGACCCGTACGGCGTCGGCGGTGGCCCGTACCTCGTGCACACGGACCGCCCACGCGCCCTGCTGGGCGGCTATCGCCGAGACGGCGGCGGTGGCGGCGTCCCGCTCGCGCGCGGGCGGCGGGGCGCCCTCGGGGCCGGCCAGGACACGGCCGAGGAAACGCTTGCGGGAGGCGGCGACCAGCAGGGGGTGGCCGAGCGCGCGGAGACGGTCGAGGTGGGCCAGGAGGGCCAGGTCGTGCTCGGGGTCCTTGGAGAAGCCGAGTCCGGGGTCGACGACGACGCGGTCGGGGGCGATGCCGCCCGCCAGGACGGCCTCCACGCGCGCGTGGAGTTCGTCGAGGACTTCGGTGACGACGTTCCCGTACGTGCCCTGGACGTTCCCGCCGGCCAGGAAACCGCGCCAGTGCATGACCACGAAGGGGGCACCCGCAGCCGCCACGGCCGGGATCATCGCGGGGTCGGCGAGACCGCCGCTCACGTCGTTCACGAGGGCGGCGCCCGCGGCGAGCGATTGCTCGGCGACGGAGGCGCGCATCGTGTCCACCGAGACGGTGACGCCCTCGGAGGCGAGGCCGCGCACGACGGGGATGACCCGCTTGAGCTCCTCGGCCTCGTCCACGCGCGTGGCTCCGGGGCGGGTGGACTCGCCGCCCACGTCCACGAGGTCGGCGCCCTCGGCGACCAGGCCGAGGCCGTGCTTGACCGCGGCCGTCGTGTCGAACCAGCGGCCGCCGTCGGAGAAGGAATCGGGGGTGACGTTCACGACCCCCATGACCGCGCAGCGGTCCCACGTCGGCAGTCCCGCGACTCGGCCGCGCCCGCGCTCAATACTCATACGTCCAGCCTAGGCCTCCCGGCGGAGGCGTCATCGCCCTGTGATGTGACCCGTCGCCTCCGCCGGTCCCGGTACGGACGGCTACACCGCCCTGACCCCTCGTTCCGGCACCGCGTGGGCGCAGGGGCGCGGGGCCGGCGCCCGGCGGCGCAGGAGGCGGGGCAGGGCGAGATTCACGAAGCCCTCGGCCTGCATGGCGGCGAAGCCGATGCGCGGGAGGTCCCGGGAGGAGGCGTAGACCACGAAGCGCGGCTCCCAGCGCGGACGGAACTTGGCGTTGAACTTGTACAGCGACTCGATCTGGAACCAGCGCGACAGGAACACGAGCAGTCCCCGCCAGGCACGCAGCACCGGCCCCGCGCCGATCTTCTCGCCGCGCGCGAGCGCCGAGCGGAACATCGCGAAGTTGAGCGAGATCCGCTCGATGCCGAGCCGGGGCGCGGCCTGGAGCGCCGCCACGATGAGGAGTTCGTTCATGCCGGGGTCGGCGGAGCGGTCGCGGCGCATGAGGTCGAGGGACACGCCGTCCGCGCCCCACGGGACGAAGTGCAGGACGGCCTTCAGGTCGCCGTACGGGCCGGGCGTCTCGTCGGCCTTGTGCGCGGTGGCGATCAGGCAGTCGCCGTCGGACGGGTCACCGATACGGCCGAGCGCCATGGAGAAGCCGCGTTCGGTGTCGGTGCCGCGCCAGTCCTCCGCCGCGCGCCGTATCCGTTCCAGCTCGCCTTCGCCGAGGTCACGGATGCGCCGTACCCGGGTCTCGTAGCCGGCGCGTTCGATGCGTTTGACCATCTGGCGCACGTTGCGCATCGCGCGCCCGGACAGGGAGAAATCCGCGACGTCCACCACCGCCTCGTCCCCGAGTTCGAGGGCGTCGAGGCCGGTCTCACGCGTCCACACCTCGCCGCCCGTCTCGGAGCAGCCCATGACGGCGGGCGTCCAGGAGTGCGCCCTCGCCTCGTCCATGAAGCGCTCGATCGCGCCGGGCCAGGCCTCCACGTCGCCGATGGGGTCGCCGCTGGCGAGCATCACCCCGGAGACGACCCGGTAGGTGACCGCCGCCTTGCCGCTGGGCGAGAAGACGACCCCCTTGTCGCGGCGCAGCGCGAAGTGGCCGAGGGAGTCACGGCCGCCGTGCCGCTCCAGGAGGGCGCGCAGCCGGGCCTCGTCGTCCTCCGTGAGGCGGGCGGCGGGGTGTTCGGGGCGGAAGGCGAGGTAGACGGTGGTGACGGCGGTGAGCCAGCCGAGCGCGCCGAGGGAGAAGGCGACGGTCCAGGAGGTGGGTCCCGCGTAGTCGACGGGGCCCTCGAAGCCGACCAGGCCGTACAGGACGTGACTGATGCGGTCGGCCAGGCTCGGGTCGCCGATCATGCGGTCTTCGTGGACGCTGACGATGACGAGTCCGAGGACGAGGGAACCGGCGCCCATGAGAACGAAGTTGGCCAGCGCGCGCCAGCGGCTGCGTGGATCGGGCAGCGCGGCGAACTCGTCGCGGTGGCGCAGCAGCGGCAGGAGCAGCGCGGCCGAGATGACGACGCCGATCACCGAGTGGCGGTACGCGAACTGCGCGGCGGCGCCCGCGGGCAGCAGCAGCACCGCGGCGCGCCACGCCCGGCGCTTGCGGCGCCGCAGCCCGTGGGCGAGCAGCAGCAGGAGCACGCCGGCGCTGAGCGACAGTGCCGCGGCGAAGGGCCCGAACGAGCCGGGCAGCACCTCGGCGAGGGCGTGCATACGGCTGTGACGGAAGCGCGGGAAGACGCCCGCGGCGACGTCCAGGAGACCCACGAGCGTGCAGGCCCTGGCGATCAGGGCGGGGACGGCCTCCGGGCTCGGACCGCGCAACACGCGCCGCGTCCGGCCGCTCCGGCCCGGAACCCCACCCGACAATTCCCCATCTACCCTGACAGACATCGCATCCCGTGGTTCCGCGAGAGACCTTGAATCCGGTGCCATTCCGGCATCCGGCGACATTGCGCCCTCTAGGACGGTGTCTTGGGGAGACAGGTTCACTCCCTTCCGGAAAGCCGGTTCAAAAGGCAAGGAAAGTCCAGGGCAAGGCCTCGCCAATGGGCGGGACGGACCCGGACGGAAAGCGCAGGCGGTGCACCCCATGGGTCTCACGAGCAACAAGATGCTGGCTTTGGTGGTCGTGCTCGCCGTACTGCTTTTCGTCGGCACGGTGTGGTGGTGGCCCCGCCTCTCCCGGCGTACCTGGCGGTCCGTCAGCGGGCGTGTCGGGCTGTTGCTGGCCACCCAGGTGATGCTGTTCGCCTCCGTCGGACTGTCCGTCAACCAGGCGTTCGGGTTCTACGCGAGCTGGGCGGATCTCCTGGGGCGCGAGAGGGGCGAGGGCGTGGTCGTCGACCACGACGGTGCCAACGGGCCGGGCGGCGGCCCCCTCCAGGTCGTGGACACCGAGCAGGTGGCCGTCTCGGGCGGTGCGCGGCCGCGGACCGGCGGCCAGATCCAGAAGATCGACATCGTCGGCCGTACGACCCGGATCGCCACACCGGCGTACGTCTACCTGCCGCCGGAGTACTTCCAGCCGCGCTACCGCACCCGTACGTTCCCGGCGGTCACCGTGCTGACCGGGTACCCCGGCACGGCCAAGGCGCTCATCAAGGCGCTCCACTTCCCGCAGACGGCGAATCGTTTGGTCAAGGAGGGCAGGACCCAGCCGATGATCCTCGTGATGCTGCGGCCGACCGTCGCTCCGCCGCGGGACACCGAGTGCGTGGACATCCCCGGCGGGCCGCAGACCGAGTCCTTCTTCGCCAAGGACCTGCCCGAGGCGGTGTCGGCGCATTACCGGGTGGGCGGAAATCCCCGGAGCTGGGGCATCATCGGCGACTCCACGGGTGGGTACTGCGCGCTGAAACTCGCCGTCCACCACCCCGGGGTGTACGCGGCGGGCGCCGGCCTCTCGCCGTACTACAAGGCGCCGATCGACCGGACCACGGGTGACCTCTTCCGGGGCGACAAGGCCCTGCGCGACAGCGCCGATCTGCGCTGGTACCTGAAGAACAAGCCCGCCCCGGACACCTCGCTCCTCGTCACCAGCAGCAAGGCGGGCGAATCCAACTACAAGGCGACGCTCGACTTCATAGACCTCGTGAAATCCAGGAATCCCACCAGGATCTCGTCGATCATCCTCGAGAGCGGCGGCCACAACTTCAACACCTGGCGGAGGGAGATCCCGGGTGCTCTCCAGTGGCTCAGCGGACGGCTGAGCGACCGCTGAGCCCCGCCGGACACGAGGTCCGGGCGACCGGCGGGCCCCGCCGGACACGACGTCCCAGCGACAGCCGGGCCCCGCCGGACCGGCCGGGACGCGCCCCGGGGCGTCCCGGGACCAATTGGGTCGTCCGGCACCCGGAAATGCCGTTCCCGGAGGAATGCCGCCTCCCGGTGATGACGATTCGGGAACTGTCCGGAGCCCGTGGAATTGATCGCGGAGCCGGTGCGATCGGGGGGCGGGACGGGCTTTGTGGGACAAGCGGTGTGCCCTGTAGGTGCCTGGTACAGGACAAAGCCTGCGGGGACACTGGGTTTTTACCGGGCGGGGCACCAAGATTCGCCTACGCGCGGTAAGTTTCTGGCCATGCCACGTGGACGCCACCGCCATTCCCCGCCCTTGCACAGGGTGCTGCCTTCTTCGGCGATCGCCGGTGTGTCGCTCGTCTGCGCCATAGGCCCCTGGCTGTTCACGGACGCGTTCGCGCTCCGTGTCCTGGCCGCCGGTGCCGCGGCGACGGCGGTCGTCAGCGCGGTCGTCCTGCGCCAATGGGACACCGCGGCGGGCAAACGTGTCGCCGACCTCACGCGCGCGCGGGCGAGCGACGAGTGGCGTCACGAGGAGCGCGTCGCCGAACTGGAGACGGACCTCGAGGAGTCGCGCGAACTGCGCGCCAAGCTGGAGCAGAAGCTGCGCGCCAAGCGCACCGAGCTGGCCGGCCTGCGCAACGAGCACGCGGCGCTGCTGCGGCGGTACGCCACGGCCGAGACCGAGCGGGCCACCGCCCTGGAGGGTCGCCGGCAGCTCGCCATAGAGGCTTCGGTACCCGCCCGTGCCCTGCCTGCCGCGCGGACGGCTCCGGACGAGATCGACGCCGTCGACACCATCGAGTCCGCCGAGTCCGCCGAGTCCCAGGACCCCTCCGGCACGCCGGACCCGGACGCCACTCCGGTCTCCGGAGACACCGCGGACACCGCTGACTCCTCCGGAACGGCGGACGCGCCGGACACGACCGGGACGGCCGAGGCGCCCGACGCCTCCGGCGAACCGGACGCGTCCGAGGGCCCGGCATCGGGCGAGGCGTCCGAGGACCCGGCGCCGTCCGACGGTTCCGGGGGCGGAGTGGCCGCGAGCGGGTCGGACGCGCCGGTGAGCGGGTCGGACGCCATCGAGGCCTTCATCGCGCCCGACGACGACGCGGTCTCCGAGACGGAGGACGACGAGGACGACGCGAAGGCGGAGGCGGGTGCCGGGGCCGACGAGTCTCCCGAGGTCTTCTCCCCGGCCGGTTCGTCGCTCTTCCTGCGGGCCGGAGCGGCCTTGAACCGGACAGTGGGCGAGGCCCCGGAGGGCACCGGGACCGGGACGGCGCCGACGTCCGTGGCGCTCGCGCTGCCGGACGCGGACCGCGAAGCCGCCGCTCCCGGAACCGCCTCGGCCGAGGTCCCCGAGACCCGCACCGCGACCGCCAGGTCCCTGAACGACGTGCCCGCTCCCGGCGGCTCCGCGCTCGACGCGGCCGTCAAGCGGGACGCGGCGGCGAAGCGCGCTGCGATGCAGAAGGGCGCGGCCGCCACGAAGGACCTCGTCGCGACGAGGGACCGGGTGGCCGAGCGGGACACGGCCGCGAACGGCGAGGCCGCCCCGAAGAGCGCTCCGGCCACCGGGACGGGTCCCTCCGCGGACTCCGTCGCGGAAGCGGGTGGGGCGCAGGGGAAGCCCGAGGCGGCCCGCGAGCACCAGCGCGCGGCCGCCGACGCCGAGTCGTCGTCCACCGCGCCCGACAGGGCCCGCCGGGCCGTGACGGCGCCTCCGGCGCGCGCGGCGCTTCCGCCCGCCAGGTCGGCCCAGCGCTCCGGGCACTTCACCGTGCCGACCGCGGTGGCCGTCGTCCCGCAGCCCGCGCCGGTGCGGCGCCCCTCGGTCGAGGGAGGGTTCGACTTCTTCGGTACGCAGAAGGAGGCGTCCGAGGCCGCCGCCGTGGAGGCCGTGCAGAACGAGGACCTCGCCGACGTGGTCGGTCAGGAGGCGCTCGCCGAGCACGAGGCCGAGGCCGGCGCGTCCGGGGCCCGGTCCGCGGGCCAGGCTCCGGAGGGTGCCGACCGCCAGGTCATCGACCTGACCGAGCACGACGAGACCGAGCACATCGACATGACGGGGCTGCGGAGCGCGGCCTCCTGACCGACGGGGCCGCCGAGCGGGCGTGACCGGGGCAGAGCAAGCATGAGCGGGTGAGGGCGGTGGCACGAAGCCACCGCCCTCACCCGTTTTCGTTCCCTGGGCCCGGCGGGCCTCAGGCCATCCAGCGGTCCGGCCGGGCCTCCCGGCGTCCCGTGCGGGACCGGTCGGCCTGCGCCTGGAGGAGGGCCCGCGCCTCGGCGGCGTCCCGCAGCCGCGCCGTCACCGTCCTGCCGGCGCCGGCGTCGATGTGGACGTCGGCGAGCCCCTTGAAACGCTCCCAGGGCCCCTGCGTCAGCCGGACGCTCTGCGCCTTGGCGTGCGGGACCAGGTGCAGGCGGCGCCGCAGCAGCCCGCGGCGCGCCGCGAACACGGAGCCGGTGACGGCCAGTCCGTACCCGCGCCACCAGAACGGCACGCACCACCCGGCCCGCCGCGGCGGCCGGTCCAGGGCCGCGGGCACGGTCACTCCGGGCAGCACGACGGCGATCACGGCCTCGGCGACCTCGCGGGGAGCGACGGGCACGAGGACCGTGTTCGACGACCCGGCCACGTCCAGCTCGACACGCACCCATCGGCCGCGCCACAGCAGGGGTTCGACGATCCGCACGGTCTGCACGCGTCCGGGCGGCACGGTCTCGTGCGTACGGTCCAGGAGGCCGTGGTCGATGCGCAGGCCGTCGGGCGACTCGCCCACCGTCCAGTCGTACTCGCCGACGAACCGTCCCACGCTGACGCCTCCCGCCGCGCCGAGCAGGGGCAGTCCGGTCGCGAGGACCGTCCAGGCGCTGTGCGTGGCGAGCCACAGCAGCGTCGGCACGACGAGCGCGGCGGCCAGGGAGGCCCAGGTGGCGCCGGTGAGCAGCAGGGAGGCGGCGAGGACGGCGGGCGGTACGTGCAGCAGCCGCCGGACCGGCGCCTCGCCGACCTCGTGGGCGGACTCGGGCGCGAACCCGGCCGCGCGGGCGAGGAGTTCGGCACGCAGCCGCCGCGCCTCACCCTCGCCCAGATAGGCGAGTTCGTCCTTCTTGTCCGCTCCGACGACGTCGAGCTTGAGCTTGGCGACCCCCGCGACCCGGGCCAGCAGCGGCTGGGTGATGTCGACGGCCTGGAGCCGTTCGAGCCGGATGTGCGCGGTGCGGCGGAACAACAGGCCGGTGCGGATGCGCAGTTCGGTGCCGGTCACCGCGAAGTGGGTGAACCACCAGCTCAGGAAGCCGTACAGGGCGGCGCCCGGCACGACCACCGCGAGCCCCAGGAGCAGCGCGGTCGTCGTGAGCCGGGAGATCTGCTCCTGCGCCTGGCCCGGGTCGTGGACGGCCCAGCCGGCGAGGACCGCGACCGGGGCCCAGGCCCGCCGGAACGGGGTCACGGGGTGCAGCCGCCGCTCGGACAGCGGCTCCGCCTCCGGTACGGACGCGCCGTCGCCCGGTGCGCCCGGCGTGCCGGGGAGGGCTCCGGAGGCGGCCGACGGGGGCCCCGAGGAGTCCGGGGAGGCCGTGCTCACAGGCCCGCCGATCGTGCCTCGCCCAGTTCGGTGAGCCGGTCCCGCAGCCGCTCGGCCTCGGCCGGGTCGAGCCCCGGGATGCACGCGTCGGTGGCCGCGGCGGCCGTGTGGAGCTGCACGCTGGCGAGCCCGAAGTGACGTTCCAGCGGCCCGGAGGTCACCTCGACGAGCTGCATGCGCCCGTACGGCACCACGGTCTCCTCACGCCACAGCACGCCCCGGCTGATCAGCAGGTCGTCCGCGCGCTCCGCGTACCGCCAGGAGCGCCAGTTGCGCCCCAGCATGCGCCAGCCCCACGCGACGAGGGCGAGCGGCAGCAGGGCGAAGGCCGCCCAGCCAGGACCGGCGAACAGGGCGAGGAGCAGTCCGACGGCGATCGCCAGGAGCCCCAGCCACACCACAAGCAACAGCCGTCGCATCCGCAGCAGCCCCGGAGGCAGTCCGGTCCAGACCGGCTCCCCCGGGGCGCTCTCCTCGGTCCGCACGCTCCCCGTCTCCATGCGGCAAGCGTACGTACGAGAGACTGTGGCCATGACTCCCACGACGGAGACCGTGGTCGGCATCGGCGGCGCTGCCGAGAGCACCGACATGGTGCTCAACATCGGCCCCCAGCACCCCTCGACCCATGGCGTGCTGCGACTGCGGCTCGTACTCGACGGTGAGCGGATCCAGCACGCGGAGCCGGTCATCGGCTACATGCACCGCGGCGCCGAGAAGCTCTTCGAGGCGCGCGACTACCGCCAGATCATCATGCTCGCCAACCGCCACGACTGGCTGTCGGCCTTCTCGAACGAGCTGGGCGTCGTCCTCGCCGTGGAGCGGATGCTCGGCATGGAGGTCCCCGCGCGCGCGGTATGGATGCGCACGCTGCTCGCGGAGCTCAACCGGGTCCTCAACCACCTGATGTTCCTCGGCTCCTATCCGCTGGAGCTGGGCGGGATCACCCCGATCTTCTACGCCTTCACGGAGCGCGAGGAGCTCCAGCACGTCATGGAGGAGATCTCCGGCGGGCGCATGCACTACATGTTCAACCGCGTCGGCGGCCTCAAGGAGGACCTCCCGGCCGGATGGACGACACGCGCGCGTGCCTGCGTCGCCGCGCTGCGCACGCGGATGGGCGTCTACGACGACCTGGTGCTCGGCAACGAGATCTTCCGGGGTCGGACCCGCGGGGTGGGCGCCCTCGCGCCCGAGGCCGTGCACGCGTACGGGGTGAGCGGCCCCATCGCGCGGGCCTCCGGCGTCGACTTCGACCTGCGCCGCGACGAGCCCTACCTCGCCTACGGGGAGCTCCAGGACACCCTGAAGGTCGTCACGCGCGAGGAGGGCGACTGCCTGGCCCGCTTCGAGTGCCTCCTGGAACAGACGCACAACTCCCTGGACCTCGCGGACGCCTGTCTGGACCGGCTGGCCGAGCTGCCGCCCGGCCCGGTCAACCAGCGCCTGCCGAAGGTCCTGAAGGCGCCCGAGGGCCACACCTACGCCTGGACCGAGAACCCCCTCGGCATCAACGGCTACTACCTCGTCAGCAAGGGCGAGAAGACCCCCTACCGGCTGAAGCTGCGCTCCGCGTCCTTCAACAACATCCAGGCGCTCACCGAACTGCTGCCCGGGACGCTCGTCGCCGACATGGTGGCGATCCTCGGGTCACTGTTCTTCGTGGTCGGGGACATCGACAAGTAGGGCCTCGCGCAGGACCGCGTCGGGGGAGTCCCGGAGCCCGTCGGGGAAGCCGACGGGCCGGAGCAGCCAGCCGAAGTCGCCCAGCCCGCCCGGCGCCGTGAGTTCCGCCGCCTGCCCGGCGCCCGCGAGGGCGCGCACATAGCCGGCGGGGTCCGCCGACGCGAGGGCGAGCGGGGGGCGGGCGCCGCTCACGCCCAGCGCGCGCAGCGCCGCGCGCTGGGTCACCACGCGGCCCCCGGGCGCCGCGCACGCGTCGAGCGCCACGTGCGCGGTGAGGTCGCACGAGCCGTCCGGCACCGGTGCCGTCTCCCGTCCGTCCCGGAAGCCGGTGAGGGTCCCGAAGGGCGGCCGTCCGCCCGCGAAGTGCGCGTAGTCGACGGCGACGGCGAGTCCCCGGTCGAGCGCCGCCACGGCGGACGCCCAGGCGAGATCCCGGGGGAGCCCGATCTCCGCACGCGCGCCCTCCACGGGCGCGAGGGGCGCCCCAGGAGCCACTCCCGCCCCTGGTGGGTGCGGCGCTTCCTGTACGCGCTCGGGGGCCGGTTCCGCCCCCGAGGCGGGCCCGTCGTCGGGAACGGGCCACCACCACGTGCGCAGCCAGCGGGCGTCCTCCCCGGTGACCGGCTCCCCGAGACGTTCGGTCCCGTCGGCGCGGACCAGGACCCGCCGCGCCGATCCGTCCGGGCCGATCTCGGCGACGTCCACGGGCACGTTGTCGAGCCACTCGTTGGCGAACAGCAGCCCGGTGACGCCCCGCGGCGGCTCGCCGAGCCACGAGATCCGCCGGTCGAGGCCCTCCGGCCGGTCCGCCCGCTCGACGGCGTACGCGCGCACACGGCCGGCCACGTCGGCGGGGAGCGCGGCGAGGACGCCGCTCACCAGCTCGCCGCGGCCGGCCGCCATGTCCACGAAGGCCAGCGGGTCCGGGCGGCCGAGCGCCGCGTCGAGGCGGCACAGCAGCCGCGCCACGGCGCCCGCGAACAGCGGGGAGGCGTGCACCGAGGTCCGGAAATGCCCCGCGGGTCCCTCGGGGCGGCGATAGAAGCCGCGGGGCCCGTACAGGGCCTCCTCCGCCGCCTCGCGCCACCCACGCCACTCACCCGCAGCCGCACCGTCCACCGGGCCAGGCTAGGCCACGCCCCAGGCTCTCCCGGGCCGCTTCCCGGTGCCCCGGAGCGGGGGGCATCCACCTTGGGGAGTACGAGGAGCGGTCCCGGATCGGTCCTCCGGTTGACCCGGGCACACCGAACGCCTCCCTACTCTGGGTTACGTGCAGCGCCTCTATGACCTTCTCCGCAGGTACCCGACATGGGTCGACACCTTCTGGGCCGTCGCCCTGCTCGGGATCTCCTGGGTGAGCATCAGCAATGTCAACGGCGCCGCGGAAGGGCCGTCGTCGACCGCCGTGGCGCTCCCGATCGCCTTCGCGCTGAGCGCGGTCGTCGCGCTGCGCCGCCGCATGCCCGAGAAGATGCTGCTCCTGGCCGTGGCCGCGGGCCTCGCCCAGCTCGTCCTGGACGTCCCCTCGGCGCCCGAGGACTTCGCGATGCTGGTGATCATCTACACGGTCGCCGCCAACGGAGCCCGCTGGGCCTCCCGGCTCGCGCTGATCGGCGGCCTGTGCGCGGGCACGCTCGCGCAGCTCCGCTGGCCCACCGAGTCCAGCGGGCCGGGCGGCGTCTTCATCGCCATCTTCCAGACCGTGCCGTTCGCGCTCGCCTGGGTGCTCGGCGACTCGATCCGCACCCGCCGCGCCTACCTGGCGCAACTGGAGGAGCGGGCCGCCCGGCTGGAGAAGGAGCGCGAGGCGCAGGCCAAGGTCGCGGTCGCCGCCGAACGCGCCCGGATCGCACGCGAGCTGCACGACGTCGTCGCGCACAACGTCTCGGTGATGGTGGTTCAGGCCGACGGCGCCGCATACGTCATGGACACCGCCCCGGAGCAGGCCAGGAAGGCGCTGGAGACCATCTCGGGGACCGGCAGGCAGGCCCTCGCCGAGATGCGCCGACTGCTCGGCGTGCTGCGCACGGGCGAGCACCAGGAGGTCGGCGAGTACGTGCCCCAGCCCGACGTCGAGCAGCTCGACGACCTCATCGAGCAGTGCCGCACCTCGGGCCTGCCCGTCGACTTCAAGGTGGAGGGCACCCCGCGCCCGCTGCCCAGCGGGGTGGAGCTCACGGCGTACCGCATCGTCCAGGAGGCGCTCACCAACACCCGCAAGCACGGAGGCCCGAACGCGGGCGCCAGCGTGCGTCTGGTCTACTTCGACGACGGCCTCGGGCTGCTCGTCGAGGACGACGGCAAGGGAGCGCCCCACGAGCTGTACGAGGAGGGCGGCGCCGACGGACAGGGCCACGGACTGATCGGCATGAGGGAGCGCGTCGGCATGGTCGGCGGCACCCTGGACGCGGGGCCGCGCCCCGGCGGGGGCTTCCGCATCAGCGCCCTGCTGCCGCTCAAAGCGGCCCACTGACACCTGTACACACCCGGTCCGAGGACCGGCCCCGACTTAGTGAAAGGCCCCCGATGGCGATCCGCGTGATGCTCGTCGACGACCAGGTGCTGCTGCGCACCGGCTTCCGGATGGTGCTCGCCGCCCAGCCGGACATGGAGGTCGTGGCCGAGGCGGGCGACGGCGTCGAGGCCCTGCAGGTGCTGGCCGCCACCGAGGTCGACGTGGTCCTCATGGACGTACGCATGCCGAAGCTCGACGGTGTGGAGACCACCCGCCGCATCTGCTCGGACCCGAACCCGCCGAAGGTCCTGATCCTGACCACCTTCGACCTCGACGAGTACGCGTTCTCCGGACTGAAGGCGGGCGCCTCCGGCTTCATGCTCAAGGACGTGCCCCCGGGTGAGCTGCTCGCCGCCATCCGTTCCGTGCACAGCGGCGACGCCGTGGTCGCGCCGTCCACCACCCGGCGGCTGCTCGACCGGTTCGCGCCGCTGCTGCCCAACGCGGGCAAGGAGCCCCAGCACAAGGGCCTCGAACGGCTCACCGAGCGCGAGCGCGAGGTCATGATCCTCGTCGCGCAGGGCCTGTCCAACGGGGAGATCGCGGCCCGTCTGGTCCTCTCGGAGGCCACCGTGAAGACCCACGTCGGGCGCATCCTCACCAAGCTGGGACTGCGGGACCGGGTCCAGGTGGTCGTCCTCGCCTACGAGACGGGCCTCGTCCGGGCGGGCGGCCTCGGCTGACGTACGAAGCCGCGGCCTGCCGGCCGGGCGCGGCACGGAGACGTGACCGGGACGTGACCGTCGCGCACTAGGGTCTGCCCATGCTCCTGTGGATCAACGGGCCCTTCGGGGGCGGCAAGACACAGACCGCACACGAGATCCGGCGCCGGCTGCCCGGCAGCGTCATCTGCGATCCGGAACACGCCGGCTTCGGCCTGCACCGGATGCTCCCGCCCGAACTCCGGGGAGATTTCCAGGACTTGGTGTCCTGGCGGCAGGGTGTGGTCGAGGTGCTCGACCTCGCGCTCGGCCAACGGGACGGTGTGGTCATCGCCCCCATGACGGTCACGGACCCCGGGTACTTCGCGGAGACGGTCGGGCGGCTGCGTGAACGGGGCCACGACGTACGGCACTTCACGCTGCTGGCCGAGCGCGAGACGGTCCTGCGGCGGCTGCGCGAACGCGGCTTCGGGCACTTCGTGGGTCAAGTCGCCGGGAAGGACGCCCCGTTGCGGCGCGAGAGCTGGGCGGTGGGGCGGCTCGACCACTGCCTGGAGCGGCTGCGCGAGCCGGAGTTCGCCGAGCACCTGTGGACCGACGAGACGTCGGTCGCCAGGACCGCCGAGCGCATTGCGGTCCTGGCGGGGCTGACCCTCGCGCCGAACCGCGACGGCGCCCTGCGCGGACGCCTGCGCCGCGCGCGGACGAGCGTGCGCCACATCCGCTTCGACTGACCGCCCCCGGGCCACCGCCACCGTCGTCTCTCGCCCCCTCCGCCCCTACCCTCCCCCAAGGTCTCGGCTTCGCTCGACCAGGGGGACCCCCATCGCACCCGGGGCTCCGCCCCAGACCCCGCTCCTCAAACGCCGGAGGGGCTGAATTGCCCGTCGCCACTGACGGTCACGTCTCCGTCCAACCGGTGTCAGCCGGCCCCCGCGGCGCGCCTCAGCGCAGGATCCCCTCCAGGAAGTCGCTCCCCAGCCGGGCCACCACGCCGACGTCGAGCTGGTGCAGCACATAGCGGCCGCGCCGCCGGGTGGTGATCAGACCCGCCTTCTTGAGCACGCTCAGGTGCCGGGATATCTCCGGCGCGGTCATGCCGTGCACCTGGGCGAGCTCGCCGGTGGTGTACGCGCTGCGGGCCAGATGCCGGCAGATGCGCATCCGGACCGGGTGCGACAGGGCGGCCATCCGCAGGGTGAGCTGCTCGACGGAGGGCGGGGCGGCGAGCTCCGGGGAGCTGACCGGGTAGTGCAGCACCGGCTGCCACTGATAGCGGTGCAGCACCATCAGGTGCGGCCGCCCGAGGCTGGTGGGGACCAGCAGCAGACCGCCGTCCGCCGTGACCGTGGTGCTCCCCTCGGTCAGCTTGTCCACGGTGATGATCCGCGCCGCCTCGTCCAGGGACAGCGCGGAGGAGACGGAGGCCAGCGCCTCGGACAGGCCCTTGTGCCGCAGCAGATCCGTCTTGTGCCGGGCCTCAGCGGCCAGCGGGTGGCGCAGCCGGGCCCAGGTCTCCGCGAAGAACGCCTCGTCGCAGTCCTCCAGGAACTGCCGCAGCCAGGCCCGCACGCCCGGCGGGTCCATCAGCAGCCGCTCCGTGAACCGGGTCTGCTGCGGCCCCCGCGAGGCGGCCAGATCCACGGCGCGGCGCTGCACCTCGGGGTCGGAGAGGGCGTGCGGCCCCTCGGTGCCGTACGCCAGCGCGCAGGTGAACTCCAGGGCCGCGTCCACGAACTGCTCGTCGGTGAGCTTGTCCAGCAGGTCCAGGTCCTCGGCCAGGGTCCCGCCCGGCACCGAGGCGCCGCCCGGGACGCCCGCGCACGGCAGGAACAGGTCCGAGAACGTCGTGCGCCACAGGAAGTCCGCCTCGCACATGCGGTCCGCGAGGTGGGCGTCGAGCCCGGCGGTCACTCCCGTCGTCCAGCCCTGCAGCCCGGGGTGGTGCCCCGGTTCCGCCAGCGCGTGCAGCGCCATCCCCAGCTCGGCCAGCGGCGACGGCACGACGGCGACCCGCTCCGGCCGCAGGCCGCCGATGTCGATGCGCACGCTCATGTCCCCATGGTGCACCCCGCCACCGACAGCGGCCGCCGTCGATTGACGACGGCCGTCAATCAAGGCGACAGCCGCTGTGATCAGGCGCAACCTGGGACGACCGGGGCAGTCAGCACGGGGCCCTCGGACCCCATCCCTCTCCCGAGAGGCGGTCGGCCATGAGCATCACCCAGCAGTACATCCTGGACAGCTACCGGTCCTCGCAGCACGGGGACGCCCCGCCTCCGGCGCCCGGCAGCCACGACTGGGAGACCGCGCGGGAGGTGCGCGAGAACCGCCGGTTCCGGGCCGTCATGGCCGGACGTCCGGCCCGTGGGCGGCTGCGCGGAGCCCTGGGCCGTTGGCTGCACGGCGGTCACGGCCGGCCGGCCCGCTGAGCCCCGCCCGGCCTCCCGCACCCGGAGCCATGACCGCCCGGCCTCCCGGCCCCGGAGCCGTGACCGCCAGAGGTCCCGGCCCGCGAGAGGCCCGAGAGGCCCGAGAGGCCCGAGAGGCCCCGCCCGCTCCGCCCGCTCCCGGACTACGAGCCGTTCCGGTCCGGCAGCCGCTCCACGAACGTGCGGACCGCCGCCTTCACGTCGTCCGCCGTCCACTCCAGGGCCGGTTCGGCCACGGTGACCTCGGTGTACGCCAGTCCCGGGCCGCCCCGGTTCCAGCCCTGCGCGAACAGGCCGGTCTTCGTCTCCTCGACCTGCCGCAGCGCCGCGTCCCCGAGGACGTCGGGGTCGTACGGCAGCCAGATCTGGAACTGGTGGGTGTGCGGCTCCTCCGGGTGGACACGGACCCAGGGGACCCCCGCCTCCGTGAAGCCCTCGCGCAGCGCTCCGGCCACCACGCGCGCGTGGGCGACGTACTCCGGCAGCCGGGGCAGCTCCCGCTCCAGGCCGATCAGCGCCGACAGGACGGTCGGGAACTGCTGGATGATCATGCCGCCGTACCGGTGCCGCCAGGTCTTCGCCTCGTCCACGAGCGTCCTCGGCCCCGCGACGGCGGCACCGCCGAAACCGCCGAGCGACTTGTAGAACGAGACGTACGTGCTGTCGGCGAGGCCGGCGATGTCCGCCAGGGGGCGGCCGAAGTGCGGGGTGCACTCCCACAGCCGGGCCCCGTCGATGTGCACCACCGCGTCCCGCTCCCGGGCCGCCTCCACGACCTCGGTGAGCTCCTCCCAGGTGGGCAGGACGAAACCGGCGTCCCGGAGCGGCAGTTCCAGCAGCAGCGCGCCGAACGGCTCGGGGAAGTCCCGTACCTCCTCGGCGGTCGGCAGCCGGGGCTCGTTCGTCACACGGACCGGGCGCAGGCCGCTGACCTGGCTGAAGGCCTGCCGTTCATGGACTTCCGGATGGCTGAGCCCGTGCAGGGCCACGGTCGGGTTCCCGGTCCGGCCCGCCCAGCAGCGCAGGACGACCTGCTGGGCCATGGTCCCGGTCGGGAAGAAGACCGCCGCCTCCGCGCCCAGCAGCTCGGCGACCCGCTCCTCCAGGGTCTCGACGAGGCCGCCGCCGTACATGTCGACCCGCTCGTCGAGGTCGCACACCTCACCGGCTTCCTCGTTCAGCCAGGCCAGGCGCTCGCGGAGCGACAACTGGTAGCCAGGCCGCCAGAGCACCCGCCCGGCCGCCTTCCAGGCCGCCACGCGCCGCTCGAACCGCTCCTCGGGAGCCATCCCCGCCCCCTCCTCGCCCTGTCCCGCAGGGTCCGTCCCGCCCCGCTCCGCGGGGTCCGTACCGCCTCGTGCCGACGTATCGCTCATCCCAGGATCATGGCCCGCGCGGGCCCGGCCGGTCACCTCGAATTCCGCACGCCGGTGACCTGTGGAAATCCCGTTCACCCGGTCAGGGTCCGCACGGGTGTCGCGGCGCGCGGAAACCCACAGCCTGTGGACGGCCGGACTCCCGTCGGACCAATCGCGTTAACATGACGAGAAATCGTCCGGTACCCCGAGCGGACTGGAACGGAAGGCCGCCGTCGCGTGAGTACGTATCCCCAGCCAGAGCCCAAGGACCGCCCCGCGCGGCTGACCGTCGGCGTCGTCGGCGCCGGCCGCGTCGGACCCGCGCTCGCCGCGGCGCTCCAGCTCGCCGGACACCGCCCGGTGGCCGTCTCCGGCGTCTCCGACGCCTCCAGGCGGCGGGCCGCACAGCTCCTGCCGGACGTCCCGCTGGTGTCCCCGGCCGAGGTCCTCCAGCGCGCCGACCTCGTCCTGCTGACCGTCCCCGACGACGCGCTCCCCGGGCTCGTCGAAGGACTCGCCGAGACGGGCGCCGTCCGCCCGGGACAGCTCCTGGTGCACACCTCCGGACGGTACGGCGCGCGCGTGCTCGACCCGGCCCTCAGGGCGGGCGCCCTGCCGCTCGCCCTGCACCCCGCGATGACCTTCACGGGCACCGCGGTGGACGTCCAGCGGCTCGCCGGATGCTCCTTCGGCGTCACCGCCCCCGACCAGCTCCGGCTGGCCGCCGAGGCCCTCGTGATCGAGATGGGCGGCGAGCCCGAGTGGATCGCCGAGGAGTCCCGCCCGCTCTACCACGCGGCCCTCGCGCTCGGCGCCAACCACCTGGTGACCCTGGTCGCCGAGTCGATGGAACTCCTGCGCACCGCGGGCGTCGAAGCCCCCGACCGCATGCTCGGCCCGCTCCTCGGCGCCGCCCTGGACAACGCGCTCAGGTCGGGCGACGCCGCCCTGACCGGCCCCGTCGCGCGCGGAGACGCCGGCACGGTCGCCGCGCACGTCGCCGAACTGCGCCGGCACGCCCCGGGGACCGTCGCCGGCTATCTGGCGATGGCCCGCGCGACCGCCGACCGCGCGCTCGCCCACGGACTGCTCAAGCCGGAACTCGCCGAGGACCTCCTGGGGGTACTCGCCGCCGGGACGGACGCGACCCAGGGGACCGAGGGAGACACCCGATGACCACCGCCCTGCTGCGCACCGCCGGCGAACTGTCCGCGCGGGCCCGGACCGGCCGCAGAGCCGTCGTGATGACCATGGGCGCCCTCCACGAGGGCCACGCCACCTTGATCCGTACCGCCCGCGAGATCGCGGGGGAGACGGGCGAGGTGGTCGTCACCGTCTTCGTGAACCCCCTCCAGTTCGGGCAGGGCGAGGACCTCGACCGCTACCCGCGCACCCTCGACGCCGACCTGAAGCTCGCCGAACAGGCGGGCGCGGACGTCGTGTTCGCCCCCTCCGTCGACGAGGTCTACCCCGGCGGCGAGCCCCAGGTCCGGATCTCCGCGGGACCCATGGGCGAACGTCTGGAGGGCTCCGTACGGCCCGGCCACTTCGACGGCATGCTCACCGTCGTCGCCAAACTGCTGCACCTGACCCGGCCCGACGTGGCCCTGTTCGGTCAGAAGGACGCCCAGCAGCTCGCCCTGATCCGGCGCATGGCACGCGACCTGAACTTCGGCGTCGAGATCACCGGTGTTCCCACCGTGCGCGAGGAGGACGGGCTCGCCCTCTCCAGCCGCAACCGCTACCTCTCGGCCGAGGAGCGGCGCACCGCGCTCGCCCTCTCGCAGGCACTGTTCGCCGGCCGCGACCGGCACGCAGCCCAGGAGGCACTGCGCGCGCGTGCCCTGGAGGTGCCCGCCACGCGCGAGCGCGCCGAGGCCCTCAGCGCCATAGGCGAGTCCCGGGCGGCGGCCGACGCGCACGCGGTCGCCAAGGCCGTGCCCGGCTGGCCCGGTGGTGTCCGCTCGGCCGCCCGCCTCGTCCTGGACGAGGCGGCCCGTCTGCGGCCGCCGCTGGTCCTGGACTATCTCGCGCTCGTCGACCCGGACGACTTCACCGAGGTCCCGGACGACTTCACCGGCGAGGCGGTCCTCGCCGTCGCCGCCCGGGTCGGGACGACCCGCCTGATCGACAACATCCCCCTCACCTTCGGAGCCGCCTCGTGACCGGCAAAGGCACAGGTTCAGACACCGCCACTGGCACCGGCATACGCCTGCACGCGCCCGCCCCGGGCTGGGCCCTGACCGCGGACGTCGTGGTCGTCGGCTCCGGCGTCGCCGGGCTCACCGCCGCGCTGCGCTGCGAGGCCGCGGGGCTGCGGACCGTCGTGGTCACCAAGGCCCGCCTGGACGACGGCTCGACCCGCTGGGCACAGGGCGGCATCGCCGCCGCTCTCGGCGAGGGCGACACCCCCGAGCAGCACCTGGACGACACCCTGGTCGCGGGCGCGGGCCTGTGCGACGAGGAGGCCGTGCGCATCCTCGTCACCGAGGGTCCCGACGCGGTCCGCCGGCTCATCGCGACCGGCGCCCACTTCGACGAGTCCTCCGAGGGCGCCCTCGAACTCACCCGTGAGGGCGGCCACCACCGCCGCCGCATCGCGCACGCGGGCGGTGACGCGACCGGTGCCGAGATCTCCCGGGCCCTCGTCGAGGCGGTCCGCGCGCGCGGTCTGCGCACGGTCGAGAACGCGCTCGTCCTCGACCTCCTGACGGACGCCGAGGGCCGCACCGCGGGCGTGACCCTGCACGTCATGGGAGAGGGCCAGCACGACGGCGTGGGTGCCGTCCACGCCCCCGCCGTGGTCCTCGCGACCGGCGGCATGGGCCAGGTGTACTCCGCGACCACCAACCCGTCCGTCTCCACGGGCGACGGAGTGGCCCTCGCCCTGCGCGCGGGCGCCGAGGTCTCCGACCTCGAATTCGTCCAGTTCCACCCGACCGTCCTCTTCCTCGGCGCCGACGCGGAGGGCCAGCAGCCGCTGGTCTCCGAGGCGGTACGCGGCGAGGGCGCGCACCTGGTCGACGCCGACGGCGTGCGCTTCATGGTGGGACAGCACGAGCTGGCCGAACTGGCGCCCCGGGACATCGTCGCCAAGGGCATCACGCGCCGCATGCTGGAGCAGGACGCCGAGCACATGTTCCTCGACGCCCGGCACTTCGGCGCCGCCATGTGGGAGCACCGCTTCCCCACGATCCTCGCCGCCTGCCGCGCCCACGGCATCGACCCGGTGACCGAGCCCGTCCCGGTCGCCCCGGCCGCCCACTACGCCTCCGGCGGCGTCCGCACCGACGCGCGGGGCCGCACCACCGTCCCCGGCCTGTACGCGTGCGGCGAGGTCGCCTGCACGGGCGTTCACGGCGCGAACCGGCTCGCCTCCAACTCGCTGCTGGAGGGCCTCGTCTACGCCGAGCGGATCGCCGCGGACATCGCGGCGAGCCACGCCGAGGACGGTCTGCACGCGCGCGTGCCCCAGCCGGTCCCGCACCCCGAGACGCCCGCGCACCCGCTGCTCGCCCCCGAGACCCGCTTCGCGATCCAGCGGATCATGACGGGCGGCGCCGGTGTGCTGCGCTCCGCCGAGTCCCTCGCGGCCGCCGCCGAGCAGCTCCAGCGGCTGCACACCGACGCGCGGGACGCCCTGGACGAGAACGGCAAGACCGCCGAGCCGGGCGTCGACACCTGGGAGGCCACCAACCTGCTGTGCGTGGCCCGCGTCCTGGTCGCCGCCGCGCTGCTGCGCGAGGAGACCCGAGGCTGCCACTGGCGGGAGGACCACGCCGACCGTGACGACGACCAGTGGCGCCGCCACATCGTCGTACGGCTGAATCCCGACCGGACCCTCGCCGTCCGCACCACCGATACCGCAGACTTCCCCCCGACATCCCGGCAGCCCCACCCGGCGCCCCCGTCCCGTCCCCAGGAGCAGTGACCGAAGTGAGCACCCACGACCTTCCCCTCGCCGAGAGCGGCGGCTGCGGCGACGGCTGCGGCTGCGGCGCAGACATGGACGAGGCGTACATGGAGTGCGGCCTCGATCCCGCTCTGGCCCAGCTCCTGGCCGACGCCGGTCTCGACCCCCTGGAGGTCGAGGACATCGCGAACGTGGCGATCCAGGAGGACCTCGACCACGGTGTGGACGTGACGACCGTCGCGACCATCCCCGAGGACGCCGTCTCCACCGCCGACTTCACGGCCCGGGACGCGGGCGTCGTCGCGGGCCTGCGCGTCGCCGAGGCCGTCCTGTCGGTGGTCTGCACCGACGAGTTCGAGGTCGAGCGGCACGTCGACGACGGCGACAGCGTCGAGGCCGGCCAGAAGCTGCTGAGCGTCACCACGCGCACCCGCGACCTGCTGACGGCCGAGCGCAGCGCCCTCAACCTCCTGTGCCGGCTGTCCGGCATCGCGACCGCCACGCGCGCGTGGGCGGACGCGCTGGAGGGCACCGAGACGCGGGTGCGGGACACCCGCAAGACCACGCCGGGCCTGCGTTCCCTGGAGAAGTTCGCGGTGCGCTGCGGCGGTGGCGTCAACCACCGCATGTCGCTGTCCGACGCGGCGCTGGTCAAGGACAACCACGTGGTCGCCGCGGGCGGTGTGGCCGAGGCCTTCAAGGCCGTACGGGAGATGTTCCCGGAGGTCCCCGTCGAGGTCGAGGTCGACACCCTGCACCAGTTGCGCGACGTCGTCGACGCGGGCGCCGACCTGATCCTGCTGGACAACTTCACGCCGGTCGAGTGCGAGGAGGCGGTCGCCCTCGTCGCCGGCCGCGCCCTGCTGGAGGCGTCCGGCCGGCTCACCCTCGCCAACGCCGAGGCGTACGCGAAGACCGGCGTCGACTTCCTGGCGGTGGGGGCGCTCACGCACTCCTCCCCGATCCTCGACATCGGCCTCGACCTGCGAGCGGCGGAGTAACCCCGGCATGCTGCTGACCATCGACGTGGGCAACACCCACACGGTCCTCGGCCTCTTCGACGGGGAGGAGATCGTCGAGCACTGGCGCATCTCCACCGACTCGCGCCGCACCGCCGACGAACTCGCCGTGCTGCTGCAGGGCCTCATGGGCATGCACCCGCTGCTCGGCGAGGAGCTCGGCGACGGCATCGACGGCATCGCGATCTGCGCGACCGTGCCGTCCGTGCTGCACGAGCTGCGCGAGGTGACGCGGCGCTACTACGGCGACGTCCCCGCCGTCCTGGTCGAACCCGGCGTCAAGACGGGCGTGCCGATCCTCACGGACAACCCGAAGGAGGTCGGCGCCGACCGGATCATCAACGCCGTGGCGGCCGTCGAGCTGTACGGGGGCCCGGCGATCGTCGTCGACTTCGGTACGGCGACCACCTTCGACGCGGTCAGCGCGCGCGGCGAGTACATCGGCGGCGTCATCGCTCCCGGCATCGAGATCTCCGTCGAGGCGCTCGGCGTCAAGGGCGCGCAGCTCCGCAAGATCGAGGTGGCCCGGCCGCGCGCGGTGATCGGCAAGAACACCGTCGAGGCGATGCAGTCCGGCATCATCTACGGGTTCGCGGGCCAGGTCGACGGGGTCGTGAACCGGATGGCGCGCGAGCTCGCCGACGATCCCGAGGACGTCACCGTCATCGCGACCGGCGGACTGGCTCCGATGGTCCTCGGCGAGTCCTCGGTGATCGACGAGCACGAGCCGTGGCTGACGCTGATCGGGCTGCGTCTGGTGTACGAGCGGAACGTCTCGCGCATGTGACCTCGGCCCGCCTCGCCGTGGGCGGCCGGGCGGCCGGGCAGTCGGTACCGAAGGGGCTCCGCGTTCGCGGGGCCCCTTCGGGCGTTCCCTGCCCGAGGCCCGAGGCCCGACGCCCGCTAACCGGCGAAGGCAGGACGCGCCACATTTCTTCCGCTATGCGGCTTTTGTCTGATTAGCACGTATCGTCGCCCCATGCCCACGCCCTACGGATCCCACGGCGGCATGGCGTTCGGTGCGGAGGAGCTGCGTGTGCTCCGTCGTGCCCTCGCCCTCGCCCTGCACCCCAGCCCCGTCTCGGCCGAGGACGTCCAGGACTTCCTCCGCCTCGCCGAGTCCCTCGACGAGGCGGCCCACGAGGGGGCCAGGCTCCGGGCCTTCCTGCGGGCCGACCTCGCCCGCTACCGGGCCGCCCTGCCGGGCACCGCCGCCGGCTATCTGGCCCTTCTGGAGGAGGTCCTCGCCTCCGGATACCGGCCGAACCCCGACGACCTCGCCGCGCTCCGCGCACTGCGCGGCAACCCCGTCGCGGCGGCTCTCCTGGAGCGCTGCCGGGTCCTCGCCGAGCAGGACGTGCGCGCCCGGCTCGCGGGCCGCGCGGTCACCTCGGTGCCCCCGTCCCGCACCCGTCTGCTGGCCCTTCCCGGCGGCCGCGCCGCCGAGGAGCCCGACCGGAGGCCCGAGCCGAGACCGCAGCCCCAGCCGCCGGTCCGCTCCCCCCGCCCGGACCGCCCGATCCCCACTCCCGGCGAGGTCTTCCCGCCCCGCCGCAAGCCCGGCCCCCCTCCGGCCGACCCGCCGCAGCAGCTCGCGGCGGGCTAGCGGCGGCCACCGGACCCCGGCCGAGCCCGGAACGGCGCCCCCTGGCTACTCTGGGGGCATGGACTACGTCTCCGCGCTCGTGCCCCCGGTAGTGATGGCCGTGTTCTTCATCGGGCTCATCGTGACGATCGTGAAGAGTCAGGGCGGGGCCAACAAGGCCAAGGAGGACGGGGTCGTCGACGCCGCCCTCGCGCGCGTGGAGGCCGCTCAACAGACCTCGGCCCCCAAGGACGCCGGGGCCTGAGCCCCGGGCGGCCCCGCGCGGCTCGGCCCGGCTCCCCTCGGAGCGGGCCCGACCCCGGCGGGCCGCGGCGTCACCGGCGTACGACTCGGACGTTTCCTGCGTCCTTCGAGTCGTACGCCCTTTTTGTTGCCCCTCTCCCACTATTGTTCTGAACTGTGCCTCGCCCATTGGGAGAACTCGAAGACGCGGTCATGACGCGGGTGTGGAAGTGGAACCGCCCGGTGACCGTTCGGGAAGTCCTGGAAGACCTTCAACAGGAACGGTCCATCGCGTACACCACGGTGATGACCGTTTTGGACAATCTCCATCAGAAGGGCTGGGTGCGCCGCGAGGCGGAAGGCCGGGCCTATCGATATGAGGCGGTGTCCACCCGGGCCGCCTACTCGGCGGCCCTGATGAACGACGCCTGGTCGCAGAGCGACAACCCCGCGGCCGCTCTCGTCGCCTTCTTCGGGATGATGAGCGAGGAACAGCGCGTGGCCCTCAGTGATGCCGTCCGCATGGTGCAAGGACCCGAACCCCGGGCCCCCGAAGCCGCCGAAAGGCCACCGGCGCCCGAGCCCTCCGAGGAGAACCCCGCCGCTGACGGGGACGCCTCCGGGCGATAGCGTCCGCTCATGTCAGCAGAGCATCCCGCGGAGGTTCCGGCAGAGCTTCCGGCGGACCATCCCGAAGCCAGCGCAAAAGCCGTCACCGTCCGCCGGGCCAGGACCGGCGATGTCGCGGCCGTACGCCGACTCCTCGACGCGAACGTGCGCCGCCGTATCCTGCTCGACAAACCCACGGTCACCCTTTACGAGGACATCCAGGAGTTCTGGGTCGCGGAACGCGACGACAACGCCGAGGTGGTCGGCTGCGGCGCCCTCCATGTGATGTGGGAAGACCTCGCGGAAGTCCGCACTCTCGCGGTGAACCCCACGGTCAAGGGCCTGGGCGTCGGTCATCAGTTGCTGGAGAAGTTGCTCCAGACCGCCCGCTGGCTCGGTGTTCGACGGGTTTTCTGTCTGACCTTCGAAGTCGGCTTCTTCGCGAAGCACGGCTTCGTGGAGATCGGTGAGACACCCGTCGACACCGATGTGTACGCCGAGCTCCTTCGTTCCTATGACGAGGGCGTCGCGGAGTTCCTCGGTCTCGAACGAGTGAAACCGAACACCTTGGGCAACAGCCGGATGCTTCTGCATCTGTGATCGCGACCGGCTATTCCGGCGGAGTGCGTTGCCCACGTTCCCTATGTCCGAAACGCGCACGTTTCCGTGCGGGCGGAGTCCCATGAGTCTTCGCCAGGGGTTTGTGTTTTTCCAGCAAAAGCGGTTTGCTTTCCGACGTACTGCAGTACTGCATATAACAAGGGACGGCGAAACGGCGGACGCCGCGAGGCCCTCCTTGCCCTGAAGTTATCGATGAAAGGAAATCCGGTGGCACAGAAGGTTCAGGTCCTTCTTGTCGACGACCTCGACGGTGGCGAGGCGGACGAGACCGTGACGTTCGCGCTGGACGGCAAGACGTACGAAATCGATCTCACGACCGCCAATGCGGACAAGCTCCGTGGCCTTCTCGACCCCTACGTCAAGGGTGGCCGTCGTACCGGAGGCCGTGCTTCGGGCGGACGCGGAAAGGCCCGCGTCGCTGCCGCCGGCGGCAGCCAGGACACCGCGCAGATCCGCGCCTGGGCAAAGGAGAACGGCCTCGAGGTCAACGACCGCGGCCGTGTTCCCGCGTCCATTCGCGAGGCCTACGAGAAGGCCAACGGCTGAGCGCACGCTCGCCGCAGCCTCAAGCGGTGGCAGTGCGTCGCCATCGTCTGCACCAGTCGTACGAGATCGGGGGCGCCCCCAACGCCCCCGCCGACGGCCCCGCCGCCCAGCGCCGACAGCGTCGGCAACGCCGGTTCCACCGCGCGTCCGGGCTCCGGGGGCCGCAGCCACCGGGCGGCCCCCCGCGGGCCGATCCCCGTTTCCGGACCGGCCGTGGGCGGGGGAGCCTCGACGCTTCCGCCCGCGCCGATCGCCGTGAGATCCAGCGCGAGCGCGCCCCACTCCAGCCAGTCGAGCAGCCCCGGCAGCTCCTCCGCGCTCCCCGCGGCCACCAGCAGCCGCATCCGCTCCCCGTGCAGAACCACCGGGGACGCCGGCTCCAGATGCCGCAGCGCCGGGAATCCCGCCTCCGCCGGCACCTCCAGGACGTCGAAGCGCAGCCCCGTGACCAGCCGTACCGGCGCCCCGGGCACTGCCGCCCAGCCCAGTTCGTTCTCGTACCACTGGCACACCGGATCGACGGGACCACCCGGATCGGACGGCCGACGGGGGACAGGGACGGTGGGAACCATGCAAGAAGCAACAGCCGGAAGACCTCCGGAGTTACGCTGGGTATTTCCGTGAACGCGCAGAGTTCCTGAAAAAGGGGCGTGCGGGAGCGTTCCGGCGGGCATGGGTGTTCGCCCGTAGCGGAGGGAACCGGTGCGCGCGGCATGGACTGTCAGTGCGCGCGGGTAAGACATGCCTAGTGGGAGGGGCGACACGCAGGGCCTTGGCATCTCACGTTCGCCATCGGCGTACAGCGGGAGAGGGTATCTGCCTGGCCTGCGGGAACATCGTCTCGCACCATCAGGTTGGAGCAGATGTCGGCGTTCGGGGTCAGGAGGCCAAGGACGGTGTCGGCAGTTGGAATGAGCGGTCCCCGCTTGCGGGACTAAGCTGCGGAAGGACAGGGAGGGGAGCGTCCCCTTACTGCCTGACCGCTCTGAGGAGCGATTAACGATGTTCGAGAGGTTCACCGACCGCGCGCGGCGGGTTGTCGTCCTGGCTCAGGAAGAAGCCCGGATGCTCAACCACAACTACATCGGCACCGAGCACATCCTCCTGGGCCTGATCCACGAGGGTGAGGGTGTCGCCGCTAAGGCCCTGGAGAGCCTCGGGATTTCGCTCGAGGCGGTCCGCCAGCAGGTGGAGGAGATCATCGGGCAGGGGCAGCAGGCCCCGTCCGGGCACATCCCCTTCACCCCCCGTGCCAAGAAGGTCCTGGAGCTCTCGCTCCGCGAGGCCCTTCAGCTGGGCCACAACTACATCGGCACGGAGCACATCCTGCTCGGCCTGATCCGTGAGGGCGAGGGCGTCGCCGCCCAGGTCCTGGTCAAGCTGGGCGCAGACCTCAACCGGGTGCGGCAGCAGGTGATCCAGCTCCTGTCCGGTTACCAGGGCAAGGAGACCGCCACCGCCGGCGGTCCTGCCGAGGGCACCCCCTCCACGTCCCTGGTCCTCGACCAGTTCGGCCGGAACCTCACCCAGGCCGCTCGTGAGTCCAAGCTCGACCCGGTCATCGGGCGCGAGAAGGAGATCGAGCGGGTCATGCAGGTGCTGTCCCGCCGTACGAAGAACAACCCGGTGCTCATCGGCGAGCCCGGCGTCGGCAAGACCGCCGTCGTCGAGGGACTCGCCCAGGCCATCGTCAAGGGCGAGGTGCCCGAGACCCTCAAGGACAAGCACCTCTACACCCTGGACCTCGGCGCGCTGGTCGCCGGCTCCCGCTACCGCGGTGACTTCGAGGAGCGCCTGAAGAAGGTCCTCAAGGAGATCCGCACCCGCGGCGACATCATCCTGTTCATCGACGAGCTGCACACGCTGGTCGGTGCGGGTGCCGCCGAGGGCGCCATCGACGCCGCTTCGATCCTGAAGCCCATGCTGGCCCGCGGTGAGCTCCAGACCATCGGCGCCACCACGCTGGACGAGTACCGCAAGCACCTCGAGAAGGACGCGGCCCTCGAGCGCCGCTTCCAGCCGATCCAGGTGGCGGAGCCTTCCCTCCCCCACACGATCGAGATCCTCAAGGGCCTGCGCGACCGGTACGAGGCCCACCACCGCGTGTCCATCACGGACGAGGCCCTGGTGCAGGCGGCGACGCTCGCCGACCGGTACATCTCGGACCGCTTCCTGCCCGACAAGGCGATCGACCTGATCGACGAGGCGGGCTCCCGGATGCGCATCCGCCGGATGACCGCACCGCCGGACCTCCGCGAGTTCGACGAGAAGATCGCGGGCGTGCGCCGCGACAAGGAGTCGGCCATCGACTCCCAGGACTTCGAGAAGGCGGCCTCCCTCCGCGACAAGGAGAAGCAGCTGCTGGCGGCGAAGGCCAAGCGCGAGAAGGAGTGGAAGGCCGGCGACATGGACGTCGTGGCCGAGGTCGACGGCGAGCTCATCGCCGAGGTCCTCGCCACCGCCACCGGCATCCCGGTCTTCAAGCTGACCGAGGAGGAGTCCTCGCGTCTGCTGCGCATGGAGGACGAGCTCCACAAGCGGGTCATCGGCCAGAAGGACGCCATCAAGGCGCTCTCGCAGGCGATCCGCCGTACGCGAGCGGGTCTGAAGGACCCGAAGCGTCCCGGTGGTTCCTTCATCTTCGCCGGCCCCTCGGGTGTCGGTAAGACGGAGCTGTCGAAGACCCTCGCGGAGTTCCTCTTCGGCGACGAGGACGCGCTGATCTCCCTCGACATGTCGGAGTTCAGCGAGAAGCACACGGTTTCGCGTCTCTTCGGTTCGCCCCCCGGCTACGTGGGCTACGAAGAGGGCGGCCAGCTCACCGAGAAGGTCCGCCGCAAGCCGTTCTCCGTCGTCCTCTTCGACGAGGTCGAGAAGGCCCACCCGGACATCTTCAACTCGCTGCTGCAGATCCTGGAGGACGGTCGTCTGACCGACTCCCAGGGCCGGGTCGTGGACTTCAAGAACACGGTCATCATCATGACGACCAACCTCGGCACCCGGGACATCTCCAAGGGCTTCAACCTCGGCTTCGCGGCCGTGGGCGACGTCAAGACGAACTACGACCGGATGAAGGCCAAGGTCAACGAGGAGCTGAAGCAGCACTTCCGCCCCGAGTTCCTGAACCGTGTCGACGACACGGTGGTCTTCCACCAGCTCACCGAGGAAGACATCATCCAGATCGTCGACCTCATGATCGCCAAGGTGGACGAACGGCTGAAGGACCGGGACATGGGCATCGAGCTCAGCCCGACCGCCAAGTCGCTCCTCGCGAAGAAGGGCTACGACCCCGTGCTGGGCGCCCGGCCGCTGCGCCGGACCATCCAGCGCGAGATCGAGGACGTCCTCTCGGAGAAGATCCTCTTCGGCGAGCTGCGTCCCGGCCACATCGTGGTCGTCGACACGGAGGGCGAGGGCGAGGCCAAGACCTTCACCTTCCGGGGTGAGGAGAAGTCGGCGCTCCCCGACGTCCCGCCGATCGAGCAGGCCGCCGGCGGTGCCGGTCCCAACCTGAGCAAGGAGGCGTGACCTCCGGGTCCGCCTGAGAAGGGGCTGCCCCGGGACTTCGGTCCCGGGGCAGCCCCTTTTCCCGTCTTTCCCGTCCGGGAGGAGTCACGGATCGCGGCGGGCAGCCCTCACAGCACGTTGTGGGTCGTAGTCGTCGTGTGCAGCCCCGGCAACTGCTCCGCCAGCCGTCCCGGAACGGTGCCGGTGTCCGAATTGAGGACGAAATTGACCGTCCGCAGATTCGGCAGCAGGGCCCTCAGCCCGGACAGGTCCTCGTTCCCCGCCGGCTTCCGCAGCTCCAGGTGCTCCACCGAGGGCAGCGGAGGCGCCGAGGCGAGGGACTCCAGGGCGGCCCGGTGGATCCGCAGCTCCCGGAGCCCCGGCAGCGCCGCGGCCTCGGCCCAGTCGTCCGGACCGAGCTCTCCGGGCACCCGGCTGAGCCACAGCGTGTGCAGCGACCGCCAGTGGCCGAGCCCCCGCAGCCCGGTCTCCCGCAGGACGTCCAGTCCGAAGGAGAGGACCTCCAGCGGCGAGTCCAGGGGCAGCGCATCGCTCAGGGACCGGCCCGCGAGCCGGTGTCCCACGTTCAGCTCCCGCAGCGACGTCAGCGCGGCCAGACCGTCCGGCGGCGGGGTCCGTCCCTGGTGGGACAGCATCGACAGCGTCCGCAGCGGCAGCTCCCGCAGGGGCGCGAAGCTGTCGACCTCCGTGCACTGGTCGAGGCTGAGCTGTTCCAGCAGCGGCTGGGCGGCCAGGAAGTCCAGGTCCCGCAGACGGTCGTTGTACCGCAGCGCCAGATGGGTCACCCGGCCGGGCGGAAGGCAGGAGCGCAGCTCCGCCGAGCCGATGTCCCCGACGACCTGAAGCCTGGGCCGCCCGCCCAGTTCCCGCAGCACATGGAGCTGGGCGGCCGAGTGCGCGGTGAAGTACAGGCCCGCCGGTTCCAGGGCGGCGATGACCTCGGCCCCGTACCGCTCGGCGTCGAACCGGTGCCATGCCCAGGTGAGCTGGGCCCGCACCGACAGCGCCGGATGGGAGCGGAAGCGCGCCAGGACGGGTACGGCCGCGTCGGTGCCGATCAGGGAGGCGGTGATCACCACCCCCCGGGCCTCGTCGTCGGTCAGCCCCTCCGGTCCCGGCAGCAGTTCCAGGACGAGGGGGCCGGCCTCGGCCAGGGCGCGGGCCTCCGCCGCCGTCCTCGGCGGGATGAGCGTGGCCGCGTCGCCCTCCACGGCGGCCCGTACCTCGGGCGCGAGCTGCGTGGCGTGCTCCAGCGAGGCGAGGGCCAGCAGCCGTACACGGGTCGCCGCCGCGCCGTCGAGCCCCGCCGCGGCGGCGGTCATCGAGCCGAGCAGTTCGGCCCGCTCCCGGGGCCGGGCGTGGGCGACGGCCATCCGGACCACGTCGGCCCACTGGGACTCCCCGGCGTTGCGCACCAGGAGTCCGAAGTCCCCGTCCTCCACGGCGGCCTTGGCGCCCAGGTAGTCCTGGAAGGTGCGGTGGACGAACTCCACGGTCCCCGGGGCGGGTTCACGCAGCAGGCCGCTGCGTACGACGAGATGGCGCAGGATCCGCGCGGCGTCGCCCTGGCCGGCGGCGGCCGGGAGCGAGGGCAGGACGTCGGCGACGATGCGTTCGGCGCGGTCCCGGTCCATCTCCGACCGGTTGTTGCGGATGAGCCAGTAGGCGAGCCGCTGCAGAAGCTGGATCTGCGGGAGTTCGGTGAGATGGACGCCGTCGTGACCGCCTCCGGCGGCGAACATGTCGCGCTCCTCGTCACGGCGCGAGAGCAGCATGGAGAGCGCGGCGTCGTACAACTCCTGTCTGCCGTGCGGCAGATAGCCCCGCCGGTCGCGGTGCAGCGCGCAGATCAGACCGCACATCAGGGGATTGGTGGCGAGGCGGCCAAGGTCCGGCTTGGTGCGCACGGCGTCGAGGAGGGAGAGCTCGTAGCCGTCGAGGCGGTCCGTGTCGGGCGCGTCCGGGCGTGCCGCGGCGTGCCAGCGGCGGATGAAGGCGGCCACGTCGTCGCCGGTCATGGGGGAGAGGACGAGTTCGGTGAATCCGTCGGGAGTGAGCCAGTCCTCGCGTACGGCCGAGGGGCGGGACGTCACGAGCCACTGGTTGCCGGGGTAGGCGTCGAGGAGCTCGCGCAGCCAGCGGCGGGTGTGTTCGCGGTCACGCTCGGGGATCTCGTCGAGCCCGTCGACGAGGAGCAGGGCGCGGCCGTGGCGGAGCACCCTGTCGCTCCAGCCGTCCGGCTGGGTCGCGTGGAAGGGGATCCGGACGGCGGACAGGAAGGCGTCGGGGGCCGGCAGGCCGTCGGGACGCCGGACGAGGGTGCGCAGCGGGAGGACGAAGGGGATGCGGTCGCCCCGCTCCCCGCGCGCCGCGGTGACCGCGAGCCACTGCACCAGCGTGGTCTTGCCGGAGCCGGCCACACCGCGCAGGAGGACGAGGTCCTGCTCCGCGAGGGCCTGTTCGGCGGGCAGCGAGGCGCCGGCGGCGATGTGGACGCCCTCCGCGGCGGCGGACTCCTCGTCCTCCAGGGGGCGCAGGGCCTGGAGGCTGAGGTAGGCGGCGTCCAGCGGCCAGCGCTCCGGGGAGTCGACGAGGTCGATGCCGTAGATGGTGAGGTGGCCGTGCCGGGTGGCCACATGGGCGAGATAGCGCTGCTCGAAGGCCTGGTCGGTGCCGCCCGTGAGGGGGGTTCGGGCGATCAGTTCGTCCACTTTGGCGATGAGCTCGCGCTGTCTGCGGCTCTGCTCCACGAGCGTGCGGGGGACGAACGTCGAGCGCTGGGTGAAGAAGTGCAGGATGTGGAGGCAGGCGGTGTCGAGCAGCCCCTCGTGGAACAGGGCCGCGTCCAGGGACAGGTCCCGTGCGGGGTCCCCAGCTGCCGCGCGCAGCCGCTGGGCGAGCGCCCGGTGGCCGAGTTCCACCGCCTGGACGTCCGTCATGGTGAGGTCGCCCAGGGCGTGCAGCGTCCGGCCGAGGGCATGGACGACGGCCTGCTCCTCGTCGGCGGGGAAGGGCCGCTCGCCGCCGCGCAGCGCCCGGGCGACCAGGGCGGCCGCGAGAGCGGCCAGTTCCCTCTCCCCGACGGCCCGCTTCTCGCCCTTGAAGGAGACCAGCGCCGAGATCCGTACGGGCTTGTCCACGAGCCCCGCTCCCGGCCCCTCGGCCACGAAGAGCTTCCTGACCAGCGGCGCGGCCACGCTCGAGGCCAGGCGCGTGCCGACGGTTACTGGGTCCATGACGTTCCCCCCGAGAGCGTTGGGCCGGAAGGACAACCGTAGGGTCCGGCGGCCGATCGGCACAGCACTGCCGAGGGGTGCCCGTGGAGGGGCCGGCGACGGCTCAAGACCCTTGAAAACAGGGGCAGGCGGGGTAGCCCGCGTCACATTCCGGGGGGTCCGGAGGCGGGGCCCCGGTGACATGGCGCACAGGCGTTTTGTCCGGTACTAGGTTGAATAGTGGATATGCGAAAACGGACAAAAAGGACCTTTGGCCCGGGGTGGACGGGACTGTCGGCAGGGCGCCCCGAGGGGTGGGCCGCAGGCAGGTTTGGCAAGGGATGTGCAGGGCTGAAGTGGGGTTAAACCCTGTTTTCGGGGCCAAAGGGACAAGATCCCTCGCCGGATGTCCGAGGTGTCAAGGTTCGGGAAGTTTTGGGATGAAGTACTACTTCGGACCGTAGATGGGGGGTTTGAGTGCGGCTGGGGGCGCGGGTTACCAATGAATGGCCAACACGGCAGCGAGCAGTCCGCCGGAGTTGTTGTTCAGTCCCTTGTCCCCGTCTCCACGAGGTTTTCATGTCGAAGCGCGTCACGTCCCGCAAGTCCCTTATGTCCCTGGCTCGCACTCGGACGGCTGTTCTGGCCGTCGGCCTGGGCGCCTCGGTCGTACTGGGCGCAGGGGTCGCGACCGCCGCCGAAGCGGGCGTCAGCAGCAGCGCCACCGTCACCGCGGCCAACGCCGTCCACACCCAGGCCGCCGCTCAGGCCAAGGCCGCCGCCGCGAAGAAGGCCGCCGTCACCAAGGCCGCCGTCGCGAAGAAGGCCGCCGCGAAGAAGAAGGCCGCCTCCTGGGTCGACCCGGTCGCGAAGTACTCCCTGTCCGCCAGCTTCAACCAGGCCGGCGGCATGTGGGCCCACAAGCACTCCGGCCAGGACTTCGCCGTGCCGCAGGGCACCAACGTCATGGCCGCCCACGGCGGCACCGTCGTCAAGGCGGGCCCCAACGGCGCCGGTGACGGTCCGGCGTACGGCAACGCCATCGTCATCAAGCACGCCAACGGTACGTACTCGCAGTACGCCCACCTGTCGCGCATCGACGTGCGCATCGGCCAGGTCGTCTCCACCGGCCAGCACATAGCCCTGTCCGGCAACACCGGTAACTCCAGCGGCCCGCACCTGCACTTCGAGATCCGTACGACCCCGAACTACGGTTCCGCGATCAACCCCGTGGCGTTCCTGCACACCATGGGCGTCAAGGTCTGACCCGCCTGACGGGCGCCGGGTCGTCCCGGCGCCAGGGCCTGTCCGACAGGCCCTAGGAGGCCCCGCCCCCGTGGGCCTGTGTCACCAGATCGATAGCGACCTCCAGGACCGCCTTGCGCTTGTCCTCGGGGTCGCCTTCGACTTCCTTGAGCACGAACATCCCGGCGTGCATCGTGAAGAGCGCGCTGATGCAGCGGACCTGGTCGGTCAGCGGAGCCTCGGGCTCCTTGATGATCTCCAGCATGCTGATCATGCGGTCCTTGAAGGTCTCGCCGATGCTCAGCTCGCGTACCGTCGCCTGGTTCTCCTGCATGAAGCGGAACAGCGGGGACGCGCCGCCGAGGGCCTCGCTGTAGCGGCGCAGCACCTCCTGCTTGGTCTCCAGGCTGTGCGGCTGCTGCCTGCCCCATTCGATCAGCTCGTCGAGCGGCCGCGTCAGATCCTGGAAGATACTGATCAGGATCTCTTCCTTGGTCTTGAAGTGGTAGTAGAGCGCTGCCTTCGTGACGTCCAGGTGCTCGGCGATCTCGCGCAGCGAGGTCTTCTCGTAGCCGTGCTCGGAGAAGAGTTCGAGGGCTACGTCCTGGATGCGCTGCCGGGTGTCGCCTCGGCGCTGCCGCTTGATGCCGTCCATGGTGCCGCCCATCCTCGTCTCCCTCGCCCTGCTTGGAAACTTACCTGTCGACCGGCAGGTAAAACTAGTCCAACTTACTTGACGCCCGGCTAGTTAGAGGGCTATTTTCCCGGATGTGATGAGCTTGCCGGTCGGCAAGTAAGTAGCCGGACCGACGGCGGAAGTACTCAGGGGAGTGGGAACGATGGCGGACATGACGAAGGCGGCCGAACCGGCCGACGAGCAGACCGGGAAACCGGCCGAGGGCGAGAAGCAACAGCGCAGCGTGCGCGTGGTGCTGCTCGCGCTGATGCTCACCATGATGCTGGCGATGCTCGACAACATGATCGTCGGCACGGCCATGCCGACCATCGTGGGCGAGCTCGGCGGACTCGAACACCTCTCCTGGGTCGTGACGGCGTACACCCTCGCCACCGCGGCCTCCACCCCGATCTGGGGCAAGCTCGGCGACATGTACGGCCGCAAGGGCTCCTTCATGACGTCGATCGTGATCTTCCTGATCGGCTCCGCGCTGAGCGGCATGGCCCAGAACATGGGCGAGCTGATCGGCTTCCGGGCCATCCAGGGTCTCGGCGCCGGCGGTCTCATGGTCGGTGTCATGGCGATCATCGGCGACCTGATCCCGCCCCGTGAGCGCGGCAAGTACCAGGGCATGATGGCCGGCATCATGGCGCTGGCGATGATCGGCGGTCCGCTGATCGGCGGCACGATCACCGACAACTGGGGCTGGCGCTGGTCCTTCTACATCAACCTGCCGCTCGGCGCGGTCGCGCTCGCCGCGATCAGCATCGTCCTGCACCTGCCGAAGAAGCGGTCCGAGACGCGCATCGACTACCTCGGCGCCGCGCTGCTCACCATCGGCATCACCTCCATCGTCCTCGTCACCACCTGGGGCGGCACGGAGTACGCCTGGTCGTCCGCGCGGATCATGGAGCTCATCGGCCTCGGCGTCGCCGCACTGGTCGGGTTCGTCTTCTGGCAGACCAAGGCCGCCGAGCCGATCGTGCCGCTGCACATCTTCCGCAGCCGCAACTTCACCCTGATGTCGATCATCGGTTTCGTCACCGGCTTCGCCATGTTCGGCGCCACGCTGTTCCTGCCGCTGTACCAGCAGGCGGTGCAGGGCGCGTCCGCGACCAACTCCGGTCTGCTCCTGCTGCCCATGCTCGGCGCGATGCTCGTGACGTCGATGGTCGCCGGCCGGGTCACCACCGCCACCGGCCGCTACAAGATCTTCCCCGTCATCGGCGGTGTGCTGATGGTGATCGGCCTCTACCTGCTGTCGACGATGGACACGGACACCACCCGTTTCATGTCCGGCGTCGACATGGCCGTCCTTGGCCTGGGCATGGGCTGCCTGATGCAGGTCACCATGCTGGTCGCGCAGAACAGCGTGGAGATGAAGGACATGGGCGTCGCGTCCTCCTCCACCACCCTGTTCCGTACGCTCGGCTCGTCGTTCGGTGTCGCCGTCATGGGCGCGCTGTTCAACCACCGCGTGCAGGACGTCATGGCCGCGAAGGCCGGCGCCCTGGGCTCGAAGATCACCGAGCAGTCGGCACAGCTCGACGCGGCGAGCCTGGCGAAGCTGCCGGCTCCGGTCCGCGAGGCCTACCAGCACGCGGTGTCGGCCGGTACGCACTCGGCCTTCCTGCTGGGCGCGGCGGTCGCCGTGATCGTGATGGTCTCGTCGGTGTTCGTCAAGGAGGTCGCCCTCAAGGGGGCGGGCGCGCCCAAGCCCGGCGAGGGCGGCACGCCGGAGGACGCACCCCAGGTCCAGCTCGCCGAGCCGGTCTGACCTGAACGCGGGGCCGACCCTCCCGGCTCCTGAACTCCTCACACCGAAGGCCCCCGGCGCTGTCCGCCCCGGGGGCCTTCTCCCGTGCCCGGCGAGGGGCGTCCGGGCAGGGTCGTCCGCCGAGTCGCGGCAGGCCGAGGCCGCGGCAGGCCGTCCGGCCGCGACGCCTACTTCCCGGACATCGGCAGCACCGGATAGCTCCCGGTGCTCGTCGGCGCGTGCTCCGGCAGCCACAGCACCGCGACGGCACCCTCCGCGGGCACACCCTCCGGAGCCCCGGCGGGCCGTACATTGCGGAACGTCAGCCGCGCACCGAGCACCCGGGCCTGGCCCGCGGCGATGGTGAGCCCCAGCCCATGGCCGTCGCCCGCCCGGTCGGTACTGCCGGTACGGAACCGGCTCGGCCCCTCGGCCAGGAGCTTCTCGGGGAAACCCGGGCCGTGGTCGCGGACGCGGATGACCCGCCCCTCTACCGTGACCTCGATCGGCGGCCTGCCGTGCCGGGCCGCGTTCGCCAGCAGATTGAGCAGGACACGCTCCAGCCGGCGCGGGTCCGTCGTGACCTCCGACTCGTGCACCACCCGCACCTCGACATCCGCCCCCTTGGCGGCCATCCGCCGGGCCACGAACTCGCCGAGCAGGATGTCCTGCAGCTCGGCCCGCTCGGAGGCCCCGTCGAGCCGGGCGACCTCCAGGACGTCCTCGACGAGCGTACGCATGGCCTGCGCGCGGTCCCGTACGAGCTCGGTGGGCCGCCCGGGCGGCAGCAGCTCGGCCGCCGTGAGCAGCCCGGTCACCGGAGTGCGCAGTTCATGGGCGATGTCGGCGGTCACCCGGCGCTCGGCCTCCAGACGCTGCTGGAGCGCGTCGGCCATGGCGTCCACCGCCCGCGCCAGATCATCGGTCTCGTCGAGCACGACACCGCCGATCGCGTCCCGCACCCGGACGTCCGGCTCACCCTTGGCGACCCGGTTCGCCGCGGCCGCCGCCTTGCGCAGCCGGCGCGAGAGCTGCCCGCCGATCAGCACGCCCAGCGCGCTGCCGCCGAGGACGACCGCGATCGAGCCGATGATCAGCGCCTGGTCGAGGTCCTTCATCACGTCCGCGTTGCGGTCCGTGAAGCGCTCGTGCCAGGACAGCACCTGGCCGTTCCTGAGCGGGACCGCGGCCCAGATGTCCGGCACGCCGTTCGAGCTGTCCGAGACGTAGGTCGCCCGCCGCCCCTCCGAGACCTTCGCCAGCAGATCCGCCGGAATCGCGGCATCGTCTATCTTGGCGCCGAACGGCGGCGGCCGGCCCGGCCCGTACATGCGCTCGGCGAGCTGGATGCGCTCATCCGCGAGGTCGCGCGAGTTGTCCAGCATCGAGACGCGGGCCGCGTTGTGCACGACCAGGCTCAGCGCGACCGCGACCAGCGCGCCGACCAGGGCGATCGCCGTGCTGAGCTTCCAGCGGATGCCCGTACGGATGCTCGTACCCGAATCCGCGCACCGGTCGATCCCTATGCCGATGCCCCGGCCACCCGCCCTGCCCCGTCCCCGGCGCCCACCGGTGCCCCCGCCGAGGACCTCGCCCCCGCCGGCACCCGCTCCCTCGCGCCAACCCGTGCCCACGCCACCCCCCGCTTCCGTACGCCCGCCCGGAACCGGAACCCGCCCAGCGGCCGAGGGCCGCCCCGGAGCGGAACGCTGAAACATCCCCCGCATGCCGTGCTCAGGCCTTCAACTTGTAGCCGAAGCCGCGGACCGTCTCGATACGGTCCTGGCCGATCTTCGTCCGCAGCCGCTGCACATGGACGTCGACCACCCGGGTGTCCCCGCCCCAGCCGTAGTCCCACACCCGCTCCAGCAGCTTGTCGCGGCTCAGCACCGTCCCCGGCGCGGACGAGAACTCCAGGAGCAGCCGCATCTCGGTGGGCGTCAGCGCCACCGGCGTACCGCCCCGGGTCACCTCCATGCCCTCGGTGTCGACCTCCAGCTCACCGAAGACGAGCACCCCGCCCTCCACCGGCGCCCCGTCGGCCGCAGCGCCCGCGCCGCCGCTCGCGTGCCCGAACCGCCGCAGCACCGCCCGGATCCGGGCGACCAGCACGGCGCCGTCGAAGGGCTTGGTCACGTAGTCGTCGGCGCCGGCCTCCAGGCCGAGCACGACGTCGATCGAGTCGGCGCGCGCGGACAGCATGATGACCGGCACGGTCGACTCGTCGCGGATACGACGGCACAGCGACACACCGTCGAGCCCGGGGACCATCACGTCCAGCAGGGCGATGTCGGGACGGTCGGCGCGGAACGCCTCCAGGCCCGAGAGCCCGTCGGGCATGGCCGTGACCGCGAAGCCGTCGCGCTCCAGGGCGAGTTGTGTGGCCTCGCGGATGACGTCGTCGTCCTCGACGAACAGGACGTGGGTCTGCTCTGCCATCCGGCTGCTCCGCGTTCTCAGTTCGCGTCCGGGGCGGGCGAACCGGAGCCGCCCACCGCGTTGCTGTAGTCGTTGTGGATCCTGGACTGCTCGACGAAGCGTGTCGAGGTCCAGCGGTAGGTGATCACTTCTTCGCTCGACGGGTACGACACCGGGTCGCCCTTCTCGTAGAGCTGCTGGGTGACCACGAGATCACCCCGGTCGATCTCGGCGTAGACCGGAGGCTCCTCCGCCTTGAAGACGTTCTCGTACCGGCCGTTCTCCTCGCGATAGACGTAACTGCCGACACCCACGGCGTCGGCACAGGTCATCACGTTGATCACGATGTCGTTCGAGGCCCCGCCGGTCAGGTCGCCGTACGACACGTCGACCGGGTACTCGTCGGCGACGCACGGCTTCAGATCACGCTTGACCGCCGCGCTGACCACCGGGTCGTTCTTGACGAGCTTGACCGCGTCCACACGCTGGGGGGCCTTGGACGGCGTCCCGGACACGACGGGCTTGATGCTGCCCTTGGCCACCGCGTCGCTGCCCGCCGGGCCCTCGTCGCGGGCACCGGTGCCGCCCGTGGCGCACGCGGTCATGAAAAGGCCGAGGGCGGCGAGCCCGGCCGCCGCCGAACTCCCCGCCTTCAGGGCCGTTCTGGCCCGGGCTCCTAGGCCGCGCAACGCTCCCGCTCCTCACGTTCGAGCGCGCGTGCGTCCAGGTCGCGGCTCTCCAGCTCCTCGCGGAGCCGGGCCAGCGCCCGGTGCAGTGTGCTCTTGACCGTTCCGGCCGACATGCCGAGCGCGGCGGCCGTCTCCTCCGTGGACATCTGCTCCCAGTGTCGCAGCACCACGACACTGCGCTGCTTGGGTGCCAGCACCTTCATGATGTCCATCAGCAGCGCGCGGTCCGCGTGCTGCTCGGTGGCGTCCTCCACGGACGCGTCCGGCAGTTGCTCCGTGGGCACCTCTTCGAGCTTGCGGGCCCGCCACCACTCGGTCCGCGTGTTGATCATCACGCGGCGCAGGTAGGCGTCGGCGAGACGCTTGTCCGCGATGCCCTCCCAGCGGCCGTACGTCCGCACGAGCGCCGTCTGGAGCAGGTCCTGGGCGTCGACCGGGTCGGGGACCAGGCGGCGGGCACTGCGCAGCAGCGCGTCCTGCCGGGTTCGGACGTACTCCTCGAATTCGAGCACCTCGCCCTGCGCCATGATCAACCGCCTCCGTCCCCGTTTCCGACCTGCCCGCTGCCGGTTCTCCGTTGCCTGCGCACCGCCGCCGCCTCTGGTCCGGCGGCACTGCTGCGGTACGGCACTGAAGCTACGGAGGCGTTGTCACGGGGTTGTCCGAGACAGCCTGCGGCCAGCACTCGGCTGTCCGTCGGTTGTGTAACGGCTGTAGGTACGGGGTAAGGGAGGAGGGCTCTTTGCGCCGGTTGATCCGGTTATCGGCTCTGTCTCAGGTGAGGGGCAGCCGATACAGACCGCCGGGGAGCGGTTCGACCAGTCCGTCGGCGACGAGCCCGTCGAGGGCGCGGCCCCGCTGCACCGGCTCGTCCCACACCCGGTCCAGCGCGGTCTGCGGGACCGGCACATGCGCCTCCCGCAGGACGGCCAGCAGCTTGCCGCGCACCTGGCGGTCCGTGCCCGCGTACGTCTGCCCCTTGCGCGGCGGCCCGTCGTGCTCGGGCTTGCCGGCCAGCCGCCAGGCGCACTGCGCGGCGATCGGGCAGCGGTGGCACGTCTCGTTCTTCGCCGTGCAGACCAGCGCGCCGAGCTCCATCGAGGCGGCGGCCCAGCGCGCCGCCGTGCTCTCGCTCTCGGGCAGCAGGGCGCGGGCGAGCCTGCGCTCGGCGGCCGTGGTGGCGTTCGGCGGGTACTGCACCCCGGTGACGGCCCGGGCGAAGACCCTGCGGACGTTCGTGTCCAGGACGGGATGGCGCTGGCCGTACGCGAACGACGCGACCGCCGCCGCCGTGTACTCCCCGATGCCGGGCAGCGCCAGCAACTGCGCGTGATCCGTCGGTACGTCGCCGCCGTGCCGTTCCGTTATGGCCACCGCGGCGCCGTGCAGCCGCAGGGCGCGGCGCGGGTAGCCGAGCCGCCCCCAGGCCCGGACCGCCTCCCCGGGCGCGTCCTTCGCCAGATCGGCGGGGCGGGGCCAGCGCGCCAGCCACTGCTCGTACACGGGCAGGACGCGGTTGACCGGGGTCTGCTGGAGCATGAACTCGCTGACCATCACCGCCCAGGCGCCGGCATCGGGATGCCGCCAGGGCAGATCGCGGGCGTGCTCGTCGAACCAGGCGATGACGGGGGTGTGGAGGTCCTCGCCGGGGGCGTTGCGGATGGGCCCGGTGGGCTTGATGGGTGCAGTCATGGCGATGTCGATCCTGCCATGCGGCGGTGACGATGCGGGGACGACGCCGGGGGCGGGCGGTGGTGAAACACCGCACCCGGTGACCGTCGCGGCGCCGGAACGGATGTCCGCCGGGATGATGATCCGGAAAAGTTGGTGCGGGGGCGGCGGGTGGGGCCTGCGGCGCCCCCGATCTCTCGTACAGTTTGCGCCGTGGGATCTCTGCGCAATCCGGTCGGGCCGCTACCCTCCACCATCTACTGGCGTCGGAGGGCCGTTCTGCTGTCCGTACTAGGGCTGTTGGCGATCCTCACCGTCTGGGTCGTCGGCACCGGAGGCGGTGGCGGCCACAACGGCGCCGGCGGTTCGAACGGCAAGAACCCCGCCTCCTCGATCACGCCGGGTCCCTCCGGTTCGGGCCCCGCGATCAGCCAACACCCGGGCGGCCGCGACGAGTCGAGCGGCGGCGGTGACGGCGGCGCGAGCGGCGGCGACAGCGGCGGGGCGTCCGGCGGCGGGTCCGGTGACGGTTCGGGCGACGGGTCGGGTGACGGCTCGGGCGGATCCGGCGGGAGCGCCGGCGGCGGTTCCGACGACGGATCCAAGAACGGCGGCGAGGCGGCCGACCGGCTCCCGGCCGGTTCCACAGTCCCCAACTGCGCTCCGGCGAACGTCAAGTTGACGCTCAAGAGCGTGCGCAACACCTACGCGCCCGGCGAGCAGCCCGAGATCCAGATCGTCGCCAGGAACAGCTCGGGCAGCGAGTGCAAGGTCGATGTCGGCCCGAAGAGCGCGGTGCTGACGATCACTCAGGCGGGCAGCGACAAGGACATCTGGGCCTCGGACGACTGCCCCAAGGACACCGCCGGCTACCTCCTGCGCGTGCCGGCCGGCGGCCAGGCCGTCCACACGGTGAAGTGGGACCGCAGGCCCGGCGCCCCCGCGTGCGCGACGCCCCCTTCGGGGTCGGCCCCCGCGGGCACCTACCTGGTCGAGGCGAAGGCCCCCGGGCTGGGGAAGGCGCAGACGTCGTTCGTCCTGTCCAAGGACTGAGCACTCCCGCCCGAGGGGAGGGCCCTGACGGGAGGGCCCCCGACGGGAGGGCCCCGACGGGAGCGGGCCCGGCGAGCGTGGGCCCCGACGAGAACGGGCCCCGGTGAACCGGGGCCCCGGATCCCCGGACGACACCGCCGGAGACGACCGCTCCAGGACCTGGAAGCCTCGCTCCAGGGCCTGGAAGCCTCGCTGAAGGATCTGGACGTCGATCTAGACGTACCGCTCCAGGATCGAGGACTCCGCGAGACGGGACAGGCCCTCGCGGACGCTGCGGGCCCGCGCCTCGCCCACGCCGTCGACCGTCTGGAGGTCGTCCACGCTGGCGGCGAGCAGCTTCTGGAGCCCGCCGAAGTGCTCCACGAGCCGGTCGATGATCGCGCCGGGCAGCCGCGGCACCTTGGCGAGGAGACGGAAACCGCGCGGGGAGACCGCGGAGTCGAGCGCCTCGGGGGAGCCGGTGTAACCCAACGCCTTCGCCACCGTGGACAGTTCGAGGAGCTCGGCGTGACTGAGCGCGTCCAGCTCGGACAGCGCCTCGTCGACCGTGCGGGAACGCTTGGCGGTCGGCTCGGGCACGTAGTCCCGGACGACCAGCTCGCGGTCGGGCTCGACGCCGGCGATCAGCTCGTCGAGCTGGAGGGTCAGCAGCCGTCCGTCCGTGCCCAGTTCCACGACGTACTCGGCGATCTCGGTGGCGATGCGGCGCACCATCTCCAGACGCTGGGCGACCGCGGAGACGTCCCGGACCGTGACGAGGTCCTCGATCTCCAGCGCCGACAGCGTCCCCGCGACCTCGTCCAGCCGGAGCTTGTACCGCTCCAGGGTGGCCAGGGCCTGGTTGGCGCGGGAGAGGATCGCGGCCGAGTCCTCCAGCACGCGGCGGTGACCGTCCACGTACAGGGCGATCAGCCGCATCGACTGGGAGACCGAGACGACGGGGAAGCCGACCTGCTTGCTCACCCGGTCCGCGGTGCGGTGCCGGGTGCCCGTCTCCTCCGTCGGGATCGTCGGGTCGGGCACGAGCTGCACGCCCGCCCGGAGGATTTTGGTGATGTCCTTGTCGAGCACGATGCCGCCGTCGAGCTTGCACAGCTCGCGCAGCCGGGTCGCGGTGAACTCGACGTCCAGGACGAATCCGCCCGTGCACATCGCTTCGACGGTCTTGTCGGAGCCGAGCACGATGAGTCCGCCCGTGTTGCCCCGGAGGATCCGCTCCAGCCCGTCGCGCAGTGCCGTGCCGGGTGCCACGGCGCTCAGTGAGGCGCGCATCAGGCCATCGGCACCGGAGCTCCCGCCGGACTTTCCGGGAGCTGCTGCCCGGTCGTTGGCTGCCACTGCACTCCTCCGGTCGCAGGTTTTCGGTCGCCCTCGTTTCGTACGGACGGGCGAGACCAGGGCAAAGTCTACCGGCGCTGCTCCTCGTCCCGTGGGGCCTCTCTGCGACGCGAGCGCGGAAGGACACTCAGAGCCGCGCCGATGTCGGCCACTTCCAGGACCTTCATACCGGCCGGGACCTTGCCGGGATCGGTCGGTACGAGCGCGTGGGTGAAGCCCAGACGGTGGGCTTCGGCCAGCCGCCGCTGGACGCCCGTGACCCGCCTGACCTCGCCCGCGAGCCCCACCTCGCCGATCGCCACGAGGTTCTTGGGGAGAGGCACGTCACTCGCGGCGGACGCCAGCGCCAGCGCGACGGCGAGGTCCGCGGCGGGCTCGGTGAGCTTCACCCCGCCGACCGTCGCCGAGTAGATGTCCCGCTTGCCCAGGGCGCTGATCCGGCCCCGCTGCTCCAGGACGGCGAGCATCATCGAGACGCGGGACGTCTCCAGACCCGAGGTCGTCCGGCGCGGGGAGGGGATCTGGGAGTCCACCGTGAGCGCCTGGACCTCGGCGACCAGCGGACGGCGGCCTTCGAGGGTGACGGTCAGACAGGTGCCCGGGACGGGCTCGGCGCGGCGGGTCAGGAAGAGCCCCGACGGGTCGGCGAGCCCCGTGATGCCTTCGTCGTGCAGCTCGAAACAGCCGACCTCGTCCGTCGTCCCGTAGCGGTTCTTGACCCCTCGGACGAGCCTGAGGCGGGCGTGCCGGTCGCCCTCGAAGGACAGGACGACGTCCACGAGGTGTTCCAGCAGCCGCGGACCGGCGATCGCGCCGTCCTTGGTGACGTGGCCCACGAGCAGGGTGGACATCCCGCGCTCCTTGGAGGCGCGGATGAGCGCGCCCGCCACCTCGCGGACCTGGGCCATGCCGCCGGGCGCGCCGTCGATCTCGGGGGAGGCGACGGTCTGCACGGAGTCCAGGACGAGCAGCGACGGCTTCACCGCATCCAAGTGTCCGAGAACGGCCGACAGATCGGTTTCCGCGGCGAGATAGAGGTGGTCGTCGATCGCCTTGATGCGGTCCGCGCGCAGCCGCACCTGGCTCGCCGACTCCTCGCCCGTCACGTACAGGGTGCGGTGTTCGTCACTCGCCGACTTCGCGGCCACGTCCAGCAGCAGCGTCGACTTGCCGACGCCGGGCTCGCCCGCGACGAGGACGACGGCTCCCGGCACCAGACCCCCGCCCAGGACGCGGTCCAGCTCGGGCACGCCGGTGCTGCGGGCGGTGGCCTGACGGCCGTCGACCTGCCCGATCGGCACCGCGGACGTGGTGACCCGGCCGGGTGCCGTCGTCCGGACGGCGGGCGCGCCGTACTCCTCGACCGTCCCCCATGCCTGGCATTCGGCGCAACGGCCGAGCCATTTGGCCGTCTGCCAGCCGCACTCGGTGCAGCGGTAGGACGGTCGGTCCTTCGCGGTTTTCGTACGGGCAGCCATGACCGAACCGTAGCCGTAGCCACTGACAACCCGGCACGCGCCGGTACGAACCCACCGGGCCCCCGGTTCCGGGGCCCAGCCCTGCCCCTGCGCCCGGTCCCGGCCCCTGCCGCCGTTTCCGGCCCCGGCCCCTGTTCCCGGCCTCTGCCCCTGCTCCGCCCTTGCCCTGCCCCGGTCTCCGCCCCGGCCGCGCCCCCGCCTCCGGCCCCGTCCCGGTGCCGGCTCGCGCGACCCGTGCCGCGAGCCCCCGTGCCCCCGTCCCACCCCCGCGCGACCGGTCCTCGCCCGGGCCCCGCGCCGTCCGATCTGCCATGGACTGCCATCGCCGCCGGTGACGGCCCAGGCCAGGGGTCGGGGGTTCCTGTCCCCTTATGAGGGATCGTTTCACCCGTACGGATTAAATGTGCTCAAGGGGGAGGAAGGGCCCGGCCCCGGGCACCTACGGTCGCACGGGTGATGAGCAGCAGTCCGGAGACCTCCACGCACACCACCGGCGCACACCGGGCGCACGGAGCCGCGCGCAAGCGGACGGCCGTGCCCCGGGGCGCGACCCCCCGCACCCTGGTCCAGCGTCCCCCCGCGCGGTACGAGCCCTATCTGGACGGCCTGTTCACCTACTGCCTGTCCGTGCTGTGCGACCACGACGCGGCGACCGCCGCCCTGGGGGACGCCCTCGCGCTCGCCGAACGGCGCGGCCCGCGCGGCCCCGAGGCCGCGGGCGACCGCAGGGCCTGGCTCTACGCGCTCGCCCGTTGGTCCTGTCTGCGCAAACTCACGGAAGCCCGGCGCAAGCGCCAGGCGGCACACGCCTCCGGGCGGCACACACCCCGCCGGAGCACCCCTCAAGGAGCGGTGGGCGGGGCCCGTGAAGGGGCCGCCCCGGACGCGGCGCACAAGGCCGCCGCCGACCGGCGCGCGGCCGAGGTGCTGAGCGCCGCTCCCGTGCCCGAGGAGGTCCAGGACCACCGCCGCCGCGAACTGTACCTGCTGGCCTGGCCGGAGGCCGCCGGGACCACCCCGGAGCAGCGCGAGGCGCTCGAACTCGCGGTGCGCCACCAGCTCGCCGCCCACGAGGTCGCCGCCGTCCTCGGCATGGACCTGACCGTGGCGCGCGAACTGCTGGCCTCCGCGGCCTGCGAGGTCGAACGCACCCGGGCGGCCCTCGCCGTCGTGGAGACCGGTGCCTGCCCCAGCGTCGCCCGGCTCACCGGCGACAGCAGGCTCGTGCTGAGCACCACCCTGCGCGGCGAACTGGTCCGGCACGTCGACGACTGCCCGCGCTGCCGCCGCACCGCCGAACGCGCGGTCCCCGGCGCCTGGCCCGGCACCAGCGTCACGCCCGCGGCGCTTCCCGTGCTCCAGGCCCCGCAGGCGGCCCTGTGCACCGCGATGGCGCACGCCCCCCGCGCGCGGAGCAGCGCGCCGCGCTTCGACCGGCGCGGCTTTCCGATGGACCCCAAGGACCACGCCGCCCGAAGAGACCGTCTGCGCGCGCGGGCGGTCACGACGACGATCGTCGCCACCGTGGTCGCCGCACCCGTTCTCGCCCTCTGGGCCGCCTACCGCGGCGCGCCCCTGGCCGGCGAGGGCGTGGACGGCCGCCCGGCCAGCACGAGCGAGGCCCAGGACTCCGAGGGCATGGACGGCGGTCGTTCCGGCGGCTACGAGAACGCCGGGAACGCGAGCGCGGGACCCGGCGCCCGCTCCGCCGCGGGCGGCGGGTCCTCGGACGTGTCCGTCGAGGTCGTCAGCGCCCGCGGGACGACCCCGGGACATCTGGCGGTGGCGGCCGCGACCAGCGGCGACACGACCCTGGTCAAGCTGACCGCGTCCGGCAGCTCGCCGGTCCGCTGGTCCGCGCGCACCGGCGCGGCCTGGCTCTACCTCAGCCAGTCCTCGGGAACCCTCGATCCGGGCGAGTCGCTGACGGTCAAGGTGTACGTCGACCACCTCCGCGAACCGGCGGGCCACTGGACCGCGCGGGTGGCGATCGCCCCGGCGGGCGCGGTGGTCACGATCACCGGGTACGGCAAGGCGGGCGCGTCCCATCCCGGCGGGAAACCGGACCCCGCGGCGAGCACCCCGACCCCCTCGGGGCCGGGTTCCACGCCCGCCGCCACCCCCAGCCAGGACCCGTCACCGACTCCGACCGACCCGACACCGACGGACACCGCCACCGACACGTCCTCCCCGGACCCGGGAACCTCCTCGCCGCCGCCGGGCGACGGCGGCGACCCGGGAACGGGCACGCAGTAGCGCCCGCGCCCACGGGGCGTGGCGCCGGGCCGCTCAGTCCACCGGATCCGCGGGGTGCGGGGCCAGCAGCGGGAGCTGCGAGGCCAGCCGCTCCTCGCAGAGCTGCGCCAGGCGGTCGTATCCCGCCTGTCCCATCAGCTCGATCAGCTCCGGACGGTACGAGACGTACACCGGGTCGCCGGCGCCGTGTGCCGAGGTCGCCGACGTGCACCACCAGTGCAGGTCGTGGCCGCCCGGTCCCCAGCCGCGGCGGTCGTATTCGCCGATGGAGACCTGGAGCACCCGGGTGTCGTCGGGCCGGTCGATCCACTCGTACGTGCGCCGTACCGGGAGCTGCCAGCAGACGTCCGGCTTGGTCTCCAGGGGCTCGCGTCCCTCCTTGACGGCCAGGATGTGCAGCGAGCAGCCCGCGCCACCGGAGAAGCCGGGACGGTTCTGGAAGATGCAGGAGCCCTCGTACGGGCGGGTCTGACGTTCGCCGTCCTCGTCCTTGGACACCCAGCCCGTCTCCGTGCCCACGTCGTGGTGCTGCCAGATCTCCGGCGTGAGCCGGGCCACGTGCTCGGCCACCCGCTTCTCGTCGTCCTCGTCGGAGAAGTGCGCGCCCAGCGTGCAGCAGCCGTCGTCGGCACGGCCCGCCTGGATGCCCTGGCAGCCGCTCCCGAAGATGCAGTTCCACCGGGAGGTCAGCCAGGTCAGATCGCACCGGAAGACCTGCTCGTCGTCGGCGGGATCGGGGAACTCCACCCACGCGCGAGCGAAGTCCAGCCCCTTCTCGTCGCTCTTCTCGGGCTTCCTGGACTTGGCGGCCTTCACCTGCGCGGAGCTTGCGGCCGATTTGTCTGACTTCGCCTTTTTCGTCTTTGGCACGCGTCCAGGGTAAGTCGCTTCGGACCGCTCCGGGGACGCTCCCGTGCCCGTCCGCAGGTCACCGTTCGACGTGGGCTTTCGCCCCGCCCCACGTGAACGGCGGTGCTGGCAGTAGCGTTCCGTACATGAGACTCGGTGTCCTCGACGTGGGTTCGAACACGGTGCATCTGCTGGTGGTGGACGCCCACCCCGGCGCCCGGCCGCTTCCCGCGCACTCGCACAAGGCCGATTTGCGGCTCGCCCAACTGCTCGACGAGAACGGCGCGATCGACCCCGAAGGCGTCGACAAGCTGATCGAGACCGTCCAGGACGCCCTGGAGGCCGCCGAGGACAAGGGTGTCGAGGCCCTGCTCCCGTTCGCCACGTCCGCCGTGCGCGAGGCCGGCAACGCCGACGAGGTTCTCGCCCGGGTCAAGGCCGAGACCGACGTCGACCTCCAGGTCCTCACCGGCGCCGAGGAGGCACGGCTCACCTTCCTGGCGGCCCGGCGCTGGTTCGGCTGGTCCGCCGGCAAGCTGCTCGTCCTCGACATCGGGGGCGGCTCGCTGGAGATCGCGTACGGCATGGACGAGGAACCGGACGCGGCCGTGTCGCTGCCGCTCGGCGCCGGCCGGCTCACCGCGGGCTGGCTGCCCACCGACCCCGCGGACCCGGCGGCCGTGCGGGCGCTGCGCCGGCATGTGCGGGCCCAGATCGCGCGGACGGTCGGGGAGTTCAGCCGCTTCGGCGCCCCGGACCACGTGGTCGCCACCTCCAAGACGTTCAAGCAGCTCGCCCGGATGGCCGGTGCCGCCCGCTCCACCGAGGGCCTGTACGTCCAGCGCGAGCTCAAGCGCCGCTCGCTGGAGGACTGGGTCCCGCGCCTCGCCTCCATGACGGCCGACGAACGCGCCGAACTGCCGGGCGTCTCCCCGGGCCGCTCCGGCCAGCTCCTCGCCGGCGCCCTGGTCGCCGAGGCCGCCATGGACCTCTTCGGCGTGGAAACCCTGGAAATCTGCCCCTGGGCCCTGAGAGAGGGCGTCATCCTGCGCCGCCTGGACCAGATGGCATCGGAGTAGAGGGGGAGGGGCGGGGGAGGCGCCGGGACACCAGGCGCCCCGAAAGGGGCGCGGGGAACGGCGCGCCCAGCCCCCAGCAAGGGAAGCCCACCGAGACCCCGGCCCCTACGGCGACGGGCCCCGACCCGCAGCGCCCCTGGGAACGCCCCAGGGTCAGACGGCCCCGAAGGGGCGCGGGGAACGGCGCGCCCAGCCCCCAGCAAGGGAAGCCCGCCCACCGACACAAGCGCCAACGGCGAGAGAGCGCCCCCCCGGAAGGGAAAGCCGCCCCACCATCACAAGCCCCAACGGCGCCAGGGCGGCCCCGGCAGGGAAAGCCGCCCCACCACCACAAGCCCCAACAGCCCCAGAGCGCCCCCCAGAACGCCCGGCAGGGCCGTGGCATCGATCACAGGCGCACCCGGCCCCCAGCCCCCCACACCCACCACCAAGTGCCGACCCCCACCCCCGGCCGGACGCCGGAGCGTCCCAGGCAGGCAGCCCGGAACGCCCCCCGACCGGGGTCCCGGGACACCCCCGCCGGGGCCGGACAGGAGCCCCTCGGCCAAGCTCGCGACCCCCGCCCAACCGCCGGAGGCACCCCGTACGCTGTCCCTCGTGGCAGAACCAGTCGTGCGGATCCCGGATGCGAAGGTCGCGCTGTCCACGGCGTCCGTCTACCCGGAGTCGACGGCGACGGCCTTCGAGATCGCCGCGCGCCTCGGCTACGACGGCGTCGAGGTCATGGTGTGGACCGACCCCGTCAGCCAGGACATCGACGCGCTGCGCCGCCTGAGCGACTACCACCGGATGCCGATCCTCGCCGTCCACGCCCCCTGCCTGCTGATCACCCAGCGGGTCTGGTCCACCGACCCGTGGACCAAGCTCCAGCGCGCCAGGGCCGCCGCCGAGAAGCTCGGCGCGAGCACCGTCGTGGTCCACCCCCCGTTCCGCTGGCAGCGCCAGTACTCCCGTGACTTCGTCACCGGCATCTGGCGCATGGCCGACGAGACGGACGTGCGGTTCGCCGTCGAGAACATGTACCCGTGGCGCTACCGCGACCGCGAGATGCTCGCGTACGCCCCCGACTGGGACGTGACGAAGGACGACTACCGCCACTTCACGATCGACCTCAGCCACACCGCGACCGCACGCACCGACGCGCTGCAGATGATCGACCGCATGGGCGACCGCCTCGGACACGTCCACCTCGCCGACGGCAACGGATCCAGCAAGGACGAACACCTGGTCCCCGGCCGCGGCACCCAGCCCTGCGCCGAACTCCTGGACCGCCTCGCGCTCTCCGGCTTCGACGGCCACGTCGTCATCGAGGTCAACACCCGCCGGGCGATGTCCAGCGCGGAGCGCGAGGCCGACCTCGCCGAGGCCCTCGCCTTCACCCGCCTCCACCTCGCCTCGGCCGTGAAGGTCCCCCGCGGATGACGGACGCCGCCCCCCGCCGCGGCCGGGGACGCCCCACCCGTACCCAGACCGAGGCGGGCCCCGCCACCCGCGACCGCATCCTCGAGGCCGCCCGCGAGGAGTTCTCCGAGCGCGGCTACGAGAAGACGTCGATCCGCGGCATCGCCAAGTCCGCCAGCGTGGACCCGGCCCTCGTGCACCACTACTTCGGCACCAAGGAACAGGTCTTCGAGGCGGCCATCGAGATCGCCGTCGCCCCCGCGCTGGACGCACCCGAGAAGATCGTCGACGGCCCCCTCGACGGCGTCGGCGAACGCCTGACCCGCTTCGTCCTCGGCATCTGGGAGAACCCCACGAGCCGTACCCCGCTGCTCGCGATCGTCCGCTCGGCGGTGAACAACGACACCGCGGCCGCCGTCTTCCGCCGTCTGGTCGCCGCCCAGCTCCTGCGCCGCGTCGCGGCCGGGCTCGACGTCCCGGACGCCGAGCTGCGCGCGGAACTCGCGGCGGCCCAGCTCGTCGGGGTCGCGATGCTGCGCTACGTCATCAAGGTCGAGCCGCTGGCCTCGGCGGACCTGGAGCGCGTCGTGGGCAGAGTGGCGCCCGTGGTGCAGGGACACCTGACGAACCCATGAGCGAGTGGGGCGTCCGGCACGGCGACCTCACCTCGGCGGACGCCGCCGACCTGCGCGGACGCCCCACCGGGACGGCCGCTGAGCGAGACGTATGTCCCGGGATGCGGACGGCCTGTCCGGATCCTGGAGCACCGGCGTACGCTCGACTTCAGTCTTAACTCTCCGAAGGAGCGAGCGACGATGCCCGAGCTGAGGTCCCGCACAGTCACCCACGGCCGCAACATGGCGGGCGCACGCGCCCTTATGCGCGCCTCCGGTGTACCCGGCGCGGACATCGGACGGAAGCCGATCATCGCGGTCGCCAACTCCTTCACGGAGTTCGTGCCGGGACACACCCACCTCCAGCCCGTCGGCCGGATCGTCAGCGAGGCCATCACGGCCGCCGGCGGCATCGCCCGCGAGTTCAACACGATCGCCGTCGACGACGGCATCGCGATGGGCCACGGCGGCATGCTGTACTCCCTGCCCTCCCGCGACCTGATCGCGGACTCGGTGGAGTACATGGTCGAGGCGCACTGCGCCGACGCCCTGATCTGCATCTCGAACTGCGACAAGATCACGCCCGGCATGCTCATGGCCGCCCTGCGCCTGAACATCCCGACGGTCTTCGTCTCCGGCGGCCCGATGGAGTCCGGCCGCGCCACCCTGGTCGACGGCACGGTCCGCACGCTCGACCTGGTCGACGCGATCTCCGACGCCGTGAACGACAAGATCTCGGACGAGGACATCCTCCGTATCGAGGAGAACGCCTGTCCGACCTGCGGCTCCTGTTCCGGCATGTTCACCGCCAACTCGATGAACTGCCTGACCGAGGCCATCGGCCTGAGCCTGCCCGGCAACGGCTCGGTCCTCGCCACCCACACCGCCCGCAAGGGCCTGTACGAGGACGCGGCCCGCACGGTCGTCGACATCACGCGCCGCTACTACGACCAGGACGACGAGTCGGTCCTGCCGCGCAACATCGCCACCCACGCGGCCTTCGAGAACGCCATGGCCCTCGACATCGCCATGGGCGGCTCCACCAACACGATCCTGCACCTGCTGGCCGCCGCCCAGGAGGCCGGTGTCCCGTTCGGCCTGGACGAGATCAACGAGGTCTCGCGCCGCGTGCCGTGCCTCGCCAAGGTCGCCCCGAACGTCGCCAAGGACCGCACGTACTACATGGAGGACGTGCACCGCGCCGGCGGCATCCCCGCCCTCCTCGGCGAACTGCACCGCGCGGGCCTGCTCAACGAGGACGTGCACTCCGTCCACAGCCCGTCCCTCTCCGACTGGCTCAAGACCTGGGACGTGCGCGCCGGCTCCCCGTCCCCCGAGGCGATCGAGCTCTGGTACGCGGCCCCGGGTGGCGTCCGCTCCTCCGAGGCCTTCTCCCAGTCCGAGCGCTGGGCGGCGCTCGACGAGGACGCCGAGGGCGGCTGCATCCGCTCCGCCGAGCACGCCTACTCCAAGGACGGCGGCCTCGCGGTCCTCAAGGGCAACCTCGCCGTCGACGGCTGCGTCGTGAAGACGGCCGGCGTCGACGAGTCCATCTGGACGTTCGAGGGCCCGGCGGTCGTCTGCGAGTCGCAGGACGAGGCAGTCGACAAGATCCTCAAGAAGCAGATCACGCACGGCGACGTCGTGGTCATCCGCTACGAGGGTCCCAAGGGCGGCCCCGGTATGCAGGAGATGCTCTACCCGACCTCGTTCCTCAAGGGCCGCGGCCTCGGCAAGACCTGCGCCCTGATCACCGACGGCCGCTTCTCCGGCGGAACTTCGGGCCTGTCGATCGGCCACGCCTCCCCGGAGGCCGCGTCGGGCGGCACCATCGCCCTCGTCCGGGACGGCGACCGCATCCGCATCGACATCCCCAACCGCTCGATCGAACTGCTCGTGTCCGACGAGGAGTTGGCGACCCGCCGCGAGGCCCTGAACGGCGTCTACGCCCCCGCGAACCGCGAGCGCAAGGTCAGCGCCGCCCTGCGCGCCTACGCCGCGATGGCGACGAGCGCCGACAAGGGCGCGGTGCGCGACGTCTCGAAGCTGGGCTAGCCCGCCCGGCCCGGGCCGGTGAATCTGCGCGAAGGGGCCGTCCCCGCCGGGGCGGCCCCTTCCCGTCTCACCAGCCCGAGGGATCCCGCCCGTCGACGGCGAAGAGGGTGCCGTCGGGGGAGGTGGCGTAGATCTTGCCGCCGCCCGGGAGCGGGGCGGGGAGCGTGCTGACGAGTGAGCCGCGCCGGTCGTCGAGGCGGGCCTTCGTCTGTCCGAGCAGGACGCCCTTGTCCGTGTCCACCGCGATGAGGCGGCCGTCCACGGCGCTGAGGTAGAGACGGTGGCCGGAGACGACGGGCGCCGACGCCTTGGTCACGGACGTCTCCACTCGCCAGAGCTGCTTCGAGGTACGGGTGTCCACGGCGACCAGCGAACCGTCGTTCCCCAGCAGGTAGGCGGTGTCCCCCCGGAGCACCGTCTGCGCCTGCGCCTGCGGGACGCGCAGCTCGGTCCGGTGGAGCGTGCGGGTCGCCACGTCGTAGCGCAGGACAGCGTCGGTGTACAGGTCGACCGAGACCGTGGTGAACCACAGGTTCCCGTCACGAGCGGCCACCAGGTCCAGCCTCCCCTCGACGCTGCGCCGCCACTTCACGGCCCCGGTCCGCGGATCCACGGCGGCCACCCGCGTGCCCGTCCCGGCGGGGGGTGCCACGGCATAGGCCAACCCGTCGCCGTACGTGTGGAACTGGGGCACGGTCATCCCCGGGATGGCATGCCGCCACTTCTCCTTGCCCGTGGCGGCGTCCAGGGCCGTGACCTTGGAGTCGGAGCCGGTGAGCAGGACCACGCCGGCGACCGGGACGAAGCCGCCCGTGAAGCGGGAGACGTCACGGCTCCAGCGCGTGGCGCCCGTGGCGGGATCCAGTGCGGTCAGCCGGAGCCCGTTCTCGCTGCCGACCAGCAGGAGTCCCCCGGAGAGGACCGGAGCCGGGGTGCTGTACGCGCTCGCGTCGCCCGGGTCGTTCCGCGACCACAGCACCTTGCCGTCGTCCGGATCGACAGCGGCCGCCAGGACACCCGGCCGGACGCAGAGCAGCGCCTTCGGCGTGTACGCGCACTGCGGCTGTCCGCCCGATTTCGTGCCGGAGCCCCTCAGGTCGCGTTCCCACGGCCGGAAGGCGCTCTTGGCGGCGGACGCGGCCGACTGCCGCGGTTCGGGGTCCTGCGGGCCACCGCGCAGACCGGGGACGGTGAGCACGCCGACGGCCGCCGCGGCGACGGCCAGGGCGGCCGCCGGAAGCCGCCAGCGCCGGCCGGGCCGCTTCCGCCCGGCCAGGTGGGTCGGGTCCTCGGACCTCTCCCGTCGCCCCGGCTCCACCGGCCGCGCCTGGGGGGCGGGCCGCGCGGACTCCCCGTTGGCGACGCGCTGTTCGGGGATGAACGCCCGGGTGTCGTACGACGCCGAGACCGAACGCAGCGCCGTCATCAGCTCGTCCGGAGTGGGCCGGTCCTCCGGCTCCTTGGCGAGGCACCGCCCGACCAGCTCGACCAGCTCGTCCGGCACGCCGGTCAAGTCGGGTTCGTCGTGGACGACCTGATACGCGACCAGATACGGACTGTCCGAGTCGAAGGGCCCGCTCCCGGTGGCCGCGTGCACGATCACCGACCCGAGCGCGAACACGTCCGCGGCCGGCCCGACATGCCGCGGCCTGCTGAACTGCTCCGGCGCCATGAACGGCGGCGTGCCGATCAACTTCCCCGTCTCGGTGCGGAGTTCGCTGTCGGAGGGACGCGAGATGCCGAAGTCGATGACCTTCGGCCCGTCATCCGCCAGCAGGACGTTGCTGGGCTTGAGATCACGATGGACGACACCCGCCCGGTGGATGTCCCGCAGGGCCTCGGCGAGTCCGGCCATCAGATGGCGCAGCCGGGCGGTGGACATGGCCCCGTTCCGCTTCACGTGCTCGGCGAGCGTCGGTCCCGGGATGAACAGGGTTGCCATCCACGGGCGTTCGGCCTCGGGGTCGGCGTCCACGACGGGTGCGGTGAACGCACCGCTGACCCGGCGCGCGGCCGCGACCTCCTGACGGAACCGCCCCCGGAACTCGGGGTCTTGGGAGAACTCGGCGTGTACGACCTTGACGGCCAGCCGCAACCCGGAGGCGGACCGCGCCAGATGCACGATTCCCATGCCACCGGAGCCGAGTCTGGACTCCAGCAGATACTGGCCGGCGTAGCGCGGATGTTCCGCTTCCGATTCCGTACCAGTGCTGCGCTGTGGCGGCATCACTCACCCCCGTGGGTTCGACCGCATGCGCGACGCGCAGAGCCTAGTCGATCCTTCGTGCGAAACCCCGGCGGCTTGCTAGCCTCTGCGCGCGTCATGAATGTGGCGCGAACCAAACAATGGGGGAGATCGAAATGGCCACGGAAGAGACAGCCGTCAAGGACGCGCCGGACGCCGCGGAAGCCGAGCCGCTGGCCGCGCAGGCGCTCCGTACGTACCCGCTCGCACCGGGTCACAACGTCAACGTCCGAAGCGGCCCCGGGACCCACTTCAGCATCGTCCGCACCCTCGCCGCGGGTTCGCGGGTCCCGATCTACTGCCAGTGCCCCGGGGAGTCCGTCGCCGGCCCCTACGGCACGAGCTCGATCTGGGACAACATCTCGAACGGCCAGTTCGTGTCGGACGCGTACGTCCAGACGGGCACCGACGGCTACGTCGCCCCGAAGTGCTCCTGACGGACACCTCGGCCGCCGGAGCCGTGACCGGGGCGATAATCGTCGTGTGAGTGAAAAGACCAGCACGGGAACCAGCCCCGCCAAGGGCACCGGCACCAGCGAGGGGACCGGATCCGGCACCCCCGCGGGCCCCCGGCCCGAGCCCCTGCGCTTCTTCGGGACGACCTGGGTGGAGCACGACGGCGGCTACACCGGCCGAAGGATCGGCGTGGCCGTCGGCTCCCTCGCCGCCGCGGTGGCCGCCTGCTTCGTGCTCCGCTTCGCCTACCAGGGCCTGGCCATCGCGGACGTGGGCACGCTCGTGATGGTGCTGGTCGTCGTGATGTTCGCGGTGTGCACCGCGCTCGCGTTCGGCCACACCTGGGAGTCCTTCTCCAAGCGCCCCGACCCCGAGCGCCAGGCCAAGCTGCGCGGCCTCCTCACCATCGGCTTCGTAGGCTCCCTCCTCGCCTACTTCTTCCGCTCCCTGTCCGAGGCCCCGGGCGAGAAGCTCCACCGCGAGGAGTACGAGACGGCCAGGGAGCAATACCTCCGCCGCACCACGCGCCGCGCAGGCAACCCCGCAAAGAAGCGCCGCCGCACCTGACCACACCCCCGCCCGGGACCCGGCGCCAGGACCGGGACCGTCCCCCACGCCGCACCGGCGCCCGGCGACGCCCGGAGACGCCGGATCCGGCACGGCCCCCACGCCGCACCCGCAGTCGGCGACGCACGGGAGGGGACGTGCCGGTACATCAAATGCCCGCAGGCCGGACGGATCGACACCCACCCGCACCGCTCGACCCCGCTGAGATCCGTTCGGATGCGGGCGGATGTACCGGCGCGGCCCCGACCCCCCACCGGACCGCCCCGCGAACACCAGCGAGAGCGCCGGCGCACGGCCCGCCCCCCTCAAGGGCCCGCCCTCCCACGGCCCGCCCCCCCCACGGGCCGACACCGCGAACCCAGGGCGCCGCAAAAAACCCCTACCCCGGCCCCGCACGAACCCGCGATCATGCCCCCATGACGCCCTCCCCGCACACCGAGCGCGCCCACTCCTTCAACGCCGCCGCGGCCCAGTACGCCGCCAACCGCCCCTCGTACCCGCCCGCCCTCTTCGACGCCGTCGAGGCACTCGCGGGCCGGTCCCTGAGCGGCGCCAAGGCCGCCGACGTAGGGGCGGGCACCGGCATCTCGACCGGCCTCCTGCACGGCCGCGGCGCGGACGTCCTCGCCGTGGAGCCCGGCCCCGGCATGGCCGCGGAGTTCCGACGCGTGCACCCCGGTCTCCCGATCGTGCGGGGCAGCGGCGACGCCCTGCCCCTCGCCGCCGCCTCCATGGACTTCCTCACCTACGCCCAGTCCTGGCACTGGACCGAACCGAGCCGCTCGGTTCCGGAGGCGCTGCGCGTCCTGCGCCCCGGCGGCGCACTGGCTCTGTGGTGGAACACCGAGGACCCGACCGTCCCGTGGATCGAGGCGGCGGCCCGCAGAGCCGAGCGCTTCCTCGGCCTGGACGAGAAGGACCGGAAGGCGGAGAAGAGCCCCGCCTCCACCCGCCCCGCCCACTCCCTGGCCGCCGACCCCACCGGCACCCTCTCCTTCGCCCACCGCCAGGTCCGCTGGAGCCGGCGCGTCCCGGTGGACACCCGCCTCGCCAACATCGGCAGCCACTCGCAGTTCCTGGTCCTCGGCGAGGAAGCCACCAGCACGTTCTTCGCCGAGGAACGGAACCACCTCCTCCAGGCCTTCCCGGAGGGGTTCGTGGAGGAGGCCTACGTCGTGGAGCTGCTGGTGGCGATCCGCTCGTGACCCCGCCCGGCGGCCCACGCGTCGAGGGCCGCCGCACACGCGTGGTCCACGTGCCGCAGTCCGCCCAGCTCCAGCCGTACGACCCGGTCGTGCGGCAACGCCTCCAAGGCGTCCAGCAGCTTCGGCAGCCGCAGGAAGGTGGCGTTGCCGACGACCCGTACGACCATTCCCGCGGCCCCCCGGTCCTCGGTCTCCACGTGCACATGACTGATGTCCCAGGCGGTCTTGGCCACGGCGAGCGCGAGCCCGACCAGCACCCCCTCGAACAGGTTCCCGACCACGATCGCCACCGCGGTCACCGCGAGGACGACCACCTCACCGCGATGCCCGCGCCACAGCGTCCGCAGCTCCCGCACCGGCACGAGCTTGCACCCCGCGTGCACCAGCAGCGCCGCGAGCGCCGCCACCGGGATCAGCCCGAGCACCGCGGGCACCACGGCCGTGAAGAGCAGCAGCCACACCCCGTGCAGCACCCGCGACGCCTTGGTCTGCGCCCCGGCGTGCACGTTGGCCGCGCTCCGCACGATCACGGCGGTCATGGGCAGCGCCCCGAGGATCCCGCACACGGTGTTCCCGGCGCCCTGCGCGATGAGCTCGCGGTCGTAGTCGGTGCGCGGTCCCCGGTGCAGCCGGTCCACCGCCGCCGCGCTGAAGAGCGACTCCGCGGAGGCGATCAGCGCGAACGCCAGCACGGTCCCGATCACCCCCACGTCCGAGAGCCGGCCCAGATCATCGACCGACGGCGTCCGCACGGCGTCGAACAGCCCCTGGACCTCGACGCGTCGCACGGCGAGATCGAAGACCCCGGTCACGGCCGAGGCGAGCCCCACCGCGAGGAGCGGCGCCGGCACCATCCGCGCACCCCGCCGCCAGCGCGGCCACAGCAGCAGTACGGCGACGGTGGCGCCCCCGACGGCCAGCGCCACGGGATCGGCGGCACCGGCCAGCGACACCAGACCGGCGATCTTCCCGAGCCCGCCGGAGGGCGCGGCCGCGTCGGCCATCGCGTACACCTGACCGGCGATCAGGACGAGTCCGATCCCGGCGAGCATCCCGTGCACGACGGCCACGGACACGGCCCGGAACCACCGGCCGAGCCGCAGCACCCCGAGCCCGAGCTGCACGAGACCGGCGCCGAGCACCAGCACGCCCAGCGCCTGGACCCCGTACGACTGCACGGCCTCGTACACCAGGACGGTCAGCCCGGCCGCGGGCCCGCTCACCTGCAGACTGCTTCCGGGCAGCGCCCCGGCGACCAGCCCACCGACGATGCCGGTCACCAGCCCCAGCTCGGCGGGCACACCGGACGCCATGGCGACCCCGACACACAGGGGGAGCGCCACCAGAAAGACGACGAGGGACGCGAACAGATCGGCTTTGCGCAACACGACAGCACCTCCGGTCGACAGCGGGAGATGCGTGGGTGCCGTGCCGGGGGAGGGCACGGCGGACCCGGCGACCCGGCACGGAGCCGTTTCGCACAGTGAAATCCATTGTCAGGTAAGCCCGTTGATCGCGCAGCCCCTCCGGGCCGCTGTCACGCGAACGCGGGAGCGCGCGGTTCGGCGACGCCGCGGACGATCTCCGTCCGTTCGCGCCGACGCACGCTGACGTGCGCCGACGCACGCCCGCGCCGCCCGGCGCCCGCCCGCAGGGCGAGAACCGCGAGGCCGATCGCGCACGCCCGAGGGCGAGGACCGCGAGGCCGACCGCGCACGCCCGCGCCACCCGCCGCCCGCCCGCAGGGCGAGAACCGCAAGGCCGATCGCCGGGCCGGCCGCACGACCGGCCGTACGACGGACGGCACGACCGACCGCAACGCCCTTGACCGGCGCACCTCACGAGAGGAATATTCATCACGCGATGATTTTTGTCCGCGTCCGCCCCACCCCACAGGAACCCCCGTGCCTCTTTCCCCGCCCGCCGTCCGCGCCGAAGGCCTCACGGTCGTCCGCGGCACCCGCACCGTCCTGCACGGTCTCGACTTCACCGTCCCGCGCGGCCAGATCACCGGCCTGCTCGGCCCCTCCGGCTGCGGCAAATCCACCCTGATGCGCGCGACGGTCGGCACCCAGGCCAAGGTCGGCGGCACCCTCGAAGTCCTCGGCCGCCCCGCCGGCGACGCCGCACTCCGCTCCCGCATCGGCTACGTCACCCAGGCGCCCTCCGTCTACGACGACCTGAGTGTCCGCCAGAACCTCGCCTACTTCGCCGCGATCCTCGACCCGGGCCGGGCCGCCGCCGAACGCCGTCACCAGGACGTCACCCGCGTCATCGACGACGTCGACCTCGCCTCCCACGCCGACTCCCTCGCCGGCAACCTCTCGGGCGGCCAGCGCAGCCGCGTCTCCCTCGCCGTCGCCCTCCTCGGCGCCCCGGAACTCCTCGTCCTCGACGAACCGACCGTCGGCCTCGACCCCGTCCTGCGCCGCGACCTGTGGAACCTCTTCCACTCCATCGCGGAGGAACGCGGCACGACCCTCCTCATCTCCTCCCACGTCATGGACGAGGCCGAGCGCTGCCACCGGCTCCTCCTGATGCGCGAGGGCGGACTCCTCGCCGACGACACCCCCGACGCCCTCCGCGAACGGACCGGCTCGGACACCGTCGAAGCCGCCTTCCTCCACCTCGTCGACGAGGCGGTCGCCGCCGCGCGCGAACCCGCGCCGACCACGACCGAGAAGTCCCCGGCCGCGCAGTCCCCGGCCACCGGCCCCGACTCCCGCGAGGAGACCGTCCGATGAGTTCCACCGCGGCCACGAGCCCCACCCCGCACCCCGCCCCCACGGGCCCCGGCACCCCGGAGGAACCCGCACCGGCGTCCCGCCCGAGCGCGCTCAACCTCTCCCGCACCACGGCCACCGCGGCCCGCGCCCTGCGCCAACTGCGGCACGACCCGCGCACCATCGCGCTGATGATCCTCGTCCCCTGCGTGATGCTGGTCCTGCTCCGCTACGTCTTCGACGGCAGCCCGGGCACCTTCGACTCCATCGGCGCGTCCCTCCTCGGGATCTTCCCGATGATCACGATGTTCCTGGTCACCTCGATCGCGACCCTGCGCGAGCGCACCTCCGGCACCCTCGAACGCCTCCTCGCCATGCCCCTGGGCAAGGGCGACCTGATCGCCGGATACGCCCTCGCCTTCGGCGCGATCGCCATCGTCCAGTCCACCCTGGCCACCGGACTCGCGGTCGGGTTCCTCGGCCTGGATGTCACGGGCTCCCCCTGGCTGCTCCTGCTGGTCGCCCTCCTCGACGCCCTGCTCGGAACGGCCCTCGGCCTCTTCGTCTCGGCGTTCGCCGCCTCCGAGTTCCAGGCCGTCCAGTTCATGCCGGCGGTGATCTTCCCGCAGCTCCTCCTGTGCGGCCTGTTCACCCCGCGCTCGAACATGCACCCCGTCCTGGAGGCCATCTCCGACGTCCTGCCGATGTCGTACGCCGTCGACGCCATGAACGAGGTCCTCCACCACACCGACATGACCGCGACCTTCGTACGCGACGCGCTGATCGTCGCCGGGAGCGCGCTACTGGTCCTGGGACTCGGAGCGGCGACCCTGCGGCGCAGGACTCCCTAGGGCGTGTCCGAACGGGCGGACGGACCGAGGGGCCGAGGGGCCGTCCGCCCACCGGACATCCCACCCGCCCCCGTGCACCCGGTGGGAGGATGAACGCGGACGACTCAACCCCCGGAGGGCACCCGCAACCATGCCTCAGAAAGTCGCAGTCCTCGGCACCGGCAAGATCGGCGAAGCCCTGCTCAGCGGAATGATCCGAGCCGGCTGGGCCCCCACCGACCTCCTGGTCACCGCCCGCCGCCCGGAGCGGGCCAGGGAACTCCAGGAACGCCACGGCGTCACCCCGGTCGGCAACGCGGAAGCGGCGAAGACCGCCGACACCCTGATCCTCACGGTCAAACCGCAGGACATGGGCGCCCTCCTCGACGAACTCGCCCCGCACATCCCCGCCGACCGGCTGATCATCAGCGGCGCGGCGGGCATCCCGACCTCCTTCTTCGAGGAGCGCCTGGCCCCCGGCACCCCCGTCGTCCGCGTCATGACGAACACGCCCGCCCTCGTCGACGAGGCCATGTCCGTCATCTCGGCCGGCAGCCACGCCACGGCCGCGCACGTGGCGTACGCCGAGGAGGTCTTCGGCGCGGTCGGGAAGACGCTCCTCGTCCCCGAGTCGCAGCAGGACGCCTGCACCGCCCTGTCCGGTTCGGGTCCCGCGTACTTCTTCTACCTCGTCGAGGCCATGACGGACGCGGGCATCCTGCTCGGCCTGCCCCGCGACAAGGCGCACGACCTGATCGTCCAGTCCGCGATCGGCGCAGCCGTGATGCTCCGCGACAGCGGCGAGCACCCGGTGAAGCTCCGCGAGAACGTCACCTCTCCCGCGGGCACCACGATCAACGCCATCCGCGAACTCGAGAACCACGGCGTACGCGCCGCACTCATCGCGGCACTGGAAGCGGCCCGCGACCGCAGCCGCGAACTCGCCTCCGGAAACGGCTGACACCCGCCCCGCTCCGACAGGCCCCCGGCACCGAGCCGTCCTCGGCGCCGGGGTCCGACCGGGAGCCGAGGACGACCGCCGGTCCGGCTATCCGGCCGAGGGCGCCAGCAGCCCGATGGCCTCGTACGCCGAATCCACCGTCGGCCGGGCCATCTCCCTGGCCCGCCGCGCGCCCTCCCGCAACACCCCCTCCACATGGGCGGGATCCGCGCACAACTCCTTGTGCCGCTCCTGCACGGGCCTGAGGAGTTCGACCACCGCGTCGGCGGTGTCCTTCTTCAACGCCCCGTACGACGCGTACCCGCCGCTCAGGACTTCGGGGTCGCCGCCCTCGCACGCGGCGAGGATCTCCAGCAGATTCGAGACCCCGGGCCGGGTCTCCGGGTCGTAGGCGACGTCCTGCCCGCTGTCCGTCACCGCGCGCATGATCTTCTTCCGTACGGCGTCCGGCTCGTCGAGCAGATAGACGACACCGGGTCCGACGTCATCGCTCTTCCCCATCTTCGACGTCGGCTCCTGAAGGTTCATGACGCGCGCCGCGACCTGCGGCCGGGTGGCCCGAGGGACCGTGAACGTGTGCCCGTAGCGCTGGTTGAACCGCATCGCCAGATCCCGGGTCAGCTCGACGTGCTGCGTCTGGTCGTCCCCGACCGGCACCTCGTCGCTCCCGTACGCCAGGATGTCGGCCGCCATGAGCACGGGATACGTCAGCAGTGACAGCCGCACGCTCCCGCCGCGTTTCCTCTCCTGGGCCGCCTTCTCCTTGTACTGGATCATGCGCCGCATCTCGCCATCGGTCGCGACGCACTCCAGCACGTACGACAACCGCGCGTGCTCGTCCACATGACTCTGTACGAAGACGGTGCACAGCTCGGGATCGAGTCCCGAGGCCAGCAACAAGCTGGCCGCCTGCCGGGTGAGCCTGCGGACGCGCCCCGCATCGTGGTCCACGGTCAGCGCGTGCAGGTCGACGATGCAGAACAGGGCCTCGGCCCGGTGCTGGTCGACCTCGGCCCAGCGGCGCACGGCGCCCAGATAGTTCCCCAGCGTCAGATGCCCGGTCGGCTTGACCCCACTGAAGATCCGCGTCATCTCACAACCTCCTGGTCGAGGCCGCCGCGTCCGCCGGCCGGCTCCCCAGGAGGGGCAACGAGAAACGGCCGCCGAGGCGGCGGCCGTTGAGTACATACGTGTGTACGGCCGCCGTCAGGCGGCCCACCACTGCTGGGCGCACGTACGTGTAGTCATGCACGTCAGCGTACGCCTCGGAGGGCCCGTCCGGACCTCGGTTGACACGACCCGGGCCCATCCGTAGTGTTCTCCGAGTTGTCCGACGTGAGCGTCGACTCCGGTCGGTCCCCGGACAGCCATTCCGCACCAGCATCCAACGATCGACGACTCGTCGTCGCCTCGTTTTCATGCGTGTTTGCGAAATGAGGATTCCGCGTTCGAAAGAGCGCCACCCCGATTAGCTCGGGAGCCGCGAATCCGCTAATGTCTCACTCGTCGGAACGGCCCAACAGCCGCGAGGACAAACCCCGCTGACTGGGAGTCAGGCCCGAAAGGTTCTGATAGAGTCGGACTCGCCGGAAAGGGAAACGCGAAAGCGAAAACCTGGAAAGCACCGAGGAAATCGGATACGGAAACGGTCTGATAGAGTCGGAAACGCAAGACCGAAGGGAAGCGCCCGGAGGAAAGCCCGAGAGGGTGAGTACAAAGGAAGCGTCCGTTCCTTGAGAACTCAACAGCGTGCCAAAAATCAACGCCAGATATGTTGATACCCCGTCTCCGGCCGATCGGTCGGGGCGAGGTTCCTTTGAAAAAGTCCTGTCCCTTCTGGGGCAGGCGCACAGCGAGGACGCTGTGAACCGAGGGATTATTCCTCCCTCTGGTTCCGCTCTCGTGGTGTTCCACCGGATTACCGGTAAACATTCACGGAGAGTTTGATCCTGGCTCAGGACGAACGCTGGCGGCGTGCTTAACACATGCAAGTCGAACGATGAACCACTTCGGTGGGGATTAGTGGCGAACGGGTGAGTAACACGTGGGCAATCTGCCCTTCACTCTGGGACAAGCCCTGGAAACGGGGTCTAATACCGGATAACACTCCTACAGGCATCTGTGGGGGTTAAAAGCTCCGGCGGTGAAGGATGAGCCCGCGGCCTATCAGCTTGTTGGTGAGGTAGTGGCTCACCAAGGCGACGACGGGTAGCCGG
>NZ_JBHTZF010000005.1:0-174527 GCF_042790435.1 Streptomyces sp. NPDC056738
GGACCCGGCATCACGCCGGGTCCACCCCTCCGCCGTGGAGCCACCGATCAGAGCGACGTCATGACGTGCTTGATCCGGGTGTAGTCCTCGAAGCCGTACGCGGACAGGTCCTTGCCGTAGCCGGACTGCTTGAACCCGCCGTGCGGCATCTCGGCGACGAGCGCCATGTGGCTGTTGATCCACACACAGCCGAAGTCGAGCCGCTTCGACATCCGCATCGCCCGCGCGTGGTCCTTGGTCCACACCGAGGAGGCCAGCGCGTAGTCGACGCCGTTGGCGTACGCGACGGCCTGGTCCTCGTCCGTGAACGACTGGACGGTCATGACCGGGCCGAAGACCTCGTTCTGGATGATCTCGTCGTCCTGCTTCAGGCCGGAGACGACGGTCGGGGCGTAGAAGTAGCCCTTGTCCCCGACGCGGTGGCCGCCCGCCTCGACGCGCGCGTGCTCGGGCAGACGCTCGATGAAGCCGCTGACCTGGGCGAGCTGGCCCGCGTTGTTGAGCGGCCCGTACAGCACGTCCTCGTCGTCCGGCTCACCGGTCTTCGTCGCGGCCGCGGCCTCGGCGAGCGCGGAGACGAACGCGTCGTGGACCGACTCGTGGACCAGGACACGGGTCGCGGCCGTGCAGTCCTGACCGGCGTTGAAGAAGCCGCCGACCACCAGGTCCTCGACCGCCTTCGTCAGGTCGGCGTCCTCGAAGACCACGGCCGGAGCCTTGCCGCCCAGCTCCAGGTGGACCCGCTTGACGTCCTTGGCCGCGCTCTGGGCGACCTGGATGCCGGCGCGAACCGAGCCCGTGATGGAGGCCATCGCCGGGGTCGGGTGCTCCACCATCAGCCGGCCGGTCTCGCGGTCGCCGCAGACGACGTTGAAGATCCCCTTGGGCAGACCGAGCTCCTCCAGGACACCGCCGATGATCTCCGCGATCAGCACCGTGGAGGCGGGGGTGGTGTCCGAGGGCTTGAGGACCACCGCGTTGCCCGCCGCGAGCGCCGGGGCGAACTTCCACACCGCCATCAGCAGCGGGTAGTTCCACGGCGCCACCTGGGCGCACACGCCGACCGGCTCACGGCGGATGATCGAGGTCATGCCCTCCATGTACTCGCCGGCCGAGCGGCCCTCCAGCATCCGGGCCGCGCCCGCGAAGAAGCGGACCTGGTCGATCGCGGGGCCGAGTTCCTCGCTGAGGGTGAGGTGCAGCGGCTTGCCGGTGTCGCGGCTCTCCGCGGCGACCAGTTCGTCGGCGCGTGCCTCCATCGCGTCCGCGATCTTCAGCAGCGCGCGCTGCCGTACGGACGGCGTCGCGTCGCGCCAGACCGGGAACGCGGCGGCCGCGGCCGCCATCGCCGCGTCGACGTCGGCCGTCCCCGAGAGCGGGGAGGTCGCGTAGACGTCACCCGTGGTGGGGTCCACCACGTCGAGCGTCCGGCCGTCGACGGCATCCGCGAACGCGCCGTCGATGTAGTTGCGGAACGTGCTGCTCATGGAAACGTCTCTCCTGGTCAGGCGGCGGTACGGGGCGAAAGGTGCTCGTGTACGGCGAGCCAGGCGCCGTCCTCGGAGCGGGCGAAGACGATGGTCTCCCGCTCGAGCACCGTCTCCTCGCCGGTGTGGGTGGCGACCTGGGTCTCCACGTCGTGGCTGAAGACGGCGGTGTCGCCGAAGGGCTGGATCGACTGCGCGGACGAGGTGCAGCCGAGGACGCGGAAACCGTCCTGCTCCACCCACTGCCGCCACAGGGCGCGGTACTCGGCCGTGGAGTTCAGACGCTGCGGCGTGGTGTGGAAGACGAACGTCGCGTCCGGCGCGAAGGCCCCGAAGTAGTCGTCGAGGCGGCCCTCGGCGAAGGCGGCGACGAGCGCGTCCGCGGCGGCCCGGATCTCCTGCACGGTGGTGCTCATGCTCGGCTCCTGATCAGGGGCGCCCGGCGGTCAGGGCCGGGCGCCCAGTCTGTGATGGGTGGCTGTGGTGGGTCAGACGGCCGCGGCGGGCTCGGCCGGCTTCTCCTCGGCGCCACCGGTGATCGGCGTGATCTCGGCGTCGGTCGAGCCGACGAAGCGGGGGCCTTCGGGCCCGTACACGGCGCGCGGCTCGGGGAAGAGGGTGAGTGCGGCGAGGTAGAGCACGACCGCCAGACCGAGGCCGACCGGCAGCGAGATGTCCGCGCCGTCGGCGAGGTTGCCCAGCGGACCGACGAACTGGCCCGGCAGGTTGGTGAAGAGGAGGGCCACGACGGCGCTGACGATCCAGGTGCCCATGCCGCGCCAGTTCCAGCCGTGCGCGAACCAGTAGCGGCCACCGCGCTGACGGCGGTTGAAGACCTGGAGCGCCTCGGCGTCGTACCAGCCGCGCCGGGTGACGTAGCCGAGCGCCATGACGACCATCCACGGCGCGGTGCAGGTGATGATCAGCGTCGCGAAGGTGGAGATGGACTGCGTGAGGTTGAGCGCGAAGCGGCCCAGGAAGATGAAACCGATGGACAGGACGCCGATGAAGAAGGTGGCCTGGACCCGGTTGAAGCGCGGGAAGACGCTGGCGAAGTCCAGCCCTGTTCCGTAGAGGGAGGTCGTGCCGGTCGACAGGCCGCCGATCAGGGCGATCAGGCAGAGCGGCAGGAAGTACCAGCCGGGGGAGACGGCCAGCAGTCCGCCGACGTAGTTCGGGGCGGCCGGGTCGACGTACTTCGCGGCCTTCGTCGCGATGATCGACGCCGTGGCCAGACCGAAGACGAACGGCAGCAGCGTGGCGATCTGGGCGAGGAACGCGGCGCCCATCACCCGGCGGCGCGGGGTGTTCGCGGGGATGTAGCGGGACCAGTCACCGAGGAACGCGCCGAAGGAGACCGGGTTGGAGAGCACGATCAGCGCCGCGCCGATGAACGAGGGCCAGAACAGCGGGTCGGCACTCGAGGCGAAGGCGCCCGCGTATCCGGGGTCGAAGTCACCGGCGAAGGCGAAGGCGCCGAGCACGAAGAGGGCCGAGGCCGCCAGCACCGCGATCTTGTTCACGAGCAGCATGAAGCGGAAGCCGTAGATGCAGACGACGAGCACGAGTCCGCCGAAGATCGCGTACGCGATGCCGTAGGTGACGTCCGTCTCGGGGACGTGGACCAGCCGGTGCGCGCCGCCGACGAGGGCGTCGCCCGAGGACCACACCGAGATCGAGAAGAACGCGATCGCCGTCAGCAGCGAGAGGAACGAGCCGACGACCCGGCCGTGCACGCCCAGGTGCGCGGAGGAGGAGACGGCGTTGTTCGTGCCGTTGGCGGGGCCGAAGAGCGCCATCGGGGCCAGCAGGAGCGCACCCGCGACCAGGCCGAGGACGGTCGCCGCGAGCCCCTGCCAGAAGGAGAGCCCGAAGAGGATCGGGAAGGCGCCCAGCACGCAGGTCGCGAAGGTGTTGGCGCCGCCGAAGGCCAGCCGGAACAGGTCGATCGGCCGGGCCGTGCGGTCCTCGTCCGGGATTCGCTCGACGCCATATGTCTCGATTTCGGTGACCGAGGTCGTCACGGGCCCTCCAATGTCCGTTAGTGCACCGTTCAAACGGTGGCCTCCACAGTGTGAGGCCCCCGGTGACCTGCGACAATGGTGTCCATCACAGATGCGTACGATGTCATTTGTGGCCAGCGACAAACTCACCATCCAGGACCTGCTCTCCTCCCCGGCCCTCCAGCTCACGCTGAAGGCGGGCGGCGGTCTGGACCGGTCCGTCTCCTGGGCCCACGCCAGCGAGCTCGTGGATCCGACGCCCTGGCTCCTGGGAGCCGAGCTGATCATGACCGCGGGTCTGGCGATCCCCCGTACCGCGGCGGAACAGCGCGCCTATCTGGAGCGGCTGGACGACGCCGGGGCGTCCGGACTCGCGCTCTCGGCGCAGCTCCACATGCCCCCGCTGCACGACGCCTTCTTCCGGGCCGCGGAGGAGCGCGGCTTCCCGGTCCTCGAAGTGCCGCTCGCCGTCCCCTTCATCGCCGTCGCCCAGGAGGTCGCCGCCTCGGCCCAGGAGGAGGCGCGGCACCGGCTGGGCGCGCAGCTCCAGGTCTTCGGCGCGCTGCGCTGGCTGGTCACGGAGAACCTCGACACCCCGACACTCCTGCGCCGGCTCGAAGGCCTCTCGGGCTACGACGTCTGCCTCTGCACCCCCCAAGGGCGCCCCCTCCTGCCCGGCGTCCCGGTGCCGGACCCGGCCGTGCTGCCCACGTCCGTCGACGCCCCGCCGACGATCCCCGGCGGGTTCGTCCTCCCGGTGCCGGCACCCGGCGGCCCCGCCGGATTCCTCGTCGCCTACGAGCGAGAGGGCGCCCGTCCCGCGGGACTCGCCGTCGTCCAGCACATCGCCACCGTCGCCGCGCTGAGGCTGGCGATGGTGCGCAACGAACGGGAGACGCTGCGCCGCGAGGGAGCGGAGACGTTCGCCGAACTGCTCCAGGAGGTCCTCGACCCGGAGGCGGCCCGCCGCCGGCTCGCCCGGCACGCCATCGAGGGCGACACCGTGCTCCTCATCGTGCGCCGCACCACCGACGAGGCCCTGCTGCGCTGTCTGGAGGACCGGCCCCATCTGCTGCTCACGCGGGGCGAGGACCGCTATGTCCTCGGGGCGCCGGAACTGGCGGCCGCCGTCGGCGAGCTGTCCGGCGTGGCGGCCGGGGCCAGCCGCCCCTTCCTGCCGGGGGTCGCGCTGAAGGTCGCCCAGCGCGAGGCGCTGTGGGCGGTGTCCAAGGCGGTCGAGTCCGGCCGCGCCGTCGTCCACTACGGCGACGACGGGGCGGGCCGCTGGCTGCCGGACGATCCCGCGGTGCTGACGGCGCTGGTGGAGCACGTGCTCGGCGGAGTCCTGCGGTACGACGAGAGCCATGACTCGCGACTGCTGGTCTCCGCCCGCACCTGGATGGAGCGCGACCGCCGTACCGAGTCGGCGGCCGCCGCGCTGCACATCCACCCCAACACGCTCGCCTACCGGCTGCGCCGCTTCGGCGCGCTCACCGGCCGCGACCTGACGTCGACGGCGGCTCTGGCGGAGGTCTGGCTGGCGATCCAGGCGGCGGGCGCGCTGGGCCTCACCGACTGAGCGCGCCCGGCGCGGCCCACATCCGGTCCGGCCTGCGGGTCCGGGCCATGGGTGCCCTACGTGCCCGGGTCGCGCGCGCTTCGTGTGACCGGGCTACGGATCATTCCTCGCGTCGGGCGACCGCCTCGACCAGGCGGGTGATGTCGGCGAGATCGGCCTCGAACTCGGCGGTGAGGTCGAGGGGCAGATCCAGCCACGGCCCGAGCGTGCTGTGGCCGGGGAGTTCGCTGTCGTCGAGGCGGCCCCGGCTGCCGCGCGGGTCGTCGACGCCGGGAGTGAAGCGGCCCGAGGCCTCGGACGCGGCGAAGCCGATGACGAACGTACTGATCAGGCGCTCCAGCCGGGGCACCTGGGGCTCGGGGACCCCGGCCTCGATGAGCGCGGTGTAGATGATGTCCACCGCCCGCAGGCCGTCCGGGGTGACAGCGGGCCGCGAGAAGAGCAGATGCGCGGCCCACGGGTGCTCCTGCGTCACCTTCCGGGCCGCGCGCGCGAGGGCGCGGAGCCGCGCGTCCCAGGTGACGTGCTCGGCCGGATCCGCCGGCAGCAACGCGGTCAGCAGCCGCCCGACCATGCCGTCCAGCAGCGCCGACTTGTCCTTGACGTGCCGGTACAGCGCCATCGGCGTCACCCCGACGCGATCGGCCAGGGCGCGCATCGAGACGGCGTCGACCCCGTGCTCGTCGGCGATGGCCACGGCGGCGTCCAGGATCTCTTCCCGTCTCCCACTCATGGGTCTACAGTGTAGACGTATACGGTGTAGACGTGTACGGCGTAGACCTCATGAAGGACGGATGATGCTGATCGCAGAGGGACTGGTGAAGCGCTACGGCGCACACCACGCGCTCGACGGGTTCGACCTGACGGTCCCGGCCGGGGAGATCGTCGGCCTGATCGGCCACAACGGCGCGGGCAAGACGACGTTCGTCGAGATCGTCGCCGGGCTCGTACGCCCCGACGCGGGCCGCGTCACCATCGCGGCGCTCGACGCGCTGCGGGACGGCCGGGCCGCGCGGCACCGGCTCGGCCTGGCCCCGCAGGAACTGGCCCTGTACGGCGGCGCCACCGCGCGGGAGAACGTGCGGCTGTTCGCCGGTCTGGCGGGATTCCGTGGACGGCGCGGGGAGGCGGAGATCGCCCGGGTCCTGGACGAGCTGTGCCTGACGGCCGTGGCGGACCACCCCGTGGCCGCCCTCTCCGGAGGCCAGCGCCGCCGGGTCCAGGCGGCCACCGCCATGGTCGGCTCACCACCCCTCCTCCTGCTGGACGAACCGACCGCCGGAGCCGATCCGGAGACCCGTTCGGCCCTGCTGAGTGCGGTCAGGGCTCGGGCCGAAGCGGGCGCGGCCGTCGTCTACACGACCCACTACCTGCCGGAACTCGTCGACCTCGACGCCACGCTGGCCCTGGCGCGGTCCGGACGGATCATCGCGCGCGGCACACAGGAAGAGCTCACCCGCCACCTGCCGGGCGAGCTCAGGGTCACCTTCGCCGACCCCGGCGAACCCGAACTGCGCCGGCCGACCACGGACCCCGGCGCCGATCTGGCGGCCCTGCTCGCGTCCGGTCGTACGCCTGTGTCCGTCGACGTCCGCCGCCCCGGACTGGACGATCTCTACCGGTTCATGGAAGCCGCGCGGACCGCGACGCGGACGGAGGCCCTCGATGCCGCGTGAGTCCGCCGCCCGCCTGGCCGTGCTGGTCCGCCACAACGTGCTGCTGATGGCACGCGAACCCGGTCCGGTCCTGAGCCGGATGATCCTCCCGCTCGTCTTCATCACGCTGCTGCGTCCGCTCTATGTGACCGGGCAGGGCCGCACGGCCGGAACGGAACAAGCGGTCGTCGGCACGATGGTCACCTTCTCGCTGCTCGCCCTCAGCATCTGCGGCGGCGCGATCCTCACCGAACGGCTCGGGCGGACCTGGGACCGCCTGCGCGGAAGCGCCCTGCGTCCCGCCGAACTGCTCGTCGGCAAGGCCGCTCCGGCCTTCGTGGTGCTGCTCGCCCAGCAGTTCCTCGTCGTCGGCTTCGCCGCGTGCTTCCTCGGTCTGCGTGTCCCGCATCCGTTCCTGCTGCTGGGCGTCCTGCTCAGTTGGAGCTGCACGCTCCTGGGACTCGGCACCCTGCTCGGCGTGCTGGTCCGCAGTCTGGGCGCGCTCTCCGCCGCCTTCGACATCGGCGGCATGCTGCTGAGCAGCCTCGGAGGGGCGCTCGTCCCGCTCGCCGCGCTGCCGGCGTGGGTCGCGGACGTGGCTCCCGCCTCACCCGGCTACTGGGCCGCCCGCGGCCTGCGGGCCGCCCTGTCCGGCGACACCTGTGCCGTGGCGGAGTCCTGCGGCACGCTCCTCGCCGTGGCACTGGTCTGCGGCGCCGTGGCATCGGTCCGACTGGTGGGCCGCAGCGGCCGGTTGGTGGCGCTCTAGGCGGGCGGTCACGACTCCGCAGGCTTCGGCAGGCGGAGTCCGGCGACGAGGGTCTCGACCAGTCGTCGCGCGTCGTAGCGGGGGTCGTTGTGGGCGCCGATGCACAGGTTGCCGATGCCGCGCATCAGTTGATAGGCCGTCAGGTCCGCGCGGATCTCGCCGGCTTCGGCGGCGGCGTCGAGAAGCCGGGTGCACACGGGGAGCAGCCGGTCGAGGAAGTACCTGTGCAGCGCGTCGAACGCCGTGTTGTCGGGCTGCAGGACGGCGGCGAGCCCGTGCTTGGTGACGAGGAAGTCGACGAACAGGTCGGTCCACCGTGACAGCGCCGTGTACGGGGACGCGCAGTCGTCCAGCAGGGCCGGACCCGCCTCTGCGCAGGCCTCGACCTGGTGCCGGTAGACGGCGACGATGAGATCGGCCCGTGTCGGGAAGTGGCGGTAGATCGTGGCCGTACCGACGCCGGCCCTGGCCGCGATGTCGCGCACGGGGGCCTCCACGCCCGACGTGGCGAAGATCGCGGCGGCGGCGTCCAGCAGTGTCTCCTGGTTGCGCCGGGCGTCGGCCCGCCTGGGCCGGGTCGCCGCCTGCCCCGTGCTGTCCTCGCTGTCGCTCATCGCGCCCTTCCTCCTGCGGTCCGTCTAAACGGAACGGTGTTCCGTATCGCCTTGCTAAGTGGGACAGTGTTCCGTATCGTCAAACGGGACGGTGTTCCGTTTGTTCATGATGGCAGAACGGGGGCCGGGCGACCAGCCGCGCCGTCACCACGCTTCACCCGTATTCGAAGGCGTCACCCGTATCGAAGGAGTCAGGACATGCAGTACCGCACCTTGGGCCGCACCGGTGTGCAGGTCGGCTCGCTCGCGCTCGGCGCGATGAATTTCGGCAGGATCGGGCGCACCACCCAGGACGAGGCCACCGCCATCGTCGACGCCGCCCTGGAGGGCGGGATCAACCTCATCGACACCGCCGACATGTACGGCGACGGGGAGTCGGAGGAGATGGTCGGCAAGGCCATCGCCGGCCGCCGCGACGACATCGTGCTGGCCACGAAGGCGGGCATGCCGATGGGGGAGGAGCGCAACCACCGTGGCTCCTCGCGCCGTTGGCTGGTCACCGAGCTGGACGCCAGTCTGCGCAGGCTCGGTGTCGACCACGTCGACCTCTACCAGATCCACCGATGGGACCCGGCCACCGGCGACGAGGAGACGCTGTCCGCCCTGACCGACCTGCAACGCGCGGGCAAGATCCGCTACTTCGGTTCCTCGACCTTCCCCGCCCATCGCATCGTGCAGGCCCGCTGGGCCGCCCGCGAGCATCAGCTGAGGCCCTACGTCACCGAACAGCCCAGCTACTCCATCCTGCAGCGGGGCATCGAGGCCCATGTCCTGCCCGTGGCCGAGGAGTACGGGCTCGGAGTCCTGGCCTGGAGCCCGCTGGCCTCGGGCTGGCTGTCCGGCGCGGTCAGGAGGGGACGGGAGATCACCACCAGCCGTTCGGCGTTCCTGCCGCAGCGATTCGACCTCTCCATCCCCTCCAACCAGGCCCGGCTGGAGGCCGTGGAGCGCTTGGCGGTCATCGCTGAGGAGGCCGGGCTGACGCTGATCCAGCTCGCGCTCGGCTTCGTCACCGCGCATCCCGCCGTGACGAGCGCGCTGATCGGCCCCCGGACACCGGAGCACCTGCGCAGCCAGCTCGCCGCCGCGGACACCGTGCTCTCCGCGGACGTGCTCGACGCGATCGACGCCGTCGTGGCCCCGGGGACCGACCTGGCTCCGGACGAGAAGTTCGACACCCCGCCCGCCCTGCTCGACCCGGCACTGCGCCGCCGCTGACGGGCCCGGTGGAACGGGCCTGACGACCCCGCCCGGGTCAGAGTTCCGGAGCGGGGCCGCCAGGAGTCCGCCGGCCGAACGGGCGGTGCCGGCCCGTGTGTTCCCGATCAGTCGATGATCAGGCGGTGATCAGCCGTGGATCAGCCGCGGATCAGCGGTGGATCAGCCGGTGTAGGCCTCGATCTCGGACAACTGCCCTGCGGGCCAGCCGGTGTTGCCCGTGACGAGCACCCGCAGATGCCGGGTCGGGGTGCCCGACAGCGCGATCGTCACGGTGTTTCCGCTCGACGGATCGAAGGTGTACCCCGCCGACGGCTTCAGCGTGGTGAACGTGGTGCCGTCCGTGCTGCCCTGGATGCTCAGCGTCTGGGTGCGCGTGGCCCACGCCGTAGCCGGCGGCAGCTTGAGGACGACGCGCTTGACCGCCTTGGCGGCACCCAAGTCGACGGTGACGGACTGCGGGAAGGCGTTGTTGGCGCTCTCCCAGTAGCTGTTCGCGTTGCCGTCCACGGCGTTGGCGGCGGGATAGACGTCCGTGTGGCTCGACTCGGTGACCGGCCGGTTCTTGGCGAGGTTGACGGTCGGGTCCGTGGGCGGGTCGGTCGGCGGGTCCGTCGGAGGATCGGTGGGCGGGTCGGTCGGGGGCGTGGTGCCTCCGCCGGGTACGCCGCCGTTGGTCCACTGGGGAGCGGGCCAGTTGCCGGTGCAGGCCGGCGGGTCCGCGTACCAGCCGCTGTTGCCGGCGCCACGGGTGATCACGAAGCCGGGACCGACGCAGTTGTGGATCGGGTTGGACTGGGCGATGTGGGTCGCCGTCACGTTGGTGAAGGAGGCCGTGCCGGTCGCCTGGATCTGCAGGGCGTAGGTGCCCGCCCCGTCGATCCGTACGTTCTCGAAGTGCAGCCCCTTCGTCGCGCCCTCGATGTTCATGATGGCGGCGTAGGAGCTGTCGAGGATCTCGCTGTCCGTGATGTTGATCGTCGCGTCCAGGGCTTCGTTGAGGCCGCTGAACCAGACCGCGCCGACCCCGAACTGCCAGTTGTAGTCGTTGTTGCCGGTTCTGATCAGGGTGTTGCGTGCGGCCGTGGTGGTGCCCGAAACGGCCGTTCCCTGACCGGAGTTGACGCCGGGATAGCGGTTCGCGACGTGCAGGCCACCGCCGTTGGTGATGGTGTCCGCCATCACGTTGTCGGAGATGGTGATGTCCTTGCCGCCGTACGTGACGATGTTGTTGGCGAGGATCGGCAGGATCACCGTGTTGAAGGTGAACTTGTTCTTGACGTTCGGGACGCTCTCCGCCCACATCGCCAGACCGTCGTCACCCGTGTTCCGGACGAACGTGTTGGTGACCGTGGAGTTGGTGACGCCCATGTGGAAGTTCACGCCGTCCGCGGTCTGGTCCAGGATGCGGCTGTTCTTGATGGTGAAGTTGTCCATCGGGCCGTCCATCCAGGCCCCGCACTTGGTGTGCTGCATCCACACGTTGTCGACCGTGGAGTTGGACAGCGCGCCGCCGATGGCGTTCACCTGGTCGTCGTCGACGCGCTCGCGGATGTCGCCGATGATCGCGAAGTCCTTGAGGGTGACGTTCTTGCTGCCGCCCTGGTTCGCGTACTTCCCGTACACGCCCACGGCCTTCGACCGGTTCACCGGGTCACGGCCGGTGAGGACGCTGTACCAGGGACCCGCGCCGGCCAGCGTCACCTGGTCGACGACGATGTGGTCGCGCACCTGGAAGGTGCCCTGGGGGATGTAGACGGTCTTGCCCTGGGCCTTGCCCGCGTCCACGGCCGCCTGGATCTTGGCCGTCGAGTCGGCCGCGCCGGTCGGGTCGGCTCCGAAGTCGCCGACGACGTCGAGGGCTCCGGACGGCTTGCCGATGGGCGCGCCCACCTGCTCGAAGTCGGCGAGGTCGATGGTGAAGGACGGGGAGGCGCTCGTGGACGACACCTGGAGGCGCACCTTGGTCCCGGCCGGCAGCGTCGAGCCGAGCAGGGTGCGGGTCTCGTCGTAGAAGTGGTGGGGGTTGGTGTCCCCGGGGTTGTTGTTGAACGGATAACCGCCGTAGTACCAGCCGTACTTGGAGGTCACCGGCACCGACTTGAGCTGGGTGCCGTTGATCTTCAGGTCGAGGTCGGCGTCGCGGCCGGTGCCCGCCGCGTTGTCGGGCAGCGAGTAGCGGAACGACATCGCGTCGGCCGGGGCGGTCAGCGTGAACTCGACGTACTCGCCCGCCGCGTCCAGCGTCACGGCCTGGCGGCCGGACGCCTCGGAGGGGAGATGGCCGTAGAGCCGGTCCGGGCCGATGAGGGTGCCGTTCGTGGCGGCGTACTCGGCCTCCTGTTCCTTGAAGGGGACGGCCGCGCCCCGGCCGGAGATCCCGACGGGGGAAGGGGCGGGTACACCGGCGGCGACGGCGTGGGGGGCCACCGCGACCGCGACGACGGTGCCGGCCGCGGCGAGCGCCAGCGACAGCGACAACGCCGTGCCGCGGCGCGTGAATCTGCCTAGGGGAGAGGGAGTCACAGGCATGCGTCCTCAGGGCTCGTGGGGTGAGCGGACGCAAGAAGGCTAGGAGTGGAGGCAAGAGAAGTCCATGAAGCTGCGCAAGATTGATACAGACTCTCGCAATTATTCGACGGACGCGTCTTTGGAGCGGTCGTCACCGTCGGTCCCGGCCGTCTGCCCGCCCTTCGGCCCGGCTGTGAGTACCTTGGCCGCGGCACCCGCCCGGGGTGTCCCGTCGACCGCGACACAGATACCGAAGACACGGTCGTGCCCGGTCCAGCCGTTGACGTGCCCCCGGTTGTTGCTGATCTGCACCCGCCTCCGCGCGGGTTCGAGCGACGACACCAGATGCAGGTACACGGTGCCGGCGACCCGGGCGAGGACGATGTCACCGACCGTCAGCTTCGAGGCGTCGACGGGAGCGACGGTCACGAGCTGACGGCTGCGGATCAACGGGACCATCGAGGTGCCGCTCGGCCGGAACTCCACGGTCTGCCCACTGGCAACTCTGGCTGCCACACTGTCCAATGCGCCCATGCGAGGAGCGTGACAGCCTCGGCGGGCCCGGCCCACCGATTTTCGACCCGGGGCCGGGGCGGAACCGGGTCAGCCGGCCGCGGGTCGCCGGAGTTCGCGGCGTGTGGTGAGCCAGTGCCCGGTGACGAAGAGCAGACCGATCGTGGCGGCCACGGTGAAGAGGACGAACGAGGGGAACCCGTCGTCGCCGTCCGGGTAGCGGTCACCGCACAGCCGGGTCAGCCGAGGCTGCTCGCGGGCCGCCTCCAGACACACCCGAGTCCCCTTCGGCGGAAGGGGATAGCCGCCGTTCGGCACCTTGCGAACGGTGTAGCGCCGACCCGCCACGGTGTACGCGATCTCGTCGCTCTTCTCTCCCTTGCCGGTCGGGACCACCACGCGGATGACGACACCCGTGACCCGTATCCCGGTGTCGTCGAGCAGCTCGGCCTGTCGCCAGTCGTGCCGCATCACGCCTCCGCCGAGGGCGACGCAGACGGCGAAGACCGCTGCGGCCACCACATGCCTCCTCGCCCTGGGGGTCCGTATCCGCGGAGTCCTCAACGGCCGCTCACTCTCCTTCGCGTGGGCCGACGTCTGCCCCGGCCGCTCCTGTGGGCGGGCGAAGCGGTGCACGACCCCGCCCCTGTCGAACGCTGCGCCGATTCTGGCAGGCCGGCGTCCGACCGTAGGACCCCCGGTAACAGCCGATTCCGAAGGGCGAAGGGCGAAGGGCGAAGGGCGAAGGGCGAAGGGCGGAAAGCGGGAACGCGCATCTGGGCTCGATGTATCGCGGGTGTATCGAAAACTGCATACGCCCCCGCAACCGGCGGCCCCCTTCACTGGCAGCATGAGTCACAACGCATCCTCGCCGGCCTCGTCCCCCCGCACGCTCAGGTTTGTGCTTCTCGGGCTCGTCCTGCTCGCTCTGGCGAGTGGTCTGTTCGCCATCCGGCGGATGCTCCTGATGTCGGCCCCGCGGTGCATGGCCGGGCACTGGCACGGCTGCTACGACACGTTCAACGGTGTGGTGCTGATGACGCTGGTCGCGATACCGGCGGCCGTGCTCGTCACGTGGGCCCTCGCCCGCCGACGGCAGGCCGCAGGCCTCGCTTCGACCTGGGCCTGGCGCAGGTCGCTGGCCGAGGTGGGCATGGTCCACGGCACGGTCCCGTTCGTGTGGCTGACCATGATGCCGGGCCTCGCGCCCGGCGTCGCTCCCCGCCGGGTGAGCCTGGCGCCGCTGCGGGACCTGGTCACCATGGGGGCGGGCGGCATCGTCGGCAATCTGCTGGTCTTCGCGGCGCTGGGGTTCTTCGCCCCGATGCGGTTCGCGGCGCTCGCGTCCCTGCCGCGGATCCTGGCGCTCGGCGCGGGCTGCTCGGTCCTGGTCGAGATCGCCCAGTACGTCCTGTGGCTGGACCGGGTGTCCTCCGTGGACGACGTCCTGGTCAACACCACCGGCGCCCTGCTGGCCGGACTGGCCTCGCGCCGATGGTGGCGCACCACCGAGCGGGCACCGTCGGACCGGTCCCGCCCCGCCCCGGCTCCGGTGGGCTGAACCGTGGTCCGCCGTGCACACCTCATCGGGATACATCGGCGATACGGCGTGCTGTCTAGGCTTCCATCATGCGTGTACTGATCGTGGAGGACGAGCCCTACCTGGCCGAGGCCGTCCGTGACGGTCTGCGGCTGGAGGCGATCGCCGCCGACATCGCCGCCGACGGCGACTCCGCCCTGGAACTGCTCGGCGTCAACTCCTACGACCTCGCGGTCCTCGACCGCGACATCCCCGGCCCCTCGGGCGACGAGGTCGCCCGGCGCATCGTCGCCTCCGGCAGCGGCATCCCGATCCTCATGCTCACCGCCGCCGACCGGATCGAGGACAAGGCCTCCGGGTTCGGGCTCGGCGCCGACGACTACCTCACGAAACCGTTCGAGCTGCGCGAGCTCGTCATGCGGCTGAGGGCGCTCGACCGCAGGCGCGCCTACGCCCGGCCGCCGGTCCGCGAGATCGCGGGCCTGCGGCTGGACCCGTTCCGCCGGGAGGTCTTCCGCGACGGACGTCATGTCGCGCTCACCCGGAAGCAGTTCGCCGTGCTGGACGTCCTCGTCGCCGCCGAGGGCGGGGTCATCAGCTCCGAGGAACTGTTGGAGCGGGCCTGGGACGAGAACGCCAACCCGTTCACCAACGCCGTCCGCATCACCGTCTCCGCGCTGCGCAAGCGGCTCGGCGAACCGTGGATCATCGCCACGGTGCCCGGTGTCGGCTACCGCATCGATACCGGAGCGGACACCGGCGCGGACACGGGAGCGGACACCGGCGGTGACACCGGCGCGGACACCGGCGGGGACGACGCGCACCCCGGCGACGGCCATGGATAGAGCCACAGGGCGCAGCGCCCGGCTGAAGCTCACCCTCAGCTATGCCGGATTCCTCTTCGTCGCCGGCACGCTCCTGCTGGTCGTGATGTGGGTGTTCGTGCTGCGCTGGCTGCCCACGAACGACCCCCGGCTCATCCAGAAGACGTACGGCGCCGTGATCATCGTCGGTCCCAGCCGCGCCGACCTGCTGCGCGGCTTCGCCCCCGCCGCGGCCGTCTCCCTGGGCTTCCTGCTGGTGTTCGGCCTCCTCGGCGGGTGGATCCTCGCCGGGCGGATGCTCTCACCGCTCGCACGGATCACGGACGCGGTACGGACGGCCGGGAGCGGGTCGCTGTCCCACCGGATCCGCATGAAGGGCCGACAGGACGAATTCCGCGAGCTCTCCGACGCGTTCGACTCGATGCTCGAACAGCTCGAGTCCAAGGTCGCCGAGGAGCAGCGGTTCGCCGCGAACGCGTCCCACGAACTGCGCACCCCGCTGGCGATCTCACGCACCCTCCTGGACGTGGCCCGCAAGGACCCCACGCGGGACCGCGACGAACTCATCGACCGCCTGGACGCCGTCAACACGCGGGCGATCGACCTCACGGAGGCGCTCCTGCTCCTCAGCCGCAGCGACCGCGGGAACTTCCCCCGCGAGGACGTCGACCTCTCCCTCGTCGCCGAGGAGGCCGCCGAGACGTTGCTCCCGTTCGCCGAACAGAGCCGGATCACCCTCGACGTCACCGGCGGGACGGCCCGGACCAGCGGCTCGGCGGAGCTCCTGCTGCGGATGGCGACGAACCTCGTCCAGAACGCCGTCGTCCACAATCTCCCCGAGGGCGGCACCGTGACGGTCCACGCCGGCACGGACGGGGTCACGAGCGTGCTGAGGGTCGAGAACACGGGCCGCCCGCTCCCACCGGAACGGGTGTCGACCCTCACCGAACCGTTCCAGCGCGGAACGGAACGCGTACGTACCGACGAGCACGCGGGCGTCGGTCTCGGCCTGGCCATCGTGGCCGGCATCGTCCGTGCCCATGACGGCACCCTCGAACTCGTTCCCCGCTCCGAGGGTGGCCTAGTCGTCACTGTTCGGCTGCCCGGCGCGGGCTGAGCGGTGCGCTCCGGCGGGTTCACCGCAGGGTGACGACCCTTCAGCCGACTCAGCCGATGGTTCCGTAGGCGGCTCAGTCAGTCGTTCCGTACGCGGCCATGAACATGTCCACGAGGCCGTCGACCGCGGCGGCGTCGATGGGGCGGGTCGACAGCAGGCTGCGGTAGTACAGCGCACCGCACAACACCTCGGCCGCGAACTCCAGGTTGGCCTCGGCCTTCAGCTCGCCGGCTCGTTGGGCTCGGGTGATCCGGTCGAGCGTGCTCCGCTCGACGGTGGCCAGGAAGCGTTCGTGCAGTGTCGCCCGCAGCTCGGAGTCGCCTTGTGCCTCGGCGATGACCGCGCGGTAGACCGGGCCGATCGGCGGGCTGGAGAGGGCCGCTCCGGAACGGAAGAACTGCTCGCGCAGATCCTCCCGGACGCTGCCGGTGTCCCGGTAGTCCAGATCGCTGGTCCACACGCGGCTGAGCGCGTCGAGCAGCAGTGCCGCCTTGGAGGGCCAGCGCCGGTAGATCGTGTGTTTTCCGACTCCGGCCCGGCGGCCGACCGCCTCGATGCTCAGACCCGCGTACCCGACCTCCGCGGCCAGGTCGAGCGTCGCCTGGAGCAGCTCCTCGGTGCGTGCCGCGCCTCGACGCCTCGGTGTGGCGGGCGGTTCCGTCATGAGACCACTCTATCGGCACGTGCCGTGCCGTTGACAACGCGGGGATCGCGCGGAATATTCGGAACTCATCGGCACGATGCGTGCCGATGAGTTCCGGTGGCGGATCGTCACCGGCCCGCACAGGATTGCGGACGACGGATCATCGAGGGGGAGTTCTGCCATGAGCAGCACGGAAAGCGGTCGGCACGAGGGATTCACGGCCGAAGAGCGGGCCGCGATGAAGGACCACGCCAAGGAACTGAAGAAGGAGGCCCGCCGCGGTTCGCGCGCGGACAAGGCGGCCGAGGCGGAGCGGGACGTGGTCGCGAAGATCGCCGAGATGAGGGACTCCGACCGGATCATGGCCGAGCGGGTCCACGCCGTCGTCACCGCCGCGGCTCCGGTCCTCGCGCCGAAGCTCTGGTACGGCATGCCCGCCTATGCGCTGGACGGCAAGGTCGTCTGCTTCTTCCAGAGCGCGGAGAAGTTCAAGGCCCGCTACGCGACACTCGGTTTCAGCGATCAGGCGAAGCTGGACGACGGCCCGATGTGGTCCACCGCGTTCGCCCTGACCGAGCTGACCGCCGACGTCGAGGCGAGGATCGGCGCGCTCGTGAAGCAAGCGGTGAGCTGAGGCACCTCACGACGGCGCCCGCCGACAACCGGACGGTGTGTGCCTCGCCCGGCACTCGGGACGGTTGTGCCTCGCCCCCGCGCTTCCCGGACGAGGCACACACCGTCGGCACGGCACGGCGCAGCACAGGCAGCGGCACAGTACCGGCACGGCTCCGGCGCCCGTCCCGGCACAGCTCCGGCACCCGTTCCGGCCGCCTGGACGCCGGCGCCCTCCGAGGCGTGAACCTTTTCGTGGCCGGAGGACAAGTACCGGGTGAACGCTGCCCTTTCCTCCGACGACACGGACCACTCATGACTGATTCGCTGTGCCGCCCCCCAACGGGGGACGGCACGCCCGGCGACGCCGAGCAGCCCGAAGGCGCGCGGAGCGATGCCGCTCTGATCGCGGCCTCGCTCGACGAACCGGAGCAGTTCGCGGCGCTGTTCGACCGGCACGCGCCCACCATCCACCGGTACGTGGCCAGAAGACTCGGCGCCGACGCCGCCGACGACGTCACCGCGGAGACCTTCCTCACCGCCTTTCGGATACGGGGCCGTTACGACAGCGGCCGGGCCGGGGTGCGCCCCTGGTTGCACGGGATCGCGGCCAAGCTGATCAGCCGGCACCGCCGCGAGGAGGTCAGGGCGTTCAAGCTCCTCGCGCGCACCGGGCAGGACCGGATGGCCGAGACCTGGACGGACTCGGTCGACGACCGCGTCACCGCGCAGGCCGCCTCCAGATCCCTGGCGGGCGCGCTGGCCAAGCTCCCGCAGGGCGACCGGCACACCCTTCTGCTGTTCGCCTGGGCCGACTTCACCTATCAGGAGATCGCCGAAGCCCTCGACATCCCCGTGGGCACCGTCCGGTCCCGGCTCAACCGCGCCCGCAGAAAGCTCAGAGCGGCGACCGGCGAACGTGACCCGCTGACCGGCCCCCGCGAAGTGCCCGTACTCGAAGGTGATTCCGCATGAGCGAGCCGAACGAACTGACCGAGTTGCACGACCTGAAAGAGCTGCGGGCCCTGCGCGCCGACGCCCCGCTGCCCGACACCGACCGCCTCGCCCCGCAACGAGCCCTGCTCGCCGAGGAGTTCAGGTCGGGAGCCGAAAGGAGTCGACCCGCCTTCGCACGAGGGGGGCCGCCCCGGCGCAGGATGTTCCTGGCGGCCGCGGGGGCCGTCACGGCGCTGGCCGTGACAGGGGGCGCCGTCGTCCTCCTGTCCGACGACACCCCCGGCACGGACACCGCCGTCCCCTCCGGCCGGCGCCTGCTCTCGGCGCGGGGTTCCGCCGAAGCCCTCGAACTGGCGGCGGCCACGGTGGAGAAGCTCGGAGCGACGGAGCCCGGACCGAAACAGTGGGTCTACGAGAAGTCGACCTCTCTCGGCCAACAGGCGCCCCAGACCACGGAAGTGTGGACCCGCTGGGACGGGACCGGCTGGGCGCGCCTTCCCGGTATCCCTCCGGCCGGGCGCATCGACCACTTCGACCGGAACAAGCTCCAGGTCACCTACGGGCCCAACCAGGAGGAGAAATGGAAGAAGGAGGGTTACGACGACCGCTCGCAGCGGCAGTTCTACCGCTTCCTCGCCACCCTGCCGAGCGATCCCGGCCGGATGATGCGGCGCATCCGTGAGGAGCACGCCATCGGTGACATCAAGGGCGAGACCCCGGCCCAGCGCGACTGGCGGGAGATCCATGTCCTCTACCGCTCGGTGCTGATCCCGCCGAAGGTGCAGGCGGGCATGTTCAGGGCGCTCGCGAGGATTCCCGGAGCCCGTGTGGAGAAGGGGATCAAGGATCCGGTCGGACGTCCGGCGATCGGCGTGACGGTGACCTACGACAAGCCCACGGCCTCGGGCTATCAGGGCAAGCAGGAGATCTTCTTCGACACCGCCACGTACGCGTACCTCGGCGCGTCGGCCGACCTGCCCGGAGAGCAGGGCATTCACGGATCGTCGCCCGACCCCCGGAACGCGAGCCCGGCCGCCCGGAACGCGAGCCCGGCCTTCGGGAACGGGAGCCCGGCGATCATCACCGTCCGCAACGCCTGGGGCGTCGTCGACAAGCCGGGCGCGCGCCCCTGAGCTCACCCCCGAGGGAAATCCTCAGCGGCTCTTGCGTACCCGGGCGGCCGCGCGGGCTTCCGCGGCCTTCCGGGCGTCCGCGGCCTTGCGGGACTCCTTGGCGGGCCGTCCGGGACGCGTGCCCATGCCGCGGAAGGGTGCGTTGCCCGTCGGCTTCGGTCCGGTCGGCGGGCGCTTGGCCCCGGTGATGGCGGTGAGCGCCGCCTCGCCCGAGCGCACCTGGGTGACGGTCGGACGGACACCGGCCTCGGACATCAGACGGTTCACGTCACGCCGCTGGCCTGCGGTGACCAGAGTGACCACCTTGCCTGACTCCCCGGCGCGCGCGGTGCGCCCGCCGCGGTGCAGGTAGTCCTTGGCGTCGGCGGGCGGATCGACGTTGACGACGAGGTCGAGCGCGTCGATGTGGATGCCTCGGGCGGCGACGTTGGTGGCCACCAGCACGTTGATCTCCCCGTTCTTGAACTGGGCGAGCGTGTGCGTGCGCTGCGGCTGCGACTTCCCGCTGTGCAGGGCGGAGGCACGGATCCCGGCGGCCCGCAGATGACGGGTGAACTGGTCCACGCCCGCCTTGGTGTCCAGGAACATCAGCACCCGGCCGTCCCGCGCGGCGATCTCGGTCGCCGTCGCGTACTTGTCGGCGCCGTGGATGTTCAGCACGTGGTGTTCCATCGTGGTGACCGAGCCGGCCACCTGGTCGACGGAGGCGAGAACCGGGTCGTGGAGGTAGTTCCGTACGAGTTGGTCGACGTTGCGGTCGAGCGTGGCCGAGAACAGCAGCCGCTGACCGTCGGCGCCGACTTGGTCCATGAGGTCCGAGACCTGCGGCAGGAAGCCCAGGTCGCACATCTGGTCGGCCTCGTCCAGCACCGTGATCCGCACCTGGTTCAGGAGGCAGTCCCGGCGTGACACCAGGTCGGTCAGCCGGCCCGGCGTCGCGACGAGCACCTCGACGCCGGTCCGCAGCAGCGCCTGCTGCCGGTTGATGGACAGACCGCCGACCACCGTCCCGAGCCGTACGTTCAGGGTCCGCGCGTACGGTTCCAGCGCGTCGCTCACCTGCTGCGCGAGCTCCCGGGTCGGCACCAGGACCAGCGCCAGCGGCCGCTTCGCCTCGGCACGCTGGCCCGCGATCCGGGTGAGCAGGGCCAGCCCGAAGGCCAGCGTCTTGCCGGAGCCGGTCTTCGCCCGGCCGAGGACGTCGTGCCCGGCCAGCGCGTTCGGCAGGGTCGCGGCCTGGATCGGGAAGGGTTCCGTCACCCCGAGCCCGGTCATCTCGGCCACCAGTTCCGCGGGCAGGCCGAGGGCGGCGAAGGACGTGGCGGGAGGCAGGTCCGCCGAGCGGGACGAGGGTGCCGCGCCGTCGCCTCGCGGCGCCGGCCGGTCGGCGCCGGCGTCGGAGAGTCCAGGGGCCGGCGGCTTCGCGTTCATGGGGAACCTTCCTCAGTCTGACGCCCGGAACGCCCCGGGGCCCGTACCACTCGGCACGGGCCCCGGCGACTTCGAAGCGTGCTCCCCATTTTACCAGCGGGGACATGACCGCCGGGCCGGGCCGCCGGGCGGGCCAGCGGTCAGGCGCCGGGCCGGACCAGCGGGTGGGGCCGGCGGGTCCGGAAGCCGCCGCCCGATGCCTCGGGGTCCCCCGATGTGACCTTGTTCCTTGCCATCGACGGCCCGGTGTGGGAAGCATCTCCGCAACGAGTCTCCGAAGAACTGTTATCCGAGGTTCCGCGGGCGGTCTCCCAGGCAACGGCAGCATCGTTCGGAGTCGAGGACAGGGAAGTTTTCATGAGGAGACAGCACGCGGTGGAGCCGGCGGCACTGGTGACTGCCGCCCGGGCGGGCGACTCGGCGGCTCAGGACGCCCTGGTGAGCGCCTATCTCCCCTTGGTCTACAACATCGTCGGACGCGCGCTGAACGGCTCGGTCGACGTCGACGACGTCGTGCAGAACACCATGCTCCGCGCCCTGGACGGCCTGGACGGGCTGCGTGAGCCGGAGAACTTCCGCTCCTGGCTCGTGGCCATCGCGATGAACCAGGTCCGGGCGCACTGGCGGGACCGTCAGCTCGCCCCGGGCGGGGTGGAGGAGGCGGAGGATCTCGCCGACCCCGGCTCCGACTTCGTGGACCTGACCATGATGCGGCTCCAGCTCTCCGGCCAGCGCCGCGAGACCGCGCTGGCGACACGCTGGCTCGAACCGGACGACCGGGGCGTGCTCTCACTGTGGTGGCTGGAGTGCGCCGGTGAGGTGACCCGGACCGAGGTCGCCGAGGCCCTGGAGCTGTCGCCGCAGCACGCGGCGGTTCGGGTGCAGCGGATGAAGGCCCAGTTGGAGACGGCTCGTGTGGTGGTACGGGCGCTCGCCGCCCGCCCGCCGTGCGAGGAACTGCGGGGTGTTCTCGCCTCCTGGGACGGCCGGCCCTCGGCGCTGTGGCGCAAGCGGATCGCCCGGCACGCCCGCGACTGCGTGCGCTGCTCGGGTCTATGGAGCGGCCTGATGCCCGCGGAGGGACTGCTGGCCGGTCTGGCGCTGGTCGCCGTGTCGCCGGGGCTGGCCGCCGCGCTGAGCGACGCGTCCGGAGGGATGGCCGCCACGGGCTCGGCGTCCCGGAAGCCGGCCACCGACCACGGGGACGCGGGCGCTCCGGGAGCCGGGCATCGGGCGACGGGCACGAGGTCGACCGCGCGCGGCGAGGCCCGCCGGCGCCGACGCGTACGGCGCCGGGCACTGGGCGGCGCACTCGTGGCGGTCTGCGTGGCGGGCGGCGGCCTCTGGTACCTGGACACGGGACCCGGAACGAGCACCGACGGGGCGGCTCCCTCCCGTACCGCGGGCGACCCCGTCATGGACCTCTCGGCACCGGACGCCTCCCGCACCTCGCCCTCGGCGTCCGCCGGTGCCACGGCCTCGCCGTCGGCGTCCGCGTCGAAGAAGGCGAAGGCGTCCAAGTCGGCGCGTGCCGCCGAGCCGAGCAAGTCGGCCGGCGCCTCCTCGGCCGCGCCGACCCGGCGGGCGTCGAGCCTGGCCCGGGCGCAGTCGGCCCCGACGACGACCGTGGCGCAGGTGGTCGCGCTGGTGAACAAGGAGCGGGCGGCCGCCGGCTGCGGACCGCTCACGGAGGACCCGCAACTGGAGAACGCGGCCCAGGCCCACTCCGACGACATGGCCGCGCGCGGCTTCTTCGAGCACACCAACCCCGACGGCGTCGACCCCGGCAAGCGCATCACCGCCGCGGGCTACCAGTGGTCCACGTACGGCGAGAACATAGCCATGGGTCAGCAGACCCCCGAGTCGGTGATGGAGTCCTGGATGAACAGCCCGGGGCACCGCGCGAACATCCTCAACTGTTCGTTCAAGAACATCGGGGTGGGCGTGCACAAGGGGTCGGGTGGTCCGTGGTGGACCCAGGACTTCGGCGCGAAGCTGTGAGGCCCGGTACGGGGGCTGCTTCCCGGGCGTGAGGTTCACCGGTCGCGGACGTGCCGGACCCGGCATGGGGGGCGAGCCGGACAGGCCAAGGGGACGAGCCGGACCGGCATGGGGACGTGCCGGACCCGGCATGGACGGCGAACGTGCCTCAGGTGACGTGCCAGCCGGGTTCGAGACGGTCGAGGAGCGCGCGGAAGGCCGCGCCCGCCCGCTCCCGGCCGTCCTCGGTGAGGGAGGCGACGACCAGGCCGAAGGTCGCGTCGACCAGGAGGGCGGCCTCCGTCCGGGCGCGGACCTGCGTCATGCCGAGGCCCCGGAAGACGGACGTGAGCAGGTCCGTCCACTCGGTGAGCACGTCACGCAGCAGGGGCCCGTAGCGGTCCGGGTCGATCAGTCCCGCAGCCATGACCTCGAGGTAGAGGGGGAGGGCGGTACGCAGGTCGGGGGCGTTGAACCGCCGCCAGGTCTCCTCCATGAAGCTGCGGAGTCCCGCCGGGTCACGCGGGGCCTCCGCCGAGCCGAGCGTGTCCCGGGCGTGCAGGAGCGGTCTGCGCTCGTCCAGGGCGAGCGCCTCGGCGACCATGGCGTCCTTCGTCCCGAAGTAGTACAGGAGCATGCGGTCGCTGGTGCCCAGGGCTCGGGCGAGGGGGCGCAGGGACAGTCCGGCGAGGCCGTTGCGCACCAGGTACGCGCGGACCCGGTCGGCCAGCTCGCGTCGTTTGGCCTGGTCGGACGGTCGTGGCATGGGCGCTCCGGAGGTCGCGGCGCCGCCGTGACCGGGGTGGTGTGACACCGAACACGTTCCATATGTCCGGATCGGTACTCTTGGAAAGAATTTTTACCGTAGCAACCGCTACATGCATATTTGTTATCGTGACGGGCGTTACGTGAACGCGTGACCTGACACTTGTCCGGACCGGTCGACGACGGGTCCGTGCCGCTCCGGCGGTCTGGTTGCCAGCAGTGCGGAAGGGACTGATTTCCATGGCCCCGGGGGCCATCGACCTCAGCGCGGCACCACGCCGAGGGCGCTTCACCCGGCTCTACCGCAGGCCCGAGGAATCCGGGCGCGAGGGGGGCACGAGACGCGATCAGCAGAACGGGGCATCCGTGGAAGCAGCACCCACGTCGTGGCTCGCCAGGAACATGGCTCTCTGGGCGCGTGCGCTGCAACCCATACGCCCGTTCGACGCGCCCCGCGCCCGTGTCACCCCCTGGGAAGCCTCCTGGCCCCTGTCGCGGGAGCTGACCTCGGCCCGTCGGGCCCGCCGTCTGGTGACGGCCCAACTGGCCGAGTGGAACCTGGAGGAGCTGGCCGACACCGCGGAACTCCTGGTCAGCGAGCTCGTCACCAACGCCCTGTGTCACACGCGCGGCCCGCTGCGGCTCAACCTGTGTCTGCGCGACGACCGCCTCCTGTGCGAGGTCGAGGACACGGAGCCGCTGTGCCCCGTACGACGTGAGGCCGACCCCGACGCCGAGGGCGGCCGCGGCACCGAACTGCTCGACCTGCTCGCCGAGAGCTGGGGCAGCACCTGCACGCCCACCGGCAAGACCATGTGGTTCGAGGTGCCGACCCGGGACCCGTCGTAGGACCGGCCGGGAAGGACTCCGGCGAAGAGCCCTCGGCCCGGCGAGGCCCCGCTTTCAGGCGCGGGTGGCCACCTGGGTCGCCAGGAAGTCGAGGAGCGCGGCGTTGAAGCGGGCGGGCTGTTCCGCCCCGGGCAGGTGGCCGGCACCCTCGATGACGGTCAGGACCGCGTGCGGGACGAGCTCGCGGATCGCCTCGGCGTCGGCGACCGGGGTGTAGACGTCGTCGGCGCCGACCACGATCAGCACCGGGGACTGCACGGCGGCGAGCGTGTCCCGGTAGTCGAGGCGCTCGGCCCGGCCGCGCAGGGCCGCCGCGGCACCGCGGGGATCGGTGGCACGCATCATGCCCAGCACGTGTTCGGCGACGCGGGGCAGCGCTGTGACGTTGTAGTCGGCGAGCATCTTGCCGATGACCTCGTCGGCGTAGCCGTCCATCCCCTCCGCGAGGAGCCGGTCGGCCATGCGGTTGCGTACGGCCTTGCCCTCGTCCGTCTCGGCCGGCGCGGAGGTGTCCGAGAGGACGAGCGCGCGGACGCGGCGCGGGTGGGTGCGCTGCACCTCCATGGCGATCTGCCCGCCCATCGAGACGCCGCCCACCACGGCCCGGTCGATGTCCAGGTGGTCCAGGAGCGCGACGAGGTCGTCGGCGAAGTCGGAGAGATACACCGGGCCGGCGTCCACTCCGCTGGCCCCGTAGCCACGCAGGTCCGGGGTGATGACCCGGTGTCCGGCCGCGACGAGCGCTTCCGTCTGAGGGGCCCACAGCGTCCGGTTGAAGGGATGCCCGTGGATCAGCAGGACGGGCAGCCCGTCCGGGGAGCCGCTGTCGTCGTAGTGGAGCGTCGTCCCACGCAAGCCTATGGAGGTCATGCGAGGCACCCTAGCCTGAAGATCATCATCCTCAGGCTCCATCCGGCGGGCCGGAAAAACCAACCCGCCGGAAGCGAAGACCCAGCCCGTCTGCCGGCAGCGAAGACCCGGCCCGTCCGCCGGAAACGATGACCAAGCTCGTCCGCCGGATACGAAGCCGAGAACCGATACCGATACCGAGGCCGAGGCTGCGGGCGAAGCCGGACACCGCCGGCCGGCCGGCCACGGAGCCGGACGCCGGACACGGCCCGGCACGAGCGCGATGTGGATCGCGTCGGCCGGGCCGTCGACGGGGCAGGGGAGGAGTTACTCCGCCTCGTACCGGGCACCGTAGGGATCACCGGCGCCCGTCTCGCGGTACTGGGCTCGCTCGTCGGCGCCGGGCCGCTGAGGCGCCGCCGACGGCCAGTGGTCGGCCTGCGGGACGCTGTGGACCACCGGTGCCGGAGAGTCCTGGATGCCCGCCACCCGCACCGGCATGACGTTTCCGCGTGCGACGACCTTGGAGCGCTCCTTGACCCGCTTGTCCCGGCCGGAGTCGCCGAGGATCAGGACCGGGTCGAACATGACGACGGCCGCGGCGAGGATGAGGAAGATGATCGGGCCGAGCAGCATCGGCAGCAGGAGCGAGGAGCCCTCCTGGCCGGTGATGGTCGGGGCCGTGTCGATGCTGTTGTGGAGGTGGACGCTCAGGGCGGCCATGCCCGTGTAGTGCATGCCGGTGACGGCGAGACCCATGACGAGGCTGGCGCCGAGCGTGCGGATGAAGCCCTGCACGGAGACGGCGGCCCACAGGGCGGCGGTCGCCGCCACGAGGGCGATGATCACGGACAGGCTCACGGTGAACGCGTTGTAGCGCAGCTCTCCGTTGAGCTGCATCGCGAACATGCCCAGGTAGTGCATGGTCGCGACGCCGAGGCCGGTGATGGCGCCGCCCACGGTGAGGGCCGCTCGCGTGGCACCGCGGTGCCCCACGATGAAGACGCCCGCGGAGACCACCACGATCGCCACGGCGAGACTGAGCACGGTGAGAGGGACGTCGTAGGTGATGGGTGTCTCCGCCACGGAGAAGCCCGTCATCGCGATGAAGTGCATCGTCCAGATGCCGCAGCCCAGGGCGCTGGCCCCCAGGGCGAGCCAGCCGAGCCGCCACCCGGGTTCGTGGTGCACCGTGCGCACCACGCAACGCAGCCCCAGCGCCGAGCCCACACAGGCCATGACGTAGGCGGCCACCGGTGTGACCAGCCCGTAGCTGAAGCCGTCGATCGTGCCGTTCATCCGCTCCCTATCTCTTTACCGCTGACATACGAAGGACATTGAGCCCGTTTCCTGGTAGCGATAGCAAATCCTCGAGGGGAAGTTGGTTGAAACTTGCGCGATCGTTATCGATCTCGTAGGGGCGCGGGAATTTCGACCGGCCCTTTCGGCCTTGTGCAGTGCGGTGCCGCGTCCTCGCGAGGGCGGGGCGGACGGACCGCCGACGGCGCGCGGGAGCGCGCCTGTGCGAGTCTGACGAGGACTAGGAAGAAGGGGTGCGTGCGATGAGCCGGAACGAGGAGAAGGCGCTGCTGGCCGGTGGCTGCTTCTGGGGCATGCAGGATCTGATCAGGACGTTCCCGGGTGTTCTGGACACGCGGGTGGGATACAGCGGCGGCGACGTGGCCAATGCGACGTATCGCAACCACGGCACGCATGCCGAGGCGATCGAGATCACCTTCGATCCCACGAAGACCGACTACCGGACGATCCTGGAGTACTTCTTCCAGATCCACGACCCGTCGACGAAGAACCGCCAGGGCAACGACATCGGCCTCAGCTACCGGTCCGCCATCTTCTACGTCGACGACGAGCAGAAGCGGATCGCCGAGGAGACCATCGCGGACGTCGACGCCTCCGGACTGTGGCCCGGCAAGGTCGTGACCGAGGTCGCGCCCGCCGGTCCGTTCTGGCAGGCGGAGCCGGAGCACCAGGACTACCTGCAGCGCTACCCCGACGGTTACACCTGCCACTTCGTCCGCCCGAACTGGCGGCTGCCGAGGCGCGCGGAAGCCTGAGCGGGGAACTGAAGGCCCGCGGCCCTACGGGGTCGCGGGCCTTCAGCGCGCACGGCCTCGGCCCCGGGCCTCCGGGCCTCCGTGTCTTCGTGCTTCCGGGCCTCCGTGTCTCCGGGCCCCAGGTCGGCGGCGGGTCGGCGGCGGCCGGTCGTCAGGGGGCCGCGCGGCGCGTGGTCATGAATGCGGCCGCCACCGCCGTGGCGGCCAGGACCACCGACGTGGCCCCCAGCGCGTGCTGCGCCGCGGTGCGGGCGTCGCCGGCCGCGTCCAGGTAGATGCCGCCGACGACCGCGACACCGAGAGTGCCGCCGAGCTGCTGGACGGCGTTGAGCAGACCGGCCGCAGACCCCGTCTCCTGCGGTCCGACACCGCTCAGTGCCGAGCTGAAGAACGGCGGGGTGAACAGGCCCGTCCCCAGTCCGGCCACGGCAAGCGCGGCGGGCAGCAGGGCCGGATACGAGTCGGGGGCCGCGCCGCGATACGCGAGGACGGCGGCCGCCAGACCGACCGCGAGGACGGCCAGCCCGGTGTGCATGACGCGCGTGCCGTACCGCGTGACCAGATGCGTACCGGCGGCCCAGGACCCGGCCGCGAGTCCAGCGGACCACGGCAGCAGGGTGAGCCCCGCCCTGAGCGGGCCGTCGTGGAGGCCGAGTTCGAGGTGCAGCACGACGGTGATCATGACGCCGTTCATGACCGCGAAGAACAGGGTCGACGTGGCCAGGGCTGCGGGGAACGCGCGGCCCCGCAGCAGGGCCGGTTCGATCAGCGGCGCCCGGCCGCGGCGCCCGGCGCGGCGCTGGTGGACGACGAACACGCCCAGAACCACGGCCCCCACGGCGGCGACGGCCCACCCGGTGGGTCCGGTGCTCCCGGCCGCCAAGGGGCAGACGACGAGCGCGGTGCCGGCCATGGCGAGGACCGTGCCCGCCGGGTCGAGGCGGGGCCGCGTAGGCGCACGGTCCTCGGCCAGGAACACCGAGGCGGCCAGGACCGCGGCGGCGAGCGGCACATTGACGAGGAAGACCGCGCGCCAAGAGGAGCCGAACAGATCGGCGTGGGTCAGGACGCCGCCGAGAACCGGCCCGAGGACCGCGGACAGACCCATGACCGGGCCGATCATGCCGAGCGCCCGGGTCAGTTCACCGCCCTCGTACAGGGCGCGGATCAGCCCGAAGGTCTGCGGGACGATCGCGGCCGCCGCCGCACCCTGCACGGCACGCAGCGCGATCAGGATCCCGGCGCCCGGTGCGAGGGCGCAGGCCAGGGACGTGGCCGCGAACACGACGACGCCGACGCGGAAGACGCGCCTGCGGCCCGCGATGTCGCCGAGCCGCGCGCCGGTCAGCAGGCCGAGGGCGAACGCGAGGGTGTAGGCGGCGCTGAACCACGGGATCGTCGCCCGCGCACCGCCGAGGTCGGTGTGGATGACGGGGCCCGCGACCTGGACGATCGTCGCGTCGAGGAGGTTCATCGCCTCCGCGGTGAGCACCGCCGCCAGGGCGAGCCCGCGATGGCCCGGGTCGGGAGGGGCGACGGTGTCGGTCCGGCCGTGAGCGGCGGTGCGGATGGTGATGCGGGACATGGGTCTCCCCCCGGTGCCGTGCGGGTGTGTCGGGTCGGTGGTGGCCGGGCCCCGTGCGGAGCGGTCGCCGCCGCCCGGCCCGCGACCCGGGAACCACCGTGCCGCCCGGTCTCCCACCGCTTCCATCTCGTCGGCCGTATTCGGTGATTTCTTCCACGAGGGTCGGCTAATTTGGCGGACATGGTCGTACTGGACGAGCTGGACCGGGGTCTGATCCACGCCCTGCACGTGGACGCGCGGGCGCCGTTCACCCTCGTCGCCGAAGTCCTCGGCACCTCGACGCAGACGGTGGTCCGCCGCTATCGGCGGCTGTACGCGCGGGCGGGACTGCGCGTCGTCGCTCTGCCCACACCGCGAAGCTCCGGCACGCACCAGTGGTTCGTACGTCTGACCGCGGCGACCCGCACCGCGCACGACATCGCGGTGGCGCTCGCCCGGCGTCCCGACACCTCCTGGGTGCGCCTGACCTCCGGAGGAACGGAGATCGTCGCGATCATCCACACCGCGCCCGCCGGTCCCGACGCGCACACGCTGCTGCTGCGGGACATCCCCCGCACCGCCGGGATCACCGCGGTGTCGGCGCACTACCTCCTGCACACCTACCTGGGCGGCCCGACGGCGTGGCGCGGCCGGATCAACGCCCTGGACGCCGACCAGGAGGCCCGGCTGCGCGCGCAGTCGCCCCGCCCGCAGGCGTCGGGCGGGCCGGACGCCCCCGACGCGGCCCGTCTCCTCACGGACGCGGACCGCCTGCTGCTGTCCGCGCTGCGCGAGGACGCGCGCCTCAGCTACGCGGACCTGGCCGCTGCCACCGGCACCTCGGCGTCCACCGCGGCCCGCCGGCTGGCCGAACTGCGGGCGCGCGACGCGCTGTTCTTCGACCTCGACATCGATCCCGCGGTGCTGGGCGTGACGGCGTCCGCGCTCCTGTGGATGCAGGTGGCGCCCGCGCATCTGGACACGGTGGCGACGGCGCTGGCGGGCCACGACGAACTCGCGGTCGTCGCGGCGACGACCGGCCCGACGAACCTCTTCGCCCACGCGCTGTGCCGCGACGCGGAGGCCCTGCACCACTACCTGACGCGGCGGGTGGCCTGGGACGCCGTCACGCGGATCGAGACGGCCCCCGTGCTGCGTACGTACAAGGCGGCCACGACCCTCCGCCCGGGCTGACCCCGAACCGCCCGGCCGCTCAGACGTATTCGTTCCGCTTGAGCTCGATCACCCACGCCCGGCGCTCGCAGATCTTCCCGTCGCGCATACGGAAGACCTCGGCCATCGACATGCGCATCGGCTCTCCCGTCTCACGCGCCACCGTTCCGGTGAGTTCGGCCATGATCACGTCGTCCTCCTCGACCATGCGGACGACCTCCAGCCGGGGAGGCGGGACGAAGCCGGGGCCCTCGATCGCGGCGTCGTACGCCTCCTTGCCGGTCAGATGGAAACCGCCGAAAACCGTCCACTCGATGTCATCGGTGAGGCAACTGAGAATCTGGGCGTGATCGTTCTTCCGGAAGCCGTCCAAATAGGTCTCGACGGTCTGTTTGTTCCGCGACATGGCTCCTGCTTTCCATCGGAAGGTTGGCTGAAAGACGGCCGCGCCGTGTAGCGATGGCGCTGATCGGGACCGTGAACCGTCGAGGCACCTCCATAGCGCCGCCGCGCGCGGGAGGCAAGCCGGACTCACTCGAAGGTGTGGTGCTGTACGGCAGATAGAGTGGCGGTCCTCGAAAGGCGTAGTGTCATATGCCGGTTGCCCGGGGCAGGTGGGCAACTCGCAGGCGGGGGCCAGGGGAGAGGACGGCATCACGAGATGACGAGCACCGACTGGAGCGACCGAGGATTGTGCCGTACGGCCGATCCTGACGATCTGTTCGTCGAAGGCGCGGCGCAGAACCGGGCCAAAATGCTGTGCGTCGGCTGCCCGGTGCTCACGGAATGCCTCGCTTATGCGCTGGACCAGCGCATCGAGCACGGCGTCTGGGGAGGCATGACCGAGCGCGAGCGCCGGGCCCTGCTGCGCCGTCGGCCCACGGTGACCTCCTGGCTGAATCTCCTGGAAACGGCCCGAGTGGAGCACGAACGCTCGCAGGACACCGCTGCCGTCGCGCCCAGGGCGAGCTGACCTCCCGGCCCGTGCGTCGGTTCCGCGGGCGCGACCGCCGCCCGGCTCGTCGCGGGCGGGCGGGGCCCGCGGGGCGCCCGGTCGGCTCCGTGCGCCTGACGGGCGCCGATGTCGTGCTCGTCGGCTATTTCTCCGCCAAGGAGAAGAACTTCGTCGCGCTCATGGACGCGGCGGCGGAGGAACTGACGGCACGCGGTGCTCGGATCGTCGGACGGATCACGCAACGGCGTGGTGTCTCGGACGGCGGGGCCCGGAAGATGACCGTGCCCTATTCCTCACGCACGCTGCTGAGTTCCGGAAAGGTCCTCGAGGTGGCCGCCCGCTGCGAAGAGACCGAAGCCGACCTGGTGGTCTTCGCCACGGCTCTGACACACCGACAGCAACACGTACTGACAGAGATATTCGATCGACCCACAGTAAGTCTCGCCGCGATCACCGCCGACGGCTGAGCCGGAATTGCGTGTGCCCCGCAATTCACCGTTCGTGTGCCAGGTGGCGGCGGACGGTGAGCGAACTCGCCCTGCGGGGAACGACCGTGCTCTTGTCGCCCTCGGTGCGTCGGGCTTCCTCCGGAAGGGCGTCAGACCGGGGCTGCCTGTCTTGCCCGGGGCTGCCTGTCTCCGTCGTGGCCGACGCCATGACCTCGCGGTGTTCTCGCCGCCGCGCCCCGAATGGGAAGCATCGAAGCATCCATCGGCTTGGGACGCCCGACCGGACCAAACGAGGCCGGAGGCGACGCAATGAGACAGACAGCCGAAAAGGACTGAATACACAAAGGCTGTCATGTGTGCGTTCTTATCGGCCGCCGGTATCGATTAAATCGAGCCAGTTGTGTGGTCCGACATTGTGTACCGAGGAGTGAACTGTCACCGTCGTGCGCGGAACGGCAGCCCGATCATGACTTTCGAAAGCCGCAACTCCACTGCAGGGTAGGGGAGTTGACCGACAGATGTGTCGACCTGGCGAAAAGGCCAATTTCTCCTCCCTTTACCGGCTTCAAGGCGGAGGCGAGCGTCTGCCGGGCGGGCGAAACCTTCCATGAACGACCCACCACGGCAGTGTGCGGATTCGGCCCGGACGATCTCCGACGGCGGTCCGCGGACCCAGCGAAGGAGACGTTTCGCGGTCATGAAGACGAGTCCATTTCGTGTGCACGACGACAAAAGACCCAGCGAGCATCGAGGCGCCACGAGCGCGCTACCGGGACGGAGAGTCAGAGCCGGGGTGTTCGCCGCCACGACGGCGCTCCTCACGGTCGGCACCCTGATCGGTGCCGTGCCCGCGGCGGCGGCACCCACGGCGATCAGGCTGACCTCCTCCTCCTGTCCCGGCGTGATCCAGCAGGGCCAGACGAACGGCTGCGTCACGGAGTTGCAGAACCTGCTCAACGCCCATGGCGCCGGACTGCTCGTGGACGGCGTCTTCGGGGCGAACACCCTCTACGCGGTACGCGAGTACCAGGCCTCCACCGCGATCGCCGTGGACGGACTGGTCGGCCCCCAGACCAAGGCCAAGCTGTACGCGACCGGCGGCTCGGCCCCGTCGCCGATCAACCTCACGTCCTCCTCGTGCCCGGCGAACGTCGTCCAGGGCGACAAGGGCGGCTGCGTCACCGAACTCCAGCGGCTGCTCCGCCACTTCGGCCACTCGATCGACGTGGACGGCGATTTCGGGCCGGCGACATACAGTGCCGTCCGCAGCTTCCAGTCCGCGCACGGCCTGTCGGTCGACGGCCAGGTCGGCCCGAACACCAAGCGCGAGCTGTACGACACCGACGAGTCGGCGTCCACCGCCCTGGACCTGCGATCGGCCTCCTGTCCCTCGAACATCGTGGAGGGGCAGAGCGGCGGGTGTGTCGCCACGCTCCAGGCCCTGCTCAACGGCAAAGGGCGACACCTCGACGTGGACGGCGAGTTCGGGCCGCTGACCGTGGCCGCCGTGAGATCGTTCCAGTCCTCGGCGGGGCTCTCCGTCGACGGGCAGGTCGGTCCGAACACCAAGGCCGCCCTGTACGCGAACATCAGCACGGGCGGCGGCAGCGGCGCACCGGCCCCGATCAACCTGAACTCCGCCTCGTGCCCGGGCACCATCGTGAAGGGCGGGCGCAGCGGCTGCGTCACCGAACTGCAGAGCCTGCTCAACCACCACGGAGCGGATCTCGCCGTCGACGGCGAGTTCGGGCCGTTGACCGACAGCGCGGTGCGGGACTTCCAGGCGGAGAAGGGTCTGTCCGTCGACGGCCAGGTCGGCCCGAACACCAAGGCCGCTCTGTACGGCGCGGTCACGCCGCCCGCCTCGACCCCGCCCGGCGGCGGGTACGGCAAGATCCTCGCCGTGGCCGCGGCCGAGGTCGGCACCGTCGAGGGCAGCGCCCGGGCGAACAGCTACGGATCGGCCGTGGGCCTGTCGCTGTCCACCCGCAACTACGCCTGGTGCGCGACCTTCGTGAGCTGGGTGGCCAAGCAGACCGGGGCCAGCTCCTACCGCAACACCTATGTCTCGGGCTGGGTCAAGCAGGCCCGGGCCGGCAACTACCACCTCTCCGTGACGACGAACCCGCAGCCGGGCGACATCGTGGCCTTCGACTGGAACGGGGGCGACAACTACACCGGCGGGCAGGAACACATAGGCATCGTGCGAACGGTGAGCGGCGGCTCGGCCTTCACCACGGTGGAGGGCAACACCGGCAATCCCAACGGGGGTTCGGACGGGGTCTACATCAAGACCCGCAGCACGAACAGCGGCTACGACGTGACGTTCATCCGCGTCCGCTGACCGGCCGGCCGGCTCGCGGGCTGACCGGAACCCTCACCATGGCCGGGGCTTCCCGCTAGGCTCCGCCGAGCATGAGCCCGACGCGCCCCGTCACGCCGGAACATCGGCGACCGGCACCCTTGGCGGGTGCCGGTGGGGCGCCGACCCCTCACGTTCGTGTACCGACACCCCTCACAGAGGTCCGATGCCTACCCTCAGATTTGGCAAGTACCTGACATTAGCGGCAAGCGCCCTCCTGCTGCTGGCCACCGCTCCGGGGGCGGTCGCCGCCACCACGGATCCGGCGCACAGTGCGCGGGGAGCCACCACCGCCGCGGCGGCCGAGACATGGAAGGCGCCGCTCTCCACCCGCGGACGGTACATCGTGGACGCCGACGGCAACCGTTTCCGGCTGAAGTCGGCCAACTGGGACGGCGCACAAGGCTCCTGGACCGGCAGCGGCAGCAAGGACGACCCGGCCAACCAGCACGCCGGCCAGAACTCCTACGGCATCCCCCTCGGCCTGGACCGCGCGTCGCTGCCCCAACTGCTCGACGACTTCCACCGGCTGGGCATCAACAGCATCCGGCTGCCCTTCTCCAACGAGATGATCCATGCGACGGCCCCCGTGCCGGACGTGGCCGTCACGGCCAACCCGGGGCTGCGCGGCAGAACACCGCTCCAGGTCTACGACGCCGTGGTCGCCGCCCTGACCCAGAGCGGCTTCGCCGTCATCCTCAACAACCACACCAACACCTCGCGTTGGTGCTGCGGCGTCGACGGCAACGAGCGCTGGAACAGCAGTCAGTCCACCCAGCAGTGGGCGGACGACTGGGTCTTCATGGCCCGCCGCTACGCCGGTGACCCGCGCGTCGTGGGCGCCGACCTCTACAACGAGGTACGCCGCGACGTACTCGACGACCCCAACTGGGGCCTGGGCGACGCACACGACTGGTACGCGGCGGCCCAGCTCGCCGGGGACCGCATCCTCGCGGAGGCCAACCGCAACCTCCTCATCGTCATCGAGGGGATCAACTGGACCGGCATCCCGGTCGACGGCTTCGCGCACGGCCGTCCCACCCTCACCCCCGCGCGCAACCTCTCGCACACCCTCGTCGCGGCCCACAAGCTGGTGTACTCCGCGCACTTCTACGGATACACCGGTCCCAGCCACAGCGGGGCGACCGGCATCGGCGAGACCCACGACGCCCGCTACCAGGACCTCGGCCGTGACCAGCTCTACCAAGTCCTGAACGACCAGGCCTTCTTCGTCTCCTCCGAGGCGAACCAGCACTTCACCGCTCCCGTGTGGATCAGCGAGTTCGGCATCGGCGCCGGCGAGACGGGCGCGGCGGCCCGGACCTGGTTCGGCAACATCACCGACTACTTCGCCGACCACGACGTCGACTTCGCCTACTGGCCGCTCGTCGGCTGGGAGGGTCACGACGACTGGTCCCTGCTGCGCTACGACACCTCCGGCAACCGGTATGGAATCCTCGACCAGTCCGACTGGCGCGGCACCGCGTGGAACCGGCTCACGACCGCACCGACCCGCACCGGACCGGTGGACGCCGTCCCGAGTTGGCACATGCTCGCCACCGATCACGGCGACTATGTGCAGTCGCTGCGGGTGCGCGCGGGCGGCGACTGGAACTCCGGTGCGTCCAAGGCCGTCTGCCCCGACGGCGAACGGCTGATCGGACTCGGCCACAGCGGTGTCCGCGCGCTGTGCACCGACGTCTCCACCGGTGACCTCCGCTCCCCGGCCGACACCCAGACGGTCGTCACGGACGAGCGCCATGTGCCCTCGGGCGGCGACTGGGCCTCGGGGTACACCAAGTTGCAGTGCCCGTCGGGGAACTACCTCATCGGATACAGCCGCCGGGGCGGCCGTACCTCCGCCGCGCTCTGCGTGCCGGCTGCCGGCTCGTTGGCGGGCGCGGGGCGGACGGTGTGGTTCGACCGCTCCGACAACCGGCCCGCGGGCGCGGCCGGAGGCGACTTCGCCAACGGCGACTACAAGGGACAGTGCGCCGATGACGAATACGCCGCCGGAATCGCCTTCACGACCCGGTTCGGAGCCAGTCAGGGCCCGGCCGCACTGCTCTGCCGCAAGCTGAGCTGATCAGGACGCGCCCGTCTCGACGAGCGGCGCGCACCCGGGCGCACGGTGCCCGGGTGCGCGCCGCGCCGCGACCGTTGTACGAGGCTTTGGCGTCCGGTGACGGGAGCGGCCTCAGAACCGCCGCGCCGATTCCTCCGCGTGGGCCATGCGCCGCAGGCTCAGCAGCACCGGCTCGTACAGCACCGTGAGCGCGACGGCCGCCTCGATCTGCTCGCTCGGGGTCGGCTGCTCCTCGACCAGGTCCAGGTCGGTGACCGCCAGTTGCGCCGCCAGCCGCCCGTACGGGAGCAACGCCTCGGTGTCGCAGGGGTAGCCGAGCCGGACCAGCGCGGCGACCGAGTCGATGAGCCGCCGGTGAGCGGGGCTGAACAGGTGCCCGCCCGGTTCGCAGGACCAGCCGAGCCGCTCCAGCAGCGCCTCCACCGAGCGGGAGGCCGTGGCCACCGCCGGATCGTCCTCGTCGGGCTTCTCGGCGGTGGGCAGCGCCCGGGTCGCCGCGCCCAGCCGCAGATGGTGGTCCAGCGACTCGTCCTCGGCAGCGGCGATCACCTCGCGCGCGTCGGCCACCGAGACCCCGCCGATCTGGATCAGCGCCCGCACCAGACGCAGCCGCCGCAGGTGGTTCTCCCCGTACTCGGCCTGGGTGGCGGAGACGCGGCGGCCCGGCTGGAGCAGTCCCTCGCGCAGGTAGTACTTGATCGTCGCGGTCGACACTCCGCTGCGCTCGCTCAGTTCCGCCAGCCGCATCCTGTTGCACCTTTCATTGGACAGTGGCACTATCCAAACATGGATCGTGCCACTATCCAATACGGGAACGGGGAGTCTCATGGGTAATGCACCGACATCCGGGCGACGGGTCACAGCGGCGGCCGAGGGCGACGTCGTCGTCTTTCTCATCGGCATGCGGATCAACCGCTGGCTGGCCGTCCGCCACTGGCTGCCGACGCTGACCGCGATGCCGCGCATGCTGAAGGAACTCTCTCGGGACAGCGAGAGTGGGCTGCTGGGCCACCGGTTGCTGAGCGGAGGACCGCGCGTGTTCACCGTCGCGCAGTACTGGGAGTCGCGCGAGAAGCTGCTCGCGTACGCCTCCGATCAGACCCGGGAGCACCGCCCCGCGTGGGCGGCGTTCAACCGAGGGCTGCGGAACAGCAACGGGGCCGTGGGCATCTGGCACGAGACGTACATCGTGCCGGCCGGTTCGTACGAGTCGATCTACGTCGACATGCCGCCGAGCGGTCTGGGCGCGGCCTGGGGAGTCGAGCCCGTCGAACGACGTGGGGAGCGCGCGGCGCAGCGGCTGGCGGGCAAGGCCCCCTCGTAGCGCCGGACCGACGGCCCGAGCCGCTACCGCGCGCGCCGGTCCCGCCCCGGGTGGGTCCAGATCCGCAGCGGGCCGATCGCTTCGAAGCCGTGCCGCAGGGCGGCGGCCAGGTCGTCGCCCTGCTCGTAGCCGACCACGGGCAGGGCGGGGAACAGCGCGTGGACGGCGTTCAGTACGCCCGGCCAGGCCGCTTCGGGGCCGCCGTCGCGGGCGAACACGTTGGACACACCGACCAGGTGGTCGCTCCGGCTCGCCACCGCTCCGGCGGCCACGCGGCCGTCGGCCGCGCGTCCGGCGAGCACGAAGGTGGCCGGGTCGTCGAGCAGTTCGGGGCGGAACAGATCGGCGTCGCCGTTCCCGTCGTCCCAGGCGGACGCCCAGTCGAGCAACGCCCCGGGATCGTCCACCACGTTCCACGCGAGCTCCGTGGGTCCGGTGGGCGGGGTCGCGGGACGGTGGATCCACTGCGCCTCGAAGAGGACCCGGAAGCCGGCCGCCGTCAGATCGAGGTCGGCGAAGCTGTCCTTGACGGAGGCACCCGGTGCGGAGGTGTCGATGCGGGCCGCGAGTGCGGCCGGGTCGGCGCCGGGCTCCAGCGTCACCGCGTCCGGGTAGTACGGCGGAGTACGGGCCGGGGCGGCCCACACCTGCCGCGTGAACGCGCCCTCCACACCGTGTGATCGGCTCATCGCGGCGCACCACTCGGCGTTGTTGCGGGCGGCGGCACGGACCATGGGAGGGTTCGGCGTCTTCATGAGTGCGGATCATGGCACGCCAGTCGTGGCGGCTCCTCGCCCTTTCTCGCCGGCAGCCTCCTCGCCCCGCTCGCCAGGACTCTCTTCGCGGGGTCTGACCGGGCCGCTCTTCGCCCTGTCCCTCCGGGTGGACACGATCGCCCGGAGGGACAGGACTGGAGGGGGTGAGGGCCCGAGACCGGGCAGGGATTCGGGCCCTCACGTGTCGCGCATCCGTCGGGGGCGTTTGCGCGCTGACCACTTCAACGAGCTTCGTGTCCGGGGGATACGTTTTCGTCGCGGGGCCCGGCCGCCCTGGCCCCGGCGGGTCCGAGGACCACGCGGATCGGCCGCTCAGGGCAGCCGCTCGACCAGCCTGTCGACGAGCGGAGACGGGTGGGAGAGCGCCGCCAGGTGTCCGCCGGGAATGGTCTCGGCCTCGATCCCCAGGCGGTCGCGCGCCACCCTGCGCTGGAAGCCGACGGGGAAGAACCGGTCCCCGGTCGCGGACAGTACCCGTGTGGTGGTGTCCGGCCATCGCTCGATGTCACAGGGCTGGCCGAAGGCGATGTCGGCCTCCGGCCGCTCATGACCCTCACCGGCCGCGACGATCTCGGCCGGGACGTCGTGCAGGAAGTAGGTGTCCAGGTCGAACTCGGTGCCGTAGCCGCCCGCTTCGGCGGCGGCGAGGCGGGCCGGCTCCGATCCGGTGTTGCCCCACCACTGTCCGGGCGTCTCGCCCGGCAGCGGGACCATCGCGTTGACGAGCACCAGCAGCCCGACCGGAACACGGTCGCAGACCATCGGTGCCGTGAAGCCGCCCATGGACTGCGCGACCAGCACGGTGTCGGTGCGTTCGCCGATCGCCGCGACCACGGCGTCGGTGTACTCGGGCAGCCCCGCGGACTCGTCGGCGCCGGGCAGGTCGACCGCGATCGCCTCGTGCCCTCTCGCCCGCAGTTCGGACACCACGGGATGCCAGTACCAGGCCGAACCCCCGGCCCCGGGAATCAAGACAAACACCCTCGTCCTCGCCTCCGTCCGTTTTCACCCTCACGATGCAGACCGCCGGGAGCGACGAAAGTCATCGGTGGCGGTGACGACCTGGCAGCCCTCGTGATCGATGGTCCGGCCGGACGGCGCCGCCGCGGCGCAGAACACGCGGACGAAGTCGCGCTCCCGTACGACCGTGGCCTCCTGGCACTCCACGCAACGGCGGAACGCCGTCCGATGGGTGAGCCCGCCGCCAGGCCTGCCCGTCAGCCGGCCGCGGCCGCCGGTGTCTCGGGCGCGAGGACCGGTGGGGGTCCGAACAGGGAGCTGAGTACGGCGAGTTGGGTGTCGATCGCCTCGAGCGCGGTCAGGGCGGTGGGGACGGAACGGTCGGCGGGAGAGCGCGGCCCGGATGGGGCGAGCCGCTCCCGCGGGGGCGCTTCCGGCGTGGACGGCGGGGTCGGGCGGCGACCGATCGCACGGCGTACGGTCAGTGCGTGCGCCGCGATACCAGCCCGCCGCCGGGTCACGGCGGGGTCGGTGGCCAGCGCGTCGGGGGCTCGTCCGAGGGCGTCGGTGAGCTCGTCGACGGGATCGGCGCAGCGCCGCAGGGCCGTCACGGACCCGAGCGTGACCTGGTCCGGGCGCCGGTGGGCGGACAGGGCGCGGGGGACGGGTACGGCGGCCAGGATCCGCATCGGGGCCGTCACCGTCGCCAACTGCTCGACGCGGTAGGTGAATCGGGCCTGTGCCAGGCGGACGGCCGGGCCGTTCCGCCAGTCCGCCTCCATCAGCTCGCCCAGTCCCGACAGCGCCGCCGCGGTCCGGGCCCGTACCACCGCCTCGGTGCGGATCGGCAGCACGAGCCAGGAAGCCGCCACGCCGAGCACCGCGCCGGCCGCGATCCCGGCCAGCCGGGTGTGCAGCAGATCTCCGGGGTTCTGTCCGAACCAGTCGTAGAGCAACGAGAGTACGGCGGTGACGCAGGCCGCCCAGTACGCGTAACTGAGTTCACGCAGCCACGTGGCCACGGCCAGCACGACGAAGATGACGACCACCGCGGTGTCCGACCGTGGCCCGAACCCTCCCGAGACGGCGGTCGCCACCACCGTGCCGGCCGCAGCGCCCAGCGTGCGCCAGGCCCCCTTGACGAGCACGTCGCCGCGGCTGCGCGCACCGCTGCACACCAGGAAGGCCGTGAGGACCACCCACGCCCAGTGGTCCGGCCACAGATCCCGGCCGATGGCGAACGCCGCGGTGAGTGCCGCCGCCATCTGCAGCGCCATCCGGGTGCTCACGCTCGGCCGCCGCCCTGGGGGGCGGGGTGCCGCGGTCACCCTGGCCGAAGGGGGCCGCCTGACGAGACCGGTGCGCTGGGCGGTCCACGTCACGACGGTTCCCCAGACGACCGCCGCCAGCGCCGTCACCGCCGCCCAGGCGGTGCCCTCGTGTCCGCCGGCGGGAACCATGCCCGCGGGCACCACCAGGACCGCGATCAGCGGCAGAACGACCAGCGTGCCCGCCCGCGTCGCACGGGCGCCGAACCGGCGTACCCAGATCGCCCCGGCGACCCCCACGACGAACGCGGCGTCACCCGCGAGGGGGTGTTCCTGGATCAACGTGCTCAGTTCCGTGCCCGCCGCGGCCGCGCACGGCAGCACGGCGCAGGCCACCAGCCGGTCCGTCCGGTCGAAGAGGCGCTGCACGCGGCCGAGCGCCGAGGCGATCACCACCGCCTGCACGACACTGTCCACGCGCAGCCCTGCCTCGTGCTCGACGAGCAGCGCCCAGCCGTACGTGCCGAGCACCGTGGCCATGGCCACGGCCGTCGTCCGCAGGTGCGTCCCTCGTGGATCGAAGCGCAGCGCACGACGCGTCGACCTCGGAAAACTACGCACCACGTAGGATCACCGCCAAGAGAACCGCTGGAACAAGCCATCTGGAGTCGAGCACTCCAACAGGATCGTAAGTGATACCTTAGCAATGTGATGGGAGAGCGAACAGAACACGAGGACGCCGGACGATCCCGGTCCGAGGCGCGGGACGGCCGCGCCTCCGCCGAGATCCGCCAGGGCGTCATCCGGCTCGCCCGCAGGCTGAGCGCGGAGCGCCCCGCGGACGGGCTCAGCCTCAACAAGAGCAGCGTGCTCGGCCACCTGCGCCGCAACGGCCCGATGTCGGCCGGCGCGCTGGCCGCCGCGGACCATCAGCAGCCGCAGTCCCTGACCCGGGTCTTCGCGGACCTCGAACAAGAAGGCCTGATCAGCCGCACGCGCGACACGCAGGACGGGCGGCAGCGCGTGGTGGAGCTGACGGAGGCGGGCCGTGCGGCCCTCGCCCGTGACATGGCGCAACGCGACGCCTGGCTCGACATCGCCCTCGTCGAGCTCACCGAGACGGAGCGTCAGGTCCTCCTGCTCGCGGCCCGCCTGATGAACCACCTCGCCGATTCCCCGGCCGCCGTGTCCGGCTCCACGACCCGACCCCACTGACGGAGGCTCCCGTGTCCTGGCCCGACCACGCCATCTGGTGGCACGTCCATCCTCTGAGCTTCCTCGGCGCGGAGCCGGACGCCCTGCCCGCGGACGCGCCCGTGCGGCACCGGCTGCCGGTCCTCGTCGACTGGCTCGACCATCTGATCGGGCTCGGCTGCAACGGCCTCGCCCTGGGCCCGGTCTTCGCCGCCGAGAGCCACGGCTACGACACGACCGACCCCTTCCGGATCGATCCGCGCCTGGGTACCGAGGCGGACCTGGTCGAACTGATCGACCGCGCCGCGTCGCGCGGGGTCCGCGTCCAGCTCGACGGCGTCTTCAACCACGTCGGCAGGTCCTTCGCGCCCTTCGCCGACGTGGCCCGGCGCGGTGCCGCCTCCCCGTACGCGGACTGGTTCGTCCCCGAGGGCGACGACTTCCGGACCTTCGAGGGGCACCGTCATCTCGTCGCGCTGAACCACGCGGCCCCCGCGGTCGCCGACCATGTCGTCGACGTCCTCGGCCACTGGCTCGACCGGGGCGTCGCCGGCTGGCGGCTGGACGCGGCCTACGCGGTGCCCCGGCCTTTCTGGCGGACCGTCACGGACCGGGTCAGGTCACGTCACCCCGGCGTGTGGTTCAGCGGCGAGGTCATCCACGGCGACTACGCCTCGTACGTCGTCGAGGGCGGACTGGACACCGTGACGCAGTACGAACTGTGGAAGGCGATCTGGAGCTCGCTCAACGACCGCAATCCGCACGAACTGGCCTGGTCGCTCAAGCGTCACAACGCCCTGCTCGACACCTTCGCCCCGCAGACGTTCGTCGGCAATCACGACGTCACCCGCGTCGCCAGCCGGCTGGAGGAACCCCGTCACCTGGCGCACGCGCTCGCCGTGCTCTTCACCGTCGGGGGGACACCCTCCGTCTACGCGGGCGACGAGCGGGCCCGCGAGGGCGTCAAGGAGGACCGGGTGGGCGGGGACGACGCCATCCGCCCCGCGTTCCCCGCCACCCCGGCGGATCTCAGCGCCGAAGGGATCGCCGTGCAGCGGCTTCACCAGACCCTGGTGGGTGTGCGTCGACGCCACCCCTGGCTCGTACGTGCCCAGACCCGGGTCCACACCCTGGACAACACCGTCCTCAGCTACACCCTGGCCGCGCCCGACGCCGGTTCCACTCTGGCCGTCGCCCTGAACTTCGGAGCCGGTCCGGCCACCGCGGGCATTCCGGCCGCCGCGTGGACGTCCGTCGCCGGTGACGCCTCCGTCGATTCCGGAACGGGTACCGTCTCGCTTCCCCCGGCGGGCTGGTTCATCGCCACGACACCGGGAAGCCACAACTGATTCCGGGCCCGGCCGGACTTGATTCCGGGCCGATCCACCCTGATTCCGGGCCGATCGACCCTGATTCGGGGACGGCCGACCCTCGTTTCCCGGAATCGACCATGGCGAGGAATCGAGGGTCGTGCGCCCGTCATGGCAACCGGGCGCACAAAAATCGTCGACGCGTCAAATCCACCCTCTCGGGAAACGCTTCCTCAGTGTCGGTCGTCCCGTGATTTCACCTTGTTGAAATGTTCCCGGTAGTGGATTTCGGACAGATGAATCACGCGGCGTCCGCGCCGAATGCGCGAGCCCACGCATTGCGCCAGAGCGTGAGCCGGCGCCCCTGTTGTCCGCATGCCTGTACATAGGCGACGAGGAGTTCCTCGGACGGCATACGAAAACCGGCCAGAATGTCCGCGACCGTGCTGCGCGGCAAAGGGCCGGCCCCGAGATCGCGGGCCTTCTTCTCCATTTCGCGCAGGGACGGCTGGCCGGCGGCGAGCCGGGCCTGGTGCATCGCTTCGAGGAGGTGGGCCGGGTGGTACACGAGTTCCAGCCTGCGTCCGGCACGTGGCGCGGACTGCACCTCGCGGCCGTCGGGAGTGTGGCCGGATTGCCGCGCCGCCTGCTCCCAGCGCAGCCGGGCTTCACGTCGCGTCGCCCCGCAGACCTGCGCATACGCCTCCACGACATGGCGGCGGGGCAGGAAGGTGCCACGGTCGGCGCGGGAGAGGGTGACGGCGGAACACGCGGGGTCCGCGATCCGTAGTCCCTCGGTGAGCTCGGCCATCTGTCGGTAGGTGAGTCCGGATCGTTGGCGCAGCGAGCGCAGCCATTGCGCCAGTTCATAACACTGCGCGGATTGCGGGATCGGTGTTCGGCTCCGCCCCACCATTGCCCCCTGGATGTCGAGACTGCCGGACGCGTGACGCGTCCGAGGGTATGTCGATCGACGAAGCCCACTGATTCGGCCGATGCCGGGGCCCGGGCATTGCGTACCACGAGGGGGCCCGTTTTGGTCTTTACTTGGGCTCACATAGATCGACGCTATGGATGGCCTCGACGAAGAGTCAAGATGGCTTTACTTTACTTTACTCTGCATGGGGATCCCTTTCCTTTCGGTGGATTTTTGGTTCATTTTGTCCGAGAAGCGGAGTGATGGGGTCCGTGCGTCGACATGGGGTTTTACGCGAGCGACTCCCGAGCGGCCCAGTGGGTGTCCCGAATCCCGCTGCATAACGGCCTTGCTGGCTCATTCACCGCTCTGGTGACATGGATTTGCCCGACCGGAGGTGCCGGCCGGCCCTGCTCCTGTCACATCTACGGAGGAATGCGATGACCACCGTGTCGAATGCCGCCCAGGTCGAAATCATCGAGCTGCTCAAGGAGGTCAAGCCGGGCATAGCCGACCAGACGATCGAGCCCGGACAGTCCGTCGTCGAGGACCTGGGCCTCGACTCGCTCGACCTGCTCCAGCTCGCCCGTCGCATCAACCGGCACTTCGGCGTCGAGTTCGACCTCGACCAGTGGAACGCCGAAGCCGACGAGCACCACCGCAGCATCGCCTCGATCGTGGCCGTCGTGGCCGCTGGCAGTCGTGCCTGAGCCGGCCGCGGCCCCCCGCGTCGCGCTCGTCACGGGCGGATCCCGGGGCATCGGCGCCGCTGTCTCCTACCGCCTGGCCGCCGACGGACTCACCGTGCACCTCGTCTGCCGCAGCGCCCTGGACGCCGGACGCCGTGTGGTCAAGGAGATCGAGGCCAGCGGCGGCCGGGCGGTCCTGCACCAGGCCGACATCGGCGACGAGTCCGACGTCGAGACCCTGGTCGAGCGGGTGACCGCACAGGAGGGCGCCCTGCACGTCCTGGTCAACAACGCGGCCGTGATCGACGACCAGCTCCTCGCCGTGACCCGCACCGACCGCTGGGAGAACGTCCTGCGGACCAATCTCACCGGCCCCTTCCTCACCAGCAGGGCGGTCCTGCCCACGATGCTGGACCAGGGCTGGGGCCGCATCATCAACATCTCCTCCAACTCGGCCCGTACCCCGGGACCGGGACAGAGCGCCTACGCGGCGTCCAAGGGCGGCGTCGAGGCCCTCACCCGCGCCCTGGCCGTCGAGGTCGGACGCAAAGGCATCCGGGTCAACTGCGTGGCGCCCGGCAAGGTCCGCACCGAGATGACCGCGGCCGTCGCCGACCAGCTCGGCTCCGACAGCGACGGCACCCGCTGGGGACTGCCCGAGGACATCAGCGGACTCGTCGCCTTCCTCGCCCGTGACGAGGCGGACTACATCCAGGGCCAGACGTTCACGGTGGACGGCGGCCGCATGGTCATGCGCAGCCCGGGCCGGCGATCCCGGTGAAGCAGGGACGAACGGAGGAACAGCCGTGGGGGCCGTGAAGTACTGGGAGGACCTGGCACAGGCACCGGTGCGCCGGTTCGGACCCGTGGTGTTCGGCGGCGCGCTGCTCGACCAGCTCCTCGACCTGATGGGGGAGAAGCACCCGGTGCACGACAGCGACGACTTCGCCCGGGGCACCGACCGCCGGCAGCGCATCGTGCCCGGAGGCTTCATCCACTCCATCACCTCGGGCTGGGTGGTCCAGCACGGCTCCCCGGCCGCCATCGTCGGCCTGCGCAGGCTCAGCTGGGACTTCGTCAGGCCGCTGTACCCCGACACTCCGTTCTGGTTCACCACCGCCACCGACCGGGCCGAGGAGATCGACGATCGGATCGGCCTCGTCGAGACCACACGGCGGGTGTTCGACGAGAACGACCGGACGTACGCCATCGGACGCATGAGCGTCGTCGTGCTGCGGCACGCCGCGCAGCGGACCGCAACCGTGGAAAGGGTTCAGTGATGGACAGTCAGTACCAGCCCCTCAAGGGGCGGGTGGCCCTGGTGACCGGCGGATCGCGCGGCATCGGCGCGGGCATCACCCGTAAACTCGCGGCCTGGGGAGCCACCCTGGCCGTCAACTACGTCGACCGCGAGGGCCCGGCCAAGGAACTCGCCGAAGAACTCGGCGAGCAGGGTACGGAAGTGACCCTGCACCGCGCCGACCTCAGCGAGCCCGCCGAGATCGAGAACCTGATCGCGGAGATCGGCGAGATCCACCAGGACCTGCACATCCTCGTCCAGAACGCGGCCGCCACCAAGTTCGCCCGGCTCGCCGAAGCCTCCCTAGGAGACTGGCAGTTCGTGCAGGACACCAACTCCCGGGCCACCTGGCTGCTCGCCAAGCACGCCCTCCCGCTGATGCGTGAGCGCGAGGGCGCCCGTTTCATCACGATCACCAACTCCACGACCACGCGCATCATCCCGCGCGCCGGACTCTTCGCCGCCGCCAAGGCGGGACTCGAGGCGCTGACCGACTACCTCTCCTACGAGCTGGCGCCGTACGGGATCGTGGCCAACTGCGTACGTCCCGGACTCGTCCAGACCGGCGTCTTCAAGGTCCGCCCCGACTTCGCCCACGGCGTCACCAAGGAACTGTCCGTCTCCCCGTGGCCCGGGGACCGGATGACCACACCCGAGAACAGCGCCGACGTGGTCGCCCTGCTCTGCCTGGAGGAGGCGTCCTGGATCGCCGGGCAGACCATCACCGTGGACGGCGGCTACCGCCTGTGGGGCGGCATCAGCGGCGGAGGCCGGCGTGCCGAGTGAGCGATCCGCGGCGGAGAGCGTCGGCGTGCCGAGTGAAGGCTCCGCGGCCCAGGCCGTCGGCGTGACGGGAGAGCACGCCGGCGGGCGGGAACGTCCCGACATCGTGGTCACCGGCATCGGCGTGATCTCCCCGGCGGGCCTCGGCGCGGCCCGGCTGTGGGAGGCCATGGCGGCGGGCAAGACCTTCTTCGACACCGGCGGCCACGACGGGCCCGCCCCCGCGCTGCCGTGGCCGTCGGCCTCCGTGGACACCACCGAGATCACCTGGCCCGCCGGCCGAGACTGGGCCAACGCCGGCAAGTACGCCAACCAGTCGGCCCGTTGGGCCGTCGCAGTGGCCCGCCAGGCGCTGGAGCAGGCCGGGATCACCGGCGACACCGAGGACGTACGCGGCGGCACCGTCATGGCCGTGGGCAGCAGCAGCGACGAACTCAGCGACGTCATCCCGCAACTCGCCTCCCGCTTCCGCGGCGACCCCAGGCCCCTCGCGAAGTTCCTCCACGACGAGGTCCCCGACTACTCCTACATCCGCGGCATCCCCTCCCAGCTCGGCCAGTTCGTCTCCATGGCCAGCGGATTCCGGGGCTCCAACGTCGCCGTCTACGGCGAGGCCGCGGCCGGCGGCACGGGCGCACTGGCCCTGGCCGTACGGCTGTTGGAGAGCGGCGAACTCGACCGGATGCTCGTCGTGGGCGTCGGGGCACCCCTCACGACCACCGCGATGGCCGCCTTCGACCAGGACGAGCCCCTCGGCACACGCGCCACGGCCGGCGCCGGACCCTTCGACGCCGACAGGTCGGGCACCCTGCTCGGCCAGGGGGCCGCCGCCGTCCTCCTGGAGCGCGCCGACACCGCGCGCGGCACGGCCCGCGCCCGGCTCGCCGGCTGCGAGGTCCTGGTCGCCGCCGACATCACGGCCTCCGCGGAACTCGTCGTCGACACCGTTCTCGCCGACGCGGACACCACACCCACCCTCTGGTGGGCACACGGCGCGAGCTCCGACCGCCTCGACCGCGTGGAGACCGGGGCGGTACTGCCCCGCGCGGGCAGCCTGCCCGTCACCGGCTCGAAGGGCACCATCGGCAACGCCTTCGAATGCTCGGCGCTCATCGACACCGCCCTGGTCGTGGAGAGCCTCGGACGCGGCGCGCTTCCCCCCGTGGGCCTGCTGCGCCGCCCCGATCCCGCACTCGGCGGCCTCGACCCGGTGATGGGGGAGACCCGCCCCCTGGGACCGGCGCCGACCGCGCTGATCACCGCGTTCACCCAGGGACACCACGCGACGGCGGCCGGAGCCCTCGTCATCGCATCGACGCACGGGACGGCCGACGACGGGAAGGCACGGACATGAGCGACGACATCGTCATCACCGGCATGGGGGTGATCACCCCCATCGGCGGGGACGTCGAGACGTTCTGGTCGGCCAACCTCGAAGGCCGCTCCGGGGTCGTCCGCGAAGAGCGGATGGACACCACCGGACTGCCCTGCGGCTGGACGGCCGGGCTGATCCCGGAGGACGTCAAGGCGAAGGTCGCCGCCGACTACGGCGCACCCGACCGGTCCTGGGGCGACTCCCTCATGCTCGCCTCGGTGGACCAGGCGCTCGCCGACGCCCGCCTCGGCGAACTGCCCGCCCAGGAGGGGCCGGCCGCACTGGTCTACGCACGCGTCTGGCCCGGTCCCACCGGCTCCTTCCCGCAGGACTACATCACCCACATGGAAGACCTCGCCGAACGCTACGACCGGATCGGCAACGAACCCTCGGCCGTCCTCGAATCCCTGCGCGGCAGGCATCTCCCGCCCGAGACACGGGACTTGTCCGCCTACCCCACCGAGATCGCCGACCGCCTCGGCACGGCCGTCGTCCCCGTACGCCTGGAAGCCACCTGCTCAGGCGGCCTGCGCGCCATCGCCGAAGCCGCCCGGCTGCTGCGTTCGGGACGCGCGCGGTACGCGGTGGTCTCGGCGGCCGTCTCGCGCAACACACCGTACGTGCTCTCCCAGTACGGCCAGCTCATGGCGCTCTCCCGCTGGAAGGGCGACCCCGCGCTGGCTTCCATGCCCTTCGACAGACGCCGTACGGGCATGGTCATCAACGAGTCGGCCGGCGCGCTCGTCCTGGAGACCGCCGAGCACGCGGCCCGGCGCGGGATGACACAGTCGTACGCCGTCATCGGCGGCTGGGGCCTCGCCGTGGACACCCGCCACATGACCGCTCCCAGCGTGGACATGATCGAACGCGTCATGCGGACCGCCCTCGAACAGGCCGGAGCGCACCCGGACGACGTCGACACCGTCAACGCCCACGGCACCTCCACCCGCCTCAACGACGTCACCGAGGCCCGCGCGTTGCACCGGCTCTTCGGCGAACGGATGGCCGAACTCGACGTCAGCGCCGTCAAATCCCTGACGGGGCACGGCTCCGCGGCCTCCGGCGTGGTGGAGACGGCGGCGGCCGCCCTCACGATGTGCCGGGGGATCATCCCGCCCGTCACGACCTCCACCGAGCCCGATCCCGCCTGCGCCGTGCGCACCTCCCTCACCCCGGTCCGGCGACCGGTCGACACCGTGCTGAAGAACTCCTTCGGTTTCGGCGGCCAGTACGCCTCGATGCTCTTCCGGCGACCGGCCGCGCCACGGCCGGCACCCCAGCCCGCATGAGCACGGTCCACCGGCTGCAGTACGAGACGGAGGAACCCACCCGGCCGCACCGTGCCACCGTCGTGTGGCTGCACGGCATCGGCCAGGCTCCGGGCGATCTGATGGCCGTGACCCAGCGGTTCCGGCTCGCCGAGGCGGGCGTGCGCGGGGTGTTCCCGCGCGCACCCGTCACGGCTCCCAGCCTGCTGAGCGGGCTGGCGGTGCCGTGCTGGTTCCCGCAGAACCTCCTCGCGATCGACCGGATCGACGTCGAGGGCCTGCTGGCGGCGCACCTGCCGCTCACGACGCTCCTGGACGCGGAGGCCGACCGGATCGGCGCCGGGCGGATCGTGCTCGCCGGCTTCTCCCAGGGGGCCACGGTCGCCCTGACCATGGCCCTCACCTACGCCCGACGGCTGGCGGGCGTGGCCCTGTACGCGCCCTTCATGCCGCCCGACCTGCCCGCGCTGCTCCCGACCGGCCGGCCCGAGCCCGCCAACAGCGGCCTGCCCGTGTGGATCGGACACGGGGCCAGGGACTGGGTCGTCCCCGAACGCAGCGGTGCCGTGCTCAGGGACCTGCTCTCCTCCTGGGGACATCCGGTGACCTGGCAGCGCTATCCCGGCGGGCACGAACCGTTCGCCGGGGTACGGGCCTCGCTGCCCGTCTATCTGAGTCACGTCCTGGACGTCCACGTACCGCAGGCCCCCGGGACGGGCCCGGCGGCACGGGCCCGCTGACCGGGGCTCGGGGACCGGACCGGCGGTGGTTCCCGCAGCCCGGGATTCACGGGCGCAGCGGCGGCAGGCGCCCGCAGCCCGGGGCTCCCGGGCGCAGCGGCGGCGCGCGCCCGCTGGCCGGGGCTCCCGGGCGCACCGGCGGCACGCGCCGCTGACCGGGGCCCCGGCACGCGCCTCGCACCGCCCGGGCTTCCGGAACCGACCTCCCCCTTCCGGTTCCGGAAGTCCGGGCCACCCGCACGTCGACCGGAAAGGCGTCCTCACCGATGGCACAGGAGTCACCCCCGAGCACGGCTCACCGTCCGGAGACCGTGCCGTTCGGCGTCGGTCTGCTCTTCCCCGGGCAGGGAGCCCAGCGCCCCGGCATGGGGGAGCCCTGGCGCGACACCCCGCACTGGAAGGTCGTCACGCGCCTCTCAGAGATCTGCGGACAGGACCTCGGCCGGCTGCTTCTCGACGCCGGAGCCGAGCAGCTGACCCGCACCGACAGCGCCCAGCTCGCCACCTTCACCCTGGAGATGGTGGTGCTCGACGCGCTGCGTACGGCGGTCGGTGACCTGCTGCCCGCGGTATGCGCTGGACACAGCCTCGGCGAGTACGCGGCCCTGACCGCCGCCGGGGTGCTCGCCCCCGAGGACGGCGTCCGCCTGGTCGCCGAACGCGGGGCGGCCATGGAGGAGGCCAACCGGATCACGCCCGGCACCATGGCGGTCCTCGTCGGTCCGGGCATCGTGCCCAGGACGCAGAGGCTCGCCGCCCGGATGCGGTCCCTGCGCCGGGCCCAGGTGTGGGTCGCCAACATCAACGGCGCCGAACAGGTCGTGATCTCCGGCACCGCCGAGGCGGTGGCCGCGCTGGCCGACGAGGCCACGCGCGACGGCGCACGCGCGATCCGCATCCCGGTCGGCGGCGCGTTCCACACCCCCTTGATGGCTCCGGCCGCTCAGCGCCTGTCCGAAGCCGTCGACCGCGCGCCTCTTCACCCGGCGCGCTGCTCGGTGATCGCGAACGTCGACGCCCGCGCCCACCTCCACGATCAGGAGCGATGGCGAGCGAGGATGCTCCGCCAGCTCGTCACGCCCGTGCGCTGGGCCGGCTCCATGCGCACGCTCGCGGCCACGGCCCGCGGCCGTCTCCGCCTCGTCGAGGTCGGCCCCGGCTCCACACTGGCCAACCTCGCCCGCAGGGCCCTGCCCGACGCCGTCCCGGTCCGCTCCGTCGCGACTCCGGCACAGGTGGAGGCCCTCGCCGCCGACTGGTGGCCGTGACCGGGGCATTCGACGCGGAGGCGGACGCCTGCCACGACCACGTCCGTGCTGTGAACTCGTAAAACCGAAAGGGTAGTTCGGGGCGAGGTGAGGTGGCGCGGGGATCACCAAACCTGTCCTTGAGGGGGAAGGTCATGGCAGACTGCTCGGCGTCCAGGGGGTCGATGAGGCGTGAGACGTGAGGGCACCGCGGTCTGCTCCGACCGTGCGCGATGCGGTGCCGGACGTGCCGCCGCGTCAGCGGTGACGCATGAACCGCCGAACCCCCGCGTCTTACAGGTGAGTTGTCGTCGGCGCCGCTCCGCCCGCCCCCGGAGGGGCTCGGCTCCCTTTCCCGCTTCCCGCCCCACATGTCCCGGACACCGTCGGCATCCCGCCCGCCTCGACCCCGCCGGTGCGGCGAGGTACGCGACCAAGTCCCCTGTGTTGCACGGGGTTTCGCCGCACCGCGACGAACTCCGCCCGAAGCGCGTGATGTCCGGCGGACGAGTGCCCAAGCCCAGCCCACACGACGTACCGGGGAGTCCCTGGTCACGTCCGCAAGGAGACAAGACCATGAAGCACGCCGTGAACGCCGCCGCAGAACTGGGAACCCAGGGGTGGAGCAAGCCTTGGAGCGCCGGCGACGACGGTTGCGTCGAGATCAAGGAACTCGGCGGCGGCGTCGTGGCGGTCAGGCAGGCGACCGACCCGGACGGCCCTGCCCTCATCTGTGCCTCCTCGGTCATCGCCGAGTTCGTCGGCGGTGCCAAGGAGGGACGGGCGGACTTCCTCGTCGCCTGACGCGCGTCCGCCGGACAGCGGTGCCCGGCACCGACCCCACCACCTTCCCCACGATCACGCCCGTAGCGGCGGAGGACCGAAGTGACAGACACCGGAACAGGCCCGGACGAGATCGACACCAGCAAGCCCCAGTCGGCGCGCATGTACGACTACTTCCTGGGCGGAAAGGACAACTACCCCGTCGACTGGGAGGCCGCCGAGCAGGTCATCTCCTTCTTCCCCGCGGTCAAGGAAATGGCCCGCACCAACCGGGACTTCATGCACCGGGCCGCCCGGCTGCTGGCGCGCCGGGGAATCCACCAGTTCCTCGACATCGGCACCGGCATCCCGACGGAGCCGAACCTCCACCAGATCGTCCAGGCGATCACCCCCTCCGCGCGCGTGGTGTACGCCGACAACGACCCGATCGTCCTCCGGCACGCCGAGGCCCTGCTGCACAGCGATCCGCAGGGACGCACCGCGTACATCCAGGCCGACGCGCAGGAGCCGGCGAAGATCCTGGCGGCGGCGCGGCAGACCCTCGACCTCGACCAGCCGGTCGCCCTGTCGATGGTGGCCCTGCTGCACCTGGTGGGGGACGAGGACGACCCGTACGGCATCGTCGCGGAACTCGTCGACTCCCTCGCTCCCGGAAGCTACTTGGCGCTCTCGCACGCGACGGGGGACTTCGACCCCGAGGCGTGGGAGCGGGTCGTCGAGGTCTACCGCAAGGGCGGGACGACGGCCCAGGTCCGCTCGCGCGAGGAGTTCGCCGGATTCTTCACCGGACTCGAACTGCTCGACCCCGGCATCGAACTCGCCGCCGGGTGGGATCCCGAGGGCCGGCGGGCGCGCACGGGGGGCGAACAGATCCCGTTGTACGTGGGCGTCGCGCGCAAGCCGTAATGCGTCCGGTCCCGGCTTCCGGGGCCGGACGGCCTCTCCCGAAAGGCTCCGGAATCGGGCATGATGGGGCATCCGTACCGGTCAAGCGACCCTACGCCGTTGTCGGACTGAACCGCTCACCGCTCCCGTACGTCGAGTGAACGTCGCCCCGCCCGTCCGTCGCACGCTGCCCGGCCGTGCCCGCCGAGCCGTGTGCGCGGGGGCGCCGCGACAGCAGCAATGTCGTCAACCTGGGGAGGAAATCCAGTGGCGCCGGTGCTTGTTGGACGCGAAGGACTACTGGCCGGAGAACGAATACCGGTGATCGGCACCCGGGTCACGTTCGGACGCAACCCGGAGAACACCGTCGCCCTCTCCAGCCTGAGCGTGTCGCGCTTCCACGCGGAACTCGTCCTGGACGACACCCAGGGCTACGTCCTGCGCGACTGCGGCAGCAGCAACGGCACGCTGGTCAACGGCGAGGAGATCGACTCCCGGCTCCTCCAGCCCGGGGACGACATCACCATCGGCGACCAGGAGTTCCGGTTCGAGGTCGCGGACGCCATGGAGACGATCATGGCGCTCTCCCTGCCCAGGTCGCTGACCCATGGTGACGAGGAGCTGGCACGCGGGCCGGTGCTGCGGGTCACCATCGCGGGCGGAGGCCCCGTCGGCCTGTCCCTCGCCCTGCTCCTGGAGCACTTCCTCGGCGCCCAGGTGGACATCACCGTCTACGACAGCCGGTGGCGCAAGCAGGGCCGCAGGATCGTCTGGAAGGACGCGAGCCAGGGCAACGTACGGCGCCAGCAGGTGGTCACCGTACAGAGCCGCCAGTACCTCAGCCTGCCCGCGGAGGTGCAGGCCCGGCTCTTCGACCCGGACAGCTATACCGAGATGTGGCCGTCGGGCCCCGACTCGATCGGCGACCACCACCCGCGCAACATGCGCATCGCCTACATCGAGGACCGGCTCCTGGAGGCGGCGAACGAGAAGCGGAGCCGCATCCAGCTCGTTCCCGCCCGGTTCAGCGTCGAGGAACAGCGCGACGCGCTGGCCGGGCAGCACGTACTGGCGATCTGCGACGGCGGACGGTCGCACACGCGCGAGCACTTCGCCGCCAAGTTCGGCAAGGCGGACGAATCCATCTACTCGCTGAACGACCGCCATCTCCAGGACGTCGTCCTCGGCCTGCGGGTGAAATCGGCTCTGGCCGACCCCATGGCCGTCCTGCTCACCGTCGGGCAGAACCGGTTCCTGCTCAACTCCCTGCGCGGCGAGGGCTTCCTCAACATGCGCCTGACGGACGCGGAGGCCGCGGAAGTCGTCGGCATCGACCCGGTCCGCCGCGTCTTCGAGGAGTGCATCGCCTCGCGTCCCTGTCTGATGGGGCGCGACGAGCACGGCGACTTCCGGTGCTCCACGCACAGCACCCTGTTCCTGCCGGCCCTGATCAGGGGCTCCGCCCTCTGGAAGCGGGTGGGTGAGGGGCTGCGCCTGTTCGGAGTCGAGCCCGGGGAGCTCAGGGCCGTCACGTCGTTCCGGCTGAGCATGGTGCAACGCCCGCGCTTCACCGCCGAGTTGCTGCCACCTACGGCCAACTCGCCGGGTACGTACGGATTCCTGCTGGGCGACGCGGCCAACGCCATCCACTTCTGGCCGGGCCGGGGCCTCAACAGCGGCCTGGCCTCGGCGATCTCGCTCGCCCGCTCCCTCAACAGCGCCTGGAACGGCAAGCCCTTCCGGGACGCGGACTTCCTGCGCCACGAGGCGGCCATGTCGATGCTCCAGTACCGCCACAAGAGCCGCGCCTGGAAGGCGATGGTGACCACCGACGACAAGGGCGCCACCTGGGCGATCAAGGACATCATCGCGCACGGCATCGACGGGATCACCGAGGCCCCGGACCGAGAGGCCGACACCGCGACGCTCCTGGAGCGGCTGCGCGGGATCCGTTCCCGCCTGGCGACCCGCATGTCCGGCATGCCGGACGACGAGGCGATCCTGGAACGGCTGGGAACCCTGGAGGACAGGACGCTCCGCATGCTGGTGCTCAGCGGCGCGTGGGACACCCTCACCATGGGCGGCGAGGAGGTCGACATCGACATCTTCTACGGCCCGGACTCGGCCGCTGCTGCGGCGGCCGTGGAGGCCCTGGATCCGGCTGCTCCCGCCGACCCGGGCGCTCCCGCAGATCCGGCGGCTCCCTCGGATTCGGCAGGTCCCGCAGATCCGGCGGCTCCCGCGGATCCGAGGGCTCCGTCGGACCCGGCGGTGGCCGCGGGCTGAGGCTCCTGTGCGGGCCGGCCGGTGGGCGTCGGCCCGCTTGCCGTTCGCCGGCCGGCGGACGGCGAAGGTAACGTGGGCGAACAGTCCCATGCCGCCACAGCCCATCAAGGCAAGACCATGCGGGAGTGAACGAGCGTGCCCAGCGAGCGAGAGCGGGGCGTCCCGGTGGTCGGTCGAGCCGCCCAGGCCGCGGCGACGAGACACCAGATCGTCCGGACGGCCCAGCGGTTGTTCGCCGGCCGTGGTTATCAAGCGACCTCCTTGCAGGCGATCGCCGACGAGATGGGCCTGACCAAAGCCGCGGTCTACTACCACTTCCGGACCAAGGCGCAGATCCTCCAGGCCGCGCTCGATCCGACGGTGGAGGAAATGACCGTACTCCTGGACGAGTTGGCGGGAATGCCGTCACGCCGGGAGAGGCTGGACGCGTTCGCGGTCGGCTGGGTCGACTTCCTGGTGCGCAACCGCGAACTCGGGACCATGCTCCTGCACGATCCCGAGGTCAGGGCCGCCAGCGTCTACGCCGAGAACGACACGCGCAGGCGGCGGGTCCTGCGGGTGCTGTTCGGCGGCTCGCCCACGCCCGCCGAGCGCATGGCGTACGTGATGTGTCTGTGGATGCTGGAAGGTCTCGGGGAACTGTCCGACCTCGCGGACGACGATCTGAGGGCCACCTTGCTGCTGACCGCTCGAGCTCTCCTCGCCGTCCCGGCGGCCCCGGAGATCGCGGGTCCTCAGAGGGCGTAGAGGCCCGCGGGCGCTGCGCCGCGAGGCGGCGTCTCGCCGGGCCGTCCCATTTGGCTAGCCGCTGGCTAGTGAGTGGCTGTTCATTGGTAAAGTGAAGGTCCCGCGGGCGGTGTCACACCCGGCGGCCCCCCGAGCTGTCCCCTGGAGACCTGACCGCGATGACGACGACCGCCTCGACCCCTGCCGCCACGCCCGAACCCGAGGAGCCGCACGAGGTCTGGCGTGTGCTCACCGAGCGCGCGCGAACCGGCAGCCAACCCGGCGCGCGCACCGACGGGCACCGGGTCGCCCTGGCCATCGAGGGCGGCGGGATGCGCGGCATCATCGCCGGCGGGATGGCCCTGGCCCTCCACGAGCTGGGATTGACCGACAGCTTCGACGCCGTCTACGGCGCCTCCGCCGGTGCCGCCTCCGCCGCGTGGCTGCTGAGCACGAGCCCGCAGTCGCTGCGCTTCTGGGCGGTTCCCAAGTACGCCAGGACGCTGATCCGGCGCTCCAACCCGCTGCGCGGCAAACCGCTCGTGGACCTGCACGCCTTCTACGAGGTGCTCTACCGCTACGGCGACGAGGACTGCGCGCCGATGGACTTCGACTCCATTCTCGCGAGCGGCATCGAGTACCACCCGCTGGCCACCGACGCCGAGACCGGGGAGTCGACCGACCTGCGGCCCTTCATAGCCGACGCCGCGGAACTGCGCCTCGCGCTGCGGGCCAGTGCCTCCCTGCCCCTCCTGGCGGGCGAGCCGGTGACGCTGCGCGGCCGCCGGTTCTACGACGCCGGCGTCTCCGAGTCCATTCCCTACCGGACGGCGCTGGCCCAGGGGGCGACCCACGTCATGGTGCTGCGTTCGCGTCGCGCGACCGACGTCGCGCGGCCGTCGCGCTCCGCCCCGCTCATCGCGAAGACAGTGCTGCGGCGTGAGCCCGCGGCCCTGCGGCAGGTGTTCCTCGACCGCGAGACGCGGCTGGCCGAGGACGACGCCCGTCTGATCGACCACGCGGCCGTCGTCTCGATCCGCCCCGCCCCGGATTCACCTACCGTCAGTCGTCTGGCGCGCGAGGGCGAGCTCCTCGAAACCGCACTGGAAGCGGGCCGCACCGCCGTGCACGACGCCTACGGTCGTCTGTACGGCAGTTAGGCGCCGGTCCTGGAACTCCTTGACCAGGGTCAGTTCGGGGACGGGCGAGTACGACTCGCTCATACGATTACGACCTCCTGGGCAGCGGGCAGTGGGCAGGGGGGCGGCAGCTCAGGGGCGGCGAGGTGGCCGTGGTGGTCTGATAGCATTGATCTTGAGCCGATCGGGGGAAGTCACTCCGGTTCGCGATGCGTTGGTGGTCCAAGGAAAGACGCCCCGCTTCCTGCGGGGAAATGCAGGTGCAAGGCCTGCCCGGCGCTCCATGAAGACCCTGTTCCGTTTCTTACGGGACAGGGTCTTCTTCTTGCGCCGGACGCGCTGGTGGAGGCGGCGGCACCGGCCCCGCTCGGCAAGGTCACCAGTTCCCCGGGAGCGGTCCCCGTGTGGGCGACTTCTTCGCATACTGAGGGGCATGGCCATTTATGACACGCTCGGCGCGACGTACGGCCGGACCCGGCAGCCGGATCCGCGGATCGCCAGACAGGTGCACACCGCGCTCGGGGACGCCAGATCGGTGATCAACATAGGGGCGGGGACCGGTTCCTACGAACCGGAGCAGACGGTGCTCGCCGTCGAGCCCAGCCAGATCATGATCGCCCAGCGACCGCACGGCTCCGCGCCCGCGGTGTGCGCGGTCGCCGAACAGCTTCCGTTGCGCGACGACGCCGCCGACGCCGTCATGGCACTGCTGACCGTCCACCACTGGACCGACCTCGCGGCCGGCATCGCCGAGCTCCGCCGGGTCGCGCGCCGCCGCATCGTCATCCTGACCTGGGACCAGGAGATCTTCCGCGAGAGGTTCTGGCTCGTACGCGAATACCTCCCGCAGGCGGCCGTGTTCGACGACAACCGAGCCGTACCGATCGAGCGGTTGGAGGCGCTGCTCGGCGGGGCGCGTCTGGAGCACGTTCACGTCCCGCACGACTGCACGGACGGTTTCGGCGCCGCGTTCTGGCGCCGCCCCCACGCCTATCTCGACCCCCAAGTGCGCGCCGGAATCTCCATGTTCGCCCAGACCGGCGAGGACGCCCTGGCTCCGGGCCTGGCAGCCCTCACCGACGATCTCGCGACAGGCCACTGGCACCGGCGCCAAGCCGATCTCCTCGCGCTCGACACCTTCGACGTCGGCTATCGACTCCTGGTGGCGGACGTCTGATCCTCGCGACACACCCCGGCCGAGCGCTGCGACGAAACGTCACTGCCCGATGCGCCGCCGCCGCGGATCCGCTCCACCTCCTGCTCTATGCATCCCACGTGCCCATGGCCCCGCACCCATCCGGGCCACCGGGCGCGCGGACCCGGCGGGCGGGCGGCAGGGTGATGGTGTCGATGCCGGGGAGCAGCGACGAAGTCGCCGTCCGGACCGTCGCGTCGGTGGCCGAGCTCGCCGTCCCGGACTTGAGGCTGGCCTTTGAGTGCGTTCATCAGGAGGTTTCGTGCACGACATGCCGCTCCTCAAGAGCGTCGGCGAACTGCTGCGCCGACGACACGGTTCCGCGAGCCGCGAGTCCCGGCCGGCGTTGCCCGACGGGTTCACCCTGGACAGCGCGCAGGTCAGTGCGTTCGCCGCGGGGACGCTCGACGCCGAGGGCGAGGCCGCTCTGGCCGACGACATCGCCCGGATGCTCCCTCACCACTGGGATCTCCCCACCAAGTCGGTGGAGGCGCTGACCCCGGTCGTCGACCACCTCGGGGGCCAGCAGCAGTTGATGGCCTGGCTGGACCGGCACCCCGGGCGCCCGCGGCTGATCGCGCGGATCTACGTCCTTCTCGGCCATCTCGACCAGTACAGCGAGGACCCCGCGGTGCTCGAGGCCGTGCGGCACGCCCGAGCCCAGGACCCCTTCCCCGTCGCTCTGCGCGGCTATCTGACACCGGATACGAACGCCGAAACCCTGGGCAGCCTTGCCTTCAGGGTCGAGGAGCTCCTCGGCGACGACCGCGTGGACGATGCCGTGGCACTCGCTCTGGCGATCGCCGACTGGCTGCACGGCGCGGCGGAGAAGGCCGAGTCTCCTAGTGCCGATGTCCGCGAGATGGGTGAACTCATGGGCCATCTGCACCGGGACATCGGCGAGGCCGCCGCGCGGTCCTGAGGGGGAGGGCGCACGAGGGGCGCGTCGCCACCCGACTCGATCCGGTGCCGTACCACCGTTTGGCCACCTGTCCGCGGCGTTCCCGTGTCAAGATCCTCCACAGCGTCGGGCCCGAGCCGGACGGTGCGGTGCACCCGTTGCGCCGCAGCGCCACGGTCGGGGCGCCCGGTGCCGGTGGCCGTCCCCCGCCCGCGGGGGTGGGGCGAGGCCGGGGAGAAGGGCATCGGATGAGCGCGCGTTTCGAGGAGATCGACTGGCAGCCGACGGCCATGGGCGACATCAGCCTGCGCCGACGGCGGGACCCGCTCTCGGGCGACGACGTGTACGAGGTGAAGCTCGGCGACGAGTACCTGATGTCCAGTCTCTTCACCACGGGGGAGATCGAGCTGGCCCGGCTCGGTCTGGCGGAACTCTCCGAGGGCCCGCTCGACGTCGTCGTGGGCGGACTCGGACTCGGGTACACGGCCAGGACGGCGCTGGACGATCCGCGCGTGCGCTCGCTCATCGTCGTCGACACCCTGGCCGAAGTGATCGACTGGCACCGGCGCGGCCTCGTGCCTCTCGGCACCGGCCTGGCGTCCGACCCCCGGTGCCGGCTCCTGCGGGGAGACTTCTTCGCGATGACGACCGGCACCCCCCGAGGCCTCGACCCCGACACCCCCGGCCGCCGGTTCCACGCGATCCTTCTGGACGTCGACCACTCGCCGCGCCATGTGCTGCACCCCGACCACGCCGAGCTCTACACACGAGCCGGTCTGACGGCTCTGACCGAACTGCTCCATCCCGGCGGTGTGTTCGCGCTGTGGTCGAACGACCCGCCGGACGACGCCTTCGGCTCCCTGCTCGCGGAGGTCTTCACCGACACCGCGGCCCACGTCGTGGACTTCGACAACCCGCTCCAGGGCGGGACCGCCGCCAACACCGTCTACGTCGCCCGACGCCGCGACGCCTGACACCACCCGGACAGGACGGCCGCCCCCGCGCGCCCGGCACTCAGACCGAGCCGGCCGCGGGGACCACGGGAAGCAGCGCGCGGCCCGGGTCCGGCGGCATCCGCGGGACGCGTTCCAGGACGCCGCCCGCGAAGACGTCGTACAGCGGCAGCGTCTCCAGATGTACGTAGCCGATGTGGCAGTCGCACAGGGTCAGGGGGCAGGGGCGCGGGGCGAGCGCGGCCCGGTAGGAGCCGTCGTACAGCCGGCCCAGTTCGGTGCGGACGAAGTGGCACCGGCTCACCCTCCCCTCGCCGTCCACCGAGATGACCGACTCTCCGGTGCGGCAGGGCAGTCCCGCCGACCGGTGCGGATGGCGGCTGAAGGGGAACAGCGGATCGAGCGCGGTCCACTCGGCCGCCTGCTCGTCCGTGTAGGTGTGTCCTTCGGCGGCGTTCACCCACAGATACACATGCTCCGGGAGTTCCGCGCGCAGTCGGCGCGCGGGTTCCCGGTGCTCGGGCAGGCCGACGACGCCGACACTGAAGCGGACGCCCAGCTCGCCGAGCTGCCGCGTCTTGGCGACGAACCGCTCGTGCGGTGTCTGCCCCGGGTGGTACGTGCACCACAAGGCAACCGTGTCCCGGTCCGCCGCCTCCAGCCAGTCGGTGCGGCAACTGAGGTTCGTCTGGATGGCCACCCGCTTGACGTGGGACTGGTGCGACAGGTCCACGAGGGCGCGGCGGTACCAGGAGCGCACCAGCCCCTCGCCCCACGGGGTGAAGAGCACCGACAGCCGGTCCTCGCGCTGCTCGCCCGCCCACGCGGTGAACCGCTCCAGGGCCGCGCGGTCGGCGCGTAGCTGCGCGGTGCTGTCGCGGCGCTTCGCGAACGGACAGTACGGACAGTCGTAGTCGCAGGAGGCGAGCGGGCCTCGGTACAGGATCGTCAGGTCCACCGGAGCCTCACTTCGTCTCGTAGGCGGCCATGGCGTCCCGAACGGCCGGGGAGAAGAACTCGGGGCCTATCGCGTCGGAGTGGGCGAGCCCTTCCGCGGAGAGACGGAGCCGGTCCTCGTCCTGGCGCGCGAGCCAACCCCGCGCGGCGAGGGTGCCGATCTCGGACGGGAAGTCGTCGTACGGCTCCGATCCGAAGCGCAGCCGGTAGTCCGCCACGGGCAGGCCCTCCGCCTGGAGGAGGGACTGGAGAAGGTGCCGGCGCCGTGCCTCGCCCTCGTCGACACGGCGGCCGCGCAGGGCGTGCGAGAAGTCCTCGGTGGCGGTGTAGTCGTCGATGATGCCGCGGATCTCCCGCATCGACACGGCGTAGTCGAAGGAGTAGTGCAGCGTGGAGGTGTACGAGCGGGCACCGCAGCCCAGGCCGATCATGCCGTCGGTCTGGCAGGCGTAGTCGTCGGGTCCCTGCGGAGGGGCGTCCGCCCGCCGGAACATGCGCATCGACACCTGCTCGTAGCCGTGGGCCAGCAGGTGGTCGCGGCCCTCCCGGTACCGGCGCAGTCGCTGCTCGTCCCATTCCAGGTCGGCCGTCCGCGCGTCGGAGTGCCGGCCGAGGCCGGTGAGGGGCCGGATGTACAGGGGGTAGAGGTAGATCTCCTCGGGCCGCCAGGCCAGGGCCGCGTCCAGCGAGTGGCGCCAACTGGCCGCGGTCTGGCCGTCGATGCCGTAGATCAGGTCGATGTTGAGGACGGGCACGGCCGCCTCGCGGATCCGCGCGAGCGCCGACTCCACGTCGGCGCTGCGCTGCGGTCGTACGGCCGCCCGGGACTCCTCCTCGACGAAGCTCTGCACCCCGAGGCTGAGCCGGGTGGTGCCCCGCTCGACCAGGACCGCCAGCCGGTCGGCCGTGGCGGTGGCGGGCGAGGCCTCCACGGACAGCGGGATCGCCCGGAGATCGGCGCCCATCTCCTGCTCGGCGATGTCGCACAGCCGCTCCAGTTCGGCGGCCTCCAGGAACGTCGGTGTGCCGCCCCCGAACGCGGCGTTGGCGAACCGAGGGGTCTCCTCGTCGCCCAGCGCCTCGCGCATCGCGGCGGCCTGGCGCCGCACCGCGTCCAGATAGCGTCCCGTCAGGTCGCCGGGAGCCCCGATCCGCGTGAACAGGTTGCAGAAGCCGCACCGGACCTCGCAGAACGGGATGTGCAGATACAGCGAGAGCGACCGCCGGGACTCGCCGGCCCACAACTCCCTGAGCGCGGGGCGCGGGGTGAGCGGCCGGTAGGCGGTCTTGTGGGGATAGGCGTACGTGTAGCTCTGGTACGGGCGCGGCAGACCGGCCGGGGCGGCCACGGGGGCGAGCGTCATACGGTCGGCTCCAGGAAGAAGTGGCGGTAGGGCACGGTCCACACGCTGTCGTGGCCGAGACGATGGCCCGTGTAGCCGTCGTCTCCGTACGCGGTGCCGTGGTCGGAGCAGACGATGGCGAAGCAGCGGCGGCGCGAGCTCATCGCGCGGAACAGCCGGCCGACATGGGCGTCGACGTACTCGAGGGCGGCCGCGTGGGTGACCCGGCTGTCGCCGGCCTCACGGGTGGCACCGGGCAGGTGGAACCAGTTCGGCTGGTGGAGCGCCGAGGCGTTCAGGAACAGGAAGAGCCGCTGCTCGGCCGGGAGTTCGGCCGCGACCTTCTCGGCCCGCGTCACCTGGTCCTCGAACGAGGTGGGCGACGCCACCCCGAACTCCGGCTCCCAGTGGCTCTCCTGAAAGAGCCCGGGCAGTACGCCGCCGAGGGCGCCCTGCTTGTTGAAGAAGCCCACGCCCCCGACGCACACCGTGCGATAGCCGTGCGCGGCGAGGCCGGACACCAGGTCCGGGGTGTCGAAGACGAACGTGCGGTCCGCCGTCGTCTCGCTGCCCGCGAACCGGGCCGCGAACAGCCGGGGGTGCGGGCCCGGAGCGGCCGGGGTGGGCAGGAAACCCGCGAACATGGCCTGGTGGGAGGCGTATGTGAAGTTCCCCGGCGCGTGCCGTCGCTCCCAGGTGCCGCCGGGCAGATGGGCGGTCAGGTTCGGCAGGCGGCCGGCCGCGGCGAGTTCGACGGCCACGTCGTGGCGCAGCGTGTCAAGGGTGAGCAGGAGCAGGTCGTCGCGTCCCACCACCTCGTTCATGTCCGGCGTCCCGTCGGGCGCGGGGGCGGAGGGCGTCATGGCCGGTGTGCGGTCGGGATCAGGCTGAGGCATGTGCTGTCCTGGCGGGAGTGTCGAGCGGAAGTGCGGGTCGTACGGGGAAGTGGTCGGGGGAGCGGGAACGGACCGCCGCGACCTGAGCCGCGTAGGTGTCCAGGCCTTCCGCGCCGCTGCCCGGCAGACCCGTCAGACGGGGGAGCAGGTCTCCGAAGGCGTTGACCTCCCCCACGGCGAACCGGCGCCAGCCCACCGCGGGCAGCAGATCGACGCCCACGCACAGGGTGCCGGGGAAGCATGCGGCGGCCCGTTCGCTGACGGAGAGGGCCTCCGCCCACCGGTCGCCGGCCAGGGCGCGCACGGCCGCGAGATCGCCGCGGGCGCCGCCCAGATGCAGATTGGTCAGGGGAGAGCGGCTCGTGCGGACCACGGCGTGGGTCGCGCGGCCGGCCACGACCACGATCCGCAGGTCGGCCGACCTGCCGCCGAGCGACGCCTTCGGCAGCCAGCGCTCGATGTGCAGTCCGTCGGGCGCCAGCGCGTCCACGATCGCCGCGATCCGCGCCTCTTCGGTGTAGCGGCGGATCCGCAGCGAGTTGTGGAGATCGCCGTCAGCCGTGCGCTCGACCGAGGTGGTGGCCCGGATCCGGCCGCCCGCGGTCGTCTCCACGGCCAGCACACCCGACGCCGACGAGCCGTGCGCGAGCTTGACGAACACCCGCCTCAACGAGGCCTCCGCCATGAGGTCCCGGACGGCGGTCCAGTCCTCCACGGTCCGACGAGCCCCCGAGGTCGGGGACTGAGGCACCGGAACACCCGCCGCGTCGAGCCGGGCGTGGCACAGCCTCTTGTCGAAGAGCACGGCCAGATCCGCCGGGTCGTCGAGCCGACGGCCCCCGCGCAGCGAAGCCACACCCGCCAGGAATCCCGCGTACCAGCGCGCGGAACCCTCCACCCTGGTCGGCTCGTCCACGCCGCGCAACAACCGGTCCACCTCGGCGTTCTCGCCGGGGGAGTCCAGCCGGACGACCTCGTCGTCCGCGAAGTCGTGCCCGCCGTCGCGCAGGACGTCCCGCCACTCGACCACGCGAAAAGAGCCGTGGCCCGCCTTCCCGGCCGCCGCCCTGAACAGGTCGACCCGGCGGTTCTCCCCGTTCGCGACCACCGCCCACCTCACCGGCGCGCCCCACCGCCCCAACCCGCCCATCCCGCCTCCTCGTTCTCGCTGCCGGACCGGTCGGCGCTACTCGCCCACCGCGACGAAACGCCAGACCGTGCCGTCCTCCTCCTCGTCGGACTCCGCGTCGTCCTGGTCGGCGCGCACCTCGACACCGGCCGGCTCCAGCGTCTCCAGCAGGCGCGTCCGCACCGCCGCGCTGAGGTAGTTGTGGTGGAGGTCGAGCACCTTGAGGTGGGTCAGCGGCTGGCCCGAGAGCAGGGCCGTCGCGCCGTCGTCGGTGAGGACGCCCATGGAGACGTCCAGGTGCTCCAGGCGTGCGACGACCGGCGCCGAGGCCAGCGCCGTGCAGATGGCGTCCTGGATCTCGCTGTTGCGCAGGGCCAGCCGGACCAGGCCGGGCAGACGGCTGCCCGCGAAGAACGGTTCCAGGTCGGCGACATCGGCGTCACCGCCGTACTCGGAGGTGCCGAGCCACAGGTCCAGCGCGGTCAGCGAGGGCAGGTCGCTGGCGGCGATGCCGCGCACGGCTTCGGCGGGCAGGCCACCGCTCTCGACGGTCAGGGTGCGCAGCCGCTCGTGCTTCACGGCCGGGAACACCAGGCCGTTGCCACCGCGGACGCCGAACTCGACCAGGGAGGGGAAGGCCTCCAGAAGCGGCGACACGTCACCCTGGACGATCCAGGAGATCTCGCACTCCTCCATCACGATGTCGGCGAGGAACAGCGCCCGCAGCGCGGGCAGCCGGTCCCGCGCGGCCACCAGGGCCTCGATCACCGCGTGCGGAGAGGTGTCGTAGACATCGCTCCACGCTCCGACGATCAGCGCCCGCACCTGCTCCGTGTCCACGGCGGCCAGGAAACGCGCGAACGCGCCCTCCCACTCCTCCTCGCTGTCGTAGGCGTCCACGGCGATGCGCCAGGCGACGCTCTCGGGCGCGGGAAGCGAGGTGGCCCGGGGCGACTTGTCGCCGGCGTCGGGGAAGGTGAAGGCCGGCAGGCCGTGGAATTCCTCGAGATGGCTGTTGATGGTCATGCGCGCCCGCTCCTTCGTGCTGATTCCGCTGGACCGACGGTCGTGGTGCCGAGTCCGGAGCGCGCGGTCCGCACCCAGACAGACGAGTTGTACCAAGCCTCACTGACAGCACGGCGAACAGGGTCGGCACCTGTGGACAAGACGCGGAAGAGACGCAGGAGAGCGGTCGGCGGGCGCACCGCCGCGACCTGTCCCGATCGAGTGCCACGTACGGCTCCGCGGGGAATGACGCCTGGTCACCGGGGGTGCGCGGCAGGCCCGGAGGTCGATTGTCAGTGGTCGCCCCTACGGTTTTTCCCAGGGCACACGCCGTGCCGTGCGGGGAGGGAGACCCATGTTCCGCCAAGGAGATGTGCTGATCGTGCCGTTGGACGAGAAGGCGGTGCCGGACCACGCCCTCGACGCGGCGTCCGAGCCCCGCGACGGCCGCGGACGACTCGTGCTGGCCCTCGGTGAGGTCACCGGGCACGCCCACGCCGTGGTCGGTCCGGGCCGGCTGATCCGGGACGGCGGGGTGTTCGGCCCGATGCTCCTGCACGTTCCGGACGGGGCGCGGGTCGTGCACGAGGAGCACGCGGCGATCTCTCTGCACAAGGGCTGGTATCGAGTGATCCGCCAGCGTGAGTACGTGCCGGGTTCGGTGCGGATCGTCGCCGACTGACGCGTCCGCCGACGGTCCAGGACATTCGGAGAGGAACGGTGTGATGGAACAGGGCAGTTGGCGTGTCACCGCGACCCGGACGGGGGAGGGCGACCGGGCCGCGGCCGAGGCGGGCGTCCGGCTCGCCTATCGCAAGGCCGGGCTGGACGAGCCCGAGCGCGTCGTCTGGGCGCGGTCACCGCACGAGGCCGTACGCATGCTCATGGGCACGGCGCCCGTCGAGGGCGGGGCGCTGGGGGACACCGGCCCCAGCGTGCGGAGTGCCGTCGTCGCGGGACCCTGGGCGGCGGAGCGGGCGCTGACGCACGAACGGCTGGGACCGGAGGGATGGAGCGGACACTGGCGGGCCACGGGCGCGGCGCTGTGGGAGTCCGCCCGCACACTGGCCGAGCGGGTGCGTGCGGGCATCGTCGAGGACCTCGGCACCGACCGGCACCAGGAGAGCCGGGTGCGCCTGCTGCTCCTGGACGCGACCCTCGGCCAGCACGACGCGGCCTGGCTCTGCGCCTTCGACCCGGACGAGACCAGCGCCCTGGCCGGGGTCGCCGCGGTGGCGCGCGAGGCCGGCTGGTGGTGGCCGTACGAGAAGGTGGCGGTCGTCAGCGAGCGGCCGCTGAGCCTGCACCGCGACGAGGCGGGGCGTCTGGACCGGGGGGACGGTCCGGCGCTGCGTTACGCGGACGGCTTCGAGTTGTACGCCTGGCGTGGGATGCCGGTCCCCGGCACGTTCCTCGACGAGCTCACCGCGCTGACGCCCGAGCGGATACGCGACGAGGAGAACGCAGAGCTGCGCCGGGTGATGCTGGAGTACTACGGCTACGACCGGTACTTGGAGGAGTCGGGGGCGGTTCCCGTGCACCGTGACGAGGCGGGTGTGCTGTGGCGGGTCGAGCTGGTCGGGGACGAGGACGTGGTCATGGTCGAGGTCGTGAACTCGACCCCCGAGCCGGACGGTACGCACCGTACGTACTGGCTGCGCGTCCCGCCCACGACCCGTACGGCCCGTGAGGGAGTGGCGTGGACGTTCGGCCTCGCCGCCGAGGCGTACGAGCCGTCCCAGCAGACGTGAGGACGACCGACGCCCGGGCGGGGGCACGCAGGGCTCAGGGGCACCGGCCCCAGGCGAGCATCATGCCGGGTCCGAGTTCCGCGAGCCGGGGTGAGGCCAGGTAGGCCACCGCCTCGTCGATGACGGCGGAGTCGACGCGTCCCGTTTCCTCGAGGGCGGGGCGCATCCGGTTCCAGGTCTCCGACCAGAAGCGGGCCAGCGAGCCGTCCGCGACCAGCGGCGGGCAGATCAGTTCGGCGCCCACGTCCTGGAGTCCTTCCTCTCTCAGGACGTGGGGATACGCCGGGATGTCGGAGGTGTCGGTGCCGATCGTCGTCCGCAGGGCCTGCCACATGGCGTCCATGGTCCGCCGGTAGGCCGACGAGGAGTCGAGTGGATTCGGCACTTCCACGGCATCTCCGAGTACCAGCCAGCCGCCCGGGTTCAGCCATCGGGCGAGACGGGAGACGAGTTGACGGCGTTCAGGCAGGTGCATGAGGACGAACCGGGCGTGGATCAGGTCGAAGCCGCCCAGGTCCAGGTTCTCGTCCCGGAGGTCGGCAGTGACCAATCGCACGCGCGGGCCCGCGAGGGCTTCCAGGGCGCCCGTGTCCCGGTCCAGCGCGACCACCTCGGCGGCTCCCGCCTCCTCCAGCAGCCAGCGGACCACGGTTCCGGTCCCGGCCCCCACCTCCAGACAGCGACCGCCCGGTCCGGAGCCCAGCGCGCGCAGACGGCCTGTCGTGACAGGGTCGTAGACCAGCGCCGCATCGTCGATGCGCTCGGTTTCCAGGGGGTGTTCGGGCTCGAACAGATCTTCTCCGTAGTGGCCGCCGGAGCCGGTGGAGCCGGTCACGGCCGGCTCCACGGCCTCGGTCCCGTGGCGGGTCTCGTGTCTGTCCGCGCCATGAAAGCCCCTGAGCGTCGAAGAGCGGTTTACAGACAGGGTGGCAGCTTTCGGTCGCCTCGGCAGATCGTCGGGCACAGGATCCGCCGACCTTTGCACCTGCTGTGACCCTTGAAACCCACCTGTAACGCTCATAGCATGATCGAACTCACGACGATTGCCCTGATCGTCCGTCCTTCACTAGAAGAACACGCTGTCTAGCGCGAAGGGTGAGCCGGATGACCAACACCTAAACAAATCGGCCGAACAGTTGATATCTATAGCATCCCGAGTAATTTCACGAATAAACAACATAATTGAATTGGACGAGCGGCGTCGGCCACGGGTGATTCTGTGGGCCGTCGCAGGTGTGGTGACCTTCGGCTTCCTCGTCGCGATGGAGATCGTCGCGCGTCACTACGGCATGCCGGGGCCGATGACCAACCAGGCCCGAGAGGTGATATTCACTCCCACCTCGGGCCCCCTGCTGTACGCCGGCCTGGCCTTGATGATGGTCGTCCTCCCGTGGCGGCAACGGTTCATCTCGCTGGGAATCGCCGCCGGTATCGACGTCGTCTTCTTCCTGGTGCGCTGGGTGGTCGACGCCAAGATGATGTTCGGCAACGGCGCATTGTGGGTCATTCTGGGCTATGCGTTCATCGCCGTCACCCGTCGCACGGGCAAGGAACGCGTCCTGCTCCTGAAAGGCGTCGGCCTCGGCCTGCTCCTGGTGGCGGGTCACAAGACGGGCGACACCTGGCTGATGATCACGTCGGAGACGCGTCCGTCCGTGCTCGACGCGTACGTGGCCACGGCCGACCACGCGCTGGGGAACCCGTCCTGGGTGATGGGACGCTTCGTCGAGGCCACCGGCCCGATCGGCTACCACGCCCTGCATCTCGTCTACGGCCAGCTCCCGCTCGCGGCGGCCGTCTTCGCGCTCTACCAACTGCGCAACGTGGCCCGGGACCACCGCTTCCCGGCGCATCACCTGGTGCGCACGTTCCTCGCCATCGGCCTGGTCGGACCCATCGTCTACATGATCTTCCCGGTGGTCGGACCGGTGTTCGCCTACGGCGCCGAAGGCGGGCAGTGGGCGGCGGCCAACCTGTGGCCGCAGACCCCGCTGTCCACCGGCAGCCCGCAGCCCTTTCCGTTCGACGAGATAACCCCGCGCAACTGCATGCCCAGCCTTCACACGGCCTGGGCCACCACGCTCTTCATCCACACCCGCGAGGGCTCCCGGCTCCTGCGCAACGCCGGCACCTTCTGGCTGGTCGGCACGCTCACGGCGACGCTCGGATTCGGGTATCACTACGGCGCGGATCTCATCGCCGGTGTGGTGTTCGCGCTCACGGTCGAGGCGACCATGCGGGCGTTCGCCCGAGGATGGGACCGGGCGGGCGTCATGCTCGTCTCCTACGGCTCCGTGGTCTTCACCGTGCTCGTGGCGTCGTACCGCTATCTGCCGGTGGAGATGGCCCGGTATCCCTGGGTATTCGGACCGGCTCTCCTCCTGGCGATGGCGTCCGTGATCTACGGATATCTGCGGACCACCAGACTGTGGAATCCGCAGACCGCGCCCGTGCCGCAGCCGGAACCGCAACTCGTACAGGTGTGACGGCTCCGGCCCCCACCGGAGCGGCGGCCGGAGCCGGTGGGGGCCGCGCCCGGGGCGGGCCGGATTTGCGCTGGAGCGCACTCGAAGGTGTTGGGTGGCAGGAGTGGCGCCGCGGTGACGTGGTGACCGAGCGGAAGACACGTTCCACGAGGAGCACTCCATGACACAGAAGATCTGGTTCATCACCGGCGCCTCCCGCGGCTTCGGGCGGGAGTGGGCGATCGCCGCGCTGGAGCGCGGCGACTCGGTGGCCGCGACGGCCCGCGACCTGTCCACGCTGGGCGATCTTCGAGAGACCTACGGAGAGCGGCTGCTGCCCCTGCAGCTCGACGTCACCGACCGCGACGCCGACTTCGCCGCCGTGCGGCAGGCGCACGAGCGGTTCGGACGGCTCGACGTGGTGGTCAACAACGCCGGCTACGGCCACTTCGGCATGATCGAGGAGATCACCGAAGACGAGGCCCGCGCGCAGTTGGAGACCAATCTCTTCGGGGCCCTGTGGGTCACCCAGGCGGCGCTGCCCTTCCTGCGGGAGCAGGGCAGCGGCCACATCCTGCAGGTCTCCTCCATCGGCGGGATCAGTGCCTTCCCGCTGGTCGGCATCTACCACGCCTCGAAATGGGCGCTCGAGGGGATGAGCCAGGCGCTGGCGCAGGAAGTGGCGCCGTTCGGCATCAAGGTCACCCTGATCGAGCCCGGCGGGTTCGCGACCGACTGGGCCGGTTCCTCGTCGAGCACGTCCGAGCAGCTTCCGGCGTACGCCGAGTTCCACAAGGAAGTACAGGAGCAGCGGCGCAAGCGCGTCGGCACCCCGGGCGATCCGCGCGCGTCCGCCGCGGCCGTGCTGGAGATCGTGGACGCCGAGGAGCCGCCGCTGCGCTGCTTCTTCGGTTCGGCGCCGCTGGGCATCGCGAAGGCGGACTACGAGAACCGCCTGGCGTCCTGGGAGAAGTGGCAGTCGGTGGCGGAGCTGGCCCAGGGCTGAGCGCCGGTGGCGGAGCCGGTTCGCGGCTGAAGGCCGACGGGACCTCGCTGCGAGGTGAGCGTCGGCGGTCCGCGAGGGATTCGGTGACTGGCCCGCCGGCGCGACGGTGGGTCAGGCGGGATGGTGGGTCAGGCACGACGGCGGGTCAGGCGCGATGGCTCAGGTAATAGCCGCCGACCTGTTCGTGGTAGTCGGCATCGCCGACGTGCCTGGCCCGGTCGAACTCGGGGGATTCCCTGATCTGCTCCTGGGTGAGCGCGACGTAGATCTTCCGCTCGTCCCGGTCGACCCGCTGCACCGTGCCCGCGGGCAGCAGCACATGCCTGCCGAAGATCCATACGCCGATGTCGACGACGAGATACGACGAGCCGACGTCGTCCGCGTGCTTGTCGACCTTGCCGATGGCGCCGTCGACGGCCTCGACCTTGAACCCGACCAGATCCGTGCCCGTGACGTGCCCGGCGGCCGGGTCGTAGCCCCAGATGCTGTCAGTCATGAACGGCTCCCTCATCGAGAATCCGCGCTCGTCCGCGGCGGAACCAGGGAGTCGCGCAGGCCTCATCCACGTTAGACGAAGCCCGCGCGCGCTGCCGGATGCCGCCTCCCCCGATGCTCCCGGGGGCCTCCCGGACGTCCCGTGCCGGCCGAGGCCGGTACGGTTCGCGCCGTGGACAGGAACGGGTGGGAGCGGCGGCACCGAATCGCCTACGGCTGCGGGGCGTGGGAGCGTGCCGCTCACCAGGCGCGCCTACTGGTGGTCTGGTACGACGAGCGCGACGGCGGCCTCGGACCAGGGGTGGCCCCACGGTTCTCCGCGGGCCCCGGCGCGCGGGTGAAATGGCCGTGGGGGAGCGCCCGGCACAACACGCTCGGGCTGCTGTTCTGGCGGGCGGCCCACGACGCGGGGATTCCGGTCGACCAAGTCCTCCTGTCCGACGCCGTGAGCTACTGCGCCCAGGGAGCGGAGCCGTTGGACGCGGGGCCGGTGCCCGACGCGGCGCTCAAGACGGGGATCGGCGTCGGCAGCGCGGAGTCGGTGGCCGCGATCAGGCACGTACTGCAGGCGCATGCCGAGGCGGACCTCCCGCGGCCGCGTCCCGCCGGGGTGCGGCTGACGCTCGGCTACCGCGTCCGGGAGTTGCGCGCGACGCCGGACTGGGATCTCGGTGACTGGCCCGCCGCCCTCGCGGAGGCTCGCCGGGCGATGGGGCAGGCGGACGACCTGCGGGAGCGGGGGACTTGGCGGCCCACCGACCGGGAACGGTCCGTCGGCGGACGTCTCGGCCAGGACCTGGAACGATCGCTCCGCACACCGGCCGCTTCCGGTCACCCCGCACCGCGTTGGCTGGAGCGGGCATCGCGCCTGGCCGCCACGGGCACCGCACTGTCCGCCGCTGCGGGCGCACTGCTCGGGGACGCGCGGGAGGATACGAGGCCGGACGCTACGAGGCGGGACGACGCCGGCTCGGACTCTGCGGGGTGGGACAACGCGGCCCCCCTGGTGAAGGTCCTCGGCACCGCGGCCGACGCGTGCGCCCGACTGGCAGCGAGCACCGAGGAGATCGGGCGCCTGTGGGAGGCGGAGGAGCCGCCCGAACCCCCGGACCTGGCCTCCTGGGAGCTGTCCCACGTACCGAGCGCGCTCCTGGAGCAGACCGGGGAGACGGAGGACCTGATACGGGCGCTGGCCGCCTTCTTGTGGGTCCTTGCCGTCCACTGACCGGGAACGTCAGTAGAAGTCGCTCCGCCGCTGCGTGGGGTTGACGATGTCACGCCGCTGCTGCGCCAGGCGGGCCGCCCTCAGGGCCCCTATCTCCCGCAGGTGCGCCTGGCACTGAAGCGTCATCATCGACCCCAGGGCGTGGCGCGCGGTCATCGGGTTGTCCACACAGGACTGGTACATCACCGCGGCGCGTTCGTTGTCCTGATAGAGGGTGCGGTAGATCTCCGCGGCGCGGTACTGGCCGTAGGGGTGGTTGCGCGTGGCGGCCGCGAGGAACTGCTCGAGGGCGTGTTCCGCCGGGGTCCGGCTGACCGGGATCAGTCGTTCCAGGTACAGCTCACCCAGGACGAGCATCGCCTCGGGCTCGCCCAGGTCGGCCGACCTGCCGTACCACCGGGCCGCCTCGTCCAGCGACTCGACGATGCCCGCTTGCGGACAGCCGTGGTGGTACAGCGAGGCGAGATAAAAGGCCGCGCGCGGTGAACCGCTGCTGTGCCGCAGCCGTGGCACCGCGCTCGCGTACCGCCCCTGTATGTAGTCGATGTGCCCCAGCAGTTCGATCGCGGCGCTGTGGCCGGTGGACGCCGCGCTTTCGAGGAAGTGGACTTCCGCACCCGGGTGCTGCCCGCTGTTCCAGCAGTGCAGGCCGATCCGGTAGTACTCCTCGGCACTGGTCGGCTCGTGGCCGTCCACGGTGAAGTTGGTCCCCTGCCACTGCACCATGTCGCTGCCTTTCGCGTCGTGGCCTCAACAGATGGTAAGGCTCGTCGACCGGCACAAGGGGCGCGTACGGCCAGGGCTCCGCTCCCGAACGGGATTCTGGCAACGGTGGAGTCACCGGTCGACCCGTTCGACAGGCCCGTCCACCGTGGGGCCTTCGGGCGGAGGGTCCCGCCTTCGCAGACGGCGATGAAGGAGTTTCCGCCCGCTGGCGGGAGCAGTTGCCGTACGCCCGGAAGTGAAGCCGGCAGCCATGCCAAGTACGGCGATCACGATGGGCTCCACACGGTGAACCTGTCTCAGTCGGTGCCTGGCTGGAGGAGTTTGAAGATCAGACGGGCGGCGGTGCGCTGGGCCGCCTGACGTAGACGGACCGGGGCCGGGGGGCGATGGGGCGACCGTGGCGCAGCGGTGGCGAGGCGGGGGAACAGCGCTTCGGCGTTGGTGTGGTTGATGGCTGTGCGTGTGTCCGTGTCGACGGTGTCTTCAAGGCCGCTGGCGAAGTACTGCCCGGCGGGGGTTGGGGCGAAGGGCCAGTCGCTGCCGAACAGAACATGCCCCGGGCGCGCGAACGCGAGCAGAGTGGGCAGGGCAGCGGGGCTCGAGGACAGGGCGGTGTCGAAGGAGAAGGAGCGGAAGTCGTCCAGCACGTCCAGCGGGCTTCGTCCGGTGTCGTTGGCGATGGTGACGGCCATGCGGTGGGAGGAATAGGGGACGAAGCCGCCTGCGTGGCTGAGGATGAACCGGATGCGGGGGTACCGGCGGACGATGCCGTTGCGGACCAGGAGGTAGGCGGCCCGCGTGGTGTCGAGGAGGAAGTCGGCGGCGAAGGGCGGGATGCCTTCGACGGGGGGTGCCGGCAGTTCGGCGGGGTGGACGAACACGACGGCGTCGCGTTCGTCCAGGGCACGCCACAGGGGTTCTTGGCCGTTGGCGCCGAGGTAGGTGCCGCGGTTGTTGGCGAGCAGGGTGACGCCGTCGGCTCCGAGGGTGTCCAGTGCCCGTGCGGCTTCGGTCGCCGAGGCGGCGGTGTCGGGCATGGGAAGGGTGGCGAAGAAGCCGAAGCGCCCTGGATGGTCGGCGCTCACGGTCGCGCAGTGATCGTTCAGTCGTTGCGCCAGGGCGGTGGCCTCTGCCGGGTCGGTGAGGAAGCCGGTTCCGGGGGTGGAGACGGACAGGATGGCCGCCCGGGTGTCCAGTACGTCCATCAGTTCCAGCGCTGAGGCGGCGCTCCAGTCGGGCAGGGCCCGGCCGCCGGCCTCGGCGATGCCCGCTTTGGTGAGCGCGTCGCGGTAGAACGTGGGCACGATGTGCTGGTGGACGTCGATGCGCTGTGCCGATGGGGTCATGAAGCGGCCTTTCATGAGCGTGCAGGAGCGGCGTGGGAGAAAGCCTGGTAGTGGTCACTCCCTTGTGAGGTGACCACGTTCCTGTGTCAGTTGTCGGGGATGCCTGCTCCGCTCAGTGCCGGCACGGTGTCCTCGGGGCGGGCCAGGGAGCGGGCGCCCGCGCGGAACTGGGCGAGTTTGTCGACGATGGTCTGGCCGACGGGGAGGTGGCCCCAGATGCTGATGCCCTGGTGGGTGGTGGGTTCCCAGGTGCTCTCGTCGATGACGAGGGGGTTCCAGCCGACTTCCCACTCGAAGCCGGACGGAGTCCGCGCGTAGTACGAGAGTTCACGGTCGTTGGTGTGCTGGCCGACGGACAGGGCCATGTCGAAGCCGAGTTCGTGGACGCGCTGGTAGCTCTGGGCGACGTCGTCGAGTGTGGCGGCCTGGATGTTGAGGTGCTGTACCCGGGTGGGGACGGGGTCGATCGGCAGTCCCCGGGTGGCGGCCACGGCGATCGAGTGGTGGCGTTCGTCGACGCGCAGGAAGCGGATCTTGAGTTTGACGCCGCTGATGGTCTCGTCGATGTAGTCCGTCAGGCGTGCGTCGAAGACGGTGTTGAAGTACCCACGGACCTGGGCCGGTTTGGTGGAGGTCAGTGCGATGTGGCCCATGCCGGAGTCGCCGGTGACGAAGGCGGAGGCGAGCATGCGCAGCGGCGCGGTGGACTTCACCGGGTTGGTGTAGATCTCCTGCGTGATTCCTTTGGGGCCCGGGAAGCGCAGCAGGCGTTCGACGCCGCGCAGGGCGGCTTCCTCGTCGGTGCCCGCGGCGAGGGGGACGCCGTGGGCGCGGATGCGGGCTTCTATCTGTTCGAAGGCGGCGTGGTCGTCGATGTGCCAGCCGGTGGTGACGACGTCTTCGGCGGGGCCACGGCGAAGCAGGAAGCGGCATTCCTGGTCGTCGAGCCGGAAGCGCATCAGGTCGCGGGAGAGAGGGTCATGGTGCATGCCGATGGCGTCGGTCCCGAAGCGCTGCCAGTCGGCGAAGCGGTTGGTCTCGATGATGATGTAGCCGAGGTGGACGGCTCCGAAGACGGACGGGGCGTGGGGTGTGGTCATCGTCGGCCTGCCAGGAAGTCGGCGCTGAGGCGGTTGAAGAGTTCGGCGCGCTCGAACTGCACCCAGTGCCCGGTGTTGGCGACCATGTACAGGTCGCAGTTGGGCATGCGGTCGGCGAGCATGGGGCCGCCGGAGGGCCGGTTGACCTTGTCCTCGGCGCCCCAGAGCACGAGGGTGGGCACAGGGAGTCGGTTCAGGCGGCGGTCGCGGGTGAAGTCCATCTTCACGAGTGTGCGCAGCGCCTGCGGCCCGGAGGGGCGGCGCAGCGGGGGCGCGGCGATCACTTCGGGGTCGATGCTGGCCCGGTAGCGCTCGTCGATGGCTGTGTCGGGCACGTCTGCGGCGTTGAAGACGAGATAGTTGCGGATGAACTTCTCCAGCTTCAGCCGGGAGGGCCCGTCACCGGTGTAGTAGTTGAGCAGGCTGTTGAGGCCGGGTGTGGGCAGGGCGCGCGTGGTGCCGACGCCGCCGGGCCCCATCAGCACCATGCGGTCGACCCGCTCAGGGGTGTCCAGGGCGAGGCGCAGGGCGCAGGCGCCTCCGTAGGAGTTGCCGACCAGGTGGGCCTTGTCCAGGTCGAGTGCGTTCATCAGGCCGCGGATGCCGTCGGCGAGGTGGCCGAAGGGATCGGTGCTGTCGATGCCTTTGGTGCTGCGGCCGTAGCCGGGCAGGTCCGGGACGACGACGCGGTACTCCTTGGCGAGTTCGGTGATGTTCCGGGCGTAGTTGGAGACGCCCGAGGCGCCGGGGCCGCCTCCATGCAGAAGCAGAACCGGCGGGCCGTCGCCCGTCTCGGCGGCGAAGATCTTCCTGTTGCCGCCGATGTCGTACGTCGTCTCCCGCATCGCGGGCGGAGTGGTCGGTGTGTGCATGCTGTTCCTCACTGGGTGGTGGCCGGGGCCGGGCGAGGGATGGTGGCGGTGAGGCCCGGGGGTGGTGACGGGAGCAGCGCGCCGTCGGGAGCTGCGGCGTAGACGTAGGCGTCCGGGCGCAGGGCGAGAGCGGTCACGCGGCGGGCGGTCATCCAGGGCAGGAGGACGTTGTCGCAGTCGACGAGGGTGCCTTCGGCCGGCGGTGAGCCCGCAGGGGTGACGGCCAGGGAGACCGATCCCGTCCGCTCCCAGACTGGCTGGGGGGTCGTCTTTCGCGCGTGAAGCAACAGCCACCGGCCCGCGAGGGCGTCGTCCAGGCGAACCCGGGCGCCATCGGCATCGGTCACCCAGGGTTGAGGGATCTGGTGGCCGGACGCTCTGGTCCGGGGGCGCGCCTGGAGGCCGGCGTCGTAGCGGGCGACCGGTATCCAGTTGGAGTCCTGCATCCAGTTGCTGAAGCCGGGCACCCGATCCAGCAGGCGCAGCGTGCGGTCGCGGACGCGAGTCACCGGCAGGCGCCGTTCGGTGATCATCCGGCCGACGAACACCGCCCGCTTGGTGACCTCCTTCACGTGCGGTTTGCGTTCGCTCTCGTAGGTGTCGAGGACCGCTTCGGGAAGTTCTCCTCGCAGCACGGCATGGAGTTTCCAGGAGAGGTTGGCTACGTCGCGCACCCCTGCGGCCATGCCTTGGCCGATCCACGGCGGCATGGCGTGTGCGGCGTCGCCGGCCAGGAAGATGCGGCCGGAGCGGAAGCGGGAAGCGAAGCGGACGTGGTGGCTGTAGACGGTGGCTCGTAGGACCTTGACGCTGTCGCGGCTGATTCCGTACCGGGCGACGAGCCGGTATACGGCGTCTTCGGTGGTGAGCTCCTTCTCGTCGTCGCCGGGGAGGATCGGGAACTCCCACCGGTGGTGCCCGAGCGGGGTCGGGCAGTCCACGGCCGGGCGGGCCGGGTCGCAGTGGAAGCGCAACTTGTCGTGATCCGGCCACGGCTTGAGCATCTTCGTGTCGATGACCACCCAGCGGTCCTCGTACGTGCTGCCTTCGTATCCGATGTTGAGCTGGGCGCGTGTGAGGCTGGAACCGCCGTCGGCCGCGATCACGTAGGAGGCGCGCAGCCGGCGGACGGAATCGTCGGCCGTGCCGACGAGTGTCAGGTCCACCCCCTCGGCGTCCTGGCTGACCCGCAGGCATTCGTGTCCCAGCAGCACCCGTACGTTCGGAAAGCGGTCGACGCCTTCGCGGAGCACCTGCTCCAGGGCCGGCTGGTAGATGAACATCTGCGGCGGATGGCCGTGGCCGCGGGGTGTGGGCCGCGCACTGATGAACGGGCGGCCGTGGGCGTCGACGAAGTCGACGGGCCGCTCGGCCAGCATGTCCTGCTTGAGCCGCTCGGCCAGCCCGGCGCGCTGCCAGATCCGCAGAACCTCCTCGTCGGTGGAGATGGCCCGGGCGCGCGCGAAGACCTCGGCGTCCCGGTCCAGGACCACGACCTTCAGGCCCATCCCGCCCAGCAAGTTCGCGGCCGTCACCCCCGTGGGCCCGTAACCGATCACGGCCACGTCGTACGCGTCGTTCCCGGCCCCCAGGTCTCGAGCACTGATCGCTGCCACCGGGCCACCTCTCTCTCGCTCACCGCACGCCTTGATGTAGCGCTCACTCCAATTGGAGTGAACGCTACGGTAAGCTCGGTACGAGATACGGTCAAGGGTCGGCGCAACACGAGGGGAGACCTCATTGACCAGGACCCAGGCGGCACGCAAGAAGCGGGCGAACGGGGTGGAGTCGCGGCAGCGCATCCTTGACGCCGCTGCGGAGATCGCCGGCGAACGCGGGTACGAGGGCACGTCCATCGCGGCCGTCAGTGCCAAGTGCGGACTGCCCGCCAGCTCGATCTACTGGCACTTCAAGGACAAGGACGACCTGATCGCCGCCGTCATCGAGCGCAGCTTCGAGACGTGGCTGGCGGCCGTCGAACTGCCGGACGAACAGGCGGGAAGTCCGCTGGAGCGGGTCACCGTGATGGCCGCGAACGTCGCGAAGTCGCTGCTCGAGGCACCCGACTTCCTGCGCTTGGGCCTGATGCTCGCACTGGAGCGCCGTCCCGACGCCCCCCAGGGACGCACGGTGTTCCTCCAGGTGAGGGAGACCGCCACTCAGAAGATCGTCGAGATGGGCCGAATCCTCTTCCCCGACTTGGACGAGAACGGGATCCGCACGCTGACGACCTACGCCATGGCTGGTGCGGACGGCCTGTTCGTGCAACGGGAACTCAACGGGGAGGCGGTCGACCTGGTGGCGATGTTCGAGTTGCACGCCCAACTGGTCCACGACGCGGCCCGTCGCCTGGCCGCCGGGCCCTCAAACTGACCGCAGTCGCCGGAGAGTGGCCTGTCTCCCGCAAGAACGGCGGGTTCTGCTACCGGTCCACGCCGGAACGAAGTGCGCGTGACAGGCCCAGGGCCGCCGTGCGCACGGCGGGAGCGAGCTGGGCGGGGCTGAACCGGGCCCGGGGGACGGCCACCGACAAGGCTGCCACCGCTGTCGGTCCGTCGAAGACGGGCGAGGCGATGCAACTGATGCCGGGGGCCGCCTCCTGCTCCTCGTAGGCGAGCCCGGACACCTGGATCTGTTCGATGGCGGTGCGCAGCCGTGCCGGGTCCGTGATCGAGTGCGGGGTCAGTCGGCGTAGCGGCTCGGCCAGGATCTCCTCGGTCAGGTCGGTGCCGGAGAACGCCAGCAAGGCCTTGCCGACGCCGGTGCAGGTCAGGGGGAGCCGGCCGCCGATCCGGGAGGGAAGCGTCACCGCGTGGTGGCCGTGGATGCGCTCGAGGTAGACCACGTCGCGGCCCTCCCGGATTCCGAGGTGCACGGTCTCGTGAGTGGCTTCGAAGAGGTCCTGCAGAAACGGAAGCGCCGTCTCGCGCAGATCGTGGCGGCGCGGGACCAGCGACCCCAGTTCGAAGAGTTTGCCCCCGAGCCGGTAGGTATCGGCTTCGCGTTCCAGCAGACCCAGGCGTACGAGGTCGGCGCAGAGCCGGAACGCGGTCGCCTTGGGCAGTCCGGTCTTCGCAGAGATTTCTGTCAGACGGAACGCTCCTCCGTCCGGCCGGTAGCAATCCAGGATGGCTGACGCCTTGTCGAGCATGTTTCCCAGCACGCTGTTCCGTGTCATGGAACAGATTTTGCCTGGTCGCGGTCGCCGCTTCTATATCTGTTCCCTGTCGGCGCCACCGCCGTCATCGCCGTCCGTTCCATCAGCCGATTCGCTTCGGAGGTATTCCGCATGCCTGTGCCGCACCATCCTTTCGCCGGCTCCGGGAGCCAGGCATGAGCGCCCACGGTTCCGCCGGCGCCGTGGCCGAGGCAGCGGCCGTCCTGGCCGAGGCCACCCGCACGGGAAAGCCCTGTCCGCCGGTTCGCTCGATCCTGCCGGACCAGGACGTCGAGGCCGCCTATGCCGTACAGCGCTTGCACGTCGAGCGCGGCATTGCCGAGGGGCGGCGGCTGGTGGGACGGAAGATCGGCCTGACCTCGCCCGCCGTTCAGCGGCAGCTCGGCGTCGGCGAGCCCGACTTCGGCGCCCTGTTCGCCGACATGGCGGTCCCGGAGGGACAGCCGATCGCGCCGGGCCGCCTGATCCAGCCGAAAGTCGAGGCCGAGGTCGCTCTGGTCCTCGCGGCAGACCTGGCGCACCCGGATCCGACGGTCGCCGACCTGCTGCGTGCCACGGCCTTCGCCCTGCCTGCCCTGGAGATCGTCGACAGCCGCGTCGCCGACTGGGACATCACCATCGTCGACACCGTCGCGGACAACGCCTCCTGCGGGCTGTTCGTCCTCGGCGGCACCCCCGTGCCGCTCGACCGGGTCGACCTGCGCACCGTGACCATGACCCTCACCAAGAACGGCGAGACCGTCTCCGAGGGCACCGGCGCCGACTGCCTGGGCAGCCCGCTCACCGCCGCCCTCTGGCTCGCCTCTACCCTGGCCGGCCTGGGGGATCCGCTGAAGGCCGGGGACATCGTCCTGACCGGTGCGCTGGGCCCCATGGCCGTTGCCGCCGAGGGCGACACGTTCACTGCCCGCATCGACGGCCTCGGCGCCGTCGGCACCGTGTTCGCCTCTTCCGCCGCTCAAGGAGCCCCCGCATGACCACGAAGGTCGCCGTCATCGGATCGGGCAACATCGGCACCGACTTGATGATCAAGGTGCTGCGGCTCTCCGAGTCGTTGGAGATCGCCGCCATGGCGGGCATCGACCCCACCTCCGACGGCCTGGCACGGGCCCGCCGCCTGAAGGTCGCCACCACACACAAGGGCGTGGACGGGCTCGTGAGCCTGAACGAATTCGCCGACGTGTCGATCGTCTTCGACGCCACCTCCGCAGGCGCCCACCGTCGCCATGACCAGGTGCTGCGCGGTCTCGGACGCACTGTCGTCGACCTGACCCCGGCCGCCCTCGGTCCCTACGTGGTGCCACCGGTCAACGGCGACGCCCACCTGGACGCGCCCAACGTCAACATGGTCACCTGCGGCGGCCAGGCCACCATTCCGATCGTCGCTGCCGTCGCCGGCGTGACACCCGTCCACTACGGCGAGATCGTCGCCTCCATCTCCTCCCGCTCGGCCGGCCCGGGCACCCGCGCCAACATCGACGAATTCACCGAGACCACCTCGTCGGCCATCGAGAAGGTGGGCGGCGCGGCACGCGGCAAGGCGATCATCGTCCTCAACCCCGCCGAACCGCCGCTGATCATGCGGGACACCGTGCACTGCCTGGTCGGCGACTGCGACGACGCGGCCGTCACCGCCTCCGTCGAGGAGATGGCCGCTCGCGTACAGACCTACGTCCCCGGCTACCGACTCAAGCAGAAGGTGCAGTTCGAGCGGGTGGACGCCGACGACCCATCGCGCTCGCTGTTGCCCGCGGCCTCGCGGACCGGAGATGCCGCGAAGGTATCGGTCTTCCTGGAGGTGGAAGGCGCCGCCCACTACCTGCCCGCCTACGCCGGGAACCTCGACATCATGACCTCGGCCGCCCTGCGCACCGCCGAGCGCATGGCCGCCCGCTCCATCACCACGGAGGTGCTGTCCCGATGACCTCGCTCTACGTCCAGGACGTGACCCTGCGGGACGGCATGCACGCCGTTCGCCACCGCTACACCGTCGAGCAGGCCCGCAGCATCGCCGGCGCCCTCGACGCCGCCGGAGTCGGCGCGATCGAAATCGCGCACGGCGACGGCCTGTCCGGGTCCAGCATCACCTACGGCGTCGGCGCCCACACCGACTGGGAGTGGATCGAAGCCGTCTGCGACGTCGTCACCCACGCGGTCCCCACCACACTCCTCCTGCCGGGCATCGGCACCCTGCACGACCTGCGCCAGGCCCATGCCCTGGGTATCCGCTCGGTCCGGGTAGCCACCCACTGCACCGAGGCCGACATCTCCGCCCAGCACATCGCCGCAGCCCGGAACCTGGGCATGGACGTCGCCGGGTTCCTGATGATGTCCCACATGGCCGCCCCGGCCGAACTCGCCCGACAGGCCCAGCTCATGGAGTCCTACGGCGCGCAGTGCGTATACGTCACCGACTCCGGGGGGCGCCTGACCATGGACGGCGTCCGTGACCGCGTCCGGGCCTACCGCCACACCCTGGACCCGTCGACCGGCATCGGCATCCACGCCCACCACAACCTCGGACTCGGGGTCGCGAACTCGGTCATCGCCGTCGAGAACGGCGTCACCCGCGTCGACGCCTCCCTCGCAGGGCAGGGCGCCGGGGCCGGCAACTGCCCGCTGGAAGCATTCGTCGCGGTCGCCGACCTGCTGGGCTGGGAGCACGGCTGCGACCTGTTCCCCCTGATGGACGCCGCCGACGACATCGTGCGCCCGCTCCAGGACCGCGACGTGCGCGTCGACCGCGAAACCCTCACCCTCGGCTACGCCGGCGTGTACTCCAGCTTCCTGCGCCACGCCGAGACGGCGTCCCGCCGATACAGCGTCGACACGCGGGCCATCCTCGTCGAAGTCGGCCGACGCGGCCTCGTCGGCGGCCAAGAAGACATGATCACCGACATCGCCCTCGACCTCGCAGCAGATACCGCCAGCTGAAAGAGAACCCAACGGCCCCGACACGGCCCCGACTCTTCCCTGCGCCAAGGGCCCAGCATCCAAGATTCCCGGAACCCGCACGCTTTCCTGTACTGGGCGAGGACCAGTTACCCGGCCGTGCCCCGGGCGGAGGCGCGGATCATGGGCCGGCGAACTCAAGTCCCGTCGTCACACGGACTCTCCATCACCCTGATCCGATGCTCGGACAGCGACCTCCACCGCGGCCGGGGCGGGCTCGTGCTGTGGTTCGCGTGCCGGAGGGACGCGTGCGGCCACGGCGTCGAAGAACCGCCAGCCGTCGACCTGGCCGGCGCGTCCGAAGCGCTCACCGGACGCAAGAGCCTCCTCGATCAACTCCCGTACGGCCGCGGGCCGGTGGAGGTTGAGATAGCCACCGCCCACCCGGCTGACGCCACCCTCGTGAGCCCCCCAGCCCCCGCCGCCCACCACGCGGCCCGGGCCCGAGTCGAAGACGATACGGATCACGCCGGGCGAGCCCTCGCGCGTCAGTACAAGGGCCTCCTGGCAGGAGCGGCCGGTCGCGTCGTCGGTGTCAGGGTCCGGCACATGGCGATGGCCGACCCACCACCGGAATCGCTCGGAGCCGATGACCAAGTGCCGAAGCCGACGACGTCCCATGCCGTCACGTTACCAACGCGCGCCGGTCCGACACGGCTTTCCTCAGCCGCTCGCTGAGCTGCCAGACCACGCATATGGACAGCGCCGCGGCGCACAGGTACAGCCCATCGCTCACCATCACCCTCTCCACCACCCGGCCGGACTGAGCCGCGGTGTCCGCCTTCTTCATGGTGGACAGGGCCCTGTCGCCCGCCGCGCCCGCGGCGAGGAACGAGAGCCACCAGACGGCGAGCAGTGGATGGCCGCGCCGGCGCAGGGGGCCGGGTTCGGCGGCCGCCCACAGGTCGTTGACGATCATCTTGGGGACGAACAGGTCGGCCACCGGAAGCACCCAGCCGAAGAACAGCCACGCGCGGCGGCGGCGCTGTCCCTCGGGCCAGAGCCGCTCCGCGAGGTCCCGCATCCCGCTCATCCATACCGTGAGGACGACCAGGGCTGCGAGGGTCGTGGCCTGCCACCAGCCCAGCAGGTTCCCGAACCATATGTCGGCGTCGATCAGAGGCAGGGCCTCACTGCCGTCGGGCGTGGGCGGCAGCGGTGGTGCCAGCAGGACCTGGTGTTTGTGCCAGGCGGCCAGGCCGGTCGCGACGGTCAGCAGGGCGTGCGCGCCGAGCACGGCGCAGGTCCACAGGGCCAGACCGCCCAGCGACTTCACTGTCCTCTTCACGACGCACCTCCGCGAGCCCCTGTTCGGACTTTCCGCAGGTCGGCGGGCGATCCTAACCCACGCGCGAGCGCGCCGGGCCTCCCATCGACGCCCCCACCAGTGGCCGGACTCGGTGGTGCTGTCGTGCATTCCGGCAACACGTGTGTTCTCAGGGGCGATGGGGAAGGTCTGGGACGAGATGTCAGTCGATGGTTCAACAATCCGGGGGGATTTGTGACGCTCATTCGTCGTGCCGTCGCGGCCGCTGCCGCCGCCTCTGTCGTGATCGTCGTGTCGTCGGCGGACTTCGCGCTGGCCAGGGACGCGCAGCGTTCGTACATAGCCGAGGACGGCACGATCCAAGGATGCGTGAACGCGAAGGGCCGGCTTCGTCTCGTCGAGCCGGACTCCGCCTGCCGCGCCGGCGAGGACTCCGTCACCTGGAACCGCACCGGCCCCCAGGGGCCCGCCGGCCCCAAGGGCGATCAGGGGGACCAGGGGGCCGAGGGCGCTGCCGGGGAGCAAGGGGTCCAGGGAGAGAAGGGGGAGAAGGGAGACCCGGGGGCTCAGGGAGAGAAGGGGGACAGCGGGCCTCAAGGGGTCAAGGGGGAGCCCGGCGACAAGGGCGACAAGGGGGACGCCGGGGCTCAAGGGCCCGCGGGGGCGGACGGGGTCGCCGGGGCGCACGTGGTCACCGCCACGAAGGCCGTCGCCGAGCTGGACATGGTCGATGTCGAGGCGCGGTGCCCGGCCGGTGAGATCGCCACCGGTGGCGGCTGGTACATGCCCGGCGGCACCGCCATGTCGAACGGGCCTGCACTGCACTCCAACCCGATCGTCTCCGGAACCACACCCGTCGGCTGGACCGCCGGCTTCCTGAACGGTGGCGGCAACACGTACACCGCCGCCGTGTACGCGATCTGCGCCAAGTCCGGCTGACCCTGGCCTCGGCCGGGAATCGGCGAGGGGCCGGGTGGCGTACCGGTGCACCGGAGCTCCTCGCCCCTCGCCCTCTGGTCCGCGACGGCGGGGCCCATGGGCCGGCGGACCAGTTCTCGTACGTCCTCGGAACGACATCCGGTACGAGGTGTTCGGCCCGGATCTCCGGCAGCCGGGCCTCGACCGGCGTAGGCGTCCGGGACGCGCGCGGCCATGAGCGTCGCCCGACAACTGCCTTGAGTGGAAAGGCTGTTAGCTTCCACCCTGTGACGGATCACCAGGATGAGACCAGGATCGCCTACGACGGGGTCGTCGAGCTCTACGCGTCGATGTTCGCCGACCGGATGGAGTCGCGGCCGTTCGCGCGGGCCATGCTCGGCGCCTTCGCCGAGCTGGTGCGCGAGACGGGAAATCTGCGCACCGCCGACGTCGGATGCGGACCCGGCCATCTGACCTCCATGCTGCACGAATCGGGCCTGGACGCCTCCGGGTTCGACCTCTCCCCGGCCATGGTCGAGCACGCCCGGCGGGCCCATCCGGAGCTGCGGTTCGACGAGGCGCGCATGGAGGCCCTGCCCGTCGAGGACGGCGCGCTCGGCGGGGTGCTGGCCCACTACTCGATGATCCACACCCCGCCCGGGGAGCTGCCCCCGCTGCTCGCCGAGCAGGTGCGTGTCCTGGCGCCAGGGGGCCTGCTCCTGGTCTCGTTCTTCGGCACCGAGGGTTCGGAGCCGATCCGCTTCGACCACAAGGTGACTCCCGCCTATAGCTGGCCTGTTGACCGGTTCGCCGAGCTGCTGACCGAAGCCGGGCTCGTCGTGGTCGCCGAGCTGCGCCACGATCCGGCCTCCGAACGGGGCTTCCTCGACGCCCACTTGCTGGCCCGCCGCCCCTAGGACGTGTCCTCCGGGCCTCGATGCCCCGTCCTCCATGCCGCCTTGTGGGCCGGGCCGGCGCGGCTGTCCGGTGCCTGTGAGTTGCCTCACCCGTCGTCATCGTCGCCCGCATGCGAAGTGCCTGGCCAGCAGCCCGTAACTCCTCTCGGAGCACGGTCTGTTGGCCGGATGCGTCAGTTATCTGTCATTGCAGTCAGTCGGAGATCCGATACAGGCTGTGACCGTGGCAGAGCGACGTGTGGTTGTAGTGGTGTACGCGGGTGCCATGGCGCTGGACATCACCGGACCGATCGAGGTGTTCGACATCGCCAACCGGCTCCTGGACCCGGGGGGCGACCCGTACCGGATCGACCTGGTCTCCGCCGACGCGCCACTGGTGCGCACGAGTTCGGGTGTCAGCTTGGCGGCGATGCCCCTTGAGGCGGGGCGGGGCTCCATCGACACGCTTCTCGTGCCAGGGGGATGGAGTGTGGGCGAGGCGCTGCGCGACCAGGCGCTGATCTCGTGGATCGGCACGGCGGCGGCCCGGTCGCGCAGGGTCGCCTCCGTATGCGGCGGATCCTTTCTGCTCGCCGAGGCGGGCCTGCTGGACGGCAGACGCGCCACCACGCACTGGGCGTACAGCGAGACGATGGCCTGCCGCTATCCGGCGGTGACGGTGGACGCCGAGCCGATCTTCGTCTGGGACGGACCCTTCGTCACCTCGGCGGGCGTGTCGACCGGGATCGACATGGCGCTCGCCCTGGTCGAGGCCGATCACGGAGCGGCCCTCGCCCTGGAGACGGCACGGTTCCTGGTGCTGTTCCTCAAACGGCACGGCGGGCAGTCCCAGTTCAGCGCGCTGCTGGACGCCCAGTTGGCGGACCATCCGCCGATCCGGACGGCGCAGGAGTGGATCCTGGAGAACCTCCACAACCCGTTACCCGTGGCCGAGATGGCCGAGCGCGCCAACATGAGCCCGCGCAACTTCGCCCGGGTCTTCCGGCGCGAAGTGGGCACGACTCCCGGGCAGTACGTCCAGCGCACCCGGATCGCCCGCGCCCGCGAGCTGCTGGAGACGACCGATCTGCCGATCAGTCAGATAGCGGGCCGCTGCGGATTCGGTGCCCCCGAGACCTTCTTCCGGTCCTTCGGGCGAACGCTGGGCGTCACCCCGAAGGAGTACCGGCACCGCTTCCAGGTCATCACGTCGTCCGGTCTCGTCGACCGGCCCCACGAGAGGGACGGGAGCCCCGTATGACACCCGCGGCAGACGTGCCCGAGGCCGGGACGGTACGCATGGTCGACCACTTGGCGGGCGAGCTCGCCCGGGCCGGGGTCACCCACATGTTCGGAGTCGGCGGCGCGAACATCGAGGACCTGTACGACGCCGTGCACCGCGGCGGAGTCGTGCGGGGCGTGGTCGCCAAGCACGAGTTCTCCGCCGTCACGATGGCCGACGGTTACGCCCGAACCACCCAACGCCTGGGGGTGGTTGCCGCCACCTCGGGAGGCGGCGCGATGAACCTGGTGCCGGGCCTCGCGGAGGCGTACGCGTCCAGGGTGCCGCTGCTCGCCCTGGTCGGCCAGCCGCCGACGGTCCAGGAGGGCGAGGGCGCCTTCCAGGACACCAGTGGCAAGGGCGGCTCATTCGACGCGGCCGACGTCTTCAGCCCGATCTCCCGCTTCTGCGCCCGGGTCGAGGACCCGGACTCGATCGGGGAGCTGTTGGCACGGGCGATGGCGGCGGCGCGGACGGAGCCGCGCGGCCCTGCGGTGCTGCTGCTGCCCAAGGACGTACAACAGGCACGGATCGCCTTGCCGGGCCAGGATGATCCGGTGCCGGCAGAGGCGGAGGCACCGGTACCGGCGGAGGCCACGTCGACAGGAGCCGCACCGGCCGAGGCTGTACCGACAGCGGCCGCACCGGCAGAGGCCGCGCCCCCACCGCCCGCGCCCTCGCCGGCCGCTGTCGCCGAGGTGACGGACATCCTTCGCGGCGCGAGCACCGTCCTTGTCATCGCCGGAGAGGGCGTCGCCGCGGCGGACGCCCGTGCGGAACTGTCCCGGCTGGCCCGGCACCTCGGTGCGTGGGTGGCCGTCACCCCGGACGCCAAGGACGTCTTCGACAACCGTGACCCGCGGTTCGCGGGTGTGGCGGGGGTGATGGGCCACGCCAACGTAGAACACTGTCTGCGGCGGGCCGATGTGTGCCTGCTGGTCGGCACCCGGCTGCCCCTCCTGGCACGCGGCGGCCTGGAGCGGGCCCTCGCCACCACCGACGTCGTGTGCCTGGACTCCGAAGCGCCGTTCGTGCCGGGTACCGCGCTGGTCGGGGACCTGCGGGACGCACTGCGCGCGGTGACCGAAGGGCTCGCGTCGAGCCCGCGCCCCTGCCCCCGGCACCCGGGCCCCCTCCCCGCACCCGCCGCGGGCCTTGACTTCCCGGCCGTCCACGGGCGGATCGTCCCCTTCTCCCAGGCCCTCGCCGCCGTTGAGGCGGCCCTGCCCGAGGACGCGCACGTCTTCGTCGACGCCGGCAACACCGGTGCCAGCGCGGTCCACCTCCTTCCGGCGCCGCGCCACGGCCGTTTCGTCGTGGCGCTCGGGATGGGAGGCATGGGCTACACCTTCGGCGCGGGCATCGGTGCCGCGCTCGCCACCGGGCGGCGCACCTACGTACTCGCCGGCGACGGGGCCTTCTTCATGCACGGGGCGGAAGTGCACACCGCCGTGGAGCACTCCGCGCCCGTCACCTTCGTCGTCTTCAACAACAACGCCCACGCCATGTGCGCGCTGCGCGAGGAGTTCCTTCAGGGCGCAGTCCGCGACGACGACGTGTTCGGCGAAACCGACATCGCGGCCGGGGTGGCCGCCGCGTTCCCGTCCCTCGACGTCACCGGCGCCGGGAGCGCGGCGCACCTGCGCGAGGCGCTGCTGCGGGGGAACACGGGCGCCGGGCCCGCCTTCGTGGCGCTGGACTGCGACCCGAAGGAGATCCCCCCGTTCCTGCCATTCCAGCCCTTCGCGCGAGCCACCGGCCATGCCGACCGTGCCGAACACGCCGACACCAAGGAGCAAGCAGATGAGCGACGTATCGTCCGCGCCGGCTGACATCCCGGGCCTGATGCGGATCGAGAACCCGGGCAGGGACGAACTGACCGCGCACTGCGTGGACTTGACCCACTCCGTCTACCCCCATCACCAGGTCTACGGGCAGTACTGCACCATCCACGAGTACGTCGACTGTCCGCCCGAACTGACCTACGACTACCTCCGCCAGGGCCACCACCTGGAGGAATGGACCTGCAGCCTGCGGGACTTCGAGCCCTCCGGCACCCCCGGACTGTGGGTCGGACGCGACCGGCTGGAGGAGGACACCCGGATCTACTGCAGGATCGCCGCCAACCCCGAGGCCATGACCGTGGATTACCACTGTTCCTGGGACCAGGGCGACAAGCTGTGGATGATCTACCTGATGCGGGTCGTGCCGGCCCGACTCGTCCTCGACAGGCCGGGATCGGTGATCACCTGGACCAACTGCCGTCATCCTTACTACGACACGAACCCGCACCCCGAACTCGCCGCCCGCCCCGACCGGCCCTGGGTGGGAGACTACTGGGACCTCTTCTACGCGGGCCACACCGTGGAGATGAACAACCTCAAGGCGATCCTGGAGCATCGCCACCGGAACGGCCAACCGGTGAGCGTGGCTCCCGCGAGGGCGGTGGCATCGTGACCACGGTCAGCCTCACCGACGTCGCCGCCTACCTCCCGGGCGATCCGGTCCCCGCCGAGTACTACACCGAGTACCCGGGCGCGGAGGACAAGCTGCGCGGCCATCCCATGTTCAAGGTCCCGAGCTCACGGCACCACGTCGCCGCGGACGAGACCAACACGGACATGATCGAACGCGCCGTCCAGCCCCTGATCGAACGCCACGGCAGGGACGAGATTCGAGGCGTGGACGTACTCCTGGTGCACAGCCAGCTCCCGGACCTTCCGTTCGTCGGCGCGGGCACCGAAGTGGCGCGCCGGCTGGGGCTGAACCCGGAATGGCTCGTCGACGTGGCCAACGCGGGCTGCGCCTCCTTCGTGTACATGCTGAAGCTGGCCCGGCAGATCCTCACCACCACCGACGCGAGGACCGCGCTGATCTGCAACGCGCAGAGTGTCGCCGGGCAGTGTTTCACCCAGTCCGAGGTGCGTCGGCTCGCGCAGGCCGCGATCCCGGGCGACGGCTGCGGCGTGGGATGGGTGACCACGTCGGCCGGCGCCCCGGTCCTCGACGTGGAGACCCGGCACATCGGCGAGTACGCCGGGGACATGACCCTCGCGGTCGACGACGGACGCAAGTACTGGGAGCCGGGGGAGTCCCAGCTCCGGATCGGGTTCACCGACGCGAGCGTCGCCAAGGTGCTGGCACGCGGCAACCGGCTCGTCCCGGAGGTGATCACGGACCTGTGCCGACGGCTCGGCGTGGCGACCGCCGACATCGACGTCCTGGTCACCAACCAGCCGAACCGCACCTTCCTGCGCAACTGGGCGGAGGCGCTGGAACTGCCCGCCGAGCGGCACCTGAACACCTTCGACCGGTGCGGCAATCTGTTCGGTGCGGCGATCCCGGTCACCCTGGACCACGCGATCGCCTCGGGCCGGGTGAAGGACGGTGACCTCGTGGTGCTGGGCGGATTCGCCCACGCCGGCGACTTCGCCGGAGCCGCCGCCGTGCGCTGGTCCGGCGGGCGCCGGTGACCCGGTGGCCGCCGGCCGCGCGGGATGCGTTCATGGCCGGTGGCCGCGGGTGGCGGTGAGCTCGTAGCCGGTGGCCGCGCGGCCGGTGACGGTGACCTCGTAGCCGGTGTCCGCGCAGGTGGGGGGACTTCGCGGTCGGTGGTCGCGCGGGGTTTCGTGGCAGCGGCGGCCATCGTCCCGTCGTACGAGGTGATCACCCGCCGATGACGCCGTCAGCGTGATGTTCGGCCGTGAACGCAACCGGAGGGGCCCTCGCGGAGATCTCGACAGGTGGTTCACAACCCATCGGTGAGGAGACAGAGATGACCCCCTGGAACAGTGAGACCCTCGGTTCCCGCGCCTTCGTCGACCCCTATGCCGTACAGACCCGTGACACCGCCGTGCCGGCTCAGGCGCGGTCCCGCGACGACGGCGACTTCCTGCTGGCGCCGCCCAACCCCGCCCACCGCCTCAGCTACACCCTCGACCCCCAGGACCAGCGGCGTCTGGCCCTGCACGCGACCCTGACGGCCGCCGGCATTCCTCCGATGCCCGAGGACCGTGCCGTCATCGAGCAGATCAGCTCCCTCCCGGCTGACGTCAACGAAGTCCTGCAGCGCTGGCTGCACCACACCCTGTGACGGACAAGGCGAAGCCCGGCGATGTCCGGCTCTCAGGGCTCGACGTACTGGACGGCCTGCATCATGCCGAGGTCCTCGTGGTGGAGTTGGTGGCAGTGGGCGATGGTGTGCCCGGTGAAGTCCTCGTATCTGACGAGGAAGGTGACCCGGTCGCCGGGGGTGCCGCCGTTCAGGCCGATGGTGTCGTGCCAGACGGGTGGATCGAGCCGTTCGCCGTTGCGGTGGGTCAGCAGGAACTGGTTGGTGTGCAGGTGGAAGGGGTGGCTGTGCGCGGGCACGGTCTCGTCGGTGCGGACGGTCCAGCGTTCGACGGTGCCCAGGGTCAGGGTGTGGTTGGTGTAGCCGGGGTCGAACAGGCCGTAGGCCGGGTCGCGTGTGAGGTCGCCGCCGGGGTGCGCGGCCGGGGTCGCATGGCTGCCCAGGATGCGGAAGGCGTTGGGGAAGGCTCCGGTGAACGCGCCCGCGTCCGTGTGGAACACGATCTCCCGGTCGGCGCCGGGGTCGGTGATGTCCCGCTCGTCGAGGAAGGGGCGGCCCGGCGGCAGCGAGACCGGCAGCGCCATAGGCGGTTCCACGGGTTCTCCGGCGACCTCGATCGTCATCAGGGGCTCGGGCACCGCACGGTCGCGCAGCTCGTACCTGCCGGGCGCGCCGCCGCGGACCAGGACGTCGGCGCGGTTGCCCATGGACAGGTCCAGCAGGTCCCGGGCGACGGGTCCGGCGAACGTGACCCCGTCCTGCGCGATCTGGTGCATCGTCAGGGTCCCGCGGACCCCGGTGACCTGGAGCCGCAGGGCGGTGAACGCGGTCGCGGCGACCAGCCGCCACCGCTGGACCTCGCCGGGGCGCAGGTGGAGCGTGGGGTTGACCGTGCCGTTGACGGTGAAGGTGGAGGGGACGCCGGTCATCCAGCCGCCCGAGGTGAAGGCGGGGACCTCGCCGTCCTTGAACTTGAGTTCGTTGACGCAGACGACGATGTCGGCGGCCGCCTTGATCTGGGGGATCTCGTCGACGTCGCCTTCGACGACGATCACTCCCGCCATGCCTCCGAGGATCTGCTCGGCGGTGGATCCGTGCAGGTGCGGGTGGTACCAGTAGGTTCCGGCCGGGTGGTCGGCCGGGACGTGGACGGTGGTCACATACCGCGGCTCCGGGGCTCCGGCGGCGGCCTCCTCGGCGGTGCGCGGCGCGAACTCGCGCAGCACGTTGTCGGCGTGGCCGGACGGGCGGACGTGCATTCCGTGGGTGTGCAGATTGAAGCTGTTGGCGTGGTGCGGCACGTTGTGACGGCCGCTGTGAGGCGTGTTGGGCGGCAGACCGTTGATGTGCGTCAGCCGTAGGACGTCCCCGCCGTGCACGCGCAGGGTCGGCCCCGGGATCGTCCCGTTGTAGGTCCGCGTGGTCACCGGTCCGTACCCGGGGATGGTGACGTCCGCGAACCGGACGTCGAGGGTCTGCTCCACGGCCGACGGCGACGCCGAGCCGGGCACCGGCCGCGAGGAACAGACGGCCGGCTGCGGAAAGGCCGCTGTCACCCCCGTCACCGAGGTCGTGCGCGGCCCTGCCGACGCCTCGTCCGTCGCTGCCGCGAGACCGGCGGCGGGGATGGCCTTGAGCACCGATCGACGGCTGATTCCACCATTTCGCCCCATGACCGGCCAATTTAGATCAACTCGACCAGATGCTCGGGCGGCACACACCGCGGTGACTTCTCCGGCCCTGGACGCGGGAGCTATGCCGCGGGGCTCTCCGACGTGTCGCGCTGGAAGTCGTACACGGCCCAGTCGGTGAGTTCGCGGTAACCGAGGCGCTGGTAGAGGGCGTTGCTCGTGGGGTTGGCCAGGTCCGCGAACAGCACCACGTCCTTCGCGCCCGCGGCGAGCGCGGCACGGCTCACCTCGGACGTCACGGCGCCCGCGTATCCGTGGCCTCGCTGGTCGGCCGGCGTGTAGACGATGTCCACCTGGATCTGGCCGCCGATCAGAGGGTTCATGCCCGCGACGGAGGCCGGAGTGCCGTCCGGGGTCTCCCAGAGCGTGTACCGCTTGTCGGCGAAGCGGGTGTCGGCCCAGGTGTCGGCGCTGATGGACACCTTTTCCCCGACAGCCCGCGCGAATTCGCCGCACCAGAACATGGCCTGGTCGAGGTCCCGCTCGCCCAGGACGCGGCCGCGGCCCGCCGGCATCGGCTCCGGTGGGGTGAGGGTTCCGAGGCGGTAGAGGCGCAGCCGCGTCTCGCGCGCCATCGGGATCGCGCCGGTGTGCCGCTGCCAGGCCTTGGCGAAAAGGGCCGCCGTACGCTGGTCCGCGCTGACGTGGGGAACCGGGTCCCCCAAGGTGGCGAGGCGGCCGGCGAGCGCGTCCGCCTGCTCGGGCGTGAGCGGCGAAAGGCCGAAACCCCTGGGCGGAAGGCGATAGAACGTGGCGTGCACCTTGCCCCCTCGCTCCAGCACTCCGAACAGGGGCGCTCCGGCACCGAACGCGTCCGCGCCCCGCTTGCGGATTCTCTCGGCCCAGGTGAGCTGCATGATGTGCAGACCGGGCCGGGAACGCAGGAAGTGTCCGGCGCGGTCGAGAAAGCCGTCGACGTCGTGGGTGAGGTGCCAGTCATCCGGTCGCATGGCTCATGATCCCAGGGCGGTGAGGATGCCCGTCGGCTTTCCGCCAGGAGGAGGTGTTCCGCGTCCCGGTTATCCTGACTCGTTCCGAACAGGCCAGGGAGGTCCCGCACCATGAGCAGCACCACGTCGTCGTTTCCCGAGCGGATCGAGCTCTCGGGGGAGGGGCTCGTCCTTCGTGACTGGACGGAGGCGGACCTGACGGCGATGCCGGAGCTGTTCGACCACCCCGACATCGCGTACTGGACGCCGATCGTCTCCCCCTTCGACGAGGCCGCCGCCTGGGCCCGCCTGGACCGGGACCGGGAGATGCGCGCGCAGGGCACGGCCGTCCTGCTCGCCATCACGGTCGACGGCGGGGCGCCGCTCGGCGAGGTGATGCTGCGGCGCGCCCCCGAGGGCATGGAGATCGGCTACGCGGTGGGTCCGGCGCACCGCGGCCAGGGCCTGGCGGTCCGGGCGGTGCGGGTGATGGCCGCGTACGCCTTCGAGCGGCAGGGTGCGGAGCAGGTGATCCTGGAACTGGAGGCCGAGAACGCCGCCAGCGTCGCCGTGGCCACGAAGGCGGGCTTCGAACTCCTCGACGTGCCGCTGATCACCGGCGAGGAGAAGGGCCGCCCCTTCTCCCTCCAGACGTGGGGCCTGAACCGCCCCTGACCGGACCGACGGGCCGCCTCACCGAGCGGTCGCCGGACATCCCGTCAGGCCCGCCGAGCAGCCCCTGGTGATGTTCCGTGGGGACCACCGAGGCTGATGTTCCGCGGTGCCTGCCGAGCGGTCGCCGGATATTCCGTGGTGCCCGGGGCGACCGGACGGGATCATGAACGACCGCCGTCCCGTACAAGGGGCGGCGGTCGTCCCGTACGAGGGGCGGCGGTCGTCCCGTACGAGGGGCGGCGGTCGTCCCGTACGAGGGGCGGCGGTCGTCCCGTACGAGGGGCGGCGGTCGTCCCGCATGAGGGGGGCGGTCGTTCACATCCGTCCCTTGGAGGCTTCCTGCATGACTGTTCCCCCGCTGATCCGACGTGTGCTGGGCGACGGGCCCTTCGCCGAGATGGGACTGCCGGGTCCGGCCGTCCTCGACGACCGTTCGCGCAGGGTCGCCGTGGCGGGTGACGTCGGGGCGCTTCAGTGGAGCGGCGCCGGGACGGCGGACCAACGCTGGACCGGGCACCGGATCGGCGTCTACGACCGTGACACCCTGCGGTGCGAACACCTGGTGCGATCCGCCTACCCCGTTCACTCGCTCGCCTTCCACCCCGCGCTTCCGCTGCTGGCCGTCGGCACGGGCAGCTACGACGGGGGTTACGCGTTCGAAGGGGAACTCCTCCTGCTCCACCTGGAGTCCGGCACCGTGGTGTCCGCGCTCCCGTTCGCGCGGGAGGTGCTGGAGGTCGCCTGGCGCGGCGAGCGGGAACTGTGTCTGGTCCTGGCTCCCCTCCACGACGACGACAACCCGGACGCCCACGAGCAGGGACACACGGTCGTGGTCTCCCGCGACGACTGGAGCGCGGTGGGGCGGAGGACCGTCGAACGGGAGGAACTCGTGGCGCCCGCGCGACCGGTCGCGCGGGCGGATCACCGGGCGGAGACGCGCCGCCTCCTGGCGGACCTCGCCGCGGCGGGCGGCCGGGAGTGGTCGCCCCGGCGACGGGTCTGGGCCGTGGAGAGCGGGAAGGACGGCCGTGTGCTGGCCGCCCTGGACGGGGTCCTGGCGGAGTCGTGGCCCCCGACGGGCGAACGGGACTGGGCGGTCGAGGACGAGGAGGGCGGCCGCCAGTTGGTGCCCGCTTCCGACGGGGCGTCGGTGTGGACCAACGCCGAACGCCGCCTGGCCTGGAGGGACGGACGCTGGGGGCGGGACGCGCCCCGGATCGCCCGCGTGGCGGTCGGCACCGGCGAGGTGCTGGAGACGCTGGGCCTGGACGGATCCGGGGTCCTCGTCGCCGGTGGCGGCAGGATGGTCGTGCGCCCGACGGACCGCGGGCGCAAGGATCCGGAACGGCTGACGCTGCTGGACCTCGACGCTCGGGCGGAGGGCCCGGAGGTCGGCGGCTTCGATCTGATCAACCACGCGTTCCCGGTCAGGCACGCGAGCGGCCCGTACGTCCTGGTGGGCACGCGACCGGACGCGTCGTACAAGGACAAGTGGGTCGTGGCGGTGGGCGCGGACGGGACGGCGCGGCGGCTCTTCCCGCACTCCTGGGACCCTCGCGAGCACCACTTCGGCGGTCCGGCGGCCGAGATCGGGCGGTCCCTGGTGTACGCGGGCGCCGTCCACGACTGGGCCGGACCCCAGCCCGGTGGTGCCTATGTCGTACGACGGTCGCTCGACGGCGCGGTGAGGTGGCAGCACCGTATGGATCATCCGGCCACCGCGCTCGACGTCGACGAGGACACCGTCTACGTCGCCTGCAACTCGGGTGCTCTGACCGCACTGGACGCCGAGGGCGGCACGGTCCGATGGCGCACCGAACTCGAGATCGAGGACACCCCGACCACGGCACTCTCGCTCGCCGTGACCCCGGACGGGCACCTGCTGATCGGCACCGTGGACGGCCGGATCCTGGAGTGCTCGGTCCGGCGGTGACGGTGTGGGAGACGCATCTCCTGCAAGAAATCGACTTTGACTTGCAGGATCCGTACTGAATCGCGGAAAGACATGTTCGACGTCTTGTCCGGGTGTCCCGTCGCGCCCTAATGTCCCGGTACGCAGCGGCACGGCTGATTCCCGCCGTGCCGCCGCGCACCGAGCGGCCCTCGGTGTCCTCCGCCCCGAGAGAAACGAGAAGCCGATGGCGCCGTACACCCACCACGAGGCCGCGGAGCGGGCCGGACGCCCCACGCGAAGACCGGTCCGGACGATCGCCGCGGTGGCCGCTGCCGCCGCCGGACTCGTGCTCGTGCTCGGTGCCCCCGCCCCGGCGGCCTCCGGGCACGGCGGCGGGGGCGGCCCGGTGGCCGGTGAGGGTGCTCCCGCGGTGACACGCGCCGGGCTCGATCCCGGCCTGGTCGCCGGGCGCGGTGCCGCGGTGGACTTCGCCGAACAGGAGGCGGAGGGCGCGGCGACGAACGGCACCGTCATCGGCCCCGACCGCAGCGCCTACACCCTGCCCTCCGAGGCGTCCGGGCGTACGGCGGTACGCCTGAAGCCGGGCCAGTACGTCGAGTTCGCCCTGCCCCGGGCCGCCAACGCCCTCACCGTGCGCTACAGCATCCCCGACGCCCCCGGCGGTGGCGGCATCACCGCGCCCCTCGACGTCTCCGTCGACGGCCGGCACCGCGACACGATGACCCTCACCTCGCGGTACTCCTGGCTCTACAACCAGTACCCGTTCAGCAACGACCCCCAGGCCGACCTGCTGCACCCCGACTGGTGGATCACCGAATGCGGCTGCGTCCCGGCCGCCACCACCCCGACCCCCACCGTCGACAAGCCGTTCCGGCCCAGCCACTTCTACGACGAACAGCGACTCCTGCTCGGCAAGCGGTACGCGGCCGGCGACACCGTCCGCCTCACCGCTCCCCGGAACAGCGGCGCCGCCTGGACCGTGATCGACCTGCTCGACACACAACTCGTCGGCGCGCCGCACGTCGAGAAGCAGGCCGCGAACGTCCTCGCGTTCGGCGCCGACCCCACCGGCCGACGTGACGCGGGCGACGCCTTCGACCGCGCCATCGCCTACGCGAAGAAGCGGCACCTCAAGGTGTACCTGCCGCCGGGTACTTACCAGGTGAACCGCCACATCGCCGTGGACGACGTGACGATCGTCGGCGCCGGGAGCTGGTACACGATCGTCAAGGGCCACCAGGTCACCCTCGACACCCCCGCCCCCGACGGCTCGGTCCACACCGGCGTCGGCTTCTACGGCAAGGACGCGGCGGACGGCGGCAGTCACGACGTCCATCTGTCGGGCTTCGCCGTCGAGGGCGACGTGCGCGAACGCGTCGACACCGACCAGGTCAACGCCGTCGGCGGGGCACTGAGTGACTCGACGATCGACGGCCTCTACCTCCACCACACCAAGGTCGGCATGTGGTTCGACGGCCCGATGACGGGACTGCGGGTCACCCGCACCGTGATCGCCGACCAGATCGCCGACGGGCTCAACTTCCACACCGGCGTCACCGATTCGAGCGTCTCGGACACCTTCGTCCGCAACACCGGCGACGACGGTCTGGCCATGTGGTCGGAGAAGACCGGCGACGCGCGCAACGTCTTCGCCCACAACACCGTGCAGAGCCCCGTCCTCGCCAACGGCATCGCGCTCTACGGCGGCACCGACAACACCGTCACCGGCAACCTCATCGCCGACCCCGTCAGAGAGGGCAGCGCCATCCAGGTCGGATCCCGGTTCGGGGCCGAGCCCTTCAGCGGCCGACTGCGGATCACGGACAACACCACGGTCCGCTCGGGCCCGTTCGAGCTCAACTGGAAGATCGGCCTCGGCGCCATCTGGTTCTACGCCCTGGAACGGGACATCGACGCCGACATCGAGGTCACCGGCGACCACTTCCTCGACAACACCTACAACGCGATCATGCTCGTCTCCGACTTCCCCGTGAAGGACAAGTACGCGATCCGAGGGGTCCGCTTCAAGGACATCCGCGTGGACGGCACCGGCACCTCCGTGCTCAGCGCCCGCTCCGCCGGCTCGGCCTCCTTCGAGAACGTGGACGCCCGCAACGTCGGCGCGGTCGGCGTCAACAACTGCGGATCCTTCAACTTCCCCGCCTCCGGCTCCGAGTTCGCGGTGAACGACCTCGGCGGCAACGACGGAGGCGGCACGACCGGCCCGTGGATGGCGTCCTGGGAACTGCCCAACACCATCACCTGCGACGACCGGCCGCCGGTGGTCCAGCCACCGGCCCCGGCGCCCTGGTGAGGGACGCCCGCACCTGACACGCACCGCCTTGGCGGCGGCCGGTCCCCATCGGCCGCCGCCCTCGCGCGTGGCGGCGCGTGCCGATGCGCCTGCCGCGCGGAAGCATGCGGAATGCGCATTGATCATGCCAATAGGGTCACCACCATCGGCTTCGCCGCGTGACACCGCGCCTCGGCCGAGCGGCCTTGGCGCCCCCTGCTCGTCCGGCGTCGTGACCGCAGCGGCTATCCTTGCTCACTTGCCCGGGCCGACCGTCGCGGAAGCCAGGGGGAACGGGCCAGGCCCGATGCCGCAAACCGCGGGGCGATCTTGGAATGGATGCCCTCGCGTCGTTGCTGCACTCCCATGGGCTCACCCTCTTCCCGGGGTGCTCCGGGTCACGAGGCCCGGTGCGACGGGACGTGGAAACCGTGGGCGAGCTCACGTCACCCCGCCCACCGGTCCCGGCCCGTTGTCTTCGAAAGGTTCTCCTGCACCATGCCCTTGGCTCTGCTGGCCCTGGCCGTCGTCGCGTTCGGTATCGGCACGACCGAGTTCGCCACGATGGGGCTCCTGCCCCAGATCGCCGACGGAATCGGTGTGTCCGTACCGCACGCCGGCAACGTCGTGTCGGCGTACGCGCTCGGTGTCGTCGTCGGCGCGCCGCTCCTCACGGGCATATGCGCGCGTGTCCCGCACAAGCGGCTGCTCCTCCTGCTGACCGGGCTGTTCGTGATCGGCAACATGGCGTCCGCCGTCGCCCCGACCTTCGGCACGCTCTTCGCCGCACGCTTCCTCGCCGGTCTGCCGCACGGCGCGCTCTTCGGTGTCGGGGCCGTCGTCGCCTCGCGCCTGGTCGCCCCGGACCGGGCTGCACGCGCCGTCTCGAAGATGTTCCTCGGACTGACCATCGCCAACATCGTCGGCGTCCCGGCCGCCACCGCGCTCGGCCAGCACCTGGGCTGGCGCGCCGCCTACGGCGCGGTCGCCGTCATCGGTCTGATCGCCCTCGCCGCACTGGCGGCGTTCGTCCCGCACCAGCCCCGCGAGGGGCAGTCCGGCATCCGGCACGAGCTGCGCGCCATGGGCAACAAGCAGGTCGCCATCGGCCTGGCCACGGCCGTCGTGGGCTTCGGCGGATTCTTCGCCGTCTACAGCTACCTCGTCCCGATGCTCACGCACCTGACCGGGCTCTCCGGCACGTCGACGACCTGGGTGCTCGCGCTGTACGGCGTCGGCATGACCCTGGGCACCCTGATCGCCGGACCGCTCACCGACCGCGCGCTGCGCCCGACGATGTACTGGGGGCTCGTCCTGCTGGCCGCGGCCCTGGTGACGTTCTACTTCGCGGTCCACAGCACCGTGCCCGCGCTGGTGACGATCACCTTCATCGGCGCCATGGGCTCGCTCATCACCACGCCGATCCAGATGCTGCTCATGGCCAAGGCGAAGGACGCCCCGACGATGGCGGCCGCCTCCAACCACTCGGCGTTCAACCTGGCCAACGCGGGCGGAGCCTGGCTCGGCGGCCTGGTCATCTCGGCGGGCTGGGGCTGGGCCTCGCCCAACCTGGTCGGCGCGGCCCTCGCCGTGGCCGGTCTGGGCCTCGCCTTCACCGGCGGTGTCATGGACCGGGGCCGGCGGCGCTCCGAAGTGATCACGCAGGCTTCCCCCGTCGCCGAACGGGAGACGCCGGTCACCACCGCCGACTGACCGGGGGAGCGGGACATCGGCGTGACGGGCCTCGATGAGCGCCCGGCACGCCTACTCGTTCCGGCCCGCGCCCTCGACGGCCGGACCCGCACCGTCCACGGCCGGCGCGCCGCCCTTCACCGCCGGGCCGGCTGCCTGTGCCCCTCCGGCATGACCCGTGGCCCCGGCGGCCCCCACGGTTGCGGCCGCGTGGTGCCCCGGGGCGGCCATCCCGCACGGCGCGCAGCCGGACGCCCGCTCCGGACGCAGCGGCACACCGTTGTCGCGCAGCACGTCCCGGAGGTCGAGGATGAGCGGGAACACCTCGTGGTTGTGGTCCTCGCCCTGTTCGTCCCAGGCACGCTGCTCGGCCTCGACCGCCGTCCGGTCCTGCGCGAAGACCCGCTCGGTGAAACGGCGGATGAGCGGCCAGGCGAGATGCAGCGCCCCGGGCACCGACGGCTTCGCGATCGTGAGCAGGCCGTAGGCGTGATTGATCCGCTGTTCCGCGTCCTCGGGTACGTACGCCGCCCAGAGCGAGAACACCGGCAGGTCGCTGCCCTCGGGGACGTCCCGCAGGGTCTGGTACGGATACTCGGTGCGGATCGTGATGGTGTCGGGCCGGTCCTTCCCTCCGATCCCCTCGGCGGACAGCAGCCCCGCGCCCCGGTCCTTGCGCCCGCCGGCGGGGACGAAGAGATAGCGCGCCTCGACGTGCCGCGGCCCGGCGTCGTACCCCAGCAGTTCCGGCTGGATGCGGCCGAGCACACTGCGGTGCAGGAACTGGTGGTTCATGTCGAGCAGGTTCTCGTGCATGAACGAGTAATGGCAGCGCACGGTGCGGGAGAACGTCATGGTGCGGTGCGTGGCGGAGTGGTACTCGGGAAGGAACGGGAACGGCGCGTCCTCGGCGAGCGCCGGGTCACCGGGGAACACGAACACCAGCCCGTAGGCCTCGCGCACCGGATACGAGCGCACTCCGCGCGGCGGCCGCTCGCAGCCCTTGGGCAGATAGGGGATCTGTGAGATGCGGCCGTCGCCCCGATAGGCCCACGCGTGATAGCAGCAGCGCAGGATGTCACCCTCGACCACGCCCATGCTCAGCGGCACCTGCCGGTGCGCGCACCGGTCCTCCAGCGCGTGCACGGCACCGCTGCGCCCCCGGTACAGCACGATGCGCTCACCGGCGAAGACGGCCGCGAACGTCCGGTTGCGCCGTACCTTGCGCGAGGTGGCCACCGGATACCAGTGGTCGGGGGAGATGCCGACCCGGCGCAGGTCGGCGATCCTTCCGGGCCGGTCGGCGGGGCGGCTGTCCGAGTGGTGCGCCGTCGAGGGCTCAGGGCGCGAGGGGGTGTGAGGGTCCGATGCGGGGCGGTCGGGCCGGGCCTCGGTCATGTGCGGTGCTCCCTTGCATCGGGGCGCGAGGCCGCGTCGTGCGGCGGCGGGGAGACCGCGCGGCAGGTGCGCGGTCCGCGTCCCGCCGCGTCGCCGGCCCCGTCGGGGGAACCCACCCCGCGGCAGTGGGCGGTTCAGCCCCGCCGCTGCGGGGCTCCACCTTCCAACCGTCACCGCGTGCGCCACGGCCGTCAACCGCGGGAGTGCGTTGGTGTTACGACAGCCGGTCCCGTCGGCCGGTCGCGTCAGGGCGCGGGTCCCGGCCCTGACGGCGCTCGGACCGCCCCGTTCCGTCACGGCGGCGCGTCCCCGAGTCCGCGGTCCCGGCTCAGCAGTTCGTCCAGGTCGGCGAGCCGGTCCAGCCCCCGGACAGCCTGTGCCGTGCGGTGGTTGCCGGCCAGCCGTCGGCGGTGACGGTGCAGGAACGCCCAGTATCCGGTGGTGTAAGGGCAGGCCGTTTCCCCCGAGCGTTCCGTAGGCCGGTAGGCGCAGCCCTTGCACAGGTCGCTCATACGGTTCACGTAGGAGCCGCCCGAGGTGTACGGCTTCGTGGTCATCCGCCCGCCGTCGGCGTACTGGGACATCCCGACGACGTTGGGCAGCATGACCCAGTCGTAGCCGTCCACGAAGCAGCGGTGGAACCAGTCCGTCACCGCCCTCGGGTCCCAGCCGCGTTGCAGCGCGTAGCTGCCGAGCAGCATCAGCCGGGGGATGTGATGCGTCCAGCCGGTGTCGCGGACCTGTGCCAGCGCCGTGGCCAGACAGTTCGCGTTCACGGCGTCCGCGTCCAGTTCCAGGAACCAGTCCGGAAGGGGCCCCTCGTGCCCGAGGACGTTGCTGTCCCGGTAGTCGTCGCCGAAGTGCCAGTAGAGCTGCCAGACGTACTCGCGCCATCCGGCGATCTGGCGGACGAACCCCTCCACGCTGTTCAGCGGTGCCCGTCCGGCTCTCCAGGCCCGTTCGGCGCGCTCGACGCATTCGAGCGGGTGCAGCAGGCCGAGGTTCAGCGACGACGACAGCAGGCTGTGGCTCATCACCGGATCGGCCTCCAGCATGGCGTCCTCGTGCGGGCCGAAGCCGGCCAGCCGGTACTCGGTGAACCGTCGCAGCGCGGCCAGCGCCTCACGCCGCGACGCCGGGAACCGGCGCGGGCCGTCCCGGCCGACGAAGCGCACCGCGCCCTCGCGTTCCCACCGGTCCAGGTCGTGGCGTACCCGCTCGTCGATGTCGTCCTCGCGGGGCCGGTACGGTGCCGGCGCGCCCAGGGTGTGCTCACCCCGGGGCGGGGGTTCACGGTTGTCGTGATCGAGGTTCCAGTTCCCGCCCGCCGGGGCGTCGGCGTCCATGAGTAGATCGTGCTCGCGCCGCACCCAGCGGTAGAAGTCCTCCTGGCGCAGCGGCCTGCTTCCGCGCTCGTCGGCCCAGGCACGGAAGTCCGGCTGTGGCACCAGGAACCCGCGGGCGGGCAGCACGGTGACATGGCCGAGTGACCGGACCAGACGCAGGGCCGCGTGGGAGGTGGGGTGGTGCACCGTCACCGGGTCGTCGCCGACCGCTTCGCGCAGCCCCTCGCGGTAGGTCTCGCTGCGGACGTACCGCACGCGTCCGCCGAGCTCGGCCGCACGGTGCCGCATGGCCGACAGGACGAGATGCGCCTTCGCCCGGTGGAAACGCCGACGGCGGAACACGGAACGGGCCTCGATGACGACCACCGGTGCGTCACGGTCCGGACCGCCCTCGCCGGGAGCAAGGAAGTGGGGTCCGAGCTGGTCCCCGAAGAGCCAGTGGGCTGTGGGCATGAGGATCTCTCCACGGTCGTCGGCCGTGCGGGACGGGTCTCCCGGCAGCACCGGCTTCGTGCGATCACGCCGTCCGGGTCGAGAGCCCCGGCTCAGGCGCTCACGAAGGACGCTACGGGGACGGTGGTCCCGCCGCACGCCGCGGACGTACGGGCGGCGGCCCTCGTCGCACACCGGACCGGTGGATAGGGTCGACCGCGTCCACAAGATCGCCGAGGCCCCGTCCTGGGCACCGAGGAGTCGTCGATGCACACCCCGGAACCGAGCCACGCCGTACGGCTCGCCACGTACGGGAGGGTGGCCACGCGTCTGTCCCTGCTGAGCGACCGCCGGCTCGGCGAGGTCCTGGCCGACGCCGCCCCGCTGGGGTCCGGCATCGGCGGCAGGTCCGCGGAACTGGACGTCGACGGCACGCGCGTGTTCGTCAAGAAGGTCCCTCTGACGGACACCGAGACACGGCCGGAGCACGCGCGGTCAACGGCGAACCTCTTCGGGCTGCCGACGTTCTACCAATACGGGGTCGGCTCGGCCGGGTTCGGCGCCTGGCGCGAACTGGCCGCGCACGTCATGACGACCAACTGGGTCCTCGGGGACGCGTACGACGGCTTCCCCCTGATGTACCACTGGCGCGTGCTGCCCGACACGCCCCCCGAAGGGTTCACCGACGTGTTCGGGGGCATCGACGCGGCGGTCGAACACTGGGACGGCTCACCCGCCGTACGGGAGCGTCTGGAAGCCATCGGGCGGTCCTCGGCCAGCCTGGTCCTCTTCCTGGAACACATCCCGCGGACCCTCGCCGACTGGCTGCACGACCACCGGACCGCCGCGGCGGAGGGCGGGGACGGGGCGCCGTACCGGTGGGCGGAGGAAGAGCTGGCACGCGGCACCGCCTTCATGGCTGCGCAGGGATTCGTCCATTTCGACGCCCACTTCGCCAACGTCCTGACCGACGGCCGGAGGCTGTACTTCGCGGACTTCGGCCTCTCGCTGAGCTCCGGCTTCGAACTGACGGCGGCCGAGGCGGAGTTCCTGGCCGCCCACCGCCTCTACGACCGCTGCCATGTCGCGCGCCATCTGCTGCGCCACCATCTGCCCGCGGGTCCGGACGACGACACGGAGTACGAGGCGTTCCTGCGCGCGTGGATCGCCGGACGGCGTCCCGAAGGCGTACCGCGCGAGATCGCCGGGATCATCGACCGGAACGCCCGGGCCGCGGTGACGATGGGGGACTTCGCCCGGCGTCTGCTCACCGAGAGCAAGCGGACGCCGTTCCCGGTCGCCGCGTTCGAGCAGGCCTGGGGCGACGAGCGGTAGCGCGCAGCCGGCCTCACCGTCACCCTCCCCGACCAGCCGCTCACACAGGGCCACTTTGTCCCTATATATGTTTATCGGTCCTAGGTTCGGGCAGGTGGAAAGGAGTGCTTCGGATAGTAGGCACGTCCGTGAGAGCGTCGCTTGAACGCGCGGGTGTGTCCGGAAGTCATGTGCCGCTCCCATGGTGTTTCTGTCCAGTCAGCAACCCGTGAGGGAGCTGTCAGCACATGACCTGCACTGCTGCCACGCAACGCCGCCGCCACGACGACGCCCCCGACACCGACGCCGCCTTCTCGCACCTCGCGGGACTTCCCGACGGGCCCGAGCGGCAGGCGCTGCGCGAGGAGATCGTCGAGGCCTGGATGCCGATGGCGGAGCGGATCGCCGGCAAGTACCGCGGCAGGGGCGAATCCGTCGAGGACCTGACCCAGGTCGCGGCCCTGGGTCTGGTGAAGTCCGTGGACCGCTACGACCCGGGTCGGGGCAACGCCTTCGAGAGCTACGCGGTCCCGACCATCGTCGGTGAGATCAAGCGTCACTTCCGCGACCACATGTGGGCCGTGCACGTACCCCGCCGGGTCCAGGAGGCCCGCAACCGGGTCCGCGTCGCCGTGAAGGACCTCGCGCCCGCCAACTCGGACCGGCAGCCCAGCGTCGCCGAGATAGCCGAGTACGCCCAGCTCAGCGAGGACGACGTACGCGTCGGACTGGAAGCCCTGGACAGCTTCGCGACCCTGTCCCTGGACGCCCGGCTCACCGACGACGACGGCTATTCCCTGGCCGACGCGCTGGGGGAGTCCGACACGGGCTTCGAGCTCGTCGTGAACCGTGAAGCCCTCAAGCCCGCCCTGGCCAGGCTGCCCGAGCGCGAGCAGACGATCCTCTACCTGCGGTTCTTCCGCGACATGACGCAGAGCCGTATCGCGGAGCGGCTGGGCGTCTCGCAGATGCACGTCTCACGCCTGCTCAGCAGTTGCTGCGCCGCGTTGCGCGAGGAGATCCTCGCGGAGACGTCCGGGGCCGGGGAATCCTCCGGTCCCTGAGCCGCGCTCGCCGGGGTCCCCGGCGAGATGACCTGTCGGCCCGGGTGCTCACGGACCCGCGTCGCTAGTCCGCGGGCCACGCCCCCACCGCCTGTCGGTACGCCACATGTCCGCCCAGCGCGCCGGTGACGCCGACCGCCACCAGCCCGCCCAGCGACCACAGCCTCGCCTTCGCCGGGCGGTGGCGCAGACGGGCCGACAACGAGGCGGCGAAGAGCGCCACCGCGGTCACGTTCGCGACGGCGTGGGCCAGCCCGACGCGCGCCTGCTCGGGCGGCAGGTCCGCCCAGTCGACCCATCCCGTGATCGCCGCCGGGGCGATCCCGGCCAGTCCGACGGCCGTCAGCGTCGTCGCGGCGCGCCGCCCCGCCGGCATGACGTCCATGACGGCGGCCGACAGCCAGCAGCCGATCGGGACCTGCACCAGGACCGGATGCACGGGATGGCCCAGCGGCCGGCCGTGCAGCAGATCACGGGCCGCGCCCAGCGGCAGCGAGCGGATCCCCCGCTGCAGCTTCTGGATCACGGGGTCCGCCGCCTCCGACCGCTCGATGCGGGCCAGCCCGGCCAGCCAGCGCGCCGAGACGCCGTCCGACGCCAAGATCGTCCGAGTATCCAGAGAGTTCTCCGGATCGTATGCGTTCATATCGGACGACTACCCGGCGCGAGGGCACTCTCGCACCCGCCGCTCGTGTGGCGTGGAGGTGTATCCGCGTCGTGTCGCGGCCGAGGAAGGGCTCGGCGGGCCCAAGGCGCGCCGCGTGCCGTGACGGCGACGCGACGCGCCTTCAGGCCCGAGGGCTCGTACCTCGGCCCGTCAGCAGTAGAGGTTGGCTCCCGGCGTGACGCCGAGGATCGACGTGAAGCGCTGGTAGGCGTCGACGCGGCTCTGGACCTGCGCGGGGTTCTTGCCGTCGCACTCCAGCGAGCCGTTGATGCTGCGGATGGTCTGGCCGAAGCCGGCGCTGTTCACCATCGCGTTGTGCGGCGTCATCGTGCCGGGGCCGGACTGTGTGTTCCAGTACCAGAGGCCGGTCTTCCAGGCGACGGCCGCGTCGGTCTGGACGAGGTTCGGGTTGCCCAGCAGGTCGATGCCGAGCGCGTCACCGGCGGCCTTGTAGTTGAAGTTCCAACTGAGCTGGATCGGTCCGCGTCCGTAGTACGCCGACTGGCCGGCCGGGCAGCCGTAGGGCTGGCTCCAGTCGCAGTAGTGCGAGTAGTTGGCGGTGTTCTGCTCCACCACGTAGACCAGACCGCCCGTCTCGTGGTTCACGTTGGCGAGGAACGCCGCCGCCTCCTGCTTCTTGACCGTGTCGCTGCCGCTGTTGGCGAAGCCGGGGAACGAACTCAGGGCGGCCTTGAGGCCGTTGTAGGTGTAGAAGGAATTCCGGCTCGGGAACATCTGGTTGAACTGCGTCTCGCTCACGACGAAGCCGTCCGAGGGGTTGGTCGAGCCGCCGTCACAGGCGTACGGCTCCCAGAACCAGGTGCTGATGGTGGGGTCGTAGCCCGGGTTGTCGTGCTCCGCTATGTAGGCCTTGCCGTCGGTGTACCGGACGATGTTCCCGGTGACGTAGGACCTGCCGGGGACCCAGTCCGGGTAGCTCGCGCAGGACCCGCCGGACGGGTTCGTCGGGCCGCTGTCGCAGGCGTAGGGGTCCCAGTACCAGGTGCTGATGGTCGGGTCGTAGCCCGGGTTGTCGTGTTCGGCGATGTAGGTCTTGCCGTCGGTGTACCGGACGATGCTGCCGGTGGCGTACGACGTGCCCGCGACCCAACTCGGGTAGCTCGCACAGGAAGCGGCGGACGCGCTCGTGGCCGGGAGCAGCACCGGCGCGGTGGTTCCGATCAGGACCGCGGCGAGGAGGGAAGCGGCGCGACGTTGTGACACGGGATCAGTCCTTTGCGGAGCGGGGCCGCTCCGGAGGCGGGGGGAGCCGTGTGCGTACGCCGACGCAACGCCGGTGCAGCGGAGTCCGGGCGACCGTGGTGGGGGGTGTGGAGCCACACTCAACCGCTTTGGTCTGTACCAGTCAAGGTGTAGACCAATCGGAGTCCGGGTCTTTGGCGAAAAGACGCCGGTGTGTCGGTCGACACCCAACCGCTGCGCGTGCCGGGGGAGTTGGGTCGGACGTGGTGGGTGTGATCTCTGGTCTGCGGCGGTTCTCGACCAGTCGGACCACTCGATCGAGCCCGTGGCCGACCGGATCAGGAGGCGCCGAGGTTCCCGAACCGGGCGATGCAGTGCCAGACCTTCTTCAGATCCTGCGGCTCGTACCGGCCGGTGCGGGCGGCGTCTCCGACGATCCGGGGGGTGAGTCGCCCGCCGACGGCGATCTCGGCTCCCAGGTCCACGTACTCCCGGCCCCGGTAGTGCGGATGGCGCCGCAGTTCGGCCACGCCGAGCCGGAAGCCGGGATGCCATTCGACGGTACAGGGCAGGCGCCGCGCCGCCTCGTGGACCTCGGTGCCGCGATAACTGGGGTCCAGCACCAGGGCTTCCACGTCACGGTCGAATCCGACGGGCCCGTGGATCTGCGCCTCGATGTGGCCGTCCAGGGCGTCCGTGTCCGCCGCCTCGGCGAGCTCGACCAGTGAACACCGGTCGGCGACCCCGAACGAGGAGGGCTCGGCGGAACTGTCCGGATAGCAGAACGTGGTGCGCGCAAGGGTCTCGGGGCTGAGCCTGAAGAACGAGGAACCGAAACGCGGAGCGCCACCCGTCGGGGCGCGGCGGTAGTTCAACGCGCCGTAGACGGGGCGCAGTTCGGGTGCGGCGTCGTCGTAGGCGCCGGCGAAGATCCGACTCTCCCAGCACCACCGGTCCCCGCCCCGGTGAGCGGTCAGTCCACCGTTGCTCGTACCCGTCGTGAACTGGGACCGGTAGACACCGTCGTCGGCCATCTGGACGAGCAGGGGGCGATCGCCCGCGGTTCGATCCGGGTGGAAATGCATCGTCACCCGTAAGTCGGAGGGGAGCGGCGGTCCCGTGGACGAATTGGCGACGTGTCGCATCGCCCTGTCCTGAAGTGCAACAGCGTTGTCGGCGGCGGCCATGGCGTGAAGTCTGCACGGGCCGCGCTCGCGGTCGCACTCAGTTTTCGTCCGTCGGCGCGCTCCGATCGCCGATCGGCATGTCGTCGGCCCTCGGGAACGGCGCTTCCGCCGGGCCCCTCGCCGACCGGTGCCGGGGAGCAGGCCGGCTCACCCCTGGGGCAGGGACACGGCGGGGACGACGGCACGGATCGCGTCGGTCTGCAGCGTGGTGATGCGTTCGACGACAAGCCCCAGCAGCACGCCGGCCGCGATCATGAGTGCTTCGGTCGCCACGAGCAGCGCCATCGACTCCGGGGCCACCTGCATCGCCGTCACGAACACGAGCCCGTGGGCGATCCAGGCGCCCCACCACAGATTCACCAACGTGACGTCCCGCTTCTCGTCCCACGACCGGGAGCTCGCGCGCCCGATGTCGAGGACCCTCTCGCGAGGGCCGAAGAGGTTGCTCACCGGGATGAACCAGGCGCCGATCGTCTCGGCGGCGGTCGGGACGGGACTCTGGGGGGACAGCAGTTCGGCGTTGCGCCGGGACCGGGCCAGCCATACGAGGAACAGCACGATCGCGAGCAGCATCAGGTTGACGAACACCCTGGAGACCGAGCCCGACTCCATGGATGCGTCCGAGGGGTGCAGCCTGTGGTTCCTGAGGGCCACCGCCCGGAACACGTCCGCGACCGTGGCCGCCCCTATCGCCGTCTGCGCACAGCGGGCAAGGATCCGGGGGGCCTTGGGTGCGGTACGCGTCCTGTCCGCGTGGCCCGTCCGGGAAGTGCTCGCGCGGGCGCGCGGCTGGTGCCGGGGTGGAGTGATCATAGTGCCGGATCATCGCACGTGCGTGCGATGATCCGGCAGCTCGACGCTGTCCCGGAATCGGGCGTCCTCAGGCTCCGGGGCGAAGCGTGGCGGGCTCCGGGGTGAAGGCGCGTTGCAGGAGGGTGTAGAGCGTGTCCCGCTCCTCCTCGCTGAGTCTGGCCAGCCCCGCGCGCGTGGTGTCCATCTTGGCGCGGATCACGTCGATGACGCGGCGGCCCTCGTCGGTGAGGACGACGTTCTTGACGCGGCGGTCCGTGGGGCTGGGCTCGCGCCGCACCAGATCGCGCTTCTCCAGCCGGTCGACGATCCCCGTCATGTTGGAGGCGTCACAGGTCAGGATCGTGGCGAGGGCCCGCATCGCGGCAGGTCCCCGGCGCAGGACGTTCAGCGTCTTGCCCTGGCTCGCCGTGAGGTTCTCGCTCGCCGCGGCCACCGTGAAGTCGCCGTAGTAGGCCCCGAGCGACACCGACAGGAGCTCCATGAGCTGGTCCGTGTCCACACCGCTGGTTCCTGTCATGTGACTCACCCTACGCCAGGAAGTTTGACCATCTCAAATATTCACGGCTACGGTCAGCTATTGCTTGAAGTTCTCAAGCATCGAGGTTGTTAACTAGTTAGGGCAGACTTTCCGTGTCTCACACACAGCAAGCGGCGTCGCCGAGGTCCTCCGGGCAGACCGGGATCGTCCTGGTGCTCGGGCTCGCCGCCATGGTCGTCTCGATGATGCAGACCCTGGTCGTCCCGATCCTGGGCATGATCCAGAGCGACCTGAAGGCCAGCACGGCGAACGTGAGCTGGGTGACCACCGCGACCCTGCTGTCCGCCGCCGTCTTCACCCCGCTGCTCGGCCGCTTCGGTGACCAGCACGGCAAGAAGCCCACGCTCGTCGGCGTGCTCGTCGTGATGATCGCCGGATCGGTGCTCGCCGCCACCACGACCTCGCTGACCTGGCTGATCGTCGGGCGTGTGATGCAGGGAGCGGCGACCGCCATCTTCCCGCTCGCCCTCTCCGTACTGCGTGAGGAGATCGCTCCCGAGAAGCTGCACGGAGCGATGGCCCTGGTCAGCGGCACGCTCGCGTTCGGCAGCGGCCTCGCCCTCGTCGGCGCCGGCCTCCTCACCCAGGGCTCGCACCCCGACTACCACCGGCCCTTCTGGCTGGCCGTCGTGCTCGCGGTGGTGGCCCTGGTGGGCGTGCTGCTCCTGGTGCCCGCCTCCCGCACGAAGACGGGTGGACGCACCGACTGGCTGGGTGCGCTGACCCTCGGCCTGCTGCTGGTGCTCCTCCTGCTGCCGATCTCGCAGGGACACGAGTGGGGCTGGACGTCCGGCCGGACGCTGGGCACGTTCGCCGGCGCGGTCGTCATGGCGGGCGTGTGGGTGTTCACCGAGAACCGGGTCAAGGAACCGATGGTGGACATGAAGATGTTCGTCCACCGGCCCGTCCTCTTCACCAACCTGGCGGGGCTGCTGCTGGGCTTCGCGATGTTCACCCAGTTCATCGGCGTCTCCTACCTCGTGCAGATGCCCGACGAGCTCGTCGGTTACGGCTTCGGCGCCTCGGTGCTCGCCGCCTCCGTCGTCTACCTGCTGCCGACCACGCTCGTCTCCCTGGTCGGCGCCCAGTTCGGTGGCGTCCTCGTGCGCAGGCTCGGCGCACGCTTCACGCTGGCCGCCGGTGCCTGCTTCGGCGTCCTCGGTTTCGCCTGGCTGACCGCCGCCCACGACACCAGCGCCTCCGTCATCAGCGCGGGCATGCTCATCGGCCTGGCGATCAGCTTCGGCTACGCCTCCATGCCCGCCCTCATCGTCGCCGGCGTCCCGGCCCACCAGACCGGTATCGCCAACGGCATCAACTCCATCTCCCGCTCCGTCGGCAGCGCCGTCGCCAGCGCGGTGATCACCTCGCTGCTCGCCTCGAAGTCCGTGCCGCTGCCGGCCGGCATGCCCGCCCTCCCGCAGGAGAGCCAGTTCACGTTGAGCTTCGCCATCGCCGGCGGCGCGTTCATCCTGGTCGTCGTCGTCGCCCTGCTCGGGCTCAAGGCGGCCCACGCGCCGCGTACTCCCGTGGTGCGCAAGGGCGCCGAACCCGAGACCGCGGAACTCGCCGGGGCCGAGGCCGAGCCCGAGACCGCGTCCGTCTGACCGGGGCCACCCCCGCTCGACACACCGACTGCACCGGCCTGTTCGGCACCGCCGGACCGGCAGCACACGTACGAGGCGGCCGGTCCGGTGCCACCGCCGGACCGGCCGCTCGGCGGAACCGTCCGTACCCTTCCTAGAAAGGCACCCCGACGATGATGTCCTCGGACCGTCACCGAAGCGGAGCGACCCCGCTCGACCACCGGGCGGCGATCGCGGTGGAGACCGCCCGATTCGTCGCGGCGATCGAGAACGCCGATCCGGCCACCCCGGTACCGAATTGCCCCGGCTGGACGCTGGCGGACCTGGTCCGGCACACCGGCAGCGTCCAGCGCTGGTTCTCGGCCCTCCTGCACGCCCGCGTCCAGGAACCCCCGCGAACTCGCGACGTGGACCTGCGACTTCCGGAGACGTGGGACGGCTACGCGGACTGGCTGGCTGAGAGCGCGACGGTGGCCGCGGAAGCCTTCGCGGCCACCGGCCCGGACCTGCCCATGTGGGCCTGGGGCGTCGACCAGCACGCCCGTTTCTGGGCGCGCCGGATGCTCTTCGAGACCCTCGTGCACCGGGTCGACGCCGAGTCGGCACTCGGCCTGCCGGCCACGATCGACCCCGCGGTGGCGGCCGACGGCATCGACGAGTTCCTCGTCAATCTGCCCTTCGCCGCCTCCTTCGCCCCCGATGTCGCCCACCTGCGCGCTCCCGACCGGACCATCCGCTTTCGGGCGACCGACGGTGACGGCGACTGGCTGGTGCGCCTTCGGCCCGACGGCTTCGGACTCGACACGACCGGAGCGGCGACCGGACCGGCCGACGCGACCGTCAGGGCAACGGCGGCCGACCTGTTGCTCCTCGTCTACGGCCGCCTCGGCCTCGAAGCCGAGACCGTCGGACACGACGGGGACGAGGATTTCCTGACCCTCTGGTTCGACAACTCGGCCTTCTGAGGGACCCGTCGGGGCGAACGGTCGGCGGGCCCGGGCGACAGCCCACGTTTCGGGGCGGTCCGTACAACCAAAACCGTGACCGTCATGTCGTACATGGCAGGCCATTCGAGAGCCGCGACCCCAAGGGGGAACCATGCGTACGAGACGATCCATGGCGGTGCTTGCCGCCCTGACGATGGCCGGTGTCGGCGCGGTCGTGGCCGCGCCCGCACCGGCCGGCGCGGCCACGGCGGCGGTCGTGTGTCCGACCGGCTGGGGCAGCCTCCCGAAGACCGCGGCGGACACCGACAACGGGTCGCTGACCGACATCAGGACCGGGCGGCACGACTGCTACGACCGCATGGTCCTCGACGTGCCCACCGCCGGCACCACGGGGATCGGGTACACCGTCCACTACGTCGACGCCTTCATCCAGGACCCGTCCGGCATCCGCATCCCGGTCTCCGGCGGGGCGATCCTCGAGATCCTGGTGTCCTCCCCGTCGTACGACCCCGAGACCAACACCGCGACCTACCCCGGCCGCGGCGGTCAGCCTCTTCCGGGGGTCGACCTGACCGGCTACCGTACCTTCCGGGACGCGAAGTTCGGAGCCAGCTTCGAGGGTGTCACCCAGGTGGGACTCGGCGTGCGGGCCCGGCTGCCGTTCCGGGTGACGCAGCTCTCCGGTCGCCTGGTGATCGACGTCGCGCACACCTGGTGAGGTGGCGTCGTCGGCCGGGTCCGGCCGGTGACATGACGCGAGCGGGGCGCGGGCGCGCGGCGCGCACCGGCGCCGGCGGCCCGCTCGCGTCCGATCCCTTCGCCGCCGTGGGCGAGCCCGGTGCGAACCACGGAACTCACGCGCCCGGTCGGGCCGCCGCCCGGACACCCCTGGCGCGCCGGCTCTCGTAGAACGTCGGCCACAACGTGACCGCCACGAGCAGCCAGACCACGGCCAGGGTCCCGAGCCCGCGGCCGAACCCCGCGATCAGCAGCGGCAGCGCGCAGCAGGGCACGACCACCGACAGCATCCAGCGGCGCACGCCGCCGGGCTGCCGCAGCGCGGCGATCCCGGTGAGCAGGAAGTACCCGGCCAGAGACGCGCACAACAGCCAGCGCGTGCTGTCGGGCAGCGTGTCCGGGTGCTCCGCCGCCGCGCCCAGCCCGGCCGCGAGCGCCGCCAGGCAGCCCGACACGAAGCAGTGCAGCGGGAGCGCCGCACGGGCCGGCAGGGAGCGCGCGGTGAGGTACGGAACTCCCGCGTAGCCGTGCCGGAAGGACAGCGACCACAGGGCCACGAGCAGGAAGAACGCGGCGCTCGCGAGGCCGTAGAGCCGTCTGTTCCACGTGGCCTCCGAGGCGGCCTCGATGACCTGGGCGACGCCCTCGCCGAGCACGATGATCACGAACAGGCCGAGCCGTTCGCTCAGGTGGTCGGCGTGCGGCGCGGCCACCGACACGGGCGGCACGGTGTCGCGGCGCCGGGAGCGCCTCTCCTCGCGCTCGTCGTGGCTCTTCCGGTTCTCGATGATGTCGCGGGCGGAGACGGTGAAGGTGACCCACAGGTCGAGGGCGATGCCCAGGGCCCAGAGCCAGTACCGGGTGGGCTCGTTCGCCCACAGGGAGACGATCCACGGGACCACGCCGAGGGACATCTGGGCGGCGGGCCAGTCGACGAGGAGCTCCCGGCGATGCCGCCAGGCACGGTGGGCGAGAACGCGGATCACGACATAGGCGAGCGCCAGCGCTCTGGCCTGACCGTCCTCGCCCTCGTGGACGCCGGGGACGGCGGCGGCCATGACGGCCATGCCGAACATCGCGGCCAGCACCGTGCGCGCGTGCGTGCCCTCGCCCGCCACGTTCCCGTACAGCGTGAAGCAGATCCAGGCGGTCCAGAACGCGAGGAACAGCAGCGCGTACAGCCCGAGATCGGCGGCGCCGGGCTCACCGTGCAGCAGATGCGCGATCTGGGCGACTCCGGCCACGGCGACCAGGTCGAAGAACAGCTCCAGCCACGTGGCATGCCGCTCCTCGCCGGAAGCGGGAACCGCGGGCGACACCTCGTTCACACCAGTCCCTGTGCTCTCACCAAGACGTCGGGGGTACCTCGGCCGTACGACCGGACGTTCGCCCTGTGCGAGGGCGCATCAGTACGCGAGGAACGGTCATGATTCCTCGGCGTGGCGTCCTTCGGTGGGGCGCCGCGCCGTGTCAGGGCGGGCTGAGCACGCAGAACTCGTGGCCCTCCGGGTCGACGAGGCACGTCCACGGCGCGTCGCCCTGGCCCACGTCGAGATCGAAGGCGCCGAGGGTCCGCAGCCGGGCCACCTCCGCTTCCTTGTCGTCGCCCGGGTACGGCAGCAGGTCGATGTGGACCCGGTTCGGCACGGTCTTCACTCCGGGCGTGCGGAGGAACTCGAGGTACGGGCCGACATCCTGGGCCGACCGCAGCGTCGCGTGATCGTCGGCCACCTCGCGCACGGTCCAGTCCGTCGCCTCGCCCCAGAAACGGGCCATGGCCCGCGGATCCACGCAGTCGACCACCACGGCGGCGATCGGCCCGGTGTCGAGGTAGACCTCCCGGGGCTCCAGCACACAGAACTCGTTGCCCTCGGGATCGGCGAGGACCGTCCACGGCACGTCGCCCTGGCCCACGTCGGCGGGCGTCGCCCCGAGCGTCCTCAGACGGTCGACCAGCTCCGTCTGGTGGGCGGCCGAGGTGGTGGCGAGATCGAGGTGCACACGGTTCTTCGTCGCCCTCTTGGGCTCCGGTACCGGAACGACGTCGATGCCGAGGGCCACCGGGTCCGGCCAGACCGGACCGCCGGGAGGCCCGACATAGGTGGTCACGCCGGGGCTGTACGCACTCCAGCCGAGCGCCTCCGCCCAGAACCGCCCGACGCCCGAGCTGTCGACGGCCTTGACGTTCACGTGAACGGGTCGCAGTGCCATGCCGGCGATCCTAGGGCCGAAGCGGGCCTGCGCCGGGGATGCGGATGACCGCCGTTCCTCCGTCCAGGTCCACCGTCGTCCGGTGCGGCGGTGCGCCGTCCTCCTCGTCGTCGCGGAGCAGCAGGGCCGACTGGCGTTCCTTGAGCTCGGTCTGCTTGCCCGGTGAGAAGCTCGCGTGCAACTGCTCGAATCCGGTCGCCGATATCTGCCCCTGACGTGCGGAATTGCGCCAAGGCAGCAGTCCGGCCCTGCTCGCGCGCAACAGAAGCTGATCGACGAAGGACAGCACGGTCAGCAGGATGACCAGTCCGGGCAGGGTCATGAAGACGAGGAATGCCATGCCCCGAGTATTCCCGCGGCTGCCGGCGGCGTCACCGTCGGGCCGAGGGCCGAGGGGGCGGTGTTCATGCGCCTCGCATGGACAAGGCCCTGTCGCGACTCGCAGTCGCACGCCCCAGCCGCGTACGAAGCGGTCCTGGGAGAGTGTCAGGTCCATCATGCCTGCTCGGGGGGCGTTCGCGGTAGGACGGAGCGCACGTCCTTTCGGTCTTGGCAGGGGTGGTGGCCTGCCCGCAGACTCGTCGTCATCCACTCATCGGCATGCGTGCCGGCACCCGTAACGGGCTGTCGGCGCGTTCATCGTGCTGTCCCGTCGTGTGCCGGGGCGGGCCGGGGGTGGTGGAGCGAAGGGGGATTGATGAATCAGGACATGGTGATGCGTGCGCGGGTCATGCTGCTGAGCGCCAACACACGTGTGGTGCGGGGGATCACGGGACTGTGGATCTACCGGATCCTTACACCGGTCGAGCCGGAGGTGTACGGGTCGAAGCTGGCGTACGTCCTGGTGGAGGCGAGCGCGTCCCCGTCGGTACGGGATCTGCCCGAGCGGCGGATGGCACTGCTGGACGAGGCGGTCGAGGTGGCGACCGCCCTGAGCCCCGCGAACCCCTTCCGCGACAAGGTCCTGAGGAAGGCGCTTGCCGCCAGGCGACGCGAGATCGAGGGACCTTCGGCGTCATAGCGGAGAGGGCAGGGAGGCTGGACGCTCAAGTGCCGTGAACGGTCGTCTGGTTCGCCCTTCGCCGGGCTCCTGGCTCCGGGGCTTCAGCCGGTCGAGTACGGACCGGCTGAAGCCCCGTCGGTGCATCGAGCCTCGGCGGCCGGCACCCGTCAGCGGCCACGAGGGTCGGCGCGCGCTACCGGGGCGGATCGGTGTCGTAGTCCTGCCGGGCCTGTTCGACCTTGTCCAGGTTGGCGGCGGCCCATCCGGCGAGGTGGGCGAAGAGCGGAGCCAGGCTGCGGCCCAGTTCGGTGATGTCGTACTCGACCCGAGGGGGGACTTCCGGGTGATACGTACGGACGACCATCCCGTCGCGCTCCAACTGCCGCAGCCGCTGGGTCAGCACCTTCGGTGTGATCGTGCCGATCCGTCGTTCCAGCTCGACGAAACGCAGCCGGCCATGGGAGTTGAGCGTCCACAGGATCGGTGTCGTCCACCGGCTGAACACGATGTCGACGACCGCGCTGGTCGGACAGGCGAGTTGAGGGTCGACGTCGGCGGCCGCCACCCAGTCGGTTGCACCGGTCATGCGCACCCCTCGGGATAGTCACTTTCCTCTAGGTACCTACTATATCGGCGGTGTTAGCGTCCCCGTGTCGCCCGGAGAACAAGGTTCTCCGCGGCGGTCCCGCCCGCTCGGGCGGGTCAACCATGCTGAATCGACAGGGGAGTTGTTCATGCTTGTAGTGACGGGGGCAACCGGCAACGTGGGACGGTCGCTCGTCCGGATCCTCGCGACCGGTGGCGCACGGGTGACCGCGACGTCCCGGGGAATCTCGGACGCGGATGTGCCGCGGGACGTCGAACACGTACGGGCCGACCTCGCCGATCCCGAGAGCCTTCGGCCCGTGTTCGACGGAGCCGAGGCGCTGTTCCTGCAGAACGGGGGCGCGGGCGCCCACCTGTTGAGCCCGCGGGACATTCTCGACGTCGCCAAGGCCGGCGGTGTCGGGCGAGTGGTCCTGTTGTCCTCCCAGGGAGTCGCGACCCGACCGGGCTCGGCCTCGCACGGGGACGTTGCCCGCTCCATCGAGGACGCCGTCCGCGAATCGGGCCTGGACTGGACGATCCTGCGGCCCGGAGGCTTCGACTCCAACGCGTACGCCTGGGCCGAGTCGGTCCGCACCGAACGGACCGTCGCCGCGCCGTTCGCGGACATCGGTCTGCCCACGGTCGACCCGGACGACATCGCCGAGGTCGCCGCCACGGCCCTGCGGGAGGACGGTCACGCCGGACGGATCTACGAGCTGACCGGGCCCGCGCTCAACACTCCTCGTCAGCGGGCCGAGGCGATCGCCGACGCGCTCGGCGAACCCGTCCGGTTCGTCGAGCAGACCCGCGACGAGGCCCGCGCGCAGATGCTGCGGTTCATGCCCGAGCCCGTGGTCGAGACGACGCTGGCGATCCTCGGCGAACCCACTCCGGCCGAACAGCGCGTCAGCCCCGACATCGAGCGGGTCCTCGGCCGTGCGCCCCGCACGTTCGCCGACTGGGCCCGGCGCCACGTCGCGGCCTTCCGCTGAGGCAGACCGGGATGTCAGTGGCGCTGGCTACGCTTCGAGCATGACCGAGGGGCCTGGGCAGTTGTCGTTCGACGCGGGGGACGAGGCGGCGTCCGTGGCGGTTCCGGGGCTGCGCTACATCGCCGGCTGGCTCGAACCCGAGGCGTGCCGGGAGCTGCTCGCGCGGATCGAGGCCGGGACGTGGTCGACGGAGCTCAGACGGCGGGTTCAGCACTACGGCCACCGCTACGACTACGGTCGGCGCTCCGTGACGGCGGACTCCCGGTCGGCGGACCCTCGGACGGCGACGGACGCCCCACCGCTTCCGTCATGGGCCCAGCGGCAGGCGGAGCGGCTGGCCCGGGAAGGGATCATGGAACCGCGGGCCGACCAGGTCATCGTCAACGAGTACGAGCCCGGCCAGGGCATCAGCGCGCACGTCGACTGCGTGCCCTGCTTCGGACCGGTCGTCGCCGCGATATCCCTCGGCTCCGGTTGCGTCATGGACTTCACCCACCCCGGAGACGGGACGAAGACCGGTGTCCTTCTCGCTCCCGGAAGCCTGTGCGTGATGACCGGCGCGGCCCGGTACGACTGGCGCCACGGCATCGCCGCCCGTAAGAGCGACCCGGAGGGCGCGGTCAGAGTGCCCCGTGGCCGACGGGTGTCGGTGACCTTCCGTACCGTCCTCGGCCCTGGCTGACGGCGACGGTGACGGCGGTGCCGGACCGCCAGGCGGTGGCCCGCGCTTCAGACACCGCGCGCGTCGGCCAGGATCGCGGCCTGCTCCAGCATGCGGGTGGGCTCGCGGCCGTTGCCCCAGGCGTCGTTGAAGGACGGCACGGACTCCACGTGCGGGCCGAACCGTCTGCGGATCGCCTCCAGCAGCACGTCCATGGCCTGCGTCTCGGCCTGGCGGTCACCGCCCGACTCCCTGCGGATCGCGCCCTGCGCGCACAGGTGGCCGTCCTCGTCGACCAGCGCTCCCGAGCACCAGCCGTCCGTCCGCAGCCGCAGTGAGGCGCGGTGCAGGAGGGCCGCGATGGGAGTGGCCTGCGGGCCCGGGCCCGGGGGAGTGGCGGGGACGGGTGCGACCGGAGCCGGTGGAGCACCGATGCGCGACCAGTCGACCGGCGGCGTCTCGATGTGCGCCGTGTTCACCTCGTAGGCGACGGCCGCCAGGGCGAGACGGGCGTCCATCTCGCCGTTGACCGCGGCCAGGCGGGCCTCCAGGTCGCCGCCGGGAGGTCCCTCGGGCTGCGCGGCGGCGGGTGGGGCGGTTCCTTCGGCGGGCCCGGCGGGTCCGGCCGTGGATGGTGTGGCGACGGTCCGTGGGGAGGGCCGTGCGGTGGACTGCGTGGGGGACTGCATGATGGATGGATTCCTGGCACGCCCCGCATTCAGCGCCGCCGAACGGGCGGTACCGGTCGCAGGGCGGCAGGGCGGCAGGGCGGCAGGGCGGCAGGGCGGCACAGCGTCAGAGCGGTACAGCGGCAGGATGGCAGGACGGCGGAACGGGTGGCCCGCGCCGCCCGCGCCGCGCCTTCTGCGCCCGAGCCTGCTGCGCCCCCGCTGCCCGCGCCGCGCCTTCTGCGCCCGAGCCTGCTGCGCCCGCGCCCGCTGCCGCCGCCCCGCGCCCGCGCCGCACCGGCCGCCCCCCGTCCCCCGCCTGAACTCAGCCCGCCCGCCAATACCCCAGCGCGTTCACCCTCTGCTTCGGTACGGACAGCTCCTTGCGGACGTGTGCCGACAGCGCCCGTGTGGTCGCCGTGTCGCACGCGATCCACACGTACGGCTGCGGGCTCTCCTTCAGCACCTCGGGCAGGGCCGCCTTCACCTCGTCGACCAGATGGCGTCCGGCATCCCTGCGCGCCACCTGTCGTACGTCGTGGTGCGGGGCGGCCCGGTAGGGCAGCCCCTCCAGGCTGCCCTCGAACCAGATCGTCGCGGGAACCGGGCCGAGCGCCGTGAGCAGGGAGTTCAGGGCCGGCAGCGAGGCGGGATCGGCCACGGCGACGACATGCGAGGGCGCGGGTTCGGGATGTTCGAATCCCGTGCCCTGGACCGTCGCCTCGATGGTGTCCCCCGGCTTCGCCGCCCTGGCCCAGTCGCTCGCGCAGCCCTCGTGCAGGGCGAACTCCAGACTGAAGGTACCGGCCGCCGGATCGGCGTCGACGAGGGTGTACGCCCGCTGGTGCGGCTTGCCCGCGTTGTCGAACCACAGCCGCACCCACATCGTCGGGTGGACGCCGGTCAACGCCAGCATGCCGCCGTCGGTGAAGCGGACCCGGCGGTACTTCGCGGTGACGTCCTCGGCGCCCGTCACGGTGAACACGTAGTCCTTCGCCCGCAGCAGTTTGAGAACCGCGCCTTCCCAACCCCGCCCCTGCGCCTGCCCCATCGCGTCCTCACCCTTCGTACGACCGCACCCTGTCAACCAGTTAGGTGAGCCTAACCTAATATGACCGCGTGACGCACAGGGTGATCACAGGAAGGCGCCGGGCGCACCCGTGGCCGGCTGAACGAGGGAGACCGATGTCCGACACATACGCCACGCGTGCCGCCCTGCACGAGCAGATCGTCGACGGCTACGGCACCGTCCGCGTCCTGCCCATGGACGCGGAGTTCGACGGTCCCGTGGTCCACGACTGGGTCGATTCGGACCGGGCCGCGTTCTGGGGCATGAGAGGCCTGACGAGAGATCAGGTGACCGCGATATACGCCCACATGGAGACTCTCGACACCCATCACGCCTACCTCCTCGTGAAGGACGGTGAGCCGGTCGCGCTGCTCCAGACGTACGAGCCGGCGGCCGACCGGGTCGGCGAGTGCTATCCGGTCGAACCCGGTGACATTGGCGTCCACCTGCTGCTCGCGCCGGCCGGACCCGGCGGCGGGCGTCCCGGCTGGACCACGGCACTGCTGAGCGCGGCCGCGTCGTACGTCCTGCTGGGCCTGGGACGCGATCGCGTCGTGGTCGACCCCGACGTGCGCAACGAGCGGGCCATCGCCCGTTTCCACCGCCAGGGATTCACCCCGGGCCCCGTGGTCGTACTGCCGGAGGTCGACCTCCCGGATGTCCGGCTCCCCGAGAAGCACGCCCAACTCGCCTTCCTCGCAAGGGAGACGGTCTTCCCCGGAAGCGTTCTGGACCGGTCGGCCTGAGCGCGTGCCGTCGCACAGGATCGTCCCCGATTCCTATGTCATGCACAGGCCGCTGCTACGGAGCGACAAAGTGTTGACGAAATCGTTGGTGGCATGGTCAACGAAACCCACGGACACAAGCCGCGTACTGAGGCGGCCCATCGGTCGCGCCGCTGGTTCATGAACAAGGCCCTGCTCACGGGGGGCGTCTCCGCCGTCGCGGTCATGGGCGGCTGGGCCGCCTCCTCGGCCGGCGCCGAGGAGACCGGCACCGAGGCGGCGGCCGCGGACGCCACGGCGAGCGCGTCCCCGTCGGGCCCGCCGCCCGGCGGCGGCTTCGGCCGGACGATCGCGTACGACGACTTCGTCGGCGTCACCACGGACGGCACGGTCCTCGGCGACCTGTACGCCGTCCACTCCACCGGCGTCTCCACCGTCCCGGTGGTCCGCGCTGCGCAAGCCTTCGTCGCCTCCCTCACGGACGAGCAGAAGGCGGCCACCCTCTTCGACGTCGACTCCGACCAATGGCTCGACTGGACGAACGTCGACTCCAACGACCGCGACGGGGTCGCCCTGCGCGATCTGACCGAGAAGCAGTACGCGCTCGGCATCGGACTGCTCAGGGCGTCCCTGTCGGCCCGCGGTCTCCGGCAGGCCGACAACATCCGCAAGCTCAACCAGTTCCTCGGCGAGTACGAGGGGGACACGTCGAAGGCGCTCAACGAGGACGCCTACTGGTTCACCGTCATGGGCACTCCCTCGGCGACCGAGGCCTGGGGCTTCCAGTTCGAGGGCCACCACCTCGTCATCAACTACTTCGTCCTGGGCGACCAGGTCGTGATGACCCCGACGTTCATGGGCTCCGAGCCGACGAAGATCACGTACGAGGGGAAGAAGTACCACCTGTTCCGGGAGGAGACCGTCGCGGGCCTCGAACTCCTCCGCTCCCTGGACGACACCCAACTCGCGCAGGCGCTGTCCACGGCCGAGAAGTCCGGCACCGACCTCCTCGCGGGCGCGGGCCAGGACAACGCGGTCATCCCCTACGCCGGGGTCAGGGGCGCGGCCCTGAACCGCCGGCAGCGGCGTCTGCTGCTCGACCTGGCCGAGGTCTACGTCGGCTATCAGGACGAAGGGCACGCGCGGGTGCGGCTGCGTGAGATCGAGAAGCACCTCGACGACACGTACTTCCACTGGATCGGCGCGTACGACGACGACTCGGCGTTCTACTACCGCGTGCACAGCCCCGTCGTGCTGATCGAGTACGACGCCGAGTCCCCGCTCGGCTACCACGAGAGCGACGGCGCCGGCTCGGCTTCGCCCTCGGCCTCCGAGTCCGCCTCGGCCTCGGCGTCCGCCTCCGCGAGCGCGGGGCCCGGCGGACCGGGCGGACCCCAGGGCACCCCGACGCAGCAGCACATCCACACCATCGTCCGCACACCCAACGGCAACGACTACGGAGTGGACCTGCTCAGGCTCCACCTGGAGACGGATCACTGACGCCGGCTTCCCGCACGGCTGTCCCTCCGGCCCGTGGGGCGGGGGGACAGCCGTGTCATGTGCGTCGTGCGGAGTGGGGACCGCGGAGCGCGGTCTGCGGGCGGCTTCGTCAGGCGAGCGTGACCTCGACCGGAAGCTTCTTGATGCCGTTGACGAAGTTGGACAGGACGCGGGGCGCGTCGCCGGCCAGCCTGATGTCGGCGATCCTCGGGATCAGCTCCTCGAACATGATGCGGATCTCGGTGCGGGCGAGCAGGTTGCCCAGGCACAGGTGAGGGCTGCCCTTGCCGAAGGTGATGTGGTCGTTGTTGGTACGCGTCACGTCGAAGTCGTACGGGTTGCCGAAGACCTCCTCGTCACGGTTGCCGGAGGCGAACCACATGACCACCTTGTCGCCCTCCTTGACCTGCTTGCCGCCGAGTTCGACGTCGCGGGTGGCGGTGCGGCGGAAGTGGTAGACGGGGGAGGCCCAGCGCAGGAACTCCTCGACGGCGCCCGGGATCAGGGACGGGTCGTCCTTGAGGCGGGCGAGCTGCTCGGGGTGCTGGAGGAGCGCCAGCATCGAGTGCGAGATGGTGTGGCGGGTGGTCTCGTTGCCCGCGACGACCAGGAGCAGGAAGTAGTTGTCGAAGTCCTGCTCGGTCAGCGGGATCCCGTCGCGCGGAACGGTGTTGACCAGCTTCGAGACCAGGTCCGTACCGTTGCCGCCGCGGCGCTGCCGGGCCAGTTCCCGTCCGTACTCGAAGACTTCGAGCGAGGCGGGCGAACGGAACGGCAGGTCGCGGTACTTGTCGCTCTCCGCGCTGTGCAGCAGCACGTCCGCGTAGTCGGGGTCGGTGTTGCCGATGATGCGGTTGCCCCAGTCGATGAGCTGCTGGTTGTCCTCCGGCGGCACGTCGAGGAGACGGGCGAGGACGTTGATGGGGAAGTCGGCTGAGACGTCGGCGACGAAGTCGAAGGAGCCCTTGGCCAGGGCCGCGTCCAGGGTCTGCGCCGTCAGACCGCGCAGGAAGTCGCTGTAGCTGTTGATGACGCTCGCGCCGAACTGGCGCTGGATGACGCTGCGCATGGCGCGGTGGCGGACCCCGTCGAGCTCCAGGATGGACGCCCGCTTCTTGATCTGGTCGTCGTCCAGCTCTTCGAGGTTGACGAACTTCGAGGAGGTGAACGTCTCCGCGTCACGGTCCACGGTGGCGATGTCCGCGTGCCGGGTGACCGCCCAGAAACCGGAGTTGGGGGCCTCCTCGGGCTGCCAGTGCACCGGGTCCTCGTGGCGCAGCGTGTGGAACATGCGCCACGGCTTGATGCCGTCGGCGAAGTTGTCGAGATTCGCCAGGTCGACCTCTTCGAGCGGCAGCGGCTCGGCGAGGGCGGCGCGCAGTTCGGCCTGGGTGGTGGGCGTGGCGGGAACGGTGGGGCTGGTCATGGTGGTTCTCCTGGGCCGGGCTTCGAAGGGTCAGAGGTGGTAGGCGTACTCGGTGAACTCCCAGTCGGTGACGTGCCGCCCGAAGCGCTCGACCTCGTCCCGCTTGTAGGTGAGGAAGGACGCGACGAAGTCCTTGCCGAGGATGTCGGTCAGGGCGGTGTCCGCCTCCAGGGCGTCCAGCGCGGCGGCCAGGTTCGTGGGCAGCAGGGCGGAGCGGGCGGTGTCGTAGCCGTAGCCCTCCAGCGGCGCCTCGGGCTCCTCTCCGGCCTGCACGCCGAGCAGCGCGGCGGCGATGGTTCCGGCGATCAGCAGGTACGGGTTGGCGCTGGCGTCGCCGAGCCGCAGTTCGAGGCGGGCCCCCGAGCCGCGCTCCGGCGGGATGCGGACCATGGCGCTGCGGTTGTCGAGCCCCCAGTCGATCAGCCAGGGCGCGAGGGTGTCGGGTCCGAAGCGCTTGTACGAGTTCACGGTGGGGTTCGCGAGCGCGGCGAGCGCGGGCGCGTGGGCGAGGATGCCCGCGATGGCGTGGCGGGCCGTCGCCGAGAGACCGTGGGCGCCCGACGGGTCGTCGAAGGCGTTGTGGCCCTCGGTGTCCTCGCAGGACAGGTGGAGGTGGAAGCCGGAGCCGCCGGCGTCGCCGAAGGGCTTGGCCATGAAGGTGGCGAGGTTGCCCTCCTGGCGGGCGAGCTCCTTGACGGCGGCCTTGAAGCGGAAGGCGCGGTCGGCCGCGTCCAGGGCCGCCGAGTGGGTCAGGTTGATCTCGTACTGGCCGCCGTCGAACTCGTGGTTGCCGGTGACGACGCCCAGGCCGAGATCGCGCAGCATGCGCAGGGTGCGCAGCAGATGGTTGCCGGGGTCCGCGCGCAGTCCGGCGGTGTAGACGGCGCCGGTGGTCTCCGGGGCGCGGCGCCAGCCGGTGGGCCTGTCGGGCGCGGGCTCCAGCAGGAAGTACTCCAGCTCGGGTCCGACGACCGGACGCAGCCCGTGCTCGGCGCACCGGGCCAGCACGGTCCGCAGCAGGTCGCGCGGTGATTCCGGCGCGGGGGCCGAGGTCGCCGGGTCGGTGACCTCGCCGAGGCAGGTCGCGACGCCGGGCTCCCACGGCAGCACGGCCGCGGTGGACAGGTCGGGGCGTACGGTCACGTCGGGCAGTCCGGCGTCCAGGCCGCCCGCGACGGGGACCACGTCGCCCTGCGGTGTCGTGTGGTAGACGGCGCGGCAGAAGGCCAGTCCGTGCTCGCCGGCCGACGGCAGGTGGTCGAGCAGGACGTCACGGGCGCGGTCGGTGCCGATCAGGTCGGGATAGACGACCCGGACCACGTCGACGCCCTCGGCGGCGAGCCGCTCCATGTGCCGGCGGATCTCTGGGGTGTCGGATGCGCTCACCGTTGTCTCCTTGGCGGAAGGGTGGGGTGTCCCCGTGGTCTGAGGCCGGGGACGCGTGGTGTGCAGAGAAACGGAAGCCGGGGTGCGGGGGAGGAGAGTCGAACCCCGAGTCGGTCGTTTGAATCCGAACGGTATGAGTCGCATTCAGGTCCCGCAAGGGGTCGGCGGTAAGAATTTATCCACCTGGACAGGTATTGACCAGGGTCGAACGGCTTCCTATGTTGTTTGAAGCCAAACGAGTCGGGGATGCGGTTCCGCGAGGTCCCGCATCCCCTTGGCCGAGGGGCCCGGTCCGACATCGGTCGGGCCCCTCTCTTCCCCTTCCCTCCCTGCTCCGACGCCCGTATCCACAGGAGGACCGGCCATGAAGGTCGTCGTCGACATGATCAAGTGCCAGGACCACGGCCAGTGCGTCTTCGCCGCCCCCGACGTCTTCTCGATGGACGACGACGGCCACCTCGCCTACGTCTCCGACGTGGACGAGGCGCTGCGCGACGAGGTCGAGGAAGCCGCCGACGTGTGCCCGCTCCAGGCCATCCGGATCGAGGGCTGATCCCGATGACGGGACACGTCGTCGTCGCCGGCGCCTCGATGGGCGGTCTGCGCGCCGCCGAGCAACTGCGCGCGGCGGGCTGGACCGGCGCCGTCACGGTCGTCGGCGACGAGCCGCACATGCCGTACAACCGGCCCCCGCTCTCCAAGGAAGTCCTCGCGGGCAAAGCCTCGTTCGAGTCCCTCGCCTTCACCCCGAAGGCGGCCGCCGCCGACGTCGCATGGCGGCTCGGGACGCGGATCACCTCGGCCCGCCTGGACGAACGCGTCGTCGAACTCGCCGACGGCGAGGCGATCCCGTACGACGGACTGGTCGTCGCCACCGGCATGCGCCCCCGCCGGCTCCGGTGCCCCGGCCCGCTCGTCGGACGCCACACCGTGCGCACCCTCGCCGACGCCCAGATCCTGCGCGACGCGCTGATCCGGCCCGGAGCGCGGGTGGTCGTCGTCGGCGCCGGATTCATCGGCTGCGAGGTCGCCGCCACCGCCGTGGGACTCGGCGCGGCAGAGGTCACGGTCGTCGACCCGCTGCCCCTGCCCATGGTGGGACCGCTCGGCGAACTGCTGGGCGGCGCGCTGCTCAAGCGGCACGAGGAGCGCGGAGTGCGCTTCGCGCTCGGAGCGGGAGTCGCCGGGTTCGAGGGCGGACAGCGCGTCACCGGAGTCGTCCTCGGCGACGGCACGGTCCTCCCGGCCGACGTGGTCGTGGAATCGGTCGGCTCGGTCGCCAACACCGAGTGGCTGGACGGCAACGGCCTCGACCTGACCGACGGCGTCCTCACCGACGAGCACCTGCGCGTCGGCGGCCGCCCCGAGGTCGTCGCGGTCGGCGACGTCGCCCGCTTCCCCAACGCCCGCTACGACGGCGCGCCCCGCCGGGTCGAGCACTGGTCCATCCCCACCGACACCGCCAAGCACGCCGCGAAGGTCCTCGCCGCCCATCTCGACCGCAGGGAGGCCGAGTTGGCTCCCTTCGCGCCGCTGCCCACCTTCTGGAGCGACCAGCACGAGTTCCGGCTCCAGTCCTTCGGCTCGCCCCTGCTCGGCAAGGACGACGTGCGGATCCTCGAAGGCGACCCGGACGGCGACGTCGTGGTCGGCTACCACGCCGGCGACCTGCTGGTCGGCGTGGTGGCCCTCGGCGGCCAGGCCGCCGCGCAGCGCGCGGCCCGCTACCGCGCCCACCTGCTGAAGCAGCCCGCCCTCACCGCGTAACGAAGCGTAAGGAATCCCCGCTATGTCCCCTGTCCGTGGCTTCTTCCACCCCAAGACGGCCGGCGGCACCTCGTCGCTCGTCCCGTCCCCGCCGTGGCGCTACTCGGGCGACCTGCTCACCGTCGAGTACCGCACGGACCCCGCCCGCGTGCGTGAACTCCTGCCCGAATCGCTGGAGTTGGCCGACGAGGACCCGGGTGCGGTCGCGCTGATCTGGGCGGACTGGCAGTCCTGCTCCGGCTCGGGCGAGGAACTGCTCGACCCCGTCCTCGCGCAGTACAAGGAGGCCTTCGCGGTCGTCCGCTGCAAGTACCGGGGCCAGACCTACACCCGCTGCGTGTACATCTGGGTCGACAAGGACTTCGCCATCGCCCGCGGACTGCACCAGGGCTACCCGAAGAAGCTCGGGTCGATCCACCAGACCCGCCCGCACCCCTACGGCCCGGCCCCGCGCATCGAGGCCGGCGCCCGCTTCGGCGCCACCCTCGCCGCCGCCGACCGGCGCCTGGCCCAGGCCGTCGTCACCCTGCGCGAGCCGTCCGAGACCAACGGCTTCGTCAACAGCCACCCCATGGCCCACCACCGCTGGCTGCCCTCCATCGAGAAGGGCAAGGGCCTCGCGCTCGACGAACTGATCGAGTCCGGCGCCGCCTCCTTCGAGGGCGGACAGGCCTGGACCGGCGACGCCGAGCTGGAACTGTTCGAGGCGCCCACCGAGGAACTGGCCCGGCTGGAGATCCGCGAGCCGATCGGCGCCTACTACCGGCAGGTCGGCGTCGTCTGGGACGGCGGACGCCTTCTGGAGTCCGGCATCTCCGGCGCCGAGTGACCGCGACCACCGTACCCACCACAGGACTTGGAGTCCGGACATGACCGAGCACACCCTCACGGTGGCCGGGGTCGCCGTCGACACCCGGCACTGGATCGGCGGCGAACGCGTCGCCTCCGCCGAGACGTTCACCGACGTCTCACCGATCGACGGCAGCGTCCTCGGCGAGATCTCCCGGGGCACCGCGGCGGAGGCCGAAGCCGCCGTCGCCGCCGCGAAGGCCGCCTTCCCCGCCTGGGCCGCCACCCCCCGCGCCGAGCGGGCCCGCATCCTGCACGCCGTCGCCGACGGCGTGGAGAAGCGGATCGAGGACCTGGCGATCGTCGAGACCACCGACAACGGTGCCCTCCTGCGCTCGCACCGCCGAGGCGTGATGCCGCGCGTGGCCCACAACTTCCGCTTCTTCGCCGACTGGCTCCTCAGCCTGGACCACGAGGACTTCGAGACCCGCGGCCACACCAACCATGTGAGCTGGGACCCGGCGGGCCCCTCGGTGCTCATCACCCCCTGGAACGCCCCGCTGATGCTGTCGACCTGGAAGGTCGCCCCGGCCCTTGCCGCCGGCAACACGGTCGTCCTCAAGCCCGCCGAATGGACCCCGCTGACCGCGTCCCTGCTCGCGGACATCGCCGCCGAGGCCGGACTGCCCGCCGGCGTCCTCAACATCGTCCAGGGGTACGGCTCCGAGATCGGCGACGCCCTCACCTCGCACCCCGACGTGCGCCGCATCAGCTTCACCGGTTCCGTGCCGACGGCCCAGCGGATCACCGCCTCGGCGGCCGCGAACCTCACCCCGCTCAGCCTCGAACTCGGCGGCAAGTCACCGCTGCTGGTCTTCGCGGACGCCGACCTCGACCTCGCCGTCGACCTCGCCGTGGAGCAGTACGACAACGCGGGCCAGGTTTGTCTCGCCGCCACCCGCATCCTGGTCGAGGTGTCCGTCGCGGAGGAGTTCACCCGCCGCTTCGTGGAGAAGGCCGCCACGATCGTGCAGGGCGACCCGCGCGACGAGGCCACCGACATCGGCCCGAACATCCACGAGCGCCAGCTCGAGAAGATCGACGGATTCGTGCGGCGGGCGATCGACGCCGGCGCCCGCGCGGTCGTCGGCGGTCACCGGGGCGAGGGCCAGTACTACGCGCCGACCCTCCTCACCGACGTCGCCCAGGACTCCGAGATCGTCCAGGAAGAGGTCTTCGGACCCGTCCTGACCCTCCAGACCTTCACCACCGAGGACGAGGCGGTCCGCCTCGCCAACGACACCCGCTTCGGGCTCGCCGCCACCCTCGCCACCGGCGACCGGGACCGCGCCGAACGCGTCACCCGGCAGCTCGTCGCCGGGACGGTCTGGGTCAACTGCTTCTTCGTACGCGACCTCCAGGCACCCTTCGGCGGCTCCCGGCACTCCGGCGTCGGCCGAGAGGGCGGCACCTGGAGCTTCGATTTCTACTGCGACCTGAAGAACACCGTGACCGCGCCGAAGGGATGGAAGGACCATGGGTGAGATCGTCGGGGCGGGACTGCTCGCCCACGTGCCCACCATCGTGCTGCCCGAGGAGATCCGGCTGGAGCTGAACGAGGGCAAGGAGATCACCCTCGTCACCGGTCTGGAACAGCTCCGCGAGGACGTCTTCGACCGCGACGACTACGACACCGTCGTCGTCCTCGACTCGCACTGGGCCACCACCGTCGAGTTCGTCGCCACCGCGCAGCACCGCAGGGCCGGCCTGTTCACCTCCGAGGAACTGCCGCGCGGCATGAGCCGCATGCCGTACGACTATCCCGGAGACCCCGAACTCGCCCACAACATCGCGAAGTTCGCGGACAAGCACGGCACCTGGATCACCGCGATCGACGACGACTACCTGCCCGTCTACTACGCCACCATCAACCTCTGGAAGTTCCTCGGAGAGGGACTGCCCGACAAGCGGTGGGTGACCATCGGGGTGTGCCAGACCGGCGACATGGAGGACCACCTGCGCCTCGGCCGGGCCCTCGCCGACGGCATCGCCGCCACCCCCGGCCGCCGGGTGCTGATCATCGCCTCGGGCGCCCTGTCGCACACCTTCTGGCCGCTGCGTGAACTGCGCGACCACGAGTCCAGCGACCCGGCGCACATCTTCACCCCCGAGGCGCGCGAGGCCGACCTGGAGCGCATCGCCTGGTTCAAGGAGGGCCGCCACGACAAGGTCCTCGACACCATGGACGAGTTCTTGAAGTACAAGCCCGAGGCCAGGTTCTTCCACTACCTGATGATGGCCGGCGCCCTCGGCGAACAGGCCTGCGTCGCGAAGGCCCGCCAGTACGGCTCGTACGAGAACTCGATCGGCACCGGCCAGGTCCACCTCTGGTTCGACCGCCCCGCCGACGGCTGGACCGGCGCGGGAGCCCCCGCTGCCGCCGCACCCCACAACCCGCACCGACGTTCCTAGGAAGCCGCCATGCCCGAATACCGCCGCATCCTCCTCGACGGCGCCGCCGTCCAGGTCACCGTCGACGGGGACGAACTCGTCGCCGGGGACGGCCGCCGCGTCAAGACCGAGGAGGCGCAGCACCTTCCCCCGGTGGTGCCCTCCAAGGTGATCGCCGTCCACCTCAACCACCGCAGCCGCGTCGACGAGTTCGGGATCACCCTGCCCGACACCCCGACGTACTTCCACAAGCCCACCTCCTCCCTCAACTCCCACAAGGGCGCCATCGTGCGTCCCGAGGGCTGCAAGTGGCTCAACTACGAGGGCGAGGTCGCCATCGTCATCGGGCGGACGGCACGCAACATCTCGCCGGCCGAGGCGGGGGAGTACATCGCGGGCTACACCGTCGCCAACGACTACGGCCTGCACGACTTCCGGGACACCGACGCCGGCTCCATGCTCCGCGTCAAGGGCTCCGACACCCTGTGCCCGCTCGGCCCCGGCCTGGTCACCGACTGGGACTTCCGCGGCAAGAGCCTGCGGACGTACGTCAACGGCGAGGTGGTGCAGGACGGTTCGACCGACGAGATGCAGTGGGACATGCACTACCTCGTCGCCGACATCGCCCGCACGATCACGCTGTACCCCGGCGACGTCCTGCTCTCGGGCACGCCGGCCAACTCCCGCCCCGTGCAGCCCGGTGACGTCGTCGAGGTCGAGGTCGAGGGCCTGGGCCGGCTCACCAACCACGTCGTGACCGGCCCGACCGCGATCCGCGCCGACGTCGGCGCCCAGCCCACCGAGTCCGAAGAGGTCCTGTCCACCGCGCTCGGCGGGGACTGGGAGTTCCGCGGCATCCGCCCGCCCCGGCGCTGATGCGGGCGACGCGACCGCGCCGTACCGGGTGTCACGGAGAAGGACGCCCGGTACGGTGCCCCAGCCCCAGCCCCAGCCCGGGCCCTCGGGGCGGGTACGCCGACACGGGCGGGAGCGGGTTCGCCGGCGGGCCCGCGGACCGGTTCCCGGCCCCGGTCGGGCCTGTGCCGGGCCCCGTGAACAGGCGGGTAGGGTCGCAGCCATGACCGAATCCGCCGAGACTCCCGAGGCCCGCAAGCCGCGCCGGCGCATGAACTACGGAGAGGGCCGCGAGGCCCTGCTCAACGCCGCCGTGCGCGTCGTGGCCAGGGGTGGGCTGCGCAGGCTCACCTACCGGGCCGTGGCGGAGGAGGCCGGCACCACGCACGGACTGGTCGTCCACCACTTCGGCTCCCGCGACGCGCTCATCGAGGAGGCCGTCGCGCACGCGATCCGCACCTCCCTCGACACCAGCGCGCTGGAGCCCGGCACCGGCAAGGTCGAGGACTTCTCGGTCGGAGTGTCCGACATGGTCACCGCTGACCCGGACATACAGTCCTTCCAGTACGAACTCCTGCTGGAGGCCAGGCGCCGCCCCGAACTGCTCCCGCATCTGCGCGCGTTGTACGACCAGTACTTCGACGCCACCGGGCGCGAGCTGTCCCGCATGCTGCCCGACGGATCCGGGCAGCCGCTCACCCGCCTCGTCTTCGCCGCCCTCGACGGCCTGGTGCTGCACCAGCTCGTCTTCGGCGGCCCCGAGATCACCGACGCCGCCATCGAGGAACTGCGCTCGCTGCTCCGGCTGGTGCAGGAGCGGCACACCGACGCCGAGGGCCGCGACTGAGGCTCCGGACGGCGCGTTGCGAGGCCCTGGACGCCGGTCGTCCGGGGCCTGTCGCGTTCCCGGGAGGGAAACCGGGCCCAGCCCCTTGTCAAACGGATAGTTCCAGCCCAGTATGAGGCAACTCGTTTGGCCTGAAACGAATCCCTCTTCCTCCCTGGCAGGTGATCCGAGTGGACAGTCAGACAGCGGTCGTGAACCAGACCGCGCCCGACGCCCCCACGGCAGGCAAGCTCAAGCCCAACTCGCTCGGCGTTCTGGGCATCCTTTTCTTCGTCCTCTCCGCACAGGCGCCGCTGACCGGCGTCGCGGGAGCCGTCCCGATCGCCGTCGGCGTCGGCAACGGCGCGGGGGCGCCCGCCGCCTACGTGGTGGCGGGTCTGATCACCCTGCTCTTCTCCGTGGGCTTCGTGGCCATGGGCCGGCACGTCGTCGACGCCGGCGCCTTCTACACGTACATCGGCAAGGGCCTCGGCCGGACCGTCGGCACCGGCTCGGCTGGCGTCGCCCTGTTCGCGTACTGCGCGATCCAGGCCGCCATGTACGGCCTGTACGGCGCGACCGTCAACGGACTGCTCGCGCACTACACCGGCCTGGACGTGCCCTGGTGGGCGTGCGCGCTGGTCACGATGGTGATCGTCCAGGTGCTCGGCAGCGCCGGCATCGAGATGGGCGCGAAGGTGCTGGCGGTCTTCGTCCTGGCGGAGTTCAGCATCCTGAGCGTCTTCGCGCTGGTCACCTTCTTCAAGGGCGGCGGGCCCGAGGGGCTGGCCTTCACGGAGTCCTTCTCGCCGAGCGCGGCCTTCGACGGCGCCCCGGGTGTGGCGCTCATGTTCGCCGTGGCGTCGATGATCGGCTTCGAGGCCACAGCGATCTACGGCGAGGAGGCGCGCGAACCCCGCAAGACGGTCCCGCGGGCCACCTACGCGGCCGTCGCCTTCGTCACCGGCTTCTTCGGCTTCGCCTCCTGGATGCTGGTCTCCTCCTACGGCCCCTCGAAGGTGTCCGCGGCCGCGGGCAAGGCCCTGGAGAGCGGCGACTCGACGAGCTTCGTGTTCGCGCCCATCGCCGACCTGCTCGGCACCTGGGTCAACGACGTCCTGCCCGTCCTGCTGGCCACCTCCCTCTTCGCCGGCATCCTCGCCTTCCACAACTCCGCCAACCGCTACCTGTTCTCGCTCAGCCGCGACGGACTGCTGCCCGGCAAGCTGTCGTCGATCAACCGCCGGCACTCGCCCAGCGTGGCCGGCTGGGTCCAGACGGCCGTCGCGGTCCTCCTGGTGGTCCCGTTCGCGCTGGCCGGCAAGGACCCGGTGCTCACCCTGTTCTCGTGGGGCAGCGGCGTCGCCGTCCTCGGCATCATGGCGCTGTACCTGCTGACCTCGGTCTCGGTGGTGGCCTTCTTCCGCCGCGAGCGCCTGGACACTCGGCCGTGGAACACCCTGATCGCCCCGTCCCTGGGGGCCCTCGGCGTGGCCGGGGCGATCTGGCTGATCGTCCAGAACTTCACCACCCTCATCGGCGGTGAGGGGAGTACGGCCCTCGTGCTGGAGCTGACCGTCCCGGTGGTCCTCCTGCTGGGCGTCTTGGCGGCACGGTTCACCCGCGACAAGGCGGGTGCCGCCCGAGGCTGACACAGGCCGGGCCGGGTGACCGGCCCGGCCCGTTCCGTCGTATGCCGGTCGCCCGGCCCGTCCCGTCGCATTCCGGGCGCGCGGACCGGTCCGCCGTACGCTCGTCAGCCGCTCCGGTCAGCCGACCGGGCTTGCTGTCCGGTCGAGGAACCTGTCGACCAGGCGGCGGGCGTTCGTCCGGGCCAGGGGTTCCATGGCCCGGCTTCGCGCCAGCAACGCGCCGGGGTCCACACCATGGCGTACGCACTGCTCCGCACCACCTGACTCGATCCAGCCCCGCACCATCGCCGTGGTGATCTCCGGATGGAACTGCACCCCCAGGGCGTGGTCCGTCCGGAACGCCTGGACGCACACCTCGTTGCGGGCCACCACCTCGGCGCCCGGCGGCAGGACGCAGCGGTCGAAGTGCCACTGGAACCAAGGACCCGGCACCACCAGGGACGGATCGTCCGTGGCGACCTCGACCCAGCCGATCTCCGGACGCGGCGACGCCTCCACGTGGCCGCCGAGCGCGGTGGTCAGCGCCTGGGCGCCGAAACAGACGCCGAGCACCGGGACGCCGAGATGGTGCGCCTTGCGCAGGAGCGCCAGTTCGCCGTCGATCCACGCACCGACAGCCGTCCGGTCGTAGACCGACCACGGGGCGCCGAGCGACACGATCACGTCCCAGTCGCCGGCGTCGGGGAAGTCGAACGCGACGTCCGGCGTCCGGTGGCGGTGCTCGGGGACGACCGTCACGACCGTGAGGTCGTACCCGCGCTCCTCCAGCCGGGCGCCGACCAGCCCCGGCTCCGTCACGTGGTCGTGCTGGACGACGAGTGCGCGCACCTGGCGCTCCCCTCCCCGACGGGTCCCCGGACCTGTCGGCAATCGAATCCTCGAGCCCTTGTGATGGCTCCGCCCCGACTCTATCGTTTGGGTTCAAATAATATTTGGGAGGTCTCGCATGACGGACGTCACCCACGAGGAGTGGCTGCTCCGAGCCAAGTCCCTGGAGCATTCCGGCGCCCATCACATCGACGGCGCCGACGAGGGCGGCTCGGGAGCCGCCTTCGCCGCCGTCTCGCCCCGTGACGGCCAGGTGCTCACCCAGATCGCCGACGCGGGCACCGCCGAGGTGGACGCGGCCGTCGCCGCCGCCCGCCGCGCCTTCGACAGCGGCCCGTGGCCACGCCTCGCGCCCGCCGAGCGCGGCGCGACGCTGCTGCGCATCGCCGACCTCCTCCAGGAACGCCGCGCCGACCTCGCGCTCACCGTCAGCCTGGAGATGGGCAAGCCCGTCACCGACGCCCACGACATCGAACTGCGCGCCCTGATCAACACCTTCCGCTGGTATGGGCAACTCGCCGACAAGGTCACCGACGAGTCCCCGCACACCGCCGCGGACGCGCTCGCCCTGGTCACCCGGGAACCGGCCGGAGTCGTCGGCGCCGTCGTGCCCTGGAACTTCCCCCTCACGCTCGCCGGCTGGAAGGTCGCCCCCGCGCTCGCCGCCGGCTGCACGGTCGTCCTCAAGCCCTCGGAGAACTCGCCCCTGTCCGCGCTCCTCCTGGGCCGCATCGCCACCGAGGCCGGACTGCCTCCGGGCGTCCTCAACGTCGTGGGCGGCACCGGCCCTGTGGCCGGCCGGGCGATCGGCCTGCACCCGGACGTCGACGTCCTCGCCTTCACCGGCTCCACCGCCGTCGGCCGCCACTTCCTGCACTACGCCGCCGACTCCAACCTCAAGCGCGTATGGCTCGAACTGGGCGGCAAATCACCGAACATCATCCTTCCCGACGCACCCGACCTGGAGAAGGCGGCCGCCACCGCGGCCTGGGGCATCTTCTTCAACCAGGGCGAGATGTGCACGGCACCCTCCCGGCTGCTCGTGCACACCTCGATCGCGGAACAGGTCACCGAGTCCGTCGTACGACGCGCACGAGAGCTGCGGATCGGCGACCCCCTCGACCCGGCCACCGAGATGGGCGCCCTGGTCGGCGAAGCGCACCTGGGACGGGTACAGGACCACATCGCCACCGGCCTCGCCGACGGCGCCCGGCTGCGCACCGGCGGCTCCCGCACCCTGACCGACACCGGGGGCAGCTACCTGGAGCCGACCGTCTTCGACCGCGTGGACCCCGGCATGAGGCTCGCCCGCGAGGAGATCTTCGGCCCGGTCCTGTCGGTCCTCACGTTCGACGACGTCGACGAGGCCGTACGACTGGCCAACGACACCGAGTACGGCCTCGCCGCCGGCCTCTGGACCTCCGACCTCTCCACCGCGCACCGGGTCTCCCGAGCCCTGAAGGCCGGCACGGTCTGGGTCAACTGCTACGAGGAGGGCGACCTGACCGTTCCCTTCGGAGGCATGAAGCAGTCGGGCAACGGCCGCGACAAGTCGGCCCACGCCCTGGAGAAGTACACCGAACTCAAGACCACCTGGATCCAGTTGTGACGCGCCCCCTGATCGCCGTACCGGCCCGCTTCTCCGCGACGACCTCCGCGCTGCGGTACGCCGCCGAGGTCAACGCCCGTGCCCTGATCGAGGCGGTGTGGCGGGCCGGCGGCGAACCGGCGACCATCCACCCGGCCGATCCCTCCGCCACGGACGTGACCGCGCGCCTCGCCCGCTTCGACGGTGTCCTGCTCCCAGGAGGCGGTGACCTCGCGCCCCACCGCTACGGAGCCGCCGACACCCACGACAGCGTCTACGACGTGGACGACCTCCAGGACGCCTTCGACCTCGAAGTCGCGCGGCGGACCATCGACTTGGGTCTTCCGTTGCTGGCCGTCTGCCGAGGTCTCCAGGTCGTCAACGTTGCTCTCGGTGGCACCCTGGAACAGGACATGGGCGGCCCCGAGCGCGAACACCGGCACGTCGTGCACCCGGTGGCCGTCGAGCGGGGAACCCTGCTGGAACGGGCCACCGGAGCGCAGAAGGTGGAGGCGTCCTGCTACCACCACCAGCGCGTCGAGCGCCTCGGCTCGGGCCTGACGGCCACCGCGCGCGCCGCGGACGGGACCGTGGAGGGCCTTGAACTCCCCGGCGCCGAAGGGTGGTTCACGGCCGTGCAGTGGCACCCCGAGGACACGGCCCACGAGGACTCCGCCCAGCAGGCGCTGTTCGACGCGCTCGTCCGGGCGTCCGGCGGGGAGCGTTGAGCCGGAGAGGGGCCTTGATCCGGTTGCGGGGTTGCGGGGTTGCGGGGTTGCGGGGTTGCGGGGTTGCGCCCGGGGCTACGGGCGCCGGGCTGGTGGTCTGCGGAGGAGATCCCGCAGCCGTCAGCCGTCAGCCGTCAGCCGTCAGCCGTCACCTGTCAGCCCTTCGCCCGGCGGCCGCTGCGGCGGGGTGCCGGTTCGGCGCCGTCGAGCAGGGTGAGGCGGCGTTCCTCGCCCTCCTCCTCGACCTGGCGTACGACCTGCCGCAGTCCTTCGGCGACGCTGTGGCAGTCCTCTTCGCTGAGCCGGGAGGCGACGAACGCCTCCTCCTCGTTGAACCGCGGGAACAGGCGCTGCATCAGCGCCTCGCCCTCGTCGGTGAGATCGAGCAGCTTCAGCCGGCCGTCGGAGGGATGACCCGACCGCGTCATCAGCCCCCGCCCCTCCAGGGTGCGCGAGACACCGGTGAGCGTGCCCTTGGAGATCCCGGCCTCCTCGGCGACGTGCCGGGTCTCGGACTCGCCCCAGATCCAGACCACCCAGAGCACGACGAAGGACGTCCAGGTCAGATCCGCGTCGCGCAGGACCGAGTTCTCCAGGTGCTGGCGGACCGCGGAGGCGGCCCGGTAGATGTTCGCGACGACCGCCATCTGCTCGCGGTGTACCGGTAGGCCGCCCAGCTTCGCAGCCGCCAGCTTTTCCGCTTCGGTGATGGACCGCTGGCCGGGCACGGGCACGCTCCCTTTGATCGTTCGGACCCAAATTGTACGGGACGTACCCCACCGGTCCCGAGGAGGCGGAAAACCGGTGGAGGGGGACCGGGCGGGTCGTGCAGGCCGGCACGTGTCGAAGGGGTGTAGCTCAGAGGCCAGAGCGCCGGCTGCCACATCCGGACGTCGCAGGTTCGACTCCTGCCTCCCCTGCTGTGGTTTCCCGGAATTTCCTTCCGGCGATGTAGAGAACCCGTAGGTGGCTCCGTTCGTAGGGGAGTGCGTCACACTGGGCGCGCCGAAGATCGAGGAGTTCACGTGCCGAAGTTCCTGCTGATGGTCAACCACGACGGTGGAGAGTTCGAGCAGCCCATGGACGAGTGGGCTCCCGACGACATCACGGCGCACTTCGACTACTACGAGGCGCTGACCGGGGAACTGGTCGAGAGCGGTGAGATGGTGCAGTTCACCGGGCTGGCCGACCCGCGTCTGGCCAGGATCGTGCGCTCGGACGGGGCCTCGGCGCCGGTGGTGACCGACGGTCCGTTCCCCGAGTCCAAGGAGGTCCTGGCCGGGTTCAACGTCGTCGACGTGGAGTCCGAGGCCCGGGCCCTGGAGATCGCCGCCAGGATCTCGGCGGTGCCCGGCCCCGGCGGCGTGCCGACGCGGCAGCCGGTCGAGGTGCGCCGGGTCATGGACGACGTCGCGTTCGACCTGTGACCGACGCTCCGACCGTCGAGGACCTGCTGCGCGAGCTGGCGCCGCAGGTCCTGGGCACGCTCGCGCAGCGGCTGGGGGACTTCGACGCGTGTGAGGACGCCGTCCAGGAAGCCCTGATCGCCGCCGCCCGGCACTGGCCCGCGCACGGGGTGCCGGAGAACCCGCGCGGCTGGCTGCTGCGCACCGCGACGCACCGGTACACCGACCGGATGCGCAGCGAGACGGCACGGCGGCGTCGTGAGGAACGCGTCGCCAGGGAGCCGTCCCCGGGCGCGGGTCCCGCCGACGACGACACGCTCGCGGTGCTGTTCATGTGCTGCCACCCCGCGCTCACGCCCGCCTCGGCGATCGCCCTGACCCTGCGGGCCGTGGGCGGACTGACCACCGCCCAGATCGCGGCCGCCCACCTGGTGCCCGAGGCGACGATGGCGCAGCGCATCAGCCGGGCCAAGCAGCGGCTGAAGGTGTCATCCGTGCGATTCGAGGTGCCCGTACCGGGTGCACCGGACTGGCCCGCGCGGCTCGGCTCCGTCCTGCACGTGCTGTATCTCCTGTTCAACGAGGGCTACACCGCCTCGGGCGGCCCGGTCCTGCACCGGGCGGACCTGTCCGGTGAGGCGGTCCGGCTGGCGCGGCAGGTGCACCGACTCCTGCCGGCCGAGGGCGAGGTGGCCGGGCTGCTGGCCCTGATGCTGCTGACGGAGGGCCGCCGCCCGGCGCGCACCGGCCCGCACGGCGAGCTGATCCCGTTGACCGACCAGGACCGCACGCTCTGGGACCGCCGCTTGATCCAGGAGGGTTCGGCGCTGCTGATGGGCACGTTCTCGAAGGGAGGCAGGCCCGGCACCGGCGCGAAGCCGGGGCGACCCGGCGCGTACCGGTTGCAGGCCGCCATCGCGGCCGTGCACGCCGCTGCCGTTCGCGCGCAGGACACCGACTGGCGGCAGATCCACGGTCTGTACGAGTTGCTCGAACACGTGACGGGCAATCCGCTGGTGACGCTCAACCGTGCTGTCGCCCTCGCGATGGTCGACGGTCCGGCCGCCGCCCTGGCGCTGCTCGACCGACTCGCCACCGACGGCCGTGGTGCCCTCGTGGACCATCACCGGATGCACGCGGTGCGGGCCCACCTGCTGGAGATGGCCGGGGATACGACACCGGCGACGCACCACTACCGCCTGGCGGCAGCCCTCACCACCAGCACTCCTGAGCAGCGCTACCTCACGACCAAGGCGGCCCGCCTGTACGAGAGTTCACGCCCGACGACCGGATGACCCCTGCGCGCGCGGGTGCTCGGCGGGGCGAACTCGTACGCTTCACCAGCACACCTCCGCCCCGGAAGTCACCGGCAGAGTAAGGAACGCGACATGCCCACGTGGACCCGCACGCTGCGCGAGGCCGGCATCACCGAGCCGGACCTGCGGACCGCGTACGACCGACAGCGGAGGTTCGTACGGCGGTTCAGGACCGCGGAGTATCTGACCGTCCGGCTCCTGCTCCCGGCGCGCCTGCATCCACCGGTCATCGCCGCTGTCGCCTTCATGCACGAGACGGACGAGCGCATCGACACCGGGACACGCGCGGCGCGCGGTGCGGCGCTGGAGTCGTGGGCCTCCGCCACGCGTGCGGCACTCGACGGCGCGACCGCCACCGATGCGACGCTTCGCGCGCTCGTCGACGCGGCGGACCGGCACCCCCAACTGAGGCAATCCGTCGAGGACTTCCTACGGGGAGCGCGACACGAGGTCGACTACACGGGCTTCGACACCGAGGACGAGCTCCAGTCCTACGTCGACGGATACTCCCTGCCCGGCTTCATGCTCCTGGTCTGTCTGCTGGAGCGAGCGGACACCGGGAAGGACGAGGTGTTCGTACGGCGTTGCCGTGATCTCGTCGAGGCGATGCAGCGCATCGACTTCCTCGACGATCTCGCCGAGGACGCGGGGGAGGGGCAGGTCGGCATCCCGGGCAAGGATCTGGAACGTCACGGCCTGTCCGTCGGGGTTCTGCGGAGCCCCACGGACGCCGTCCGCGCGCGTCTGGGGCAACTGGTCCGGGAACAGGTCGACTTGGCACGCCCGCGACTGTCCGTGAGCTATGAGTTGGCCGACTTGGTGCCACCAGGGACGCGCCCCTTCATCACCGCGCTTCTCCAGGTGCAGGAGCTCCGACTGGACGCGGTCAGCCGGAAGGGCGGGGGTCTGGTCGACGGCGGCGCGCGTCCTTCCGTGCCGGCGCTGTTGGGCGTACTGGCGCGTCAGTACCGCGCCGTACGGCGGACGAGGTAGCGGGCGGGTCGGTGCTCCGTCGCCCAGCCCGGTTCATTCGCTCAGTCCTGGGGAGCCGGCGGCGAGCACCGCTCGGCAGTCCGACCAGGCCGCCCGGCTCAGCAGGGGGCGGAATCGGGTGAACAGGGCGAGGAGTTCGGCTCCCCACTTCCGGCGGAAGGCCGGGTCGATGCGGGCGAGGTCGAGTTCGTTGGCGGCGGACAGCTCGGCGAAGTCCCGTAGGAGGTGGGGCTCCGGGGTCTCCGTACGTCCGGTGAACCGATTCCGGAAGCCCCCGTCGGCGTCCGCGAGCGTCGGATAGGTGGCCGTGCGATCGCATGAGGCGTAGAGGTACACGATGGCTTCGGCCTCGGCGCCGATGACGTCGCCGAGTTCGGAGCGCCTGTCCGGAGACAGCAAGGCGGTGGCGAACCCGTCGGTTCCGTAGAAGGCGTGGCAAAGACCCGCGAGTTGGAGCGCGGGACGAGCTCCCCACAAGGCGAGTCCGTCCTGGACACGTTGGCAGTGCGCCAAGAGCGTGCCGCCCGGATGCGCGATGTCCGCGGCGCCGAGCTCGCGCAGCAGGGCGACGGCCTGGTCGGCGGGGGCGGGAGAAGGAGGCATGCGGCGGTGCCCTTCGGTCTCGGGGAATCCACAGGTCGCGCCACCACCGTAGTCCCGGACATCAGGGCATGGGCGCGACCGTCGAGACGCTGTTGTCAGACCCGGGTGACACAGTGCCGGGCCATGGACATCTCCGAGTTCTGGACCACGATCGAGGCCGCGCGGTCGGCCGCCACGGCGGACAGGCCGTTCGCCGAAGTGCTGACCGACGAACTGGCCACCCGCACCAAGGAAGACATCCTGAGCTATCAGGAGCGCTTCGACGAGGCGAGCGGAGCGGTGTACCGATGGGACGTGTGGGCCGCCGCCTACCTGATCGGCGGAGGCTGCTCTGACGACAGCTTCATGGACTTCCGCGCGGGCCTCATCGCCCAGGGACGCGACTGGTACGAGAAGGCGGCATCGGCCCCGGACCGACTCGCCGAGCACCCGTCGGTGATCGCCGCGGCCGGGGCGCACCGCGACGAAGCGCTCTTCGACGAGGACGTCAACTACGTCGCCGCCCGGGCGTTCGGGCGCATCACCGGCGACGAAGAGGACTTCTACGCAGCTTGGACCGCATACGAGGCCTCACGCGCCCGCTCCCCTCAGGGCGACGACGACATGGGCGAGGACTTCGACTTCGACGACGCGGCCGAGATGCACAGCCGCCTCCCACGCCTCGCGGCCCTGTGCCTGGGCGACATCGCGCACCAGCGGTAGCCGGAACGAGGCACCCGCGGGGGCACACCTGAGCGGGAGCGGCATCCGCGCGGTGATCCCCGCGCCGACGGACCATCGTCGCCGTCGGCCGCACAGGGGCAACCGGGCGGGAGCCGGCCGGCGTTGGAGCACGCGGCCTGGAGGCGTCGAGGGATCTGCCCATTGTCAGACTCGGCTGGCAGCATCACCGCCATGACCGCCCACTTCACCACCCCACCGCGGCCGTTCGACATCACCGCGCTCTTCCCTCAACTGGCCCCGCTGGCACGGACGGCGACCCGGCTGCATCCGCGCCCCGGATCCCCGACCGTGCACGACAGCTCCGTGGGCGGGCCGCTCCTGTGGCCCGCCGACGAGCCGTGGCCGTACTGCGACGAGCCGCACGACAGCCGCGCGTCGCTGAGGGTCCTCTCCCCGGGCGACATCCGGTTCTTCCGCCGTGACCGCGCCGCGGCGGCCGAGCGGCTCCGCCATGACCCCGAGGCTCCCCAGTGGACCCCCGAGGAACGCGAGACCTGGAAGCGGATCGGCGCGGGCCGCCCGTGGTTCGACGGCCCGATCCCCCTCGTGTCCGTCGCGCAGCTCTACGCCCGCGACGTCCCCTTCCCCTGCCCGCCCGACGCGGACCTCCTCCAGGTCCTGTGGTGCCCCTTCGATCACGAGATGGCCCACCCGAAGACCGCGCTCTTCTGGCGTTCCTCCGCCACCGTCACCGACGTCCTCGACGCGCCGCCCGAGCCGCCGATCGTCCAGTCGGCGTGCTACCTCCCGGAGCCGTGCCTGTTCTCACCCGAGCAGGTCACCGAGTTCCCCAACCCCTCGGAGCTGAGCCAGGACCTTCAGGACCAACTGGACGACATGAGCCGCTGGGAGACGATCGATCCCGCGCGGTACGACGCGTACGCGGACGACCCCGGCGAGCTCTACCTGAACAACCTCTGCCACGCCCCCGGTTGGAAGACCGGCGGCTGGACCCGCTGGAGTCCCACCGACCCCGTCGACCGCTCCTGCCCCGAGTGCGGCATCGAGAGGGTTCCGCTCCTGACCATCGCCTCCTCGGAATGGGACGGCGGCAGCGAGACCTGGATCCCCGACGAGGAACGGGCGAACCCGACCCAGGTTCCCCTGGGCACCCAGGCCGGCGACTTCACCGGGATCGACATCACCGGCGGCAACAACCTCCAGCTCCATGTGTGCCGGGCGTTCCCGGACCATCCGCACATCGAACTGGTCCAGTGAGCCCTCGCGGACATGCGACCTCGCGCCCGCCGACTCCGTCACCGCGGCCGGGCCCGGCCGCGTCGGACCCGACCCGCCGGGCACCGACGTCACCGGCGCCGATCGAGGCGGCAGGGGACTGTCAGTGGCCGGTGGCAGGATCATCGACATGGTCTTCGTACGTACGACTCCGCCGCGGCCCGCCGATGTGGCCGCGGTCTTTCCCGAGCTGGCTTCGTCCGCGCGTCCTGCGATGCGGCTGCATCCCCGCCCGGGGTCGCCCTCGGTCAGGGAGAGCTCGGTCGGCGGGCCGTTGTTGTGGCCGGCCGACGAGCCGTGGCCGCACTGCGAGGACGCGCACCTGCACTTCGACAGTTGGTTCCGCGAGTCGCCTGCCATAGTGCGGCTCGAGAGGCGCCAACGGGCCCGGTGGCGCCCCGATGCCGGTGATGTCGAGCCGACGCCCGAGGAGGAGGCGCTCAAGGAACGAAGCGCCGCGAGGCTCGCGGCGCGCCTCGCCGTCAGCCCTCCGCCCGCGGACTGCCCCGTCCCCATGCTGCCCGTGGCCCAGCTCTACCTGCGTGACATACCCCTGCTGCGGCCGCCCGGCGAGGCCGATCTGCTCCAGATCCTCTGGTGCCCCTACGACCACGAACCGGACAACAAGCCGTCGACCGCGCTGTTCTGGCGGTCCGCCGCCGAGGTCGTCGACATCCTCGCCACACCGCCGGAGCCGTTCGAGGCGAACTATCCGGGCTATGTGCCGGAGCCGTGCCTGCTGGCACCGGAAGCGATCACCGAATACCCCGACAGCCTCGATCTGAGCCCGGAGATGCGGCTGATGGTGGAGGACATGAGCAGATGGGAGGCAGCCGGTGTCAGCGTCGACAGCGCCTACGGGGACTATCCGCGGGACTTCTACGACTGCGAGCTCGCCGACGCTCCCGGCTGGAAGGTCGGCGGCTGGCCTCCGTGGGGCCGCACCGACCCGTATCGCCGCCACTGCACTGTCTGCGAGGCGCAGATGGTCCCGCTGCTGACCATCGCTTCCTTCGAATGGAGCGGCGGTGAGGGATGCAGTTGGGCGCCGCGCGAAGACCAGGCCGCCGCCCACGCCGCCCGTCGCGGGGGCCAACGCCTCTCGCAGCCGACCGGGGTCGAAGTGGGGAGCACGGACAACATGCAGCTCTACGTCTGCCCGACGTCCCCCGAGCATCCGCACACCGACCTGATCCAATGAGCCGTGGGGGCGGCAGCGGATTCGTCTTCGTCTCTTGAAGACGAGGTCCGGCGCGGGGCCGGTCGCGTCGTCGGGGTTCGAACGCGGTGGCTCGCGGACGGGGCGGAAGCGGTGACGGATCGGGCTCCGGGAGGCTCGGCACGGGAACTCCTCTTATTTCAGCTTCAGTTGTTGACGTCTGGAACGTCCGGGGATACAACCCGGAGAGAGCGCTCTCCGTCTGCTGTTGCTCCGCCCCCACGCACGCCGACCCGGCATGAGGAGATCCCGCATGCAGTCCTTAGCCAGCGCCAGCGCCCTTCCCCGGCGATCGTCGAGCAGAACCGCACGGGCCCGTACCGCCCTCGGTCTCGTCGTCGTCCTGCTCGCCGCCTGCGTCGCCTTCCTGAGCCCGGCACCCGCGCACGCCGCCGATCAACTGCTGTCCCAGGGGCGGCCCGCCACGGCCTCCTCGGTCGAGAACGGCTCCTTCCCCGCGGGAGCCGCGGTCGACGGCAACACCGGCACCCGGTGGTCCTCGGCCTTCTCCGACCCCCAGTGGCTGCGCGTCGATCTCGGGTCGGTCCAGCAGATCACCCGCGTCACCCTGAACTGGGAGGCCGCCTACGGCAAGTCCTTCCAGATCCAGACCTCCACCGACGCGAACTCCTGGGCCACCGTCCACTCCACGACGACCGGCACCGGTGGCACCCAGAACATCAACGTCACCGGCAGCGGCCGCTACGTCCGCGTCCTCGGGACGACGCGCGCCACCCCGTACGGCTACTCCCTGTGGGAGTTCCAGGTGTACGGGCCCGGAAGCACCACCCCGCCGGACGACTTCTGGGGCAGCACGAGCGACATTCCCGCCGCGAACAACGCCGTCGAGGTCAAGGTCCTCAACCGCACCAACGGCAAGTACCCCGACAGCCAGGTGTACTGGAGCTTCAACGGCCAGGTCCACTCCATCGCCGAGCAGCCCTACCTCGACATGCCGGCCAACTCCGCGGGGCGCATGTACTTCTACCTCGGCTCACCGGCGAGCTCGTACTACGACTTCATCGAATTCACCGTCGGAAACGACGTGTTCAACGGCAACACCACACGCGTCGACGCCTTCGGGCTGAAGATCGCCATGCGGCTGCACTCCAAGGACGGGTACGACGTCGAGGTCGGTGAGAACCGGCAGACCTTCGCCGAGGACCGCGCCACGACCTTCCAGCGGTTCACGGCCGCCGTCCCCGACCAGTTCAAGGTGCTGGCCCAGACCCAGTCCCCGTACCGGATCATCGCGCCCGGCAGCGACCCGAGCTTCCGCGCGGGCGGCGCCAACGCCACCTACTTCACTGCCTACGCCCAGTCCGTGGGCGTGAACGCGGCGACCTCCGACATCTTCGGATGCGCGGCGGCCCTCGCGAGCAACCCGAACATGTGCGCCGCGCTCAACCGTCACGTGGCGACCCTGCCGGCCTCCCAACAGGGCGACCCCGCCCAGTACTACAAGGCCGCGCCCGCCAATTACTACGCCAAGTTCTGGCACGACAATGCGATCAACAACCTCGCCTACGGCTTCCCCTACGACGACGTGGCGGGCCAGTCCTCGTTCGTCTCCCACGGCAGCCCGCAGTGGCTCCTGGTCGCCGTCGGCTGGTAGCCGGGGGCCCGCGGTCACGGGGCGGCTCGGCCCCGTGACCGCGGTGAAGGGAACCGGTTCAGCGAAAGGGGTCGATCACGACTCCGGGATTGAGGATCCCGGACGGGTCCAGCACGGCCTTGCCCGCCCGCAGAGCCGCGGCGAACAGGTCCGGGCGCTGCCGGTCGTACCACGGCCGGTGGTCCCGGCCCACCGCGTGATGGTGGGTGATGGTGGCGCCGTGCGCGATGAGCGCCTCGGAGACCGCCTGTTTGATCTCGTCCCACTGCTCGACGGTCCTGCCCCACGTGCCCGCGGCGTAGACCCCGAAGTACGGGGCGGGGCCGTCGGGGTAGACGTGGGTGAACCGGCAGGTCACGACACCCGTGGCGCCGACCTGGCGCATGGCGTCCCGGGCCGCTGCGTCGACGGCCGCGCGGAGTTCGGAGAACCGGTCCCAGGTGCAGGCCGTCTCGAACGTCTCCACGATCATGCCCTGAGCCGCGAGGGCGTCCCGCTGGTAGGGCATCCGCAGGAAGGAGGCGCGCCAGGTGTCGGCGGCCGCGGTCCGCGCGGCCGTGTCCGCGGTGTCGGTGTGGCGCGGCGGCTCCGGAAGCGTGCCCCCGTGATCGCGGCACAGTTCCAGGGCGCGTTCCATCCAGGCGGTGACGGGATGATCGGCGGACTCGAAGCCGAGCACGAGGACCGCGCTCGGACTGCCCGCGTTGATGAACGCCTCCATCGGGTCCAGCAGACGGCAGTTGGCCGGATCGAGGCCGGACTGCGCCAGCGCCCGTACGGCCCGGACTCCCGCTTCGTAGTCCTTGAAGGCGACCGACGCCCCCGCCCGCCAACGTGGCCGGTCCTGAAGTCGTACCCAGGCCTGGGTGATGACACCGAGGCTTCCCTCGGAGCCGAGGAACATCCGGTCGGGCGAGGGGCCGGCACCGGAGCCCGGGAGGCGGCGGCTCTCCACGACACCGGCGGGGGTGACCACCCGCAACGACTCGGTGAGGTCGTCGATGTGGGTGAGGCGCGTCGCGAAGTGACCGCCGGCCCGGGTCGCCAGCCAGCCGCCGAGCGTGGAGAACTCGAAGGACTGCGGGAAGAAGCGGAGCGTGTAGCCGTGGGGCCTGAGCTGCTCCTCCAAGTGCGGGCCGAGGGCACCGGCCTGCACCAGCGCGGCCCGGCTGGTCCCGTCGACCTCCAGAACCCGGTTCATGGAGCCGAGGTCCAGGCTGACCACTCCGGCGTACTCCGCACCCGTACGGGCTTCGACGCCTCCCACGACCGAGGTGCCGCCGCCGAACGGCACGACCGCGATGCCGGCGCCGTCGCACCACTCCAAGGTCCGCACCACCTCGGCCTCCGACGTGGGCCGCACCACGAGGTCCGGCACATGGGGCAGCTTTCCGAGCAACGCCCGGACGACGTCACGGAACGCCTGGCCGTGACTGTGCGCCAGCCGGTCGCGGATGTCGTACGACGCCGAGGCGGCGAGCGCCGGGGGAGCCGTGACCCGGCTCGGTGCCACCTCGAACGACTCCACCGGAGGCGCCGGGTTCACGGTCAGGTCCGCGTCCGGAAGCAACTCGGCCGTGCGCCGGGTGAGTTCCGCCCGCTCCGCGCCGGTCACCGCGTCCTCGACGTTTCCCCAGCCCCACCACGAACGCGTCTTGCCGCTCATCGTCTCCCCAGGCGCTTGAATTGAACGTTGGGTAACTTACCGCCCGGTCACTTTGGCATAGGGTGGAGACATGAGCAAGCAGCCGAGGGCGACGCAGGGCGTGGGAACCAAGGGGATGCCGCGCAAGGACCGGGAACGGCTGATCCTGGAGGCCGCCGCCGAGGAGTTCGGCGCGAAGGGCTACGCGCGCGGGGCGACCGCGCACGTGGCGGCGCGGGCCGGCATCACCAAGCCGATGATCTACGAGTACTTCGGATCGAAGGACAGCCTCTATCTGACCTGCCTCGACCAGGCGGGCACCCGCCTCGTCGAAGCCGTCGGGTCCGCCCAGCGGGGGCCCTCCGACCTCTCGCGCGCCGTACGCACCCTGGAGGCCGTCTTCCGCGCGCTCGAATCGCGACTGCACGACTGGGAACTCGTCTACGACGGGACGCTCCCGGCCGAGGGTCCGCTGCACGACGCCGCGGCCGTGTACCGGAGGGAACTCAACCGGATGGGCGCCGTCGGCGTGTCCGAGTTCCTGCACACCTCCCCGGCCGTGGAACCCCTCGACGCCGACCTCGTCACCCATCTCTGGTACGGGACCGTGAGCGCCGCCGTCGCCTGGTGGCGGCACCACCCCGAGCAGACGGCCGACGAGATGGCCGCCCGCTTCGAACGCATCGTCGCCGTGCTCTGCCCGGATCTGTGGGCGACCCCGGAGAGCCCGGAGAGCCGTCCGAGGTGACACCCGGGGCATCCGGCACGCCCGGGGGATCATCGGACAACCGCTCGGCCTAGCAGACCGGGCGGCGCTCCCGCAATCCGCGCGACGCCGACTGACGTGCCGACGGTTGTGGTGTCGGACGCCATGTCACGGCGGTCACAGGCGGTCGACTCTGGGGTTCCGCAACGCCCCGCGCGCACGGAGTCAGGGACGGCTCCGTACGTGCGGGGGCCGGACACCCCAGACAAGGAGCCGCCGTGCAACGCCCCACTCCGCCCCGAACGCGCCGGAACAGGCCGGCCCCGCTGCTGAGCCGCCTCCTCACCGTCGTGGCCCTCGTCCTGGGGGTGGCCCTGACCGGCCCGGCGCCCGCGGCCCAGGCCGCCGTGCCGGTCACCCGGGTCACCGACTTCGGCTCGAATCCGGGCCAGTTGAACATGTACGTGTACCGTCCGGCGTCCCTGCCCGCGAAGCCGCCCGTGGTCGTCGCCCTGCACGGGTGCACACAGAGCGCTCAGGTCTACGCCGACAACTCCGGACTGCCCGCGCTCGCCGACCGTGACGGTTTCGTCCTCGTGCTCGCCGAGACGACCTCCTCGAACAACGTCAACAAATGCTTCAACTGGTTCCAGACGACGGACAACCGACGCGGACAGGGCGAGGCCCTCTCCATCAGCCAGATGGTGAGCCACGCCGTCGCCGCCTACGGGGCCGACCCCGGTCGGGTGTACGTCACCGGCCTCTCCGCGGGCGGCGCCATGACCTCCGTGATGCTGGCCGCCTACCCCGACGTCTTCGCCGCCGGCGCGGTCGTCGCCGGTCTGCCCTACGACTGCACCCGCGACAACAGCCCGTACACCTGCATGAACCCCGGAGTCGACCTCGCTCCGAGCGCCTGGGCCCAGCGGGTCCACGACGCCTACCCCTCGTACGGCGGTCCGTGGCCCCGTACGGCGATCTGGTACGGCGAGCAGGACACCACCGTCGTGCCGCGCAACGCCACCGAGCTGCGCGACCAGTGGACGGCGGTCCAGGGGCTGTCCCAGACCCCCACCCGCAGCTCCGTGATCGGGCCCGACTCCACCCGGCACGACGAGTATCTGGCGGCGGACGGCACGGTCGCCGTCGAGGTCGACGCGGTACCGGGCATCGGGCACGGCACCCCGGTCGAACCGGGCAGCGGTGCCCAGCAGTGCGGAGCCACCGGCGCCCCCTACTTCCTTGACTCGATCTGCTCCGGCTACTGGATCGCCCGCTTCTTCGGCCTCGAAGGCTCCGGATCCGGCGGCGGCTCGCTGCCCGCACCGACGGGACTGGCCACGACCGCGGTCACCGACACCGGCGTCGGCCTGACCTGGGGCGCGGTGAGCGGCGCCGCCGACTACGCCGTGTTCCGCGACGGCGACCCGGTCGCCACGGTGAGCGGTACGTCGTACACGGACAGCGGACTGAAGGCGGGCACGACGCACACCTACGCGGTCGCCGCGCGCGACAACACCGGTGCTGCGGGCCCCCGTTCGGGGACGGTCACCGTCACGACCACCGGCGGCGCCACCGCCGCCTGCTGGACGAGCAGCAACTACGCCCACGTCCAGGCCGGCCGGGCCGTCACCAGCGGCGGCTACACCTACGCCAAGGGCTCCCAACAGAACATGGGTCTGTACAACACCTTCGTCACCCACACCCTGAAGGAGTCACCCGTCGGCACCTACACCATCGCCGACGGCGGCTGTCCCTGACCGGACCTCAGGTTGCTTGAAGACGACCGAATGTGGACCGCCATGGTGGCCGACCCCGCTCCCGCCCCCGCCATCATGGCGGCCCCGCACATGTCCCCACCGGGCCTCGCCTCACTGGCCTCCGGCGCGTCCACCCCACTTCTCCCACCCCACTTCACCCCACCCCACTCGGATACGAGGTCCCTGATGCCGCAGCCCCGTACGGACGTCACCCCACCCGGCGGACGACCGCCCCGATGGCGGGCCGCGCTCTGCGCGCTCGTGCTCGCGACCGCCGGTTCGGGCGTCCTCGCGTCAGCCAGCCCGACGCCCGCCGTCGGCGGCCACGGCCCGCACACCGGGCCCTGCTCCGCCGGCGGCCATCCGCCGGTACCTGGCGCCGCCCACCAAGAGACCTTCTGCCTGGACGAGTTGACCACCGCCGGGACCGTGGCCTCAGGCCACACCGACCCCGCCGACTACGCGGGTCTGACGCCCAAGGACCTGCCGACGCCCAGCGGCGTGCCCGGGACCCAGATCGACGGCTACTTCCCCGACACGTCCACCACCAACACCAACCACGGCTGGAACCACGACGCCCAGTTCGTGATCCGGCTGCCCGACCACTGGAACGGCGGACTCGTCGTCGCCGGGACACCGGGCAACCGCGAGCAGTACGCCAACGACCGCGCGATCTCCGACTGGGTGCTCGCACGCGGCTACGCCTACGCCGCCACCGACAAGGGCAACACCGGTCTCGCCTTCCACCGCGACGGCAGCCGCCCCGGTGGCGCCGTGAGCGAGTGGAACACCCGGCTCACCCAGCTCACCCGGGCAGCCCGCACGGTCGTCAAGGAGCGCTACGGGAAGGCCCCGTCCCGCACCATCGCCACCGGCATCTCCAACGGCGGCTACCTGGTCCGCTGGCAACTGGAGAACCACCCCGAGCTCTACGACGGGGGAGTCGACTGGGAGGGCACGCTCTGGAACTCCGACGGCGGCCTGCTCGGCTTCCTGCCGGCCGCCCTGCGCGCGTACCCGGACTACGCGGCCGGCGGACCCGGCGCCGACGCGGCCCGGGACGCCCTGCACGCGGCCGGCTATCCGGCCGGGTCGGAGTTCCTGTGGCCGTACCACTACAAGACCTACTGGGACCTGACCCAGCGCATCTACCGCGAGGAACTGGACCCCGGCTACGACGGGGCGACCGAGGCCGGAACCCCCTTCTGCGCCTCCGGAACCCCCGGCTGCGACGCCGACTACGACTACGGCACGCGACCGCGGTCCGTGCACCGGGCCGTCGACCGCATCGCGCTGACCGGACGCATCGGCAAGCCCCTGATCACCCTTCAGGGAACGCTCGACGTGCTGCTGCCGATCAGCCGTGACGGTGACGTCTACGCCCGCATGGTGCGCGAGGCCGGGCGGGGCTCGTTGCTGCGGTACTACCGCATCGCGGACGGGACCCACACCGACTCGCTCGTCGACGCCTTCCCGGACGAGCTCCGCCCGATGACCCCCTGTCACCGCTCGGCCTTCGTGGCACTGGAACGCTGGCTGACCGGCGAGGAACGCCCTCCGGCCGGCCACACCGTGCCGCGTCCGGCCGACGCGGACGCCTCGGCGCTGCTGACCGAATGCCCCTTGGAATAGCCGCGTCGGGCCCGGTGGTGCCGTACCGCCTCATGGGGAGCCTCGGCACCGGCGTCCCCATACGCCGTCGGGCGTACCGGTGACGGGAACCGGGTCTCGGCCTTCGTCTCCTGCCTTAACCTGACGCGTATGAACGCACCGGGGGACATGATCGACGAGCGCTTCGAGTTAATCGATCGGCTGGGCAGCGGGGGTATGGGCACGGTGTGGCGGGCCCGCGACACCGTGCTGGACCGGGACGTCGCCCTCAAAGCCGTACATCCGGAGGCGGAGGCGTCCCAGGCGGTCCGCGAACGGGTCATGCGCGAGGCGAAGGCCCTGGCACGGCTCAGCAATCCGCACGTGGTGACCGTCCACCAGATCGTCGACACACAGCCCCACCCGTGGATCGTGATGGAGCTGGTGCCCGGCCGGTCGTTGCAGGAACGCCTGTCCGACGGGTTGTTGAGCCCGATGGAGAGCGCGCGCATCGGCCGGCAGGTGCTCGCCGCCCTGCGAGTCGCCCACGCGGCGGGCATTCAGCACCGGGACGTCAAGCCGGCCAACGTCCTGCTCTGTCCCGACGGCCAGGCCGTGCTCACGGACTTCGGCATCGCCGCGCTCCAGGGCGCGACCGCCCTCACGGTCACCGGTGAACTCGTCGGCTCTCCCGAGTACATGGCCCCCGAGCGCATCCGCGGCCACGGCGACGACCCGGCCTCCGACCTGTGGTCCCTCGGGCTGCTCCTGTACGTGTGCGTGGAGGGTGTCAGCCCGCTCCGCCGAGTGAGCACGCTCGCCACCCTGGCCGCCGTCCTCGACGACCCGGTTCCGCCGCCCGTGCGCTCCGGCCCCCTCTCCGAGGTCCTGCAGTCCCTCCTCGTACGCGACCCGGCCGCCCGCCCCGACGGCGCGCGCCTGGACGCGATGCTGGCGCAGGTCGAGTCGGGCGCCTCACCGCGGTGGGACCCGCCGACCCTGACCGCGGCGTCGATCCCGGCCCCGCCCGTCCTGACACCGCCCGTCCCCGCCCCATCCTTTCCGGCCCCGTCCTTCCCGGCTCCGCTCACCCTGCCGGACTCCCCGGTCCCCGGACCTCCGCACCGGAATCGCGGAGCCGTCCTCGCCGTCGCGCTCACCCTGACCGTCGTCGCGATCACCGCTCTGGTGCTCACCCTCGGCCCGTTCGGCGGCGACAAGCCCTCCGACCGGGCAGCGGGCTCCACGCCGAGCACGTCCGCCGCACCCGCCACCACACCGCAGAGTTCGCAGCCGCAGCGGAGTCCGAGTCCCGTCGCCGCGCCCAGTGACGTGGTGGCGTCGAGTCCCGCCCGTGGTGACGTGGTGGCGTCCACCCCCGCACGTCCCGAGGTGTCGTCGCCCGCTCCGGCGGCGTCCGGTCGCTGGATCGCCCAGCTCTCCTCCGAACCCTTCTCCGCGGGTACCGCGTCCCGCGACCGGCATCTCGCGGACATCCGCCTCTCGGTACCGGAAGCGCTCGTGCTGCGCAGCGACGACTACGCGCCCCTGCGCCCGGGCTACTGGGTGATCTACGCGCCCGGTCCGTTCGCCGACAACAGCGCGGCCCTCGCGTTCTGCGCGGAACGCGGCCGCACGACCACCAACAGCTGCATCGGCCGCTACATCAAGGGGCGTGGCTGAGCCGACACCGTTTCAGACGTGCCCCGGTGCCGCCTCCGTGGTCGCCGGGTTCGCCCGCGTGCGCCGGGGGAGGAGCAGCGGGGTCGCCAGCAGGAGCACGCCGGCCAGGGCGATGGCCGTGCGCGGGCCGAGCAGGGCGCCCAGTACGCCCCACAGCGCCGTCAGGAGCGCGGTCGCGCCCTTGGTCGTGACCGCCCAGGCGGTCAGCGTGCGGGCGGCCCGGTCCGTCGCGGTGCGTTCGAGGCGGTAGGTGGAGCACACGGGGTTGAAGACCCCGCAGCAGAAGATGAGCCCGAGCTCGACGCCCGTCACCAGCAGCAGTCCGCCGGTGCCCGGTCCGAGGAAGGCCAGGCCGAGCGGCCAGACGGCGCGCAGCGCCCCGGACGCGACCAGGACCCGACGCTGTCCGAACCGGGTGACCAGCGGCCGGGCCAGCCGTGATCCGAGCAGGCCGCCGATCGAGGGCGCGGCGAAGGCGAGGCCGTACTGCCAGGGCGCGAACCCGAGCCGGCCGAGCATCAGGACGGCCAGCAGCGGCTGGGCGGCCATCACCAGGCCGTTGAACAGGGCGGTGTTGAAGAACAGCGGACGCAGGGTGGGGTCGGCGAGGATGTATCGCCAGCCGTCGAGCAGGTCCGAGGCCCGAGGTCGCGCGGCCGCCCGGCGTTCGGGCCGCGGCTCGTGGCCGCCCGTCGCGCGGACGCCCAGGGCGGAGAGCAGGTAGCTGACCCCGTCGGCCACCACCGTCGCCACCGGACCGAGAAGCCCGATCGCCGCACCGCCCAGGGGTGGTCCCACGATCGTGGTCGTCCAGGCCGTCGACTCGAACCGGGCGCCCGCGACCAGCAGGTCCTCCGCCGCCACCAGCGTCTTCAGATAGGCGCCGGAGGCGGCACGGAAGGCGATGTCCGCCGCGGCGACGACGATCGAGACGAGCAGGAGCTGTACGAAGGTGAGCACACCGAGCGCGAACGCGGCGGGGATCGTCAGCAGCGCCGCGAACCGCACCAGGTCCATCGCCACGAGCACCGGCCGCTTGCGCCGGAACTCCATCCACGGGCCCAGCGGAACCGCCATGGCCGCGCCCACGGCCGCCCCCAGGGAGGCGAGCAGGGCGACCTCGGCCGCGCCCGCGTTCAGCACCCGGATGGCGATCAGCTCGAACGAGCCGAAGGCGAGCCAGGTGCCGAGCGCGCTCGTCCCGTACGCGGCCCAGAGCCACCCGAACGGCCGCCCCAGCCGATGCCCGCTCCTCATGCCCGACAGCCCTCGCACCGCGTCCCTCTCACCTCGCCCCTCGTCCCGCGCCGCACGACCGGTCCGCGTGCGAGGACATCAAAGCGAGCGCCGTGACCGGGGATCAAACAACCGCGTGACCGCGCGCCACAACCAACGGTTGTAGGGCTAGGGTGGGCCCGTGGACCTCGACACCGTCCGGACGTTCGTCGCCGTCGCCGACGCGGGGCAGTTCCAGGAGGCCGCCGCCGAGCTGGCGGTCACCCAGCAGGCCGTCTCCAAACGCGTCGCCGTGCTGGAGCGGACCCTCGGTGTGCGCCTGTTCACGCGCACACCGCGAGGCGCCGAGCTCACCATCGACGGCCAGGCGTTCCTGCCCCACGCGCGTGAGCTGCTGCGTGTCTCCGAACGCGCTGTCGCGTCCGTGCGCACCGGCCGCCGTCCCCTGCGCGTCGACATCATCGCCTCACGCGGGGCGGGCTCCGGCCTGATGCGCGGCTTCCACCGCACGCACCCCGAGGTCGACCTCGACGTGGTGATGCTGTTCGAGATCGACACGGCCGTCGCCGCCATCCGGTCCGGTGCGATCGACGCGTCCTTCCGCGCCGTCTCCGTGCCGGGCCGGCCCCTGCCCGAGGACATCGAGTCGGTACGCGTGCTCGACGAGCCGCTCCACCTGCTCACCGGCCCCGCCCACGCGCTGGCCGGGGCCCCTTCGGTCACCGTCGCCGAGCTCGCCGGTCACCGGATCTGGATGCCGGGCATCGTCCCCGGGACCGAGTGGGCCGCGTACTACGACGACCTCGCCGCCGAGTTCGGGCTCACCATCGAGGCGACCGGTCCCAACTTCGGCTCCGACGCGCTCCTCGACACCGTCGCCGACACCCCGGCGCTCGCCACGTTCATGGGCGAGCGCACCCTGCCCGGGCTGTCGCCGGGAGGCGCCCCCGGCACCTGGCGCGACGAGCGCGGTCTGCGGCTGATCCCGGTGACCGATCCGACCCCCGTCTACCCGCACTCGCTCCTGTGGCACCGGGACAATCCGAACCCGGCGCTCGCCACGCTCCGCGCCCACCTCGCCGCGCAGACGGCCGGTCACGACGCGGCCGGGACCTGGACGCCGGGCTGGGTGCTCCGGCGCTGAGCGCGGCGGCCGCGCTCGCCTCAAGCGGCAGGGGGTCCGTCGCCCGCCGCCCGCAGGACCTCGTCCAGCGATGTGGCCCTATGCCCGGTCAGGTCCTCGACAGCGGTGGTCACGGTGGCGAGGGAGCCGTCGGCGATCGCCGTGTAGGTGGACACCCATGCGTCGAGCTGCCAGTCGGGTGCCCCGTACGCCGCCCGGGAGGCGTACGCCTCCTCGGTCGTCTCCGGGACGTAGGTGACCGGGCGGCCGCCGACGGCGGTGAGGACACGGGCGACGTCCGTGAGGGTGAGTGCCTCAGGTCCCGTGAGTTCGTAGGCGCGGCCGGTGTGCGGACGCGGATCGCGCAGGACCGCCACCGCGGCGTCGGCGATGTCGTCCTGGGCGATCAGGGCCGCTCGGCCGTCACCGGCCGGTCCGCGGATCGCGCCGTCGGCGCCCACGAGAGCGGGCATGAAGTCGGCGTACAGGTTGTCGCGCAGGAAGGTGAAGGGGATCCCGGCGGCGCGGATGTGCTGTTCGGTGTGCCAGTGGTCCCGGGCCAGCGTGAAGGTCGCGTCGGGCGCGGCCCCGTAGAAGGAGATGTACACCAGGTGGGCGACCCCGGCCTGGGCCGCGGCGTCGATGAAGGTGCGGTGGTCCCGCAGCCGGTCGGGAGCCTCCGAGGCCGAGACCATCAGCACCCGGTCGGTGCCACGAAGGGCGGCCATGAGGGCTTCGCGGTCGTCGTAGGAACCCGGTACCGCGACCGCGCCGGGGAGCTGCGGCGCGCGGGAGGGGGTGCGGGACGGCAGGGTCTGGGCGATGCCGGCGGCGGCCAGCCGACGCGCGATGCGCCCGCCCAGGCGGCCGGAGGCTCCGGTGATCGCGTAGGTGGCATCGGTGGGAGCCAACGTTCTCCTCCTGGAGCGGGTACGGGGCGCCTGCCGCGCCGGGGGCGCCGACTGCGCCGAGAGGAAGGGGGCGAAGCGGTACGAGACGAGTGTGACGCCGGAGGCCGGCGGACGCGTACGACCCGACGCACGAGTCGCCTCAGGTCACGCCTCCGGCATGCTCAGCCATCGGCCCGGGTGTCCCGGGGGCAGTTGGAGATCCTCGCGTACGGCCGCGTAGAAGCCCTCGCGGCCGACGCGTTGACGCTCCAGGAGCGCCTGCCACGCCTGTGGGTCGCGGGTGCCCGCGCGCTGGAACCGTTCCATCTCCATCACCACGGTCACCCATTCCCGGGCCCGGTCCACCACTTCGCGGCTGCCCAGCATGAGCAGGGCCTCGCCCGGCGGATCGCGGTCGTCGGTGGCCCGGGCGAGCAGCGGTTCGGCCTCGTCCAGGGCCAACGGGTGCGGATGCGGGTCGTTGCCCAGGTGGGCGGCGACCCGGTAGGTGAGCGTCACCGACTTCTTCAACGACCGCGCGTACTCCGAGTACACGGCGAGGCGCCGCTCCTCCCACCGGCTCGCCCGGTCACGCTTGAACCGTTCGCGATCGCTGCGCACCAGGGCCAGATAGGAGCCGAGCGCGCCGATCACGACGCCTATGAGAGCCGGGAGTTGCTGAAGAAACGCGGACATGATCGAACCGTACCGAGCGCGGAGTCCGGGTGAGCGACGAGCGGCCGATGATCTCCGTCTTCGGCCCGGGGCCGCCCCGACGGGGGTTCGCTCCCGGGGAGTACACCTGGTGCGGCCGGGGCGGGATGGCCCAAGCTGGCCCGCATGGACTGGTTGCCACTGCTCTCCACCCTGGCCGGGGCCGCGATCGGGATCGGCTCCACCCTCATCGCCGACCGGAACCGGTGGAAGCGCGAGGACGTCAAGGACGGAGTCCGCCTCCGGCTCGACGTCTACACGCAGTACACCACCACCGTGAAAGTCCTCGGTGAGACCCTGCGGGCCCTGGCCGAGCGTCAGCACGCCTCCGACGACGAGCGGGCGCTCGCGCTGCGCGAGGCGTTCAGGGACTCCGGCATAGCCGTCGCGTCGGAACGGATGTGGCTCACGGCGCCCGAACCCGTCGTCAAAGCCTCCAACAGCGTGTTCCACTGCCTGCGCCACATCTGCGACGCCTACATCGACGGCACCGCCGTCAGCAGTCCGCAGGACCGCGCCCGCTGGGAGGCACGCGGAAAAGCGGCCGCGAGGATGCGCAAGCTGATGCGTGAGGACCTCGGAGTCGGCCCCCTCACCGAACGCCACAGCCCCCTGCTCGACGACTACACCGACCCCGTCGCGCCGTGACGCCGACGGTGGCGCCGACGCCGTGAGGTGACACGCCGGGAAGGGTGCCGTGGTCACTGACCGGGACCACGGCCCCCTGCGGGGAGAGCCGGCGAGGCCGGTGTTCCCCGCAGGGGCTCGGGTGGATGCACCCGCCGGCGATGTCGGTCAGGACAGGAGCTCGACGTATCCGTCGGTCCCGTGCACACGGATCCGCTGCCCGTCCCGGATCAGCCGGGTGGCCCCCTCCACGCCCACGACGGCCGGCAGCCCGTACTCCCGGGCGATCACCGCGCCGTGGGTCATCAGACCGCCCACCTCCGTCACCAGGCCCGCGACCGAGACGAACAGCGGTGACCAACTGGGGTCGGTGAAGGGGGTGACCAGGATGTCGCCCGGTTCGAGAACGGCGTCCGCCATGTCGAGGATGACGCGGGCCCTGCCCTCGATCGTCCCGGCGGACACGGGCAGGCCGACCAAGGAGCCGTCGGGTGCGTCGTCGCGCCGGTAGGCCCCGTTGAGTGCCTCACCGTCCGAGGTGAGCACCCGGGGCGGGGTGAGCGCCTGGTACGAGCGGAACGCCTCCTTGCGCCGCTGGACGAGCCGGTCGTCCACCCGGTTCGTCCGGACGACCTCGTGCACCTCCTGGAACGTGAGGTAGAAGACGTCCTCCCGCTCGGCGAGCACGCCCGCCCGTACGAGGCGCTCCGCCTCCTCCAGCAGGGCCCGCTTGTAGACGAAGGAGCGGCTGACGATGCCGTACTTCGGGTACTCCCGGTATCCGGCGAAGGCCCGGACCTGGTCGATCATCCGCTTGGTCGCGTCGGCCCTCCGGTCCCCGTCCGGCAGGGCCCGCAGGCGTGAAAGTACGTCCTGTTCCTTTTCCCGCGCCCGGTGCCGCCCCTGCTCGAAACGCCGTTCGGCGGCGCCCTGTTCGAAGTTCCTGACGTTGTCGAGGATCACGGGTACGAGCGTGGCGGGGCGCTCGCGCCAGCGTGGCCGCGTGATGTCGATCTCGCCGACGCAGCGCATGCCGTACCGGTCGAGGTAGGTCTCGATGGCGTCGCGGGCCTCGGTCCCGCCGGGGAGCTTCGGCAGCTCGTCCAGGAAGCCGTCGTCCTCGACGCCTCCCAGGAACGCCACCACCTCCGGCCGTGCGCGGATCACGTCGGCGACGTCGAGCAGGTCCAGGCCCATCTCGGAGGTGATGTTGTCGGGAGCGGACAGGGTCAGCGTGTCGGCCGCGTTCTTCTCGCCCAGCCACTCCAGCAACTTGTCGTTGAGCCACCAGGTGGCCTCCATCCCCGCCATGATGGCCCGGATGTTCAGCGGATCACCGAGGACCCGCTTGTGCTCCTCGAAGGCCTCCAGCAGGAAGTCGAACAGCGCCGGTCCGGTCTTCGCGCGGATGTCGCGCTCCAGGGTGGCGATGGACACCCGGCTCCGCTCGACGAGTTCGGTGACGATCGCGGGATCAGCCTCGGCCGGGGTGGACTCGGCGCCAGCCGGGGGCCCGCCGGGAGCTGTGTCGGGGAGCGAGGGAACGAAGTCGTCACGTTCGAGGACGGTCTCCAACGCGTTTCTGACCAGCGGGTCCCCCTTCCCCATGAGGTCCAGGAGGGCGGTCCGGCCGGCGGGCGAGGCCAGGCGCGGGGTCACGTCGACGAAGAGTCTCCCGCCGGCCTCGTGCATGGGCACCATGGCCGTGAGCTGCCACATGGAGTACCCCAGCGGCTTCATGGCGTCGGTCATCATCTGCTGATGGCCGACGGAGACGTAGACGTGGTTCTCCCGGTCGTCGGCCTTCGGGACGGGGAACAGCGTCGTGACGGGCCGGCTCTGCACGATCAGGAAGTCGTCGTCGGCCAGGCACCATTCGATGTCCTGGGGGCAGCCGAAGTGTGCCTCGATCCGCCGTCCCAGGCGTACGAGCCGTACGACCTGCTCATCCGTCAGCGCCGGTCGCTCCTGCCGCCGTGCGTCGATCGCCACTTCCCGCGTACCACCGGCGGGCAGCGCTTCGACGGCACGCTGCTTGGTGCCGATCGTCCTCTCGACGACCTCGTCGTCCCGCACCTTGAAGACATCCGGGTTCACCAGTCCCGAGACCAGTGCCTCGCCGAGACCGAACCCGGCGTCCACGGTGGAGACCTTCCGGTCGCCGGTGACGGGGTCGGCCGTGAACAGGATCCCGGACGCGTCGGGGAACACCATCCGCTGGACGACCACGGCCATGCGGACCGCGCGGTGGTCGATGCCGTTCCGCCGGCGGTAGGTCACCGCCCGCTCGGTGAACAGGGACGCCCAGCACCGGCTGATGTGCCGCAGGATCTCCGCCGGTCCCACCACATTCAGATACGTATCCTGCTGACCGGCGAAGGAGGCCGTCGGCAGGTCCTCCGCCGTCGCGCTGGACCGGACGGCGTACGCGGCCCGCTCGTCGCCGTGCCAGGCCAGCGCGCGGGTGATCTCCGCCGCGAGGTCACCCGGGACGGCGATCTCCTCGACGGTCCGGCGGATCCGCGCGCTGAGCGTACGGATCGCCTCCCGGTCGTCCGGTTCCACACCCGACAACGCGTCGAGCTGGTCGTCGAGCGACGGCTCCGCCGCCATGATCCGGCGGAACGCGTCCGTCGTCACACAGAAGCCGGCCGGCACACGGACGCCTTCGATGTCCCACAGCCCGCCCAGATGCGCGCCCTTGCCGCCGACGACCGCGATGCTTGTCCGGTCCGCCTCTCGAAGATCCAGCACGTACCGCTCGTGCCGTTCGTACCGCTCGTGTCGTCCGAGCTGCTCTGTCATCGTGATGCCTCCGGGGCGGCCGTGCTGTGTCGTCCTGCGTCGTCCGGTCACTGGCGCCCCCGCTCTGTCGAACCTCTTGCCGAACACGTCGTCATCCCTCGTTGCCTTCCCGCTGACGCGGCGTCCGGCCGCTCCGCCAGTCGGGCGGCGCGCGCCCCGCGCCTTCGCGGGCCGGGGCACAGAGCGACGATTGTGCGCGCCGACCGGGGCCTTGCCGCAAGCCCCCCAGTGCGCTATACCTTGAGACAGGCAAGGAGAGGGCTCTCCTTGCCTTTGTCGTTTCCGCGCTCCCGTCGTCTCAGGCCACGAGCAGGCGGAGTCCGAGTTCCGCCGCGTCGAGGGCGACGAGGTCGTGGTTGCGTTCGGCCCACCGGCCCGAGGACAGGTCGTCGCGCAGTCGTGTCACGGCCCGCCGCTCGGCCTCCGGCCCGACCCTGGTCCATACGGACACCGCGCGGCGCACGGACTCCTCCAGATACGCCTCGGGCCTGCGCCAATACGCCTCGAAGAATCCGTCGGCACAGTCCCACGGGATGAGCACCGGCTCCGCCCGGCCCCCGATCGCGTCGGTCAGGTCGGCCAGCGACGGCCAGTCGGTCAGCAGGTCGGCGAACTCGGGCAGATAGTCGCGGATGAGCCAGAACCGCTCGCGCCAGGCCGGGCTCCCGGCGTCGTACGTGACCACCACCACGCGCCGGGCCACGCGCCGCATCTCGCGCAGCCCGGCGATCGGGTCCCGCCAGTGATGGACGGTGCTGAACGCCATCGCCGCGTCGAAGGATCGGTCCTCGAACGGGAGGTTCTCCGCGCTCGCGGCCACACAGGGCGCGGCGTCCGCGGGGCGCTGGGCCCGCATGACCGCCGACGGTTCCACCGCGGTCACATTGCGGTCCGAGGGTTCGTACGAGCCGGTGCCGGCGCCGACGTTCAGTACCGTCCGGGCGTCCCCGAGCGCCTCCCAGACCCGTGCGGCGATCCGCGGCTCGGTCCGCCGGGTCGCCGGGTACGCGGACCCGATGACGTCGTACAACGTGGCTCCGAACATGGTCAGTTGGTCCTCCGGTGTCGTCCTGATCCCCATGGCCCGTGCCTCCAGTTCCCTGTCTATCGCCGTCACCATGGCCGCCGCGCGGTCCCGTTGATCCAGCAGCAGGCCGCGCAACCGGTGCAGGTGCGCGACCGTGTCGGTGGCCGGGTCGTCGACCAGATCCGCGATCTCCCGCAGTCCGAAGCCCAGCCGCCGGTAGGCGAGCACCTCGCGCAGCCGCTCCACGTCGGCCGCCGCGTAGGCCCGGTATCCGACCGCGGTCCGCGCGGACGGCCGTACGAGGCCGATCTCGTCGTAGTGATGCAGCGTGCGGACGCTCACGCCGGCCAGCTCCGCCACGCGTCCCACGGTCAGGTGTTCCTCCACGCCACCGACCATGCGGCATCACGTCGCGTGAGGGTCAAGACCGGGGCGACGGATACGGTCTTGTCAACGCGGGTGCGGGGCTTGATAGTTGACCCGTTCCACGCTGATCCGCTCCATCGGGGCGGTACCGATGACCGTGGGAGTGGTGGCGACGACCGGGGGGCAGCATGACGCGGGGTGCCGGGATCACGGCGGAACTCGGTGACAGACGGGGGAGTTACCCGATAGCCGGTGTGACGGGCGCTGTTCTGCAGATGTTCCGGCGCCTGACCGTGCTGTTCGTTCTCGTCTTTCTGGGATTCCTGATCTTCAAGCGGCCTCATGGCGGGCTCTCCAAGGGGCTGATCGCGACAGCCGTGATCCTGGGCCTGATCGGGCTGCGGATCGCCTGGGGCCGGCTGTCCGCGCGGGCCGGGTTGCGCCTGTGCCACATCCACACCGGCGGTCTCGCCGTCACGGGACTGTTCGGCCAGGTGAAGCACGTCGTTCCCTGGGACCGGGTCACCGTGCTGACGCACATGTCGAACCTGTCGCCCCTGCTCACCTTCCACCGGTTCGAACTGGTGCGGCGCGACGCCAGGACCGTGGCGATCCTTGTCCTCCAGGCGAATCCGGAGTTCGTCCCGGCCCTGAAGCGAGCCTCCGAGCTGGGCGGCCTGCGCCAGGGCCGATGAGCCGGTCATGGAAGTGGGAGTCGGGCGCATGGAAACCATCCCGCTGAGCCGAGGCGATCTGCGGTGGGTCTTTCCGGAGGTGCCGGAACCCGAAGCGGTCCGCGGAGCCCTGGCCGAGGCCGACGCACGTGTCCGGGACCTGGCCCGGCACCTCGGTGCGCGCGAGGGCGGGACCGGCGACGGCCTCGTGTTCCGGCGGACCGAGGGCGTCGTGGCGGCGGGGCTCTTCGCAGCCACCGAGGCGGAGGGAGTCGGATTCACCGCCGACCTGTGCTTTCCGCGCCGGTGCCTCTGGGACCTGACATGGGGTCCGCCGTGGGAGGTCGAGGCGGAGATCATGGTCCTGTGCGACCAGGTGCCGGACTGCGGCGGCCATACGCTCGCCGCGAGGGCCGAAACCTTCACGACGCCGCTCGAAGCCGCCCGAGGCCTGGCGGAGGCGACCGCCTGGCTCCTCGAACACGGACGCGCCGCGTCCCCGGCCTCCTGGCGGTCCCGGGACGACGCCCGTTGCCAGGAGGTCGGGCCCTAGCCTGCGGGCCGACGGTCGGGTCGATCCCGGCCGATCCGTGTCAGGAACGCGTCGGCAGCGAGGCGTCGGGCGTCCGGTCGACGAGGAAGAGTCTGAGGCGGCACTCGTCCTCCGCCTCGACGCCCACCTGCAGGCCCCAGTGGGCGGAGAGGCGCTGCGCCACGTCGACCAGCCGACGGCGGTCCTGACGGGTATGGGCGGGGTATCTGGCCCATCCCACGTCGGCGATCCTGTTGCCGAGCTCGGTGAACAGCAGGGCCCGGAAGCGCGCCTCCTCCTCGGCGGAGAGCGGTTCGGGCGCGTCCTTGGCGGGCCGCGTCCGGACGTTGTACAGGTCTCGTATCACCGCTGGGCTCGCCCTTCGCTCCGGATCCGTTCGCGCGAGACTATCGCTGACCGGCGGCCGGCTCGGGGGGACCGGCCACGCCGACGCAGGCCTCGTTGCCCTCGGGGTCGGCCAGTACCCGGTTCGAGGGGGCGTCGACGTCGCTCACCAGGCGCCCGCCCGCCGCCAGGGCCGCGGCGATCCGTGCCTCGGCCTCGTCGTACGGCAGCCATACGTCGACGTGGACCCGGTTGCGCTGCGGCCTCGGGGCGTCCATCGCCTGGAAGTAGAACGGCGCTCCGCGGCCGCCCGGGTCGACCAGGTCCTCGCCGCTGCCCGCGCGATCCCGGTAACCGAGCAGGGCACGCCAGAACGGCACCACGCCGGGAACGGAGAGCGCGTCCACGGTGACCTGCACGGTCTGGACGGCGGAGGGGTCGGCCGCGATGTCCAGCGAGCGCGCGAGCGCGGAGATCTGCCCGGCGAGGTCGATGTGCCGCTCGGTCAGTCCGTAGTAGTCGTCCGTGAGCGTGATCAGCCGTACGGTCACACCCTCCCGGCGCAGGTCGACGTCCGGGTGGTCGTCAAGGACTCCCGGCAACTCGCCGATGGCCCGTACGAGTTGGGCGCCGACCGCGAACGACCCGGTCCGGAAGTAGGCGCACGCCCCCTCGCCGACCACACGCCAGTCCTCGAGGCCGGCGGTCTCGTGGAAGCGCTGCGGCCTGATGGGTCCGGTCCTGTTCTCACCCTCGATCATGCCGCCAACGTAGCGTGCGGCGCCGACAGTCCCCGCCCGGCGGCCTCCCCTCACTCGTCGACAGGAGCGCGCGGATCGTCCATACGGGCGAGCCAGGTGGCGAGCAGCGTCTCCAGCGACGCGGCCTCGGTCGCCGTGAGCGCGTCCAGCAGCTGCCGTTCGTTGCGCATGTGGTCGGTGAAGGCCTGGTCGATCAGATCGCGTCCGGGTCCGGTGAGGGCGACGATCCGGCCGCGCTGGTCGTCGTCGGAACGGCGGCGGGTGACGAGCCCGGCCCGCTCCAGGCGGTCGATCCGCTTCGTCATCGCGCCGGTGGTGACCATGGTGTGGGCGGCGAGTTCCCCGGGCGCCCGTTCGTAGGGCTCACCGGCCCGGCGCAGTGCGCACAGGACGTCGAACTCGCCCTCGCTCAGTCCGTAGCGGTCGTACACGAGACGCAGCTCCTCGGTGAGCCGGCCGGCCAGGCGGTGCAACCGGCCGATCACTCCCTGTGGCGTGATGTCGAGGTCGGGTCGCTCGCGGCGCCATTCCGCCTGGATGTGGGCCACGCGGTCCCGGGATCCACCGTGCTCGTGAGATTCATCATGCTCCATGGCTTCATATTAGCTTCCCGGGAAGTTATATTAGCTTCTATGGAAGCTAATATGCGGTGGGTGGCCCTGACCGCGGTCGCACCAGTGGCCTGGGGAGCCAATTACTTCGTGACGCACGAGTTCCTGCCGGCCGACCGACCCCTCTACGGGGCCGCCCTGCGGGCTCTGCCCGCGGGCCTCGTTCTGCTCGCCCTGTGCCGACGACTGCCGCACGGCGCGTGGTGGTGGCGGTCCGCGGTGCTCGGGCTGCTCAACATGAGCGTGTTCTTCGTCCTCGTCTACGCCGCTTCCCAGCTCCTGTCGACGAGCGTGGCCTCGACCGTCATGGCGGTGGCCCCGCTGACGATGATGCTCATGGCCTGGCCCCTGGTCTCCGAGCGGCCCCGGGGCGCCCATCTGGCCGGCGCCGCGATCGGACTCGGAGGGGTCTGCCTCATGCTGCTCTCCGGCGTGGGCGCGGTGAGCGTCCCGGGAGTCCTCGCCTCGGGCGCCGCGATGCTGGTGTCCTCCTTCGGGTTCATCCTGGCCAAGCGGTGGAGCGCCGGTGTCGACGTGCTCGACTCCACCGCCTGGCAGCTCACCGCCGGAGGCCTGTTCCTGCTCCCCGTCGCCGCGGTCGTGGAAGGCACCCCTCCCGCGCTCTCCGCACCGACGGCCCTCGCGTACGGCTACGTCACCCTGATAGCCACCGCGCTGGCCTTCGCCGCCTGGTTCACCGGGCTGCGGCATCTGCCCACCGGGACGGTCGGACTCGTCGGACTGCTCAATCCCGTCACCGGCGTCCTGCTCGGCACGGTGGTCGCGAACGAGGCGATGACCGTGCAGCAACTGGGCGGCCTGGTCCTGGTCCTGGCCGGCGTCGTCCTCGGCCGGCCCCGGCGCGCCGCCCGGCAGATAGCGGTTCAGGGGTCACCACAGGCGAGCCCCGCGAGGGATCCGCGACCGGGGGCGGTCCGCCGGTGAGCCGGCCGGAACGGTGAGGGGCGTACGCCGCGCGGTGCGGGGTCGGCGAACGCCCCACGCGGGGAGCCGGAAGACGAACAGCGGCTCCGGGTCGTTGCCGTTGCCGCTACGGCTGCCGCTACCGCCGTACGACGAACTCGTTCCCGTCGGGATCGAGCAGCAGGACGGGGTCGCCGGGGCCCTCGCCGGTGGACGTCCGTGTCGCGCCGAGCGAGACGAGACGGGCGACCTCGCCTTCCAGGTCGGTGCCCGCGGGGAGCGCGAGCTCGAAGAACAGCCTGTTCGTGCCCGTCTTCGGTGCCACCGGGGGACCGCCCCAGGTGATCTTCGTACCACCGTCCGGCGACTGGATCGCGGTCTCCTGGTCCTGGTCCCAGACCAGGGGCCACTGCAGCACCTCGCTCCAGAAGTAGCCGACCTCCTGGGTGCCGTCGCCGGCGAGCGCGCCGATGACTCCGGTGTCGGCGAGGAACTTGTTGCCCGCCTCGATGACGCAGAACTCGTTGCCGTCGGGATCGGCCAGCACCACGTGTCCCTCTTCCGGGAGTTGGCCCACGTCGAGGTGATCGCCACCGAGTTCCAGAGCCCGAGCGACCGTCCGCCGCTGATCCTCCGGGGTGGCGCTCGTCAGGTCGAAGTGCGCCCGGTTCCGGCCGGTCCTGGGTTCCTGGCTCGGCAGGAAGCGGATACGGAACCCGGTTCCGTCGGGCGGCAGGATCGCGACGTCGTCGTCCTGGCCGTCGGCCGGCCGCCAGCCCAGGACGCCGGACCAGAACCGCGCCAGGTCCGAGGGCCGGGTGGCGTTGAAGCAGATCGCGAACAGTCGACTGGTCATACGTGGGCAACTCCGATTCGCTGACGGTCGATTGGACGCGCTGCGCTCCGCGCGCGTGCAGCATAGGGAGGACCGTGCGGGAACCGCATCCGAGTTTTCCGTACGTCGTGGCCGGCCGAAGCGGGCCGGTCGCGACGGTGTGACACCATCCCACCGTGGCCGATCACCTGGAAGACGTGCACTGGTCCGGGCTCTTCCATGCCGAGGGGCGGGCCTCCGACACCCCGCGCCGCCTGTCCGCACTCCTCGCCGACGACGCGGCCGCGTTCGTCGACGGGTACACGCACCTGTGGTCGACGACGCTCCGCCGGGAGGGCAAGGCCTGGCCCGCGACGGCGCCCACCGCGCTGCTGGTCGCCGAACTCCTGGACGATCCGCGCCTGGGCGCCGACGACCCCTCCACGCCGGACGCGATGCTCGCCTACCTGTACGCGGTCGGCGTCGCGGCCGACCTCGGCGAACGGGCGCCGCGGATCCGTGCCCGGACGGAGGGGCGTGCGGCGGAGCTGCGGGCCTGGACCGACGCCTATCTCGCGGCCGATGCCGACGCGCGGGCCCGCATGTGGCGGGACGGCACGGGCCGGGGCGAACTCGTCCTCGACCGGGCGGCGCTCGCCTGCTTCGACCTCGTGCCCATGCTCCTGCCGCGCATGTTGCCGCACCTGGCCTCGGAACGTGTCCATCGCAGAACGTGTGCCGCCGCGGCGGTCGGGTCGCTGGCCGCACACCCTGCGGTTGCGGCACAACGCCCTTCCCTGCGGGCCCGGTTGACGTCGATGGCCCGGTCCGCCGCATCCTCGTACGAGGTGGCGACTCTCTTGATCGCCATCGGCCGTCTCGGCGGCGACACGCGGCCCTGGCTCACCGACCCGCACCCGGGCGTACGCGTCTGCGCGGCCCTCGCTCCCGGCCTCGGCGGCGACGAGAGGGCGGAGCGGCTGCGGCGCGAACTGGCGGACGCACCGGGCGAGTTCGGCGCGTCCTTCGGCGACATGGCTCCGCCCCTGCAGTTCCAGTCCAAGCCGTACCAGGACCTGCTCAGCCCCGCGGCCGGGCGGTGAGGCGTCGCAGGGAGGCCTGGGCGGGCGGGCCCCAACCTGGCTTGCCTCCGGGGAGCCCGCGGACGCCCGCGTCGGCGATGTGAAGGCAGGCGAGAGCCCGCAGCACCGCCCAGCCACGGGCGCGGCGGAGGGTCGCGGGGTCCGGGCTCGGTTCGTAGGCCTCGTGGAAGCGGTCGACGGCTCCGTCCGGCAGCAGGATCCACGCGGCGGCGAGGTCGAAGGCGGGATCGCCGGCCAAGAGGTCGCCGAAGTCGATGACGCCGGACAGGACGCCGTTCGTCGTCACGACGTTGGCCGGGTGCAGGTCGCCGTGGAGCCAGAGACGCGGGCCGGCCCAGTCGGGTGCGGCGGCCGCGTCCTCCCAGACCGCGCGGACGGCGGCCGGGTCGTGGACCAGCCCGAGTTCGGTGGCCGAGGCGAGCGCCCTGGCGAAGGGTTCCGCGGTATCGGCCAACGGGCCCCCGCGGTCCCGGCCCGTCGGGGCCCCCTCGGGAGCGGGCCGATGCAGGGCCGTCAGGAACGCGGCCAGGGCGACGGCGGCCTCCACGGGGCGTGTCGCCGGGGCGCGGTCGGCCGGCTCGCCGGGCACCCAGGTGGTGACCAGCCAGGGCCGGGGGAACAGTTCGCCGGGCTCACCGAGGTACTGCGGGACGGGCACCGGCAGCGGAAGGCGCGGGGCGAGGAGGGGTACCCAGGCGTGCTCCTTGCGCAGCAGCGCGTCCGCGGACCCTGTCGCCCAGGGCAACCGCACGGCGAGGTCGTCACCGAGCCGCCACACCTGATTGTCCCAGCCGAGCGCGCCGAGCTTCAGCGGAAGACCCGCCAGACCGGGCCGCTGCTCGCGCAGCAGCGCCCGGATCAAGTCCTCCGTGATGTCCGACTCGGTGAAGGTCATGCGGGCAACGGTAGTTGGGGTGCGGGGAGGCAGGGCCGCGCCGGTCTTACGGGCAGGCTTCGGGACGCCATTCGTCTCGGTATTCGGGAGCGTCGTGGTAGGCCTGCGCGAGGAGCCTGACCGCTGCTTCGAGGCCGGCTGCCCGACCTGCTTCGAAGGCCTCGGTGTCGGCGGCTCCGGCCGGCCTGTCGACGTGTGCGACGGACGCGTAGAGGTCCGTGACGGCGCGCACCATGTCGAGCATGGGGATCGTGCTGTCGAGCGTCACGTCGGTGCCGGCGGGCGCGAGGGAGGTGAGTGTCACGGTGTTGTGCTCGTCCTCGTCGAGCTTGCTCCGTACGAACCGGATGAGGTCGTCATTCATGACCGTCATCGTGGCGGATGGCCGCGTGACGCGTGAAGCCCTGCGGTCCAGAGCCGGGGGCGCTGTCGCTCAGGCCTGGTGTGGGCTCTCGACGATCCGGGCGATGACGGCCGCGGCCTGTTCCGGGTGTCGCTCCAGCCATGTGCCGAGGTGCGCCTGGACAGCGTCCCGGACGCAGGCGTGTACGGCGCCCGTGTCTCGTACGTCGGGGTGTACCGCGTCGCCGTCGCCGCCCAGACGAGTCCGGGTGGCTCCGTAGAACTCGGGGGCGTCCAGCTTGACGGACACGACGGCAGTCAGGCCCTCGCCGACGTCCTCGAAGGCCGGTCGGGGATCACTGGCCGCCAGCAGGAGATGCTCGCGGGCGTATGCGTCGACGGCGGCGGTCACCCCGTCACGCAGGCCCGCTTCGTGAGTGCCGCCCTCGTAGGTGCGGATGCTGTTGGCGAAGCTCCGGACCGTTGATCCGGGGGAGTCGCACCACCTCAGGGACACCTCGACCGTACCCGCCATCCGGGCGTCCTCCTCCTCGAAGGCGATGACGTCCGGGTGCACGCGCGGCCCCGTCTCCATGCCGAGGACGGCGACCAGGTCCCGCTCCTCGTCCGGGAACCGGAACGACGCGGACCGGGGCTCGTCCCGGTCGGACTCGTCGGTGAGCGAGAGACTCAAGCCCCGGTTCAGAGCGGCCACTTCACGGAAGCGGATCGCCAGGTCACCGAAGGAGGGCCGCGTGGTCTCGAAGAGGTCGGCGTCGGGCCAGAAGGTGATGGTGGTCCCGCTTCCGGTCGTCCCGCTTCCGGTCGTCCCGCCTCCGGTCGTCCCGCCTCCGGTCGTCCCGCCTCCGGTCGTCACCCCCGTCGCGGTGGGCGGGGAGACGGCGACGCCGCGTCTGTACTCCTGGACCCAACGTCCGTCCTCACGGCGCACTTCGACCGTCAGCCGGCTCGACAGCGCGTTGACCACGGACGGTTCGGTGCGCAACGGGCTCAGGGCCATGGTGCGACGCCCGCGAAGGCCGCGCGCGGCGGTGTGCAGGCGGGTCAGCATGTCTTCCAGGCCGGGGCCGTCGGTGTGACCGGCCGCCTCCACGGCGATGCCCGGGCCGGAATCGGCCACCCGGATGCCGCCGTCTTCCATGAGGGTGACGTCGATGTGCTCGCCCTGACCGGCGAGAGCCTCGTCGACCGCGCGTTCCACGACACCGAACACCAGGTGACGCAGGCCGCGTTCACCGGTCGACCCGACGTACATACCCGGCCGCTTCCGCACCGACTCGAACCCTTCCAGGAACCGAAGGCGAGCCGTGTCGGTTCCGGTGGTTTCGTGGCTCATGAAGACCCCCTGAGATGGTGTCCGGCAGAGCTCGTCACGGTACGCGAAATTCCGCGAAAGGCCAGGTCAGAGGCCTTGTCGCGAGGCCTCGGATCGGTCGGTGCGGGCCTGTGGGGCGGCGGTGGGCCCCAGGCCGGCGGAGGGCCGTCGCGCCGCGTCGGCGACCCCGTCGAGGCCGTGGACGGCACCGTTCGAGGCAACGCCAAGGCCTCTATTTGTAGAACTCGGCGTACGGCGGGCGCTGTTCAGCACCTCGTGCCCACGGAGTCGCCTCACCGGGCCCAGTACTGGGCGAGAGCGCCCTCTCTGAACGGGGCCGGGGTCACGCTGAGTTCGCCGGCGAACGGGCGGTCCAGGACGAAGACCAGGAGCAGGCTGAAGCCGACGAGTCCCGCGACCGAGGCGACGAAGAGGATCTGGACCCGCAGCTTGCGCATGCCGTACAGGAACGTCAGCGGGACCAGGACGAGTGCGCCGCCGAAGGCCAGGACCTGGAGGAGCGGGGGGAGTTCCTGGCGCGCCATGGTGATGCGGGCGCGGCGCTGGGAGGCGACGTCGTTGAGATGGTTGACGGCCTCCTCGTAGAAGACCTGCTCGCTCTGGCTCTTCGGGTCGTATCGCTGGAGTGTCTCGAAGGCGGACCGGAGGTGGGTCTCCGTTGCTCCGTAGCTGGGGTTTCCCTCGCGCATCCGGGGCCACTGGTCCTCGACGACCGCGTGGACGTATCGGTCCATCGTGGCGTCGAGCCGAGCGCGGACCGGCGCCGGGAACGCGGCGGCGTCCCGGGTGATGAGCGCCGCGTCGGTGGCCTCGGAGGCGACGATGGTCTGGGTGTCCTCCAGTTGGGTCCAGAGCGTGACGATGACGAAGGCGAGGATGATCCCGTAGATCGCGCCGAACATGCCGAGCGTCACCCCGACCATCTCGTTGTGTTCGCCGCGGGCCACCGAGGGGTACCTGCGGCGCAGCAGCACGCTGCCGCCGACAGCGAGGAGGACGGTTCCCCCGACGATGACGACGGTCAGCGTGAAGGTGCTGTAGTGGTTGAGCAGCCAGAGCGAGACGTGCGGGGATTCCAGAGCGGACACGCCTGCCCAAACGCACGGAGTTGATCAGTCGCTACGGGTGCGACCGGCAAGTTCACACCACCGAGTGAGAGATCGTCGAGCCGGCGCGCGTCGACACGTGGCCCCTCCGCGCTCGGTGACCGTGGCTCCCCCTTCGCGTGGGGTGGTTCGGCCCCCGTCCGCGCGGGGCCGTCGGCTCCCGGCCCTACGCGGCGGGCAGTTGGTCGTACATCCGGAACGTGTAGGACGCGTCGTACGTCATCAGGTTCCCGCTCGGCGCGGGCAGCCCCAGCCGGCGGTTGAGCGGCCCTGCCAGGGGCCCGCAGTGTTCGGCCGCGGGAGCGGTGAAGGTGTCGTCGTAGGCAGAGAACTCGATGACCGGCGGATCCTGGGAGACCCACTTGGAGGGGCCCGACCGCTTGAGCTGGAAGTCGACCGGCGTGCTCGCCCCTACGGTGCAGCCGTGCGGCAGCAGCGGGCTCGACAGCCGGAAGCGCAGGCTGAACTGCCCGGTGTAGAAGTCGGATCGGCCCCCGTACTCCGGCTCGACGGCCAGGCGGAGCTGTCGTGCGCGCCCACCCGCGGCGGTGCCGGTGAGCCCGCCCGGAACGGCGGTGGGAACGCTGTGCATCGCGCCCCAGACCTGCGCCTTGGAGCCGTCGGGCATCGGCCCCTCGGCGTGCGTCATGGTGATCGGAGCGAGCGTCACCTCGACCTTCCCCAACGTCAACCGGGGCGCCGCGGTGTGGACTTCGCACCGCCACAGAGCCGGGTCGGCCCCGGCCGGAAGGGCGGGGCAGTCGCTGAAGTCGGTGGCGATCGGCGGGGTGGCGGAACCCGGTTCCGCGGAGGCGAAGCTCGGGGTGTACGCCCCCGCGAGCCCCGTCAGGGCGGCGGCCCCGGCGAGGGCGAGCGCGGCGCGGCGGGGGAGGGACGGACGGCGGCCATCGGGCGTCGTGTTCAACATGACCACAGCCTGCTGGCCACGACCGGGCGACCGCCATCGGTGACGCCCCCGCCTCGACCCTGAACGGACCCTGACGTTCTGTCAGGGATGGTGTGCGGTGCTTCTGCGGGGTTCCTGAGGCCTCCGCATGTCACGCGGCGGTTCGCGACCCGGATCGGTGCCGCCGACGCCGACCGGGCGGGATAATCCGGGCGTGACCCTCACCGCGCGGCAGCTCACCCTGGCGACCCTGGACCGGCAGCTCCTCCTGGAGCGCAGGCGCCTCGACGTGGCGGAGGCGGTCCGCCGGGTCTGCGCCGTCCAGGCCCAGGCGCCCGCTTCGCCCTACCTGGCTCTGTGGAACCGCGTGGAGGGCTTCGTGCCCGAGGATCTCGACGCGGCGTTCACGGACCGGCGGATCGTGAAGGCGACCCTCATGCGGATCACCCTGCACGCCGTCCACGCCGACGACTACGCGCCGTACCACGCCGCCATGGTCCGGAGCCTGCGGGCGTCACGGCTGTACGACCGCCGCTACACCTCGACCGAGCTGAGCGAGGAGGACGCCGACACGCTGCTTCCGCGGCTCGCCGAGTTCCTGGCCCGCCCCCGCACCGGAGCCGACGTGGAGGCCGAGTTCACCGAGAGCCTCGGCGGCGACGCGCGCCGCCTGTGGTGGGCCCTGAGGACGTACGCGCCGATCCAGCACACCCCGATCGGCGGTCCGTGGTCCTTCAAGCTGCCGAACACCTATCTCGCCTCGGCCGTCGACCCGGCCGACGAGGCGAAGGACGCCGCGGCGGGCGTACGGCGGCTCCTGCTCTCCTACCTCGGGGCGTTCGGACCGGCGTCGGCACCGGACTTCGCACGCTTCACCCTGCTGGGGCGGCCCGTGATCACCCAGGCGCTGAGCGAGCTCGGCGACCAGGTGGTGCGCGTTCCCGGGCCGGCCCGCGCCGCACTGTTCGACCTGGCGGGCGCCACCGTCCCCGCCGAGGACACCCCCGCGCCGCCCAGGCTGCTGCCGATGTGGGACAGCACGCTGCTGGCCCACGCCCTCCCGGGGCGCCTGATGCCGCAGGAGTACCGGCCGCTCGTCGTCCGGCGCAACGGCGACGTCCTGCCGGCCCTGCTCGTCGACGGTCAGGTCGCCGGGGTGTGGCGCGCGGCGGACAACGGCCTGGAACTGACCGCTTTCCGCAAGCTCGACAAGGCGGCCTGGCGCGGCCTGACCGAGGAGGCGCGGAAGCTGGCGGTCCTGCTCGCGGACCGGGACCCGGCCCCGTACAGCCGCTACAACCACTGGTGGGACAAGGGGATCCCGGGCGTCGAGAGCAGGACGGTCAAGGGCGAGTGAACCGGGCCCGCATCAGGGCCTCCTAGGATCTCTCGTATGGCGAAGCGCAAGGTTCAGCGGCGGGTGCGGGCGATAGTGGGGGAGGACCCGACGGCTGTGGTCTGGTGCGAGATCCACAAGGGGATCCCGAAGCCGCCCGCGGACGTCCACCGGGCCGCGGGCAAGGGCCGGCTCAAGCCGGGGCACCACTGGCTGCTGTACGTCGGGGCCGTCGCGTTCTTCTTCGTGGTCGTTCCGATGATGCTGATCGACCGACTCGGTGACAGGCTTGGCGGGACGCGATCGGAGCCGCGGTCCGGGCGGGGCGCGGGAGGCCGCTCAACAGCGGCCGACCGTAGGGCCGTTGACGGACGAGAGTCGGGAGGGGGCCGCGGCCGCGGGGAGGACCCGACCAACGGGGTTTTTGACGGCGACTGGAACCTGACCGCGGGCCGGCTGCTCCTGGGCTGGTACACGCAGTCGCCCAATCCGAAGCGTTTGGTGATGCTGACCAGCGACCGCGTCTGCGTGGCGGCATCGCCTCGGCGCAGGCTGTCGCCGACGAAGGCGGACGACTTCCGGATCGTCATGGAGTACCCGTACTCCGAAGTCCGGGTGGAGGGCGAGGCAGGCCAGCCCCGGGGATTCGCCACGTTCCGGCTCCACTTCAGCGACGGCTCCTGGCTGGAGTTGGGCCGCCTGGCGGAACCCGACGACGCCGACAGGTTCCTGCGGGTCGTGGACCCGACCGTGAACCAGTGATTCGTACGACGCTGTTGCCGCG
>NZ_JBHTZF010000005.1:174625-250529 GCF_042790435.1 Streptomyces sp. NPDC056738
CGACCCGCGACCCGCGACCCGCGACCCGCGACCCGCGACCCGCGACCCGCGACCCGCGACCCGCGACCCGCGACCCGCGACCCGCGACCCGCGACCCGCGACCGGCGACCGGCGGCCTCAGCCGGGGCCGGCCGGCCCCTGGGGTGAGATCAGCCCGCTCTCGTAGGCGAGGACGACGGCCTGCACCCGGTCCCGCAGATCGAGCTTCGACAGGATGCGGCCCACGTGCGTCTTCACCGTGGTCGGGCTCAGGAACAGACGGTCCGCGAGTTCGGCGTTGCTGAGGCCCGTCGCCAGCAGGCGCAGCACCTCCAGTTCGCGCGGGGTCAGCCCGGACAGGTCACGGTGGAGGCCGGTCCGCGGGGACTCCTCGCGCTGAGCGAAGCGCTCGATCAGCCGGCGGGTGATCGTGGGCGCGAGCAGCGCGTCGCCGGAGCGCACGAGGCGTACGGCTGCCACGAGGTGCTCGGGGGTGACGTCCTTGAGCAGGAACCCGCTCGCCCCGGCGGTGAGCGCCGCGTACACGTAGTGGTCGAGGTCGTACGTCGTGAGGATGACGACCCGGGTGCCGGGGGAGCCGTCGGCGGCTTCCAGGCCGCTGCCGAGGATGCGCCGGGTGGCCTCGATGCCGTCCATCCGCGGCATGCGGATGTCCATGAGGACGACGTCGGGACGGGTGCGTCTCACGGCGTCGACCGCCTCGGCGCCGTCCGCCGCCTCGGCCACCACCTCGATCCCGTCGGCGGCGAGGATCATCCCGAAACCGGTACGCACCAGGGCCTGGTCGTCCGCGATGACGGCGCGCAGGGCGGGCCCGTTCACACCGCCTCCCACGGGACGCGGGCCGTGACCCGGTATCCGCCGGTGGGCGTGGGCCCGGCGGTGAGCCTGCCGCCGTAGACCGCGAGCCGCTCGCGCAGCCCGATCAGCCCGCGGCCGTTGCCGTCGACCGGCGGCGAGTCCCGTACCGCCCCCGTGTCGGTGACCTCTATCTCCAGCCAGGAGCCGGCGAAGCCGATCGACACCGCGGCGCCCGCGCCCGCCGCGTGCTTGATCGTGTTGGTGAGCGCCTCCTGGACGACGCGATACGCCGTGAGCTCCACCCCGGGAGGCAGCGGTCCGGGTGGCAGCGACACGGTCAGGCCCACCGGAGTTCCGGCGGCCCGCACCCGCTCGGCGAGGGCGTCGAGCTGCCCGAGGCCGGGCTGCGGCTCCAGGCCGTCGGCGGGAGTGTCGGCGCCCGCCTCGGTGCCCGCGAGCAGGCCCATCACATGGCGGAGTTCGGCCATCGCGGCGCGGCCCCCGGCCTCCACCGCCAGCAGCGCTTCCTTGGACCGCTCCGGCGCCGCGTCCATCACCTTGCGTGCCGCGCCCGCCTGTATGACCATCACGCTGACATTGTGGGTGACGACGTCGTGGAGCTCGGCGGCGATCCGGGCGCGTTCCTCCTCCACGGCCCGGCGCATGGCCTGATCCTGGGCCTGCTGGAGGTCCGTGAAACGCTTTCGGCTGGCTTCCAGCCGCAGGCGTCCGAGCCGGACGAGGCTCGCCAGCACCCCGACGACCAGGAGCACCACGGCGGGACTCGACCAGCCGGGAAGCATGGGATCCGCGTTCCGGAAGGCGAGACCGGCCAGTACGGCCGCGACGATCAGCCCGGCCAGCGCCCGGGTCCGGTAGCGGCTGTGCGCCACCGCTCCGTACGCGGCGATGCTGCAGGTCAGCACGTTGATCCAGGAGACGCCGTCCGCCAGGGCCAGTACGGCGACCGCGATGACTCCGAACGCGAGCAGCGGGTACTTGCGCCGGGCCGCCAGCGGCAGCGCGGACAGCACGACCAGGACCCAGGGCGCGGACCTGGGCTCGGTCGCCGGTTCGAACATCGGCCCGGGTTCGGGAACGGTCGGGGGGTACGGGATCGAGTCCCGGCCCTCGGTCACGGCCCGGGAGCTGATCCGTACCGGCCCGTCCCCGGGGTAGCGCGCCGCCACGATCAGCGCGACGACGGTCAGGACGACCGCCAGCACCACGTCCAGACGCACCGCGCGCCGGGACAGCGGGGCGGGCTCGCCCTCCGGCCGCATCGCGTCGCGGAGACGCGCCCACCACGTTCCCGGCCTCAGCACGTCGCCGGCCCGCTCACGCCAGTGGCCGGCCCGCTCTCGCCACGGGCCCGCCCACGACGTGTCGTACCGCCGCCCGTACGGTTCCTCCTTCTCCATCCGCACATTGTGCGGCCCGGGAGCACGGGTCCACGTCCACCTGTGTGACCGGCACACCTGACCGCCAGGCGTACTCCTCGAGGATGACCCCGCCGCCGGGTCCTCCGCGGGGAGGGCCGTATGTCGGTGCCGCGGCCGACGCGCCGCCGTCGCGTCCGCCCGTACGTTCACCGAGCCCGCTCAGGGCACCGGCTTCCCGACCACGAAGGACGGACACACCCATGAATCACGTGATCGAACTGGAGGGCGTGGCCAAGCGGTACGGCGGCGCCGACGCCGCGGCGCTCGGACCGGTCGATCTCGGCGTGGCCGAGGGCGAGGCCCTGGCCGTGACGGGGCCGTCCGGCAGCGGCAAGTCCACCCTGCTCAACCTCGTCGCCGGTCTGGACCGGCCGAGCGAGGGGACCGTGACCGTGGCCGGGCAGCGCATCGACCGGTTGAGCGAGCACGCGCTGGCCCGGTTCCGCCGCGAACGGATCGGCATGGTCTTCCAGTTCTTCAATCTGCTCGACGACCTCACCGTCGCCGACAACATCCAGCTCCCGGCCCAGTTGACCGGCACCGCCCGCCGGGCGGCGGCGACCCGCGCCGGAGAGCTGATGGAGGTGCTCGGAATCCAGAAGCACGCCCGCGCCTACCCGGGACGGCTGTCCGGAGGAGAGCGCCAACGCGTCGCGGTGGCACGGGCCTTGGTGAACAAGCCCGCGCTGTTGCTCGCCGACGAGCCGACCGGCGCGCTGGACAGCGCGTCGGGGCAGGAGGTCCGTGAGCTGCTCGTGGACCTGCACCGCGGCGGACAGACCGTCGTCCTGGTCACGCACGACCTGGAGCTGGCCCGGGCGTGCGCGCAGCGCACGATCCATCTGGTCGACGGCAAGGTCGCGGTCGACACGCGCGCGGAGGCCGTCCGATGACCGGGTTCGGCAACGGCGCCCTCGGGCGGGTCGTGCGCTCCGGGGTCGGCAGGCGACGCGTCCAGACCCTGGTGATCGCGGTGGCCACCATGATGGCGGTGGCCTCGGCCGTGGTCGCCGGTTCGCTGATGGTCGCCACGAACGCGCCCTTCGACCACGCCTTCGCTCGGCAGCACGGGGCGCACCTCGTCGCCCAGCTCGACCCGAAACGGGCCGACGAGGCCCAACTGGCGAGCACCCGCCACCTGGAGGGGGTCACGGCGAGCGCGGGACCCTTCCCGTCCACGACGATCAACCCGATCGGCCAGGGCGGCGGACACCTGCCCGCGCTGACCCTGGTCGGACGGCCCGGTCCCGGGAGGGACGTGGACGCGCTCGACCTCAAGTCGGGCCGGTGGCCCCGCACTTCGGGTGAGATCGTGCTGTCCGCCTCGTTCCAGGGGCCGGATCTCGTACTCGGTGCGACCTTGAAGAGTTCCGACGATTCGGACGCGCGCACGCTGACCGTCGTCGGCTTCGCGCTGTCCGCGAGCGGGAGCGCCGACGTCTGGGCGACGCCCGCCCAGGTCAGGTCCCTCGCCACGGGGGAGAGCGTCCTGGCGAGCCAGATGCTCTACCGCTTCGACTCCGCGGCCACGAAGGCGCAGATCACCGCCGACCGCAAGAAGCTCGCCGCCGCTCTGCCCTCCGGCGCGCTGGTCGGCACGCAGTCGTGGCTGGACACCAAGCGTGCCGCCGATCAGGGTGCGGCGGCGACGATCCCGTTCCTGTTCGCGTTCGGTGTCCTCGGCATCGTCATGTCGGTGATCATCGTCGGCAGCGTCATCAGCGGCGCCGTCGGCACCAGTCTGCGTCGCATCGGCATCCTCAAGGCCATCGGATTCACCCCGCGCGAGGTCGTACGGGCCTATGTGGCCCAGGCGTTGATCCCCGCCGCGGCCGGCATCGCCCTCGGCGTCGTCCTCGGCAATCTGCTCGCCGTGCCGCTGCTGAACGACACCGAGTCCGTGTACGGCACCGTGTCGCTGTCGGTGGCCTGGTGGGTGGATGTCGTGGTGCCGGCCGGCGCTCTGCTCGTGGTGGCGGTCGCGGCGCTGGTGCCCGCGCTGCGGGCCGGGCGGCTGCGGACGGTGGAGGCCATCGCCGTCGGCAGGGCGCCGCGCACCACGCGCGGTCAGTGGGCGCACCGCGCGGCCGGGCGGCTCCCGCTGCCCCGGCCGGTCACGTACGGCCTCGCGAGTCCCTTCGCGCATCCTGTCCGGGCGATCGCCATGGTGCTGGCGGTGACCTTCGGGACCGTGGCGGCGACTTTCGCGGTGGGGCTGACGCAGTCCCTCAACGCGGTGGCGAGCGCGCAGGATCCCGAGAACAGCGCCGATGTCACCGCCATCAGCGGGGCAGGCGGCTCGGGTCCCGGTGGCGGTCGGGTGCAGCAGGCGCCCGCGGCCGGTTCCGGGCGTGCCCAGGCCCCCTCGGGGTCGAACCAGCGGCAGCCGTCGGCCGATCCGGAAGCGGTGCGTGCCGCGATCGCGAAGCAGTCCGGCACCGCCTCGTACTACGGCACGGCGTCGGGCGACGCCACGGTGGCCGGGATCTCCGGCACCGTCCGGGCCACCCTCTACCAGGGTGACTCCCGCGCCGGTGCCTACGAGATGATCGCGGGGCACTGGATCACCGGGCGGGGCCAGGTCGTGGTGCCCACCCACTTCCTGGAGCGGACGGGCACCAGGATCGGCGAGTCCGTGCGGGTCACCTTCCAGAAGGAGACGGTGAGCCTGCGGATCGTCGGCGAGGCCTTCGACACGTCGGACGACGGCATGCAGGTGCACGCGGACCTGGCGAGCTTCTCGAAGGCGGAGCCCGGGGTCTTCCACATCGAGGTCGAGCCGGGGGTGTCACCCGCCGAGTACGCGGGGAAGCTCGCCGCCGTGGTCGAGCCCCTGGGCGGTGCCGCCTTCGCCGAGTCCGCCCCCGAGGGGGAGAACATGATCGTCCTGCTGGAGGCGATGGCCGCGCTGCTCACCCTGATGCTGGTCTCCGTGGCGGGCCTCGGCGTTCTCAACTCCGTCGTCCTCGACACCCGCGAGCGCGTCCACGACCTCGGAGTCTGCAAGGCACTCGGCATGTCCCCCCGGCAGACCGTGAGTCTCGTGCTCGCCTCGGTGGCCGGCATCGGCGTGGTCGGCGGACTGATCGGCGTCCCGGCCGGGTTCGCGCTGCACGACTACGTCCTGCCGGTCATGGGAGAGGCCGCCGGCACCCGCCTGCCGCCGTCGGTCCTCGACGTGTACGACGGCACGCAACTGGTGCTGCTGGGCCTGGCCGGGGTGCTCGTCGCCCTCATCGGCGCCATGGCCCCCGCGGGATGGGCTGCCAAGGTCCGTACGGCCACGGCCCTGCGCACCGAGTGACCCCTCCCTCGACGCCGTACGGCCGCCCAACGAACCACGGAGGTGGGGCCGTACGGCGTCGGGGCACGAACCGCCCACGCGGGGGCCGGGTTCGGCGAGGTTGGGCCGGGTGGCGGTCGCCGGGCGGTGGACAGCGCTCCACGTTCGGCGACGGTCCCCTGGCGATGGTCGACCGAATGGCTCGGGCCCTGCCTGGGTAGACCAGTTCGGCGATGGAGGGCACGTCGACTCGGCGGGCCCGGAGTTGGTTTTTCGGCTTCCCTGAACGGGAGGACTGGCGTACGTGGAATCCCAAACCGTCGTGAGTCTGGCGTCCACGGGAATCGCGGGGCTGGCCGTCGCCGCGAGTCTGGTGACGACGCTGCTCTCCCTGCGCGCGCAGCGGGAGAACACGCGTGACGCCCTCGAAGCGCAGGAGCGACTGTCCAGCGCACAGGAGGAGGCGCTTCAGCAGCGTTCGCACGCACAGGACTTGCGCGACAGGCGAGCCGAGGCATACCTCGCCCTGATGAAGTGGGCCGACCAACTGCTCGCAGCACTGGACGAGATGGACGAGGCGACCAAGCCGTACCTGGCCGTCGAGGAGTGGAACACTGCCCCCGGTGTCGACAACCTGCTCGACCTGTACGCCTCCGATGCCGTCCACGTGCGGTACGCGGCTCTCCGCGGCAGGCTCATCGGACTCGTCGTGGGAGTCGTCGCCACGGACGGTCCGCGGCTGCCGAAGCTGGTGACCTGGACCGAGTCCGAAGGTGTGGTCGGCGACGTCGCCACCGAAACGGGGTCGGCGTGGAGCACCTGGTCCGAGCGGGACGAGGCCCGCGTCCGGTTGATGGATGAGGCGATCGCCTTGGTCGCGCGGGTCCGGGCAGAGGTGCAAGGCCGGGCCGGCAGTGGGTACTTCGTCATCTGGCGGTTGGTCTGACGGGCCCCGGGCGAACTCGGGTTGGCGGGGTTATTCTCCGTCGAGGCACAGGCAGAACGGGTGGCCGGCCGGGTCCAGGAGGACGCGGACGTTGTCCTGCGGCTGGGAATCCGACACCGTGGCGCCCAGGGCGACCGCCTCGGCTACCGCTTCGTCCAGGTCGCCGACCTGGAAGTCCAAGTGCATCATCGGGCGTTGCCGCCCGTCGACCGGGGGCCACACCGGAGCCCGGTAGCCCTCGGCCCGCTGGAACACGAGGAACGGTCCCTGCGGGGAGGCGGCGACCACGGCCGTCCCCGGTTCCTCGTGGCCGACGGGCCAGCCCAGAAGTTCGGAGTAGAACGACGCCAAGGCGCTCGGGTCCGGCGCCTCGATCGTCGTACCCCACCACATGCCACCCGTTCGCGACTTCATGACGGCAGCTTGCCCGATGACTCGGATCTTGTCGCGCACGTTCCGGAGCCGACACGGGTCAACTGCAGGTGAGCAGGCCCGCCTTCTGCTTGGCGTTCAGGATGCGATGGACGCTCTGGTTCACCTGCGTGCTGAAGGCCGAGCTCTGCGTCATGCGGCTCTGCACCGCCTTCGTCATGGCCGGGATCAGGTTCGGCTCGACCGTCAGGACCACGTCACCGCCGGCGGAGAGGAACTTGACCGCGCGGTCGCCCGGGGCCACGGCCTTCACCGCCACCGCGTTCCCGAGGTCGTCCGAGATGACCACGCCCTTGAACCCCAGGTTCTTGCGCAGCAGCGTCTGGATCACCGTCGAGGAGAACGCGGCCCGGTTCTTCGCGTCGATCTTGCTGTACGTCGCGGACGAGATCATGACGAACGGGGCCCCGGCCTGGATGCCCGACTTGAACGGCGTGATGCTCGAACTCGTGCTGGTCGTCACCGAGTCCACGACGCCCGCCGTGGTGTCCGTGTTGCCGCGCACATAGCCGAGCCCGGGGAAGTGCTTGAGCGTGGCCAGAACCCCGGACTGCAAGGAGCCCTCGAGGAACGCGTCGCTGTGCGGGGCCACGACCGCGGCGGTGTGTCCGAACTCGCGGTTGAACTTGCCGATCGGCGGATTGCCGGTGCCCAGGCTCGCGGGCACGACATCCGCGACGGGCGCGAGGTTCAGGTTCACGCCGGCCGACTTGAGTTCCTTGGCCCACCCGGCCGACGCGCTGCGCAGTTGCGTCGTCGTCCACGTGCCCTGCGTCAGCGCACTCGGGATGGTCGAGAAACCGGGGCCGGACAGCACCTGCACCTGACCGCCCTCCTGGTCGGTCGAGACCAGGAGGCCCACACGATGCCCGGCCACGGTGTCCGCCTTCGCCTGCAGGCCGTCGACGACACTCTTGGTCGCCGCCGTCCCGGCCTTGCTGCGCCCGGCGAGGAACACCGAGCCGACGTGGTACTGCTGCATGAGAGCGATCCGCTTGCTGTCCGGAGCGGACGGCGTCACGCCTCCCATGAAGAGCTGACCGACGCGCTGGGCGGTCGTCATCGCCGAGTACGTCCTGTCGGCACAAGTGGACGCGGCGAGCTTCGAGAGCGGTGTGGACGGATCGATGGTGGCGGCCCGCGAGACCTGCACACCCGCCACTCCCGCCGCGGCGAGCGACACCGCCAGCGCGGATGCGAGCCAGACACGTCGGCTGACGCCGGGGCGACGGGTGGGCGACTGGTGGGATGCCATGAAGATACTCCGAAGGTGCCTGCTGGGGACCGCTTGCATCGTGAGCGGGAAGTCAGTTGCCTGATCCAGGGTACCTCCGCGTACATCGGCTGAGTCCGGGCGTGCGGCCCCGCCTTTCGGCGGGTTCGACGCGTGCTCGCGAGTCTGCGCGGAGCCCGGTCGGCACACCTTCCCAGGACAGGCAGGCGGCGCGGTGGACAGCGCGGCGGCACATTTGTCCCTATAAGCGTAGTGGGGGTGGTGGGGGACTTCCACCGCTGCCCCGACAGGCCGGGTGGCCCTAGGCGTCGAGCACGAGATAGCCGTCGACGCGACTGAGCCGGTCCGATTCGGGGTCGGGCGGAAGGGCGTGGCCCAGACTGTCGGCCCGGACCTCGCCGATCCACTGGTCGTGCTGGTACTCGTGGTTGATGAGCGTGGTCATCAGATGGCCGGCGACGACGGTCAGTTGGGCGGGCGCGCCGACGTTCCCGGCCGCGATGTCGCCGATACGGGCATGCACGCGTTCGGCGACCGCGCCACGGAACGCGGAGAGCCGCTCGACCGTGGGCAGCGCCCCACGGAACTTCTCCGGGTTCGCCGAATCCATGATCCCGTCGAGCTCCGGATCGGGGCTGGGTTCCGCCGCGGTCAGATTGCGGATCATGAAGTGGGCGACGTGGGCCTGATGCCCGAGATGCCACCCGATGGCACTGGAATCCTCATGAGGCCGCCAGACCACCTCGTCCGGCGTGAGATCCCGCCACAGCTCGTCGGTGTAGACGCGGGCCCGGTCGTACTCGCGCAGCAGCGCGGTGAGGTCGTACATGGCACCACCTGTCGGTGTTGAGGGAGAAAGTCGGTGTTGAGCAGGAAATGGGTGCGGCAGGTACTACGGTCTCGGTGCGGGGTGCAAACCGCTAGCGGAAGGGGTTGCCGTGCTTCAGCGGGTCGCGGAGGGTGTGCTGGTTCACGAGAGTGAGTTCATGCGGACCAACGCCGTCGTCGTGCAGGGCCGCGCCGGTGTGCTGCTCATCGACGCCGGGGTGCAGGAGCACGAAATGGTCTGCCTCGCGAACGACCTGGCCGAGGCGGGACAGACCGTCGTGGCGGGGTTTTCCACGCATCCCCACTGGGACCACCTCCTCTGGCACACCGGCCTCGGCTCGGCGCCCCGCTACGGCACGGCACGCTGCGCGGCCACGGTCCGGGAGCGGCTGTCGGCCGAGGGCGCGATGGCCCGCGTGGCCACGATGATTCCGCCGGACATCGTCGAGCAGGTACCCCTGGACCTGCTCGGCCATATTTCCGGGCTGCCCGAAGGGACCGCGCGGATTCCCTGGGACGGCCCTCCCGTCCGGATCGTCGAACACGACGCGCACGCCCCCGGCCATGCGGCACTGCTGATCGAGGAACGCGGCGTTCTCGTCGCCGGCGACATGCTCTCCGACGTGCTCATCCCGATGCTCGACCTGACCGACACGGCGGACCCGATCGGGAGCTACCTCGCCGCGCTGACTCTGCTCGAGGACGTGGCGGACGACGTCGATGCGGTCGTCCCCGGCCACGGGTCCGTCGGCCGCGCCGACGAGGTCCGGGCGCGGATCGCCCAGGACCGCGCCTACGTACACGCCGTGCGCGACGCCCGGGCCCCCGACGACCCCCGGCTCGGCCCGTCCACCTACGGCAAGGACTGGCTGCCCGACGTGCACGAACGACAGTTCCTGCACCTCACGCGGAGAAGCGAGCCCGACGGGACGCCTGGCCGGCCGTGAGGCCGCTGCTTGAGCCCCCTGTGCGAACGCGTCGCCGCCACGGTGGCGATTCGGGGCCTTCGTCGGGTCCTGCCGCGTCGGTGTGGCCAGCCGCACATTCGGCGCGGTATGGGGAGGGCGGCGGAGGCTGAAAGGCCGCCTTTTCGCGGGCTGTTGGGTTCCCTGGGGGACCGCAGCAGCAGCCCCGTTCCGGGTCCGTCGAGGGCCGGGAGGCGTGCGGTGGGGGCGCCGGGGTCCGGCGCTGGAACGGAGGTGGCCGTGAGGCCCGTACACTCGGCAACCGCCTCCGTGTCCGGCGCGAGGCCCGACAGGAAGGACGCGTTGTCCGTGTTCCAGGAAGCCCCGATCTACCGCCAGCTCGTCGCCGAGCGCGGTGATGTTCCCGCGCAGGTCCGAGGTGAGGCCGAGCAGATTCGCAGGGACCTGCAGCGGGTGATGCCGCCTCTCGAGACTTCCGCTCCCGTCGCGGCCGAGGGCTCCTGGCCCGCCGCTCCCGTCGGCCTGGCCCTTCCGCCCGGGACACAGCAGCGCTGATCCGCCTACAGGGCGGGCCTGCCCTGACGCGTCGTGACCGCCCGGAAGCCGTCGGCTTCCGGGCGGCGCTGGTGACAGGGGCCCGGCCGTAGCACCTTCCGGGGGACGGTCCGCAGCACCTTCGGCGTGACGATCCGCCGCGTTCCGCGCGACGGTCTGCCGTCCGTCACCGGGCCGTCCGCGCTTCCGTGGCCGGCCCTGCCGGGAACTCACGCCTCGGACGCGCGCCGGAAGGGCCATGCCGAGCCGGCGCTCAGCGCACCGGGAAGCCGAACGTGTGCCCCTGCTCCTTCAGCCGGGGCAGGATCCGGCGCAGCGCCTCGACCGTCTGGGAGCGGTCGCCGCCCGCGTCGTGGAAGAGGAGCGTCGGCCCGTTGGGCAGCTCCCGCTCGACCGTGGCGACGACCGCGTCCGTGCCCGGCCGCTCGAAGTCCTTCGAGTCCACGTTCCAGCCCAGCGGTCGCATGCCCCGCGAAGCCGCCAGCTTGCGGCTGTAGGGGGTGAAGGCCCCGCCCGGCGCGCGGTAGTACATCGGCCGCACGCCCCCGGACGCCTTGGTGATCATGCGTTCGGCGTCGAGTATCTGCTCAGACTGGTACGCCTGCGACTTGGTGTCCATGGTGGTGTCGTGCGACACCGAGTGGTCGCACAGCCGGTGGCCGGCGGCGACCACCTTCTTCACGAGGTCGGGGTGCGCCTGCGCCTGGGTCCCCACCATGCAGAAGGTGGCCTTCACCCCGTACTCGCGCAGGACGTCGAGCACTTGAGGAGTCCATACGGGGTCGGGGCCGTCGTCGATCGTGATGTTGACGCCGCTCGCCCCCTTGTCCGAGGCGTGCGCGATCGTCACCGCCACCGGCTTGACGGCGGACTGCTGTGCCGACGCGGCCGGGCGGGGCGACGCGTCGTTCACGGCACCGGCCTGCGCGGTCCACACCGACGCACCGGCGGCCAGCACCGTCACCCCAAGTGCCGCCGCGGCCACCTTGCCGTACCAGCCCCGCTTGCTGACGTGCCGTGCCATGTCCGCCCCGCTCTCCCGCAGTTCCTCGGTCGCCCACCGACCACCTGGCAGGACGAGCGCCGGCCGCCGGGGGATGCGTCTGTTACCGATCACGGACAATTCCGGGAGGAAATGCGGACACGGCGTCGCGAGAACGGCCCGACGCCATGCCAACAGGGCCGTTCCTGCGGACAGTTCGGCCGTCGTACCGCCCTGTTACGGTGGGCCGATGTCATCCGTGAAGCAGTTCCAGGTCACTTTCGACTGTGAGCGCCCCGAGCGCGTCGCCCGCTTCTGGTGCGAGGTGCTGGGGTACGTCGTGCCGTCACCGCCGGAGGGGTTCGCCACGTGGGAGGACTACGAGGCCTCGCGGCCCCCTGAGGACCGGGGCTCGTGGTTCGCGTGCGTCGACCCCTCGGGTGTCGGCCCGAGGCTCTACTTCCAGCGCGTTCCCGAAGGCAGGGTCGTCAAGAACCGGGTGCACCTCGACGTGCGGGCCGGCACCGGCCTCGTGGGCGACGAGCGTCTGGCCGTCCTGAAGGCCGAATGCGAGCGACTGATCGCGCTCGGCGCGACCCATGTGCAGACGCTGATCGCCGACGACGAGAACGAGTCCTGCATCGCGATGCAGGACATCGAAGGCAACGAGTTCTGTCTCGACTGAACAACGGTATGGGATCGAAGCCCGCGTCGATGGCGCGGGCTTCGTGCCGTTCGTACGGGGGGCGCGCCCTCGCGGCGGGACCTCGGCTCCCAGGGAGGTGCCGGCGCCGGATCCGGTGACTCCCAGGCCGGGCGCGGGAGTTCGGATCCGAGCACGTGTGCCGTCGGAACGCACGCGTCGAGCGGTTCTGCTCCGGCGCCCGGTCCACAGCCGGTCCGAGCCTCGTGGACCCGGAGAAATTCCTGATCACAGGCCTTCCGCGCGACCTCGGGGCTGCCTTATCTTCTCCATCCATGCCCCTTGCCGATGATCAGCGCGGCGGCCGTCTGCTCGCCGGCGTCGCATCCCTCACCACCGTGGTGGTTCTCGCGGTTCTCTGTGCCGTCCTCGGCCATGCCGACGGGACCGGACTGTTCGCTCCGGAGAACTGGCCGGACGCGGGTTTCGTACCCGGCGGTGCCACGAGCCCTGCCTGGGCCACCGTGGTGTTCCTGCCCCTGCTGATCGTCGGCAGTGCGGTGGCCGTTCACCGTCTGGTGCGTGCCGCGGCTCCCGAGGCGAGGGCACGATGGGTCTTCGGCGGGGTGTGGTCGAGTCTGGTCCTGGTCGCGTTCCTGGCGAAGCTGGCCTACAGCGTGCTGCTGCTGGCGATCGCCGGACCGGGCGGGCTGCACATCTTCCCGACGGCCGGGGCGCTGCTCGCGGAGTGCGGTCTGACCGGCGCGAAGTACGCCGTGTTCGGGCCGCTGGTCGCGGGCCTGACGGCGGCGTCGTACCGGATCGGTGTGTGGCGCCTCCACCGCGAGGCCGCCCAACTCGCCAAGGCCTCCAAGGCCGACGACGTCTCCAAGGCCGTCTCCCGGACCGGCGATGCCTCCCCGGCGGGCGAGGGCGCCGAGGGTGACACAGCCGGTGAGGGCGGCGAAGGCCCCGGGAGTGGCAAGGCCGTTGAGGCCGGCGCCGGGGCCGGTGAGCGCGGCAAGCGCACCGAGCGTTCCGCAGGGGCGTCGCGTGCCGGTCTCGACCCGGTCGCCGGGTTCGCCTGGCTGCCCGCCGGTGCCGCCGTGGCGCTCCAGTCGGGGACCGGGGTGTTCGCCTGGGCCGCCGGACCGATACCCGGCGGCTTCGTGACGGCCACGCTTCTCAGCGGCGTCGCGGCGGTCTTGGCCAGCATCGGACTCTGGCGCCGAGTGGTGTCGCCCGGCCTGACCCGGGCCCGTACCGGCGTGACGCTGTGGTCGCTCGCCACCACCCTCGTCACGGCGGGTGTGCTCGGCAGCGTCCCGCTGTGGGTTCTCGACGGATGCCTGAACGGATTCGGCGGGGCACTCTTCCCGGTCGCGTCCGGCCTCGTACGCGTCGCGGGGGGCGTGACCGCGGGCGTGTGCGCCGGCGTCGTGTGCGTGCCCTGGGTCGCGGAACTGGCCTGGCGGCGCAGGACGGAGCCCTCGGCCGGCGGCGCCCTCGCCCTGGTCGTCCGATGGGCGCCACCCGTCGCCGTTGCCGCCGTGTTCGCGCTCGCCGCCGGAACCCTCGTACCGGGACCGGCCGTGGCCGCCGTCGGCACGCAGACGCAGGCCGCCGGCCGCGACCGGGACGGGCTGCTGCCGCTGACCGTGCTGCGCGAGGACGGGCAGTCCCCGGTGATCGGCGACAGCGAGGGGCGGCAGGTGCTGCTCCGCGGTGTGAACGTCAATCAGCTCATCGACTACGGACAGCCCGACCCGGCCAAGCCCACGGTGTGGCCGCTGAAGGACTCCGACTACGCCCAGATGGAACGGTACGGATTCGACGTCCAGCGCCTCGCCCTGTCCTGGTCGGCCCTGGAGCCGAAGCGGGGCGTCTTCGACGAGGCGTATCTGGCGCGGATCCGCACCGCGGTCGACCAGGCCGCCGCCCACGGCATCCACACCGTCCTCGACATGCACCAGGACACCTTCTCGAAGTACGTCAGCGCGGCTCCCGGAACGCGGTGCCGCGCCAACGCCTCACCGGAGTTCGGCAACGACGGCGCCCCGAAATGGGCGACCCGCACCGACGGCGCCAAGGCCTGCGGTTTCCTCGGACGCGACCTCTCGCCCAATGTGCAGCAGGCGTTCACCAACCTCTACGACGACACCGACGGCATCGGCACCGAGTTCGCCCGCATGTGGGGCCACCTCGCCAAGACCTTCGCGGACGATCCCGCGGTCGCCGGCTACGACCTCCTGAACGAGCCCGGCCCCGGCAACGCGCCCGGCGTGACCTCCTCGATCCTGCTCGGCCGTCTCTACCAGCAGGCGATCACCTCGATCCGGGCCGCGGAGTCGAAGGTGGCCGGTGGCTTCCACCACCTGGTGTTCTTCGAGCCCTCGATCCTGTGGTCGGGACTCGGCTTCGACACCACCCCGCCGGCCGGGTTCGCCGACGACCCGCTGCTCGTCTTCTCGCCCCACCTGTACAGCGAGTCGATCACCATGGACCAGGGCCTGGGCGTCACCCTGACCTCGATCGAGCAGGGCTACACCGCCGCCGAGCGCACCGCGCGGGCGTACGGGACACCGCTGTGGTCGGGAGAGTGGGGCTGGTTCGGTGAACCCGACGCCTTCCGCTCCCGGTTCGACCGTTTCCTGGACCGGCAGAACGCCGACGCGCTGGGCTCGGCGATCTGGGTGTGGAAGAAGGCCTGCGGCGATCCGCAGAACGACCCCGAGGCCAGCACCTCCGGCGGCGGTGTCGTGCTGTACACCTGCCCCGACGGCAAGCCGCTGGCGAGCCCGGCCTTCGAGACCACGGCGCTCTCCCAGGCCTACCCGCGCAGCGCTCCCGGCCGCCTGGGCTCCCTGCGGTCCTCGCGCACCGAGCGGGACCTGAGGCTGTCCGGCTCCGGGACGGGCACGCTGGACGTGTGGGTTCCCGGACCGGGCCGCCCCGAGGCCAAGGGCAGCGGCCTCTCCGGCATGCGGACCACGGAACGGCCCGGCGGCTGGCGCCTCACCGCGCACACCTCCGGCCGCTACACGCTCCAGGTGTCGTAGGAGCGGCCGCGGGCCGACGCGGGACCGGACGCGCTCAACCGGTGGTCCAGGGACGCAGCTTCTCGGGGTTGCGCATGACCCAGATGTGCGTGATCCGGTCGCCGACGACCTCGAACGCGAGCACCGTCACGATGACGCCGTCCTGCTGGGCCACCAGGCCCGGCTGACCGTTGACCGTACGCTCCAGGAGCGTCATGCCGTCCGGCCTCCGCTCGGCGAGCCCGGCCCAGGCGTGGGCGATCCGCTCGCCGCCCTCGATCGGGCGCAGGAAGCTCTGGGCGAGACCGCCGCCGTCGGCGATCGCCGTGGCGTCCGGGTCGAGCAGTCCGATGAGGGCGTCGATGTCCTTGGCCTCCCAGGCCTCCTTGAAGGCACTGACGACACCGGTGCTCCGGTTCGCCGGGGTGGCCGGGGCCGCGGCCGGGCGCGCGGCCCGGACACGGCGGCGGGCCGAGGAGGCGAGCTGACGGCAGGCCGCCGGCGTACGGCCGACGATCTCGGCCACCTCGGCGAACGAGTGGCAGAAGACGTCGTGCAGGACGAACGCGACCCGCTCGGCCGGGGTCATCGATTCGAGCACGACCAGGAACGCCAGACCGACCGACTCGTCCAAGGTGACCCGGTCGGCCGGGTCGACGACGGCACCGCCCGGCCGCCCGCTGATCCACTCCGTGCGCCCGGGCAGCGGTTCGGGGATCCATTCACCCACGTACGTCTCCCGCCGCGCCCGTGCCGAGCCGAGCACGTTGAGACAGACCCGACTGGCGACGGTCGTCAGCCACGCTCCGGGGGACTCGATGGCGTCCTGCTCCTGCCGGGACATGGCGTACCAGCGCGTGTACGTCTCCTGGACGGCGTCCTCGGCCTCGGTCAGGGAGCCCAGCAGCCGGTAGGCGAGATTGATCAGGTGCCGCCGCTCGCTCACGATCGCGTCCAGGCCCGGATCGGGCCGGCCCTGCCCGGGCTCGGATCGGGTGGTCATGGTGTCGACAACTCCCTCGGTCGCATCCGCTGTCACCCCTTCGACAAGACAGCGCACCGGAATGTGAGGCCGGAGCCGCACCTCACATTTCGCGGGCCTGTCCTGTCGAAGGGATGAGACCGACACACGACCCATCATTCAGCGACTGGAAGGCCGGAGACATCATGACCGCCTCGACATCAGGTTCCACGCAGACCCCGGACACCCCGGCGACCGCGCAGACCCCGGAGACACCTGCGGGCCAGGAGACCGCGGAGACGCGTGCGACCGCCGCGCCTTCGTTCACCGACCCCGTCGACGACCAGCGACTGGAGCGGGTGGCCGCCGCTCTGAAGGAGAAGAACTTCGACGTCGAGATCCTCGACGACGCCACCGCGGCGCGGGCCCGCGTCAAGGACCTGATCCCCGAGGGCGCCGCGGTGTTCACCGTGGCCAGCGAGACCCTCCGTCTGTCCGGCATCGACGAGGACATCAACGACAGCGGTCGGTACGACTCCGTCAAGGCGCGCGGAACGGCCATGGACCGCGCGACCCAGATGGCCGAGATCTGGCGGATGCTCGCCTGCCCCGACGTCGTGGTGGGCAGTGTCGCCGCGGTCACCGAGACCGGCTCCCTGGTGGCCGCGTCGGCCAGCGGAAGCCAACTGCCCGCCTACGCGGGCTCCGCGCCCCGCGTGATCCTGGTGGTCGGAGCGCAGAAGGTGGTGCCCGACCTGGAGACCGCGCTGCGCCGCGTCGACGAGTACTGCGTCCCGCTGGAGGACGAGCGCGCCCGGAAGGTCTACGGCGTGCCGAGCGCGCTCAATCGCCTGCTCGTCCTCAACGCGGAACCCCACCCGGGGCGCGCCACCGTCCTGCTGCTCCGCGAGGCCATCGGATTCTGAACCGCCGTGAGCCGACCGCCCGATGGTCAGTCGGCACGTCGTCCCGTCCTTCCCGCCGGCCTCGCGACGCCGAGGCGCTCGGCCCACTCTCTCCCCGGCGACCAGAGGCGCGTGCCGCCGGAGGGCTCTGTTCCGCTGCCACCGGGGAGCCACGGGCCGGCTCCTCCGTCGTCCCGGTCGCCGCCGTTCCCGCCGGCGACGACCGGCCGGTCGTCGCGGTCGGTGAGCCGGAACCCGACCGTGTAGGTGCGGCTGACCGAACCGTTGGCCGAGGTCACCTTGATGGTGCGGTTGACGAACCGGGAGCCGGCCGACGAGAGGACCGGCCCGCCGTCGGTGACCCGCACCCGTGCGCCGGACCGGGCCGGTACGGCGGAGACGGCCGGGATCCTCTTGTTCTTAGGCCAGTCGACGACGTACGTGGACCCGCCCGGATCGAAGCCGTCGATGGGGACGCCGCCCACCCTGATCGAGTCCGCGTCGGCGACACTCGCCTTGGTGGCGTCGGCGAAGTCGGTCACCGTGACCGAACCGTCCGCGCCCACGACGACGTGTGCCGCCATGGCGGCCGCCAGGTTGATCCGCTGCCAGCTCGCTCCGCCGTCGGCGGTGAGGTCGAGCGGGTACCCGGAGTCCGTCGCGGTCTGCTCCAGGACCTGGACGCGCTGCTCGGTGGTCAGGTCCGGGAAGGCAGTGGTCAGCAGGGCCGCCGCGTCGGCGGGTGTCCTGAGCGTCTGTCCGGGCTTCGCCACCTGGGAGAAGCCGTAGGTGAGGCGCCGGGTGTACAGGGCGACGTCCTGCGTCGTGTTCAGACCGGCGTACGGGTCGCCCGCGCAGGCCGCGAGCGTGTCGCCGTACCCCTCCTGCTCACACCGTGCGAGCAGCACGTTCTCGATCTCGGTGTGGGCCTCCAGCAGCAGCTTGCGGAAGTCGGGGTCGGCCCAGCGGTGTGCCACGGTGGCCTGTCCGGTGATGCGGCCGCCCATGACGTCCAGGGGGTAGTGGAACCCGAGGACGACGCGGTTGTCCCCGTACTCCGAGGTGCGGGCGAGGATCGACGGCGCAAGTTCCGGCAGGAGCGTGGCGAGCACGGTCCCGGCCTCGTAGCCGCCGTAGGTGTGGCCGCTCGGGTACGAGCCGCTGGTGGCGAGGCTGTTGTACGAGCCGTCCTGCGACTCGTAGACAGCACCCCCGGCACCGACGAACCCGAGCCGAACGTAAGGGCGTTGGTAGCCGTAGCGGTTCTTCGCCGCGTCGACCCCGTCGAGGCCCTTCGTGACGCGGGAGAACAGCGCGCTGGTCTTGGGCAGCCGTCCGCCGCTCAGGGCGTCGCCGTAGATCCGGCCGAGCCGGGAGCCGAGGCCGTCGGCCATCGTGACGGTGGCGCTGTGGGTCGCGTCCACCTCGGCGCGGTCCACCTCCGCCTGGGTGGCCGCGTTGTTGACGGCCACGGCGATCCTGTCGTTCTCCGCGGTCGGTGAAGTGCCGTTCGGGACCTTGGTGTTGACGGCGCGGACGCCGGTGTCCAGGTCGTCGAACCCGTTGAGCAGGTTGTCGAAGTAGTCGCTTCCGTCGCCAGTGGTCGGCCAACTGTCGGATGTGTAGGTCGCGTTCAGTGTGTCGTCCGGGAAGGGGGACGGCTCGTACACCGGGTCGGAGGCGTCCGCCGTGTCCGCCGCCGTCTTCGAGGCGGGCGCGACGGTGTCGGCGGAGGTTCCGGCCAGGGTGACCGCGGTGACGGTCGCCGTGTGTGTCTTCGCCTTGCCCGCGGCCGTGAGAAGGGTGGTCTCCGTCGTGGTGGGGACGTGCGCGGTGGTTCCGTCGTCGAGGACCACGGTGTACCCGATGACCGGGAATCCGCCGTCGCCGGCCGGCCGCCAGCTCACGCGGACCCGCTTGCCGTCGGTGACCACGCTGCTCACGGTCGGCCTCTGCGGCTTGCCGCCCCCGGTCACCACGGGGGCGGTGGCCGGGCTCGGGCGCGAGGTGCCGACGGCGTTCACCGCCCGGACCCGGGCCGTGTACGACCTGCCGACCCGCAGCCAGGTGAACGTGGTGCGCCGGCCGGCCGGGTCGTGGATCTCGACCTGGTGACCGTCGTCGAGGGTGACCTTGTAACCGGTGACCGGTGAGCCTCCGGTGTCCCCGGGGGCGGACCAGGCCACGGTCACGCTCGTGCCGGACGAGGTCGCCGACACGGCCGCGGGCACGGCGGGCACCGCCTTCGGCCTGGTGGTGAGCGCGTCCCGGGCGTGGTCGAGCCCGGCGTACCGTGCCGTGAGGGTCTCGTCGGAGGCCGCCGCGTCCGCGACCGTGGTCCGGGCCGCGGCGAGCGCCTCGGAGAACGCCGTCCACGACGCGTCCGTGTAGCGCGCGTCGTCGAGGGCCGACGCGGTCGCGACCAGTTCCTCCAGCCTCAGCCTCGGGAGCGGGATGAGTTGCCTGGCCGCGAGGGTGAGACCACGGGTCCGGGTGTCGACCTCCAGCTGGGTCACGGCGTCGGCGTCGACGAGGGTGCGCGCCGCGGCGAGTTCGCGCCGGTACACCCCGAAGTCGATCGTGTCGTAGCGCTCCGACTCGGTGGAGAGCCCGGCGTACTGGTCGATGGCCTTCCGCAGCGCGGACTTGTCCGTGACGGCGGGCGTCCCGACATGGGTGAAGGTGATCCGACCCAGGTTCGCGACGTACGGGTGCGAGGCGTCCGGGGTGGTCACCAGACGCAGATGGACGGCGTGCGGGCCGGTGACCGCCTTCGGCAGGGTCAGGCTCGTCGTCCCTCCCGATGACCAGGCGGCACCCGTGACCGGCAGGGGGACGGTCGCGTACGGCGTCCCGGGGGCGGCCGCGTCGAAGGAGTCCAGGTAGAGCTGGACGGCCGAACCGGTGCCGCAGCGGGCGGAGTTGTTGACGTAGGTGATCGTGACGGTGTTCTTCGGGGAACCGCCGAAGTCGAGGTCGCCGTAGTCGAGCCAGGCTCCGGCGTAGGTGCCGCCGAGGTCGGTGGTGGATCCCGCGCCGGTCCAGCCGACCGGCTCGCTCTTGAGCCCGCCGCCGCTGTTGGAACGGAACGCGGTGGCGTCGAACACCAAGGACGCGTCGGCCTCCTGAGTGAGCGTCAGTGAGTAGACGTTGGCGACGTAGGGCTGTGAGGCATTCTGAGTGCTGGAGACGAAGTCGGCGTACACGTCCTGGACGCCCCTGAAGAGGCCAGGATCGAGCCGTACGGTCGTGGTGGCGACGGTTCCCCAGCCCGATCCGCTGTAGTCGAGCGGGATGTCGACGCTCTTCGGGCCGTCCTTCGAACCGAGGTGCAACTCGATGCGCGAGTCCGACGCCGCGCGCGACTGCGGCTTGTCGTAGCGGACGGTGACGGTGTCGGCGCCGTCGCGGAGGTCGGTGTCCTTCCACTCGGCCCACGCGCCGTTCGTCGTGTTCTCGAAGACGCCGTTCGCGAGGTTGAGCGGGAGCGAACCGCCGCCGTTCGTGGTGCTGTTGGGCGCCGTCAGCGTGGCGAGCGTGGTCGCGGAGGACGAGGAGGCCTCGTACGGGGAGAACTGGTACCAGCCGAAGTTCGACACCCACTGCTGTCCGGACGGCGCGTGGAAGACGAACGTGACGCTCGACGCGCCCAGCAGGGCGTCCGGGTCGGTGACGGCCGCCCGCACCGTGCTGTAGTACTGCCAGCCGCCGGTACCGGGGAGCGGGACGCTCGCGACGAGGGGGCCGTCGGCGGCACCGGCGTGGACGTCGACGCTGCTCGGTTTCGCCGTCGTGGCCTGCGCGTTGGCGTAGCGGACCGAGACGCTGCGCGGCGCGACCCCGCCGAAGTCCAGCGCGGTGAACCGCTCCCAGGCGCCCTCGGTGACGCCGCCGAGGTCGCCGTCCGAGTAGTACGCCTCGCTCACGAGGCTGGGGCCCTCCTTCTGGTCGGGGGCCTCGGCCTGCAGGACGGCGTAGCCGCCCTCGTCGATGGTGAGCGCGTCGGCGGCGGACCGCAGCGCGTCGTCCGCGGCCATGAGCGTGCCCGTCGCGGAGGCGCTGTCCCCGAGGACGGTCCGCGCCCGTTCCAGCGCGGCCCGGAACACGGTCCACGAGCCGTCGGAGTAGTTGCCGGCGCGCACGAGCGAGGCCTGGTCCACGAGCGTGCCGAGCGCCTTGCGATGCACCGCGGCGGCGGAGAGGCGGAGCGGGTCGGTGGGCGATGTGCCGGTGCCGCGCACCGTCGAGGCCGGCACGCCGTGGGCGAAGGCCGCGTCCTGGAACGTGATGCCGATGCGGGCGTCGGCCCGCGTGCCGCCGCTCAGTGACAGCGTCGCCGTACGCGAGCCGTCGACGCGGAGATCCGCCGTGACCCCGCCCGGCAGGCCCGTCACGGTCGCCGCGCCCGTCCTGGTCAGGCTGGTGCCCTTGCGGGCCGCGAACTCGGCGGGGCCGGACAGGGTGAGCCTCACGCCGCCTGCGACGGTGCCGTCGGCCCGTGTCTCCACGGTGCCGGGGGCGGCGGAGACGACGGTGTCGCCCCGGCCCGCTCCCGTGCCGCCGCCACCCGTGTCACCCGCGTCGGTGTCCAGGGAGTAGGCGGGCCTCGTCTTCGCGCCCCATGGGGAGGGCTTGGAGCCCATGGTGAAGTCCAGGGTTCCGCCCGAGACGATCTGCGAGTAGTCGAGCCAAGTGTTCCCGAAACGGGCGCCGTTGAGGGTCGCGCTCTGCACGTAGTAGGCGTCGGGCGACACCCCGTCGGCCTTCACCGTGAACCGGGCGCCGTTCGCGTAGTGGATCGTCGTGGAGTCGAAGAACGGACTGCCGATCTGGAACTGGCTGGAACCGGCGGTCACTGGGAAGAGGCCCAGGGCGGCGCCGACGAACATGGTCGACATGGTGCCGGCGTCGTTGTCCATGGTCGGCAGGAAGCCCTTGGGGGAGAGCTTGTAGACCTGGGTCCTGACCGGCGGTCGGAACTCGCCGCCGGAGCTGGGGGCTTCGTTCGAGGTACCCGTCGCGATGTAGCGGTTCCAGGTCGTGCCGGTGTAGATCGCGCGCACCCATTTCTGCGTCAGGCTGGGCTCGCCGACGTAGTTGAAGAGGTACGGGGCCTGCAGGTCGATCTCGTTCGCGTTGGAGTGCAGCATGGCCGAGCCGTCGTCGGCGCCGGAGTCCTCGCCGAACATGTGCTCCACGGCGGCCCTGCCCGCCTTCGTGCCGCCCATGGCCTTGATGAGACCGCCCATGTCGTAGGCGTCGTACCAGTGGTACTGCCAGAGCGTTCCCTGGTAGAGCCCGGCCGCCTCGAACTTCTCGTGGTCGGCGCTCTGCCAGTCGCCGTTCGCGGCGCGCGGGGTGAGCAGACCGACTCCGGTGCCGTCGGCCGCGGTCCAGGCGCCGGGCCGCACGAGGTTGTCGATCGCCATGGTGGCCTGCGTGCGCAGTTTCGCCGCGTCGGTCTTCCTGCCGAGCGCGTCGGCGATGACGGAGAGCGCCCACTGGTCGTAGCCGCGCTGGACGGTCGTGCCCGGATCCCCGGTGACGTAACCCTGGCGCAGTTGCGCCCCCGTGTAGTACCCGGCGTACGACATCAGCGCGGGATAGGCCTCGTCCAGCCGGTCGAAGTCCTTGTACCCCTTGGACAGCGCGTCGGCGACGAGCACGGCCGAGCGCTCCCAGCGCACGGTGGGGACGGAGTGGGTGAGGCTGCCGAGGCTCTTGCCGGCGGTGTGCGCGTCCGCGAAGAGTTCGACGAGCGACTGCACCATGTCCCGGTAGGTGGACGGGTCGATGTACGCCTCGACCGAGTACTTGCGGAAGTCGTCCCAGGTGGACCAACCGTCGTAGTACGTGAAGCCGTTCGTCTTGTGCACGGCTCCGTCCACTCCGCGATACGTCCCGCTGGTGCTCGTCGCGTTCACCGGCAGCGCGTACATGCGGTACAGGTGCGTGTAGAACTCCTTGGTCAGTGTCGACCCGGGATCGGCCTGCGCGGAGGCCTGTACGTCGACGGCGCCGAGCGCACGGTTCCAGTCGGCCCGCGTCCGCTCGCGCGCCTGGTCGAAGGTGAGGCCGCCCACCTCGTCGAGCTGGTCGGTCGCGGCCTGTTCGGCGCTGATCGGCGACAGGGTGACGCGCAGTTCGATGTCCTTCCCCGCGGCGGGGTCGAACGCGAGGACGGCGCCGGTGTCCTTGCCGTCCCGCGCGGTGGCGTCACTCAGCCCGCCGTCGTCGCCCCAGCTCTTGAGCGAGGTCACGGGCACGTTCGTCGTGGCGTTGTAATAGAGCTGGTACGACGCGCCGTTGAACGACCCCGCGATGAGTCCGCCGATCGACGTGGTCCCGTCCGGGAGCGTCGTCGCCTTCAGGGTCGAGCGGGTGCGGCTGGTGAAGTTGTTCGCCAGGTCGAGGACGAGTTCCGGGGCCGATCCGGCGGGGAAGTCGAACCGCTCCAGCGCCGTGCGCGTCGTCGCGGTCACCTCGGCCTTGACCGTGCCGGAGTCCTGCGTCACCGACGAGGCGGTCCCGGAAACGGCTCCGAGCCCCACCCGGTACGAGCCGGGTGTCGCGCTCTCGTCGTCGTGGCTGTAGGTGTGCGCGTACGTGCCGGGGGAGGGGCGCTTGTCGTACCGGACGGACGTCGGGACGACGAGCAGGTCACCCCCGCCTCCCGAGCCGCCGACGCCGTCGAGGTCCGTGGCCGTGAACCCGGCTATGTGGTCCTCGTCGTAGTCGTATCCGGAGTGGTTCCGGCCCGGCGTGGTCATCGGGTTGACCTTGGCCAGACCGTGTGGGGCCTGGGCTCCCGGCAGATCGTTGCCGTCGTCGCCCGCGGTCGACACGAAGGGGTCGACGAGCCGCGTGTAGTCGGTGCCGCCGGACGTCCCGCCGGAGGCCGTGGACGTGACGGCGAGGGGCACCGCGACGGCCGTACCACCGACGGATGCGGCGAGGACGAGCGCCCCGGTGAGTAGGGCGGCCACTGTCGCGCGCAGTCGTCGACGGCCGCTGCGGGCGGTCCCCGGAAGGAGCACGCGGGGCACGGGGGGACGGGATCTGTTGGGCACGTGACCTCTCCAGCGTCGCTCATACGCACGCACGGTCGGGCGCGCACACGGGCCGCGCCTCGTCGAAAGACAACGTTGTCGCTTCGTGGCGCCGGGCGTGCGACCCGGAGTGAGACGGAAGTGGACCAACAGAATGGCACCCCTGCACCGGATTGCGCCCTGTCGTGTTCACGACCGCCCGCAATGAGACACGGACCAGACGTACGGAGGGCGAACGGCACGCGTACGGCGGGCACTTGGCGGGAGCCGCGAAGGCGACGACCGGGGGAGCGGCGTGAGCGGGGGAGCGGCGTGAGCGGGGGAGCGGCGTGAGCGGGGGAGCGGTGTGGGTGGCAGCGTGCGTGGCCTGGGTCGGGGGAGTGGCGTGATCGGGGGAGCGGCGTGGGTGGGAGAGCGGCCTGGCCGGGGGAGCCGCGTGATGGCCCGCCGGTCTCAGCCTTGACGGGAGGTGCGGAGGGCCGGACATCCGCCCCTCCCGGAGGGTGCTGCGGCCGGACCTCCGGGGCCTCGTCCCCCAGACACTCGAGGCGGCTCCTGGCGTGGCAGAGTATGCGTGTGCCCACCACTGATGCCGCCCGTGCCGCCGACGCCGTCGATGCCTCCCGCGCCGTGAACGCGCCCGAGGCCGCCCATGACGAGCCCGGTCACCTCATCGACCTGCGCAGCGACACCGTCACCCGGCCCACCGAGGCGATGCGCCGCGCGATGGCCGAGGCCGAGGTCGGAGACGACGTCTTCGGTGACGATCCCACGGTCAACGCGTTGCAGGAGCGGATCGCCGGGCTGCTCGGATTTGAGTCCGCGCTGTTCGTCTCCTCGGGCACGCAGAGCAACCTGTGCTCCCTGCTGACCCACTGTGGCCGCGGGGACGAGTACATCGCCGGCCAGATGTCCCACATGTACCGGTGGGAGGGCGGTGGCGCCGCCGTACTCGGAGGCATTCAGCCCCAGCCGCTGCCGCACCGGGCGGACGGGACGCTGGACCCGCTGGACATCGCGGCGGCCGTGAAGCCGGACGACGCGCACTTCGCCCGGACGCGCCTGCTCTGCCTGGAGAACACCATCGGCGGGCGGGCCGTGTCGACGGACTACCTGAAGACCACGACGCACCTGGCCCGCGAGCACGGACTCGCCACCCATCTCGACGGGGCGCGGCTGTTCAACGCCGCTGTGGCCGGCGGCGGCGATCCGTACGAGCAGGCACGGCTGATCGCCGGCCACTTCGACAGCGTGTCGGTCTGCTTCAGCAAGGGCCTGGGCGCACCGGTGGGCTCCGCGCTCCTCGGATCGCGGGAGTTCGTGGCCGAGGCCCGGCGCTGGCGCAAGGTCCTGGGCGGCGGGATGCGGCAGGCCGGTGTCCTGGCGGCCGCGGCGCTCCACGCGCTCGACCACCATGTGACGCGGCTCGCCGACGACCACGCGCACGCCGCGCTGTTCGCCGAGGGGCTGAAGGACGTGGCGGGCCTCACCATGGAGCCCAGCGGGACGAACATGGTCTTCGCGGCTTCCGCCCCTGGCGTCGAGACGGACGAGGTACGCGACCGACTGGCCCGTCGGGGTCTGCTGTGCGCGGGGTACCCGGGCCAACTGCGGTTCGTGTTCCACCTGGACGTGACACGGGCCGACACGGAACACGCGGTGCGGATCGTGCGCGAGACCATGACGGAGATGGCGAAGGGCTGATGCGCACGGGCCGAGAGGCGTGCGTCAGTCCGACGGCCCTGTGGGACCGGGGAGTTCGGGTCAGTCCACCGGCCATGTGTGCACCGGCGCGTTCAGGTGCATGTAGTCGATGTACTGCCGTGTCATGCGCCGCAGGGCCTCGTGACGGCCGCAGTGGTCCGCCGCCTCGAAGCGGTGCAGCATCTCCTTCTGCCAGACCGCCCCGTTCCGCGCGGTGACACACCGCTGCTCGATGATGCCGAGCAGCGGCTCCCGCCACGCCTCGTCCATGCCCGACTGCTCCAGGCCCTTGTGGGCGAGCGGCAGCAGCCGCCGCAGGACGAGTTCGGGCGCCGGCACCTCACCCACTCCGGGCCAGTACAGGCGGGCGTCGATCCCGTGCCGCGCCGCGGTGTGCAGGTTGTCCTCGGCGGCGGAGAAGGACATCCGCGACCACACCGGCCGGTCCTCCTCCACCAGCGCGCGGGTCAGGCCGTAGTAGAAGGCGCCGTTGGCGAGGGTGTCGGCGACCGTCGGGCCCGCGGGCAGCACGCGGTTCTCCACCCTGAGGTGCGGCCTGCCCTGGGAGACGGCGTAGACCGGACGGTTCCACCGGTAGATCGTGCCGTTGTGCAGGGTGAGTTCGGCCAGCTCCGGCGTGTCCCCGCGCTCCAGCGTCTGGGTCGGATCCTGCTCCTCGCACAGGGGCAGCAGCGCCGGGAAGTAGCGCACGTTCTCCTCGAAGAGATCGAAGACGCTGTTGATCCACCGCTCACCGAACCAGACCCGGGGCCGTACGCCCTGTGCCTTGATCTCCTGCGGCCGGGTGTCCGTCGCCTGCTCGAAGAGCGGGATACGGGTCTCGTGCGCCAGCTCCTTGCCGAACAGGAAGGGCGAGTTGGCCGCCAGCGCGACCTGGACCCCGGCGATCGCCTGCGCCGCGTTCCAGTAGTCGGCGAACTGCTCGGGAGACACCTGGAGATGGAACTGCGTACTCGTGCAGGCGGCCTCCGGCGTGATGGTCTCCGCGTACGTCCGCAGCCGGTCGACCCCGTCCACCTCGATGAGCAGATCCTCGCCGCGCGCCGCGAAGACCTGCTCGTTGATCAGCCGGTAGCGGGCGTTCTCCGACAGCGCCTCCGGTCCGACGTCCGACTCCCGCAGGGTGGGCAGGATGCCGATCATGATCAGATGGACGCCGATCGTCCTGGCGCGTTCGTCCGCGTGGTTCAGGGCGGCGCGGATCTCCTCCTCCCAGGCGTCGGGGCCACCCGCGATCAGCCGCCTGGGCGGAATGTTGATCTCCAGGTTGAACCGGCCCAGCTCCGTGTCCCAGGCGGGGTCCGCGATGGCGTCGAGCACGTCGGCGTTCCGCATCGTCGGCTCGGCCTCGGTGTCCGTCAGGTTCAGCTCGATCTCCAGGCCCACCCGGGGCCGCTCCACGTCGAACCGGGCTTCCCGGAGCATCTGTGCGAAGGCGTCGAGACATTCCTGCATCTTGATCCGGTACTGGCGCCGGTCCTCGCGGGTGAAGACCAGTGCCGGAACGTCGCGTCCCATCGGTCCTCCCGGTGGCCCCACGGATACCTGCTCCCTCCAGCGTCGCACCATGGGACGGGTCTGACCATGCGGAGCACCCTCCGGGCCATGATGGGGGTCTCCGCCGGATCTCACATAGGGTGACGAGTGTGTTCCTTGAGGTGACGGGCATCGTGATCGTCCGTCCCGCCCGAGCGGTGCCGCGGGCACGCCCCGCCGTCCGCGGCTGCGCATGGCCGCCGCCTGGAAGATCAGCGCGCGACAGGACTCCAACGCCCGGTCAGACGGTGATGACGACCTTCGAGCGTGCGTGCTCCTTTTCGAGGTACCGGATGGCCTCGGGCGCTTCGCTCAGCGGGTAGGTGCGGTCGACGGCAGGGGTGAGTTTCCCGGAGTCGGCGAGTTCTCTCAGGGTTGCCAGGTTCTCCTTGCTCGGCGCCGCCGTGAGGACGAGCAGGCGGTGGCGGGCGAAGCGGGACATCACCTGGCCCTTGATGAGGAGCCCCATCGGTCCGACGACACTCCCGCCTTCGAAGACGCCCCCGCCGGACAGGACGAGTGTCCCCTGGGGTTTCAGCGCACGGCGGAACCCGGCCAACGAGTGGTTCCCCACCAGGTCGAACACGACGTCGTACCGCCGTCCGTTCCTTGTGAAGTCCTCCTGGGTGTAGTCGATGAGGTGATCCGCGCCCAGCGACCGGACCAGGTCCGTGTTCCTCGTGCTGCATACGCCGGTCACTTCCGCGCCGAACGCCTTGGCGATCTGCACCGCGAAGGTCCCCACCCCGCCCGAGGCGCCGTTGATCAGCACCTCCTGCCCCGGCCCGATCCGACCGAGGTCGCGCAGGCCCATCAGCGCGGTGTTCCCCGCGAGCGGGAGGGCGGCCGCCTGCTCGAACGACAGCGCGGCCGGTTTCGGCTCCAGCAGGTCGTCCCGGGCACTGACGTACTCGGCGAACGCGCCGTCCACCTCGCCGAACACCTCGTCGCCGGGACGGAACCGCCGTACGGACTTGCCCACCGCTTCGACCCGGCCCGCGAAGTCCGTACCCCGGATCCTCGTCCTCGGGCGGCTCACCCCGAGCGCCAGGCGTGCCAGGTACGGATCACCCCGCATGAGGTGCCAGTCCCGGGCGTTGACCGAGGCCGCGTGGACGCGGACCAGGACGTCGTGATCGGCGACGGCCGGGGTGTCGACCTCTCTGAGTTCCAGGACGTCGGGGGAGCCGTACCGGTCCTGGGCGATCGCCTTCATCGGGCCTCCGTGGCGCACGGTGGGTTCGGTGCGTAATGGATCGGCTGACCGGACGTTCAGCCCCACCCACGATGGTAGGGAAGCGACCGCTTCGCGGGTATCGGGGCGAATCCCTAGGTGACGCCCCGGGGTACGGCTCAGCCGCCCTGGCCGGCGCTGCCGATCGGGCCGACCCTCACCGGCTCGCCGGAGCCGTCCGTGACGGGCAGGGTGGCGGCGCCTGGCCAGGCGAGGGTGACCGTCTTGGTCTCGTTCGGCGGGGTCACCAGCAGGCCCGTGATGCGGACGCCGGAGCCGCCCGTCTTGTTGAGCGGGTAGGTGACGGCGAAGGCGATCGACTGTCCGTTCTTGAGGATGCTCCGGCCGGCCGACGCACCGGTGCGCTTCGCGGACACCGTCCCCGAGTTCGTCTTCAGGTCGACGCCCGCGTAGCCGGAGATCGAGCAGTCGTGACCGCCGCCGTTCTTGAATTCCACCGCGACGTTGCCGGAGGGGTCGCCGTCGATGGTGTCGTCCTTCGCGGTGACCTCCAGCTCGTCGGTGTGGCACCTCTCGGCCTTGCCGCTCGCGTCGGTGCCGGTCCCGGCGGTCGAGCCCTTTCCGGTCGAGCCCTTTCCGGTGCCCGTCCCGCCGGTCTGATCCGAGCCGCCCGAGTCCGAACCGCTTCCCTGGTCCGAACCGTTCGAACTCGAACCGCCGGCCTGGGCCGACGCGTGGGATCCGGCGGACGGTGCGCTCTTCCCCGTACCGTCGTCCCCGTTCTGGCAGGCCGTGAGCGAGAGGCCTGCGGCGACGGCCAGGGCGGTGAAGGTGAGCTTGTGAACGCGCATCGATTCTTCCTCGGTCCGGGTCGGTGGTACCGGCTGCCCGCCGGCGGCGAGCGTTTCCGAGCACCAAGAGCGCCCCGGCCCGGCAGCCGTTCCGCCCAATCGCCGTGCAGTACATCCCTGTTACACGCCCACCCGAACCCGAAGCCCACCTCCCCGGACACACCCCGGCGCCCACCCCGCCGACGGGCCCCACGACCCCTGCCCGCGACCGTCACCCGCTGGGACGGACCTGTGACGCGACGGCACTTGACGCATGCGGAAGCGGTGGCCCGACACGGAGTCCCCGGTCGTCGTGGAACAATCGCATCCCTGATGTCGGTGCGATGGGTGACGCGATGTGTGGCTCCGGGCTGATGACCGCGGGCGGTCGCGAGTGAACCCGTCACGCGCACTGGTGGTCGGCTACGTCGACGCTCTCGGCGTCGTAGGGGAGGCCGTCCGGGCGGCGATGCCCTCGCTCGTACGACTCGCGGACATCCTCGGGCTGGTCCGGTCGCGCCAGATCGCCCGGCGCGGCGAAGCGGGCGGCTACCAGTACGCGGTGCACGGGGCAGGGTGTCGGTTCACGGCCCAGGACGGCACCGAGGTCGATGTCGACTTCGCCGCCGACGGCACGGAGATCTTCGACCTCTGGCGACTGCGCCTGTACGGGCAGAGCCTGCCCGCGCCTGTGACGTCGACCGAGCACGACCTGCGAGCGGCGGTGGAGTCGCTGAGTCCCTTGCTGACCGAAGTACGGCCGGGCTGGTTCACGGTGACCCGGCGCCCGGTTCGTCCGCTCGCGCGTCATCTCGACGACGGCCCACCGAACGGATCGATGTCCGCGCTGCGAGAGCGGGGCGATGAGCGGCATGGGTGACCTGAGGCTCGTCTGGACTTTGACGGGACATGGCTGGGCCGCGTGCACGGTGGCCGATGCGCGCGGCGAGGTCGAAACCACCGTCTCCTACATCACGACGGCACCGGAAGACCTGTTGACGGCCGTGACCCGCATGTTCGCCGGCGAGGGGGAGACCCGTGCGCAGTTCGAGGCGGAGCCGACCGCCTACCGCTGGATCTTCTTCCGCGAAGGACAGGACGTCTGGATCCGCGTGCTGGAGCTGCCGGACGGCGGCAAGCATGACAACGCGGGTACTGAGATCTGGTCGAGCCTGCAATCCCTCGAAGCCGTTGCCCGGGCGGTGATTCGCTGCTTCGACGAGGTGAAGCGAGAATACGGCGTCAGCGGATACCGAGGGAAATGGGGCGAACACTTTCCCTCCCTCGAACTCGAAGCCCTCAGGCGGGCATGGCGCGACAATCAACTGGCGTGATCAGCCCGAGGCCGCCAGGATCGAGCGCAATCCGCAATCCGCAATCCGCAGTCTGCAGTCCGCAGTCCACCGCTGGCCGCAGGCCACTGGGCGGGACGGCGTCGTCGTTGGCGTGGCGATCCGGCGGTGCGGCGCGCAAACACTGATCGGCAGCGACGTAGCGCCGCCTTCTCGACCGGAGCCCGTTGTGAGCGAACGCGACGTCATACTCAACGAACTCGCCCAAGGGCTGCGCCCGATGGCGCAAGGTGTCGAGTGGTTCGACGGTCTCGGCTCGGAGGAGCAGAGCGAGGTGCTGCGCTTCCTGTGCCACCACTGTGGCCAGGCTCGCGCCGTCGAGGAAGACGGACCTGAGGCCGTCCGGCGTTCCGGGCTGCGCCCGACGTACACCCCTGCCGTGCTGATCACCCGGGGACGGATCGACGAGCAACTGGGGAAGGTCGCAGGTCTCACCCCGGTCGACGAACGCCGAAAAGCCTTCCGTCTGTTGGTCGCGGTGCTCGCCATCGCGGACGAGCGACGTCGCCGGCGCTTCTGTTCCGGTGGGTGCGGTCACTGGTGGCATCAGTTGGCCGGCGCCGATGCGGCTGCCCGTTCCGTCGGCTCGGACGGGGCTTCGTGAACCACCGACCCTCACGGCGTGGTACCGGTCGCGGGGCGAAGGCGGCGCCGGCCCGGTATCTCCGTGCTGCCTTGATCGGTGGCGAGGGGGTCGGGCGGTCCGGGGTGTGGCGATCGGCGCAGCGACACCACCCGGGTGAGCTACGGTGCGGCACGAGCGGTTGCGCGGTTCCTACGGTCGTGTTCGAAGCCAACGGAACACATGCGAAGGAACGATCCTTGAACCGCACAGTCGCCAGGGCCGCCGCACTGCTCGCCTCCGCCCTCGTCGCCCTTCCCGTCACCGCCGCGACCGCCGCCGCGGCCGACAAGGGCGACGGTCCCCTGATCGTCATCAACAACGTGTACCAGCGCGCGGACGGCGACATCTTCAACGTCGGCCACGACAACGTCGTCGGCTCCGGCAACGGGAACGGCACCCAGCCGACGGGGGTCGGAGCGCCGGGCGTGAGCCAGGCGACGGTCCGCATCAAGACGGGCACCCGTCTGCCGTTCAACGGCGTACAGCTCGCCTCGCACGAGGGCAGCGGGGAGTACCCCCGCGCCCTCTACCCGAACTACGCCGCCATCGTCCCGATCGACGGCCCCTCCACGGCCGTGTACCAGTCGGAGGGCGGGGCCGGGCAGGTCCGCATCACGGCGACCGTCGAGGACGGCAGGGTCCTGCCGAACTGCGCCTCCGAGGGCAACCTGGACTGCCGTATCGACTACGACGCGCAGGGTCAGTACGTCGTCATCGACGGCCGCTGACAGAGCGAGGACAGCGGCGGGGCCGAGCCGTCAGGCCCCGCCGCACCACCCTGGCCGGGACCGGCGTCCCCCACCGGTCTGCCGGGATGGGCCGTGCCGCACCGGCGGTGCCGGGACCGGCCTCCCCACACCGGTCCGCCGGGAAGAGCGCCGCCCCATCACCGCCTCGATCGACAGTCATTCATCTCCCCCCCCGTTGCCCTGAGGAGAACGCCCATGGAGTCCGACGCCGCGAGTGCGGTCTCGTCGACCGGTACGACGCGCAGGACCGCGATCCGGGGAGCGGTGGCCGCGGGCCTGGCCGCCGGGCTGGGCGTCCGGCCGTCCCCGGCACGCGCAGCCGGACCGGCGGCGGCCGCGGCGGGCGCATGGCAGGGGTTCGCCGCCCGGGTACGGGACGAGTTCACCGCCATGGGCCTGGCCGGCGCGGCCGTCGCCGTGGTCAGCAGGGACCGCGTACTGCTGACCCTGCCGCTCGGCGTCCGCGACATCGAGAGCCGCGCCCCGGTCACCCCGTCGACCCGCTTCCTCGTCGCCTCGACGACCAAGTCGATGACCTCGCTGCTCGCCGCGACCTACGTCGACCGGCGGCAACTGGCCTGGGACCAGCGGGCCGTCGACGCCTGGCCGGGCTTCAGAGCCCCGACCGACCGGCTCACGCGCTCCCTGAGGGTCCGCGACCTGTTCGGCATGGCCACCGGCATCGACGAACCGCCCGCCCTGTCCGGCCTCCACGAGGGCGACCCCACGGCCCCCGAGCTGCTCCGATCCCTGGTCACCCTCCCCGTGGTGGCGCCACCCGGCACCAGCTACCACTACAACAACACGGTGTACTGCGTGGGCGGTTACCTCCCGCTGCTCGCCTCCGGCGTGACCGGCGACGCCCTGACCGGCACGTTCGCCGACGAGATGCGGGAGCGCGTGTACGGGCCGACCGGTATGACCGGCGCCCGGATCGCGGACGACCCCCGGGGACTGGTCACCGACTTCATGCGCGGGTACGTCCCCGACCTCACCGGCGCCAACAGGCCGCTCGCCTACGGGCCGGTCGGCAGCTACGCCCCCGCCGGCGGCACGCTCGCCTCGCTCGACGACATGGCCGCGTACGTCCGCATGCAACTGCGGCGCGGTGTCTCCGTCGACGGCCGGCGTGTGGTGTCGGCCAGGAATCTCGCCGAGTGCTGGGAGCCCCACATCCCGGTCCCCGTGTCACCCGAGTTCGACCCGGACGTCACCGAGTCCGGCTACGGGATGGGCTGGATCCAGAACCGTTTCCGCGACGGCACCTCGCTGATCTGGCACAACGGCGGGATCGACGGCTTCACCTCGTACATCGGCTTCCTGCCCGAGCACGACCTCGGACTGGTCGTGCTCAACGGGATGAACCCGACCCCGACCGGACCGTACTTCTACCTCTACGTCCTCAACCTGCTGCTCAGCGAACGGTTCGGCCTCAACAAGGGCGTCCCGGCCAAGGCCCATGCCGCGTACGTCGCCGCCCTCGAAGACCTGCGCGCCCTCGGCCGCCGGACCGCGCCGACCGACCCGGGAGCCACCGCACCGTACCTGGGCTACTACGAGGGCGGCTACCGCCTCACACGCGAAGGACGCGACCTGAATCTCCACCTCGGCCCGCGCACCCTGCCGCTCGGCGTCCTGCCCGACGGCAGCTACGTGGTGACCAGCGGCCTGCTCGTCGAGAACAAGGTCCTCCTCACCCGGGACGTCGACGACACCCCCCGCATCGAACTGGTCGGCCTGGAGACGGTCCGCCGCACGGTCGGGCTGTAGCCCTCCCGCGCGGGAGCGGCGGTCAGTGGTGGCCCGTGTCGATGACGCAGAAGCGGTTGCCGTCGGGATCGGCGAGAACGACGAAATCGGCGTCGTCGGGATACCGGTCCCATGCGACGCGCCGCGCGCCCAGGGACACCAGCCGCTCGACCTCCGCGGCCTGGTCGGCGGCGTCCCCGGCGTACAGATCGAGGTGGATCCGCGGACGCTCCTGTACGGGCGTCTCGCTGAGGCCGAGAGACAGCCGTACCCCGGCCCCGTCCGCAGGCATCAGAACCACCCAGTCGTCCTCCGGCGCGTCGCGCGGGACGTATCCGAGAGCCTCCGTCCAGAACGCGGCCGCGCGCGGCACATCCGACACACCCAGGACGACGGAACCGACGGTCAGCATGCGCTGATTCTGGCGGACGGAGCGTCTTGCCGGGGGACGAGTGTCGGCGCGCGTCGCACAGGTGGAGGAGTAGCAGGTGGAGGAGTTCAGTGCGTGTCACGCAGATGGAGGAGATAGGCCGCGGTCAGGGCGACGGCTCGGTCCGGGTCCTTGGACAGGTCCACGAGCGCGTCCGACGTCCTCGTCCCCGGGATGCCCGCCAGGGCCTGCGTCAGCCGCCCGCGCGCGGGTGCCTCCGTGGCCGGGTGGGCGAGACGGCCGAGGAGCCCGTCCGCGAGCCGGTCCGCCGTGACGGGGTCGCTCGCCAGCACGCTCAGCGCGTCCGCGGCATCGGTGTCGTTGCGTCCCTCCACGATCATGTCGAGGAGCGTCGGGACCGCGTCGGCCACGCCGCGCGCCCCGAGTGCCAGAGCCGCGTGCCCGCGGACCACGGAGTCGGGGTGCGCGAGAGCACCTCGCAGATACGTGGTGGCCTCGGCGTCCGGCATCTCGGCGAGCGACTGGACGGCACGTTCCCTCACCGCGGCCGACTCGGAGGCCAGACCCTCCGCGAGCAGCGCCGGGCCGCGGTCGCCGGAGCGCGCCAGGGCCCAGCGAAGGGCCCCGGCGACGTTCGGCTCCGTCTCGCTCAGCACCGCTTCCACCAGGGCCTCCACGGGCACCGGGACCTCACCGGCCGAGGACAGCGCGGCGCGCTGCCGCGCGTCGGCGCTCTTCGAGGCCAACGCCTGGAGCAGCGCAATGACTTGGAGGACGTCCTCCCAGCCGGCCGGCTCCGCGGCATGAATCCTGCGCAGCCGCGTGAGCAACTCGGTCTCCGCCGCGATGCGTTCGCGGGTCTGAGCGATGAGACCCTCGACGAGCGAGGACGGCGCGAATCCGGGATCGTCCAGCGCGCGCCCGATCTCACGCAGCGACAGCCCCAGTGAACGCAGGCTCTCGATGTGGAAGATCCGCCGGATGTCGTCCCCGGAGTACTCCCGGTAGCCGGAGCCGGTACGCCCCGAAGGACGGACCAGACCGAGCGACTCGTAATGCCGCAGCATGCGGGCACTGACACCGGACCGTCGCGCCACCTCACCGATCAACACGCCCTATCGTCCCTCCTGTCCCGGCCCGTCGAGGACCGTGACGCGCTTGGCCTCCTCGATCGCCGACTCGAATCCGGCGTCCGGATCGCGCAGCAGCCGCTGGGTGGCCAGCGCGTGCGTCCGTACGCGCTCGCCGGGCGCCGTCGTCGCGGCGAGCAGCACCGGCACGATCGCGTCTCCGAGCGCGACCAGGGCCTGGCTGAGACTGAGCTGCGTGTCCCGTCTGCCGCGCCCGAGCTGGGTCGCCAACTCCGCGGCCAGCCCGGCCTCTTCGCCCGCCGGTACGAGAACGACCGCGGCGCGCCAGGCACTGCGCGCCACCTCGTCGTCGGCGTCGGACAGCAAGGCCGGTGTGATCGCCTGCCACCCTCGCGCGTCACCGATCTTGGACAGCGTGTGCAGTGCCTGGCTCCGTGCCTGCGCGCGGTCCGAACCGGCCTCGGTGAGCAGCGCGGGAAGCGTCATGGACACCGGGTGGCGGGTGAGCGCCCAGGTCAGCATGTCGCGGACGAAGAACTCGGGCTCGACCGCGCAGCGCCGGACGAGGCGGGGGACGAAGGCGGGGTCGGGCGCCGAACCGACCGCCAGCGCGGCCCGCAGCCGCACGGACGAGTCGCCGTGCTCCAGCCCCCGGAGCATGCGTGCCGTACCCGCATCCGCATCCCCAGCCGTACCGGCAGGTACATGAGCACCCGCATTCGTGCCGGCAGGCACACAGGCATCCGCATCAGCCCCGCCAGGTACCCGCGTATCCGCGCCCGCAAGTACAAAGGCATCCGTGTCCGTGTCCGCGTCCCGCTCCGTGATCGTCATCGAGACCACCTCCTGGACACGCAGTGAAGGCCTTGCCATCGTGTCAAGGTCAAACGGGACCGGTGCGGAGCGCCTCCTCACGCGTCGGCTCCGTGCCGCGAGGTGTTCAGGTCGCCACGGGCCACCGCTGCGGCTCCCGGCCCAGCAGCCGCAGCGTCGCGTCGAGCGGGTCCGACCCGTCGGGCACGTCCAGCGCCGGGGCGAAGGCGTTGCCGGGGCCGCGGACCGCCGGATCCGTCGGTACGCGCCGGGCTGTGGCCAGTGCCGCCGCGAGCACGTCGTCGGGGAGCTTCACACCCACTCCCAGCGCCGCGGCGACGTCCCAGGCGTGGACCACGTAGTCGACGAGGTGGAAGCGGACGGCCTGCCGTCCGGGAAAGCTGCCGCCCAGCTCCGGGAGCGCGAACTCCCGCTCCGTCGTGCCGGGTTCGGCGAAGGCCGCGAGGACGGCCGTCGCGGCCGCCCGGTGGACCCGGGCCGGCTCGTCCATGTCCTGCGGCTCCCGCCAGTGGGCCGCCTCCAGACCCGCTCCGCGTGCCGCCGCCGCGAATCCGAGGTGCTGTGCGGTCATGTGTGCCACGAGCCGGCGAAGATCCCAGCCCGCGCAGGGGGTGTCCCGGTCCCAGTCCGCGGGCTCCGCCAGGTCCACCACCCGCAGCGCCTCCTGCACGGCGATCCGGTCGAGCTCGACGATGTCCGCTCCGCTGACAGTCATGAACCGACCGTAAAACTGTGCGACCGGTCGTGCAATTATTTTTCCAGCCAGAGGGATCTCTCGGGCCGTGGCCAGGGACTGGCCGTGGTCAGGGACTGGCCGTGGCCAGGGACTGCCTCGGCATCAGCCCCCTCGGGGGACGGACACCCCTTCCGCCGAAGCGTTCCGCAAGCGGTTCGCGATGCCCGTCCGAGCCCGGTGATAGGCGGTCTCCTCGTCGTGCAGCACCGACACGGCGTTGGCCGCCTCCATCAACGCCACGAACTCGAAGGCGAGTTGGGGGACATCGGTGTCCGGGCGCAGTTCGCCGCCCGTGCGGGCCTCCTCGATCGTGCGCTCCATCAGAGCCGTCCACGCCCGATGGGCCGACACCACCGCGTCGTGCACCGGACCCGATCGGGCGTCGAACTCGGCGATGACCCCGTAGAAGAAGCAGCCGCCCGGGAAGACCCGTCCGCGCGAGTAGTCGAGCCACGCCTCGCAGAGCCGCCACACCCGTCCGACGCCGGCGGGGACCTGTTCCGAGGGGCGGATCACCCGCTCGGCGAAGATCCGTCCGGCTTCGCGCACGGTGGCGAGTTGCAGCTCCTCCTTGGACCCGAAGAGTGCGAACACCCCGCTCTTGCTGAGCCCCAGCTCGGTCGCGAGCCGTCCCGCCGACAGCGCCTCCAAGCCCTCGACCGAGGCGATGTCGACCGTTCGGCCGAGCACCAACTGCCGGGTTCGGTTGCCCCGTTCGAGCCGTCCGTCGGGCCGGGTCATCTCGGTGCTCCCTGGTCCGGCGTCAAGTGATCGCTCTCCTCCGTACGGGCCACCCGGGCCGCCCGGTCGCGGCTCACAACAGACCACTGTAGGAGGTCCCGGCCGAGGCCGTTGATGCCGTGGCCTCCGGGGTGTTCACGGTCGTCACGGCGGCCGTGTGATCATGACGGAATGACAGCCGGCCGCATCATCTTCCTCAACGGCACGTCGAGTTCGGGAAAGTCGAGTGTCGCCCGCGAGCTGCTCGACGTGCTGGACGACGGTGTGTTCTTCCATCTGGCGGTGGACAGCTTCAACGCGATGCGCACCAAGCGGACCCTCGGTGAGGCGGAGCTCGAGACCGCGCTGCGGCGGACGAGGATGGGCTTCCACCGCTCGATCGCCGCGATGGCCGAGGTCGGCAACGACGTCGTCGTGGACCATGTGCTCAGCGAGCGGTGGCGGTTGCTCGACTGTCTGTCGGTCCTTCCCGCGGAGAACGTGCTGTTCGTGGGTGTCCACTGTCCGTTGGAGGAACTCGAGCGCCGGGAGAGGGCGCGCGGAGACCGCCCGTCGGGTCTGGCCGCGTATCAGTACGACCTCGTACACCGTCACGGCGACTACGACCTGGAGTGCGACACCGGCACGTCGAGCCCGCGTGAATGCGCCGAGCAGATCAAGGAGTTCCTTCCCCTTCGCCCGACCCCGACAGCCTTCGCCCGGCTCCGTGACCGTCACGTGCGCGTCGAGCCCGAGGGGAGGTGAGGCGGTAGATGGGCCTGTTCGTCCGTTCGTGGAGGGCCGTCGTCGTCCTCCTGCTCGCGCTGACCGGCGTGACGTCCGTCCTCTCGGGGTGCTCCTCGAACGGGGGAGACGACGTGGAGCTGGTCGCTCCCCCGGTCGTCTACGTCTCCCGGGATCCGCACCGGACCGCTCACGACCTGCGAGTCCAGGAAAGGGCTCTCGACGGGAAGACGGTCGAACTGCGGGTCACCTTCGACGCCGCCGATCTGAAGGACGTCGTCACCGTCCGGCGCGCACTCGACGACTGCGTTGTCCATCTGCCCGTCTATCACTGCGACACGCAGGTGGGGGCAGGTCCAGGAGGCATCCAGGCCTTCCATCTGAGTCCCGCGAAGGGGGCGAAAGCGGGTGACTCCGGCGTCCTGCGCTACCGCGTCACCGCTCCCGGCATGAGGCCCCTCACCGGTAAGACCCGCATCGTGGTCGGCCGACCGGAACTCCGGGTCGCGACCCGTCTCCGTCAGGGCCCTGTGCAACCCGGTGAGAGCCTCGCGGTCCGTCTGACCGTACGCAATGTCGGTGACGTGCCCGCCCGCGGAGTGGCGTTGAGCATGGAAGCGCATGACGGAGTCACCATCGGCAGTCGGCACACCAACTGCTATTACCGGGGCAGCACTTCGGTGTGGTGCCGGCTCGCCGCCGACGACGTCGTCATTCCGCCCGGCCGGTCGTACAGCCTGGCCGTCCCCGAACACCTTCGGGCGGCGCGTGACGCCGGCTATCCGACCGTCGACGTGAGTGCCGCCGCCGTCGGAACCGAGTACGTTCCACCGGTCGCATCGTGGCACCGGCCGGACGACGGGACACGCCTGCGGCTCGTGCCGGCGACCGTGACCGACCCCGCCGTGCCGGACAAGGCCGGCGACGGGCCACAGGTGCTCCACGTGCCGGTGCGCAACCGGAGCGAGCTCGCGGCGATCGCCGACACGGCCCGCGGCCCCGTCGGCAGTCTGGCCACCGTGCGGATCGGCGTGCGCAACGACGGCCCCGGCTCGCTGCCGACCACGGTGAGGGTCGTCTTCACCGTGCCGGAGGGCACCACGGTCGTGGAGTCGCCGTACAGCTTCGCCGGCGACGAGGAAGCGATCGACCAGGACTGCCGGGCAGTTGCCGCCGACGACACGCCTCTGGCCGAGGCGTTCGTGAAGCAGCCCAGCGCCCGACGGTACGTGTGCACGGCTCGCGTCGAGGCTGTGGGAGCCACGACGACCTTCCCGTTCACCCTCCGCATCGACACCGGCACCGACACCGTCGACCGGCGCGGCCGCGTCACGGTCTCGGACGGCGACTCCGCGCGCCCCAGCCGGGACACCACGCCGACCGACGACGCGGCGGACGTCGTCGTGTCCGTGTGGCCGGGCCCGGCCTGGGCCACCCCCGGCTTCTACGTCGGCGCCGCCGTCGTCATCGCCCTGCTCGCCGCCGCCCTGGCCCTGTACACGCGGCGCCGAAGGCCGGCCTCCTCAGCCGAGTGAGGCCCAGGACTTCCAGTACGTCGAATCCCCCGCCTGGACACGGCTCTTGAAGGAGCCCGTGCCCGTTCCCGCGTTGAGCCAGAGGGTGTTGGAGGTGTCCCGGGAGATCAGGTCGTTCCTGCCGTCGCCGTTGATGTCGCCGGCGCCGATGACGTCCTTGTAGGTGCGGCCCCAGTCCTTGAACACCTGCACGCGGTCCTTGAGTTTGCCGGTGCGGGTGCCGTCGTAGCGCCAGAGCTTCCCCGTACCGTCCAGGGCGAGGACGTCCCCGAGGCCGTCGCCGTTGAGGTCGCCCGCGCCGATGACACGCTTGTAACCCGTCCAGGCGGTGCGGATCCTCACCCGGGGCAGGAATCCGTCGCTCCCGTTGTGGGCGTACAGGTACAGATCACCGGAGGCCTTGTTCCGGGCCAGCAGGTCGGGGCGGCCGTCGCCGGTCTGGTCGCCGCTGGAGAGCAGGACGTCGTACGCGCTCCAGTCCCGCGACAGGCGCCGGTAGGCGGAGTCGGGTGTGGGCAGGCCGCCGCAGACCGGGGTGTAGAGCCGCGCCTCGCCGCCGGGCAGCCGGACCACGAGGTCGTTGCAGCGGTTCCCGTCGAAGTCGCCGAACGGCACGATCCGGGTCTCGGCCGCCCAGGGGCGCGCCTGGAACGTACGGAGCGGATTGGCGCCGTCCTGCGTGAGCAGGTTCATCGTGCCGGAGAGGCCGGTGCCCAGGATGTCCGAGCGGGTGTCGTCGGCGTAGTCGTGCCACTTGGGCAGGGCTCGGGTGCCCGTCGTCGCGGTGAACGCGGTGGGCGCGGAGCCGTCGGCCGCGGACTGCGTCCAGACGGCGACCGGGCGCCCCTTGTCGTCGGTCGCCACGCGGCCCGCGCTGGTGGTCCCGTCCGTCAGGGAGTTGAGGGTGCGCGGCTTGCCCACACTGCCGACCGCGACGGTCTGGGCGACGAAGTCGCGGCGGACCGTGTGCCCCGAGAGGAAGCGCTTCTGGGTGTACGTGAGCACGAGCGAACCGTCCGCGGTGCGGGTGCTGCCGAGCGAGTCGGCCTCGGTGTCACCGGCCAGGTCCTGCGGGGCCTTCCAGCCGCTCCCGGTCGCCTGGCGCGTGGCGACGGCCGGTCCTCTGGCGCCCGAACCGACCGCCGTGACATCGCCGTTCGGCGCGGTCAGCAGGTCGGCGGGCCGGGTGTCGTTCGCGTAGATCCCGGTGCTCTCGGTCGGACCCCAGTTCGCCGCCCCCGCGGGCTTGCGGGCGTAGTTGTTGAAGGAGAGCAACTGGAAACCGCCCTGCGGGTGGGCCGCCAGCGTGACCAGCCGGGGTTTCTCGCCGAGCTGCGGCAGATCCCGCGGCGCGGTCCAGGAGGCCGAACCGGCGGGCTTCTCCAGGTACTTGTAGTACCACTGGTAGGCGGTGGGGTCCGGGTCGACGCCGTCGCCCGTGTAGTAGCTGTCGCCGCCCCAGATCAGCCCGAGGGCGCCGTCCTTGGCGACGGCGAGGCGCAGGTCCCGCAGGTGGTAGTCGTAGACGTTGTCGGGCCGGACGATCGGCTCCGGGAGCCGGTCGAGGACCGTGGGCGCGGACCACGCGCCGGTCGGTCCGGGGCGCTCGGACACGGTGAGCCGGTGGTCCTTGTCCATCCAGGCGACGGCCTGGCGGCCCGTGGGTCCCGCCGCGACCGTGGTGACGGCGGTTCCCCGGAAGTAGCCGTCCGTGGCCGAGGTGCCGGCCGCGACGACCTCGGCGGGCCCGAAGGCGGTCGCGTCGGGTGCCAGCCGGGACAAGCGCAGGGTGCCGGTCGTCGCGTCCGCGGCCTTCTCCCACCACACGAGGACGAGCGCGCCGTCGTCCGTGCGATGGAGCGTCGCGCCGGGGGCGGGCTCGGCGGACCGCCAGGTCGAACTGCCCGCGGGCCTGACCGACAGCACGGTCTTGCCGCCCTGTTCGAAGAGACCCGCCAGGGTGCCGCCGCGCGAGGACTGGAGGTCGATCACCCGGGTGACGCCGGGAAGCTGCTTCGGCGTGGCCCAGGGGCCGATGCCCACGGCGGTCGCGGCGGCCGTCGCGGCGGTGCCGCTCGCCGTGGCGGTGGCGGCGGCCGTGGTGGTGGACGGGACGGCGTGCGCGCACGGCACCGTCACCGTCAGCGCGAACACGGGAACCAGCGCGCTGCCCAGAAGCGCGCGCGAAGACGTGATCATGTGGAAGGCCCCCCCGGGCTTGAACTCATGAAGTAGCCGCAGCGTATCTCAGCCATGATCATGGAGCCGTCTCGCCCCGGCAGTGGTCACGCGAGGCCGACGTCTCGGCCTGCGGGGCCCCTCACCGCCGGCTGCCTCGCCCCGCGCTCGGAGCGAAATCCCGGGGCCGCGACCGGCCCCGCCTGCATAGAGTTCGGTCATGCCCGTTTCGCCGCACCTGCAAGAGATCACCCCCGACAACTTCGAGGCCGCCATCGCGCTGAGGGTCCGGCCCGACCAGGAACACGCGGTGGCGCCCGTGGTGAAGTCGCTCGCCGAGGCGTACGTGCACCCCGGCATCGCCTGGCCCCGGCTCATCCGCGACGGCGACGAGGCCGTCGGATTCCTCATGGCCTTCTTCGACATCGACTGGACCGGCGACGGCACCGACCTCCGCTCCGGGCTCTGGCGCCTCAACATCGCCGCCGGCCGGCAGGGCCGGGGCTACGGGCGCTTCGCCGTGCGGTCGGTGGCCGACGAGATCCGGCGCCGCGGAGGCACGCGCCTGACCACCACGTGGCATCCAGGAGCGGACGGACCCGGGGAGTTCTACCGGACGTTGGGATTCACGCCGACCGGAGAGACCAGCGGCGACCAGACGGTGGGCGTGCTGGAACTCGACCGGGCGCCGCTTCCCGCCGCACCCGGGCGGACGGAATAGCCACTTGACGCCCCACGTTCCACGATCATGACGATCAACGCGCCGCATGCCGAGGTCCTGCGCTACACCGCCTTCTCCGGCACCCCCGACGGCGGGAATCCAGCGGGCGTCGTCCTGGACGCCTCCGCCCTGGACGACAGCGAGATGCTGGCCATCGCGGCCGACCTCGGATACTCGGAGTCCGCGTTCCTGACCGCACCCCCGGAGGACCTCGGTGGCCCGGAGGGACGGTCGTACACCATCCGCTACTTCAGCCCGAAGGCGGAGGTGCCGTTCTGCGGGCACGCCACCGTGGCCACCGCCGTCGCGCTGGCCGAGCGGATCGGGCCCGGTGAGCTGGTGTTCGCGACGCGCGCCGGTGTCGTACCGGTGGAGGTGACCCAGGAGAACGGGACGGTCCGGGCGACGCTCACGAGCGTCGAGCCGCACGTCGAGGGGATCGCCGACACCGACCTGGACGAGGCGCTCGCCGCGCTCGGCTGGCCCGCCGGCGATCTCGACCCGGCCTTCCCGCCCCGCATCGCGTTCGCGGGTGCCCGCCACCTCGTCCTCGCGGCCGCGACGCGCGCTCGCCTCGCGGACCTCTCGTACGACTTCGCGCGCCTCGAAGCCCTGATGCACCGCCTGGACCTGACCACGGTCCAGCTCGTCTGGCGGGAGTCGGCCACGGTCTTCCACGTCCGTGACCCCTTCCCCGTCGGCGGCGTCGTCGAGGACCCGGCGACCGGCGCCGCGGCCGCCGCGTTCGGCGCCTACCTCCGTGAGCTCGGTCTGGCCCCCGAGGAAGCCGTCCTCACCCTGCATCAGGGCGAGGACCTGGGCCGCCCCGGCGAACTCACGGTGACCCTGCGCCAGGGCGACCCCCGCGTCCACGTCAGCGGCGCGGGAACACGCATCGACTGACCGGTCGGCTCCGGCTCTCCTCGCACACGAACCCACGCCGCCGCGCCCGGGCGGTCCCACCCGGCCGGGAAAGCGCACGGCCCGCCGCCGCCCCGCGCACACGAGCGCGCGGGGCGGACGACGGGCCTTCCCCGGAAAGGGGGACGGACGACGGTGCGGCTGTACCGGAAGCGGAGGCCGTGTGCCCGGGTGCCGGGCTCAGCGGGCGAGGGCGGCCTCGTTCGACGCCTGGGACCGGGGGTCGGAGGGAAGCGCGCGCAGGATGTCCTCGACGCTCTGCTTGGCGTCGCCGAACAGCATGCCGCTGTTCTCACGGAAGAACAGCGGGTTCTGCACACCCGCGTAACCCGAGGCCATCGAGCGCTTGAAGACGACCACCTGCTCCGCCTCCCACACCCGCAGCACCGGCATGCCCGCGATCGGGCTCGCCGGATCCTCCTCCGCGGCCGGGTTGACGGTGTCGTTGGCACCGATGACCAGGACGACCGAGGTGTCGGAGAGGTCGTCGTTGATCTCGTCCATCTCCAGCACGATGTCGTACGGCACCTTGGCCTCGGCCAGCAGCACGTTCATGTGCCCGGGCAGACGGCCCGCCACGGGATGGACACCGAAGCGCACCTCGACGCCCCGCTCCCGCAGTTGACGCGTCAGCTCGGCGACCGGGTGCTGCGCCTGCGCCACCGCCATGCCGTAGCCGGGGGTGATGACGACGGACCGGGCCTGGACCAGAAGGTCGGCCACCTCCTGGGCGTGGACCTCGCGGTGCTCGCCCTGCTCCTCGTCCCCGCCGGAGGGAGCCTCGATACCGAACCCGCCCGCGATGACCGAGATGAAGGAACGGTTCATCGCCTTGCACATGATGTACGACAGGTAGGCACCCGAGGAACCGACCAGCGCGCCCGTGACGATCAGCAGGTTGTTGTCGAGCAGGAACCCCGCGGCCGCGGCGGCCCAGCCCGAGTAGCTGTTCAGCATGGAGACGACGACCGGCATGTCGCCGCCGCCGATCGACGCGACCAGGTGCCAGCCCAGGACCAGCGCGAGGACCGTCACGGCGATCATCAGGCCGAGGGAAGGGGTGACGGTGAACCAGACCGTCAGGGCCACGAACGCCACCAGCGCCGCGACGTTGAGCGCGTTCTTGCCCGGCAGGACCAGCGGACGGGACTTCATGCGCGCCGACAGCTTGAGGAACGCGACGATCGAGCCGGTGAAGGTGACCGCGCCGATGAAGATGCCGATGAACACCTCGGCGTGGTGGATCCCCAGCAGGTCGGACGTGACGTGCCGCTGCGCGGCTCCGTGCGCCTCGACCTCCAGGTAGCTGTTCCAGCCGACCAGCACCGCGGCGAGGCCGACGAAGCTGTGCAGCACGGCGATGAGTTCGGGCATCTGGGTCATCTCGACCTGCCGCGCCCGCCAGATGCCGATCGCGGCGCCGAGCACCATCGCGACGACGATCAGGGTGACCGCGCCCGCGGTGATGCTCTGTGCCGCCAGCACGACGGTGGCGACCAGGGCGAGGGCCATGCCGGCGATGCCGTACACGACACCGGCACGGGAGGTGCGGTGCTGGGACAGTCCGGCCAGGCTGAGGATGAACAGCAGGGCGGCGACCAGGTCCGCCGCATGGGAGGCTGTGATGGACGTCATGGCGGCTCAGCCCTTCGAGAACATGGACAGCATGCGGCGGGTGACGGCGAAGCCGCCGAAGATGTTCACACTCGTCAGCAGGATCGCGATGAACGAGAGGGTGGTGACGACCGCGCTCTCGTGCCCGATCTGCAGCAGCGCCCCGATCACCACGATCCCGGAGATCGCGTTGGTGACCGACATCAGCGGTGTGTGCAGCGCGTGGTGCACCTTTCCGATCACGTAGTAGCCGATCACCACCGCCAGCGCGAAGACCGTGAAGTTCGCCGCGAGTTGCGCGGGGGCGAAGGCGACCAGGGCGAACATCGCCAGCATGCCCGCGCCGATCAGGGCGAACCGGGCCGCCGGGGTGAGCCGAGGCTCCTTCGCCGGGGCGGCCGCCGGCGCGGGAGCGGGCTGGGGCGCGGTCTGGGCCGACACGGCCACGGGCGGCGGGGGCCAGGTGATCTCACCCTCGCGTACGACGGTCACGGCGCGCTGGACCACGTCGTCGAAGTCGATGACCAGCCGGCCGTCCTTGCCGGGCGTCAGCAGCTTGATCAGGTTCACCAGGTTGGTGCCGAAGAGCTGGGAGGCCTGGGTGGGCAACCGCGACGCGAGATCGGTGTAACCGATGATGGTGACGTCGTTGTCCGTGACCACGGTGCGGCCGGCCACGGTCCCCGCGACGTTGCCGCCCTGCGCGGCGGCCATGTCGACGACGACGCTGCCGGGCTTCATCGCCGCGACGTCCTCCGCCGTGAGCAGGCGGGGGGCCGGGCGGCCCGGGATCAGCGCGGTCGTGATGACGATGTCCACGTCCTCGGCCTGCCCGTGGTACAGGGCGGCGGCGGCTCGGTCGTAGTCGGCGGAGGTCGCCTTGGCGTACCCGTCGGTGCTCTCCTCCTGCGCGACGTCCACCGCGAGGTATTCGCCGCCCAACGACCGCACCTGGTCGGCCACTTCCGGCCGCGGGTCGGTCGCCCGGACGATCGCGCCGAGACTGGAGGCGGCACCGATGGCGGCCAGGCCGGCCACACCGGCCCCGGCCACCAGGACCTTCGCCGGCGGGACCTTGCCCGCGGCCGTCACCTGACCGGTGAAGAAGCGCCCGAACACGTGCGCCGCCTCGATCACGGCCCGGTACCCGGCGATGTTGGCCATGGAGCTGAGCACGTCCATGGACTGCGCCCGCGAGATCCGCGGTACCGCGTCCAGGGCCAGCACGGTGATGGGCCGGTCCGCGAGCTCCGCGAGGAGGTCCGCGCGCTGGGCCGGACCGATCAGACCGATCAGCGTCGAACCGTCGGACAGGCGCGCGATCTCGCCCGTCGACGGAGCGTTGACCTTGAGGACGACGTCCGCCTGCCAGGCGTCGCCGATCCGCGCTCCGGCGTCACCGTACGCGTCGTCCGTGAAACCCGACGCCGTACCGGCGTCCGACTCGACGACGACCTCGTAGCCCAGCCCCACCAACTGGCGCACGGTGGCGGGCGTCGCCGCGACACGGGTCTCCCCGGGAGTGGACTCGGCCACCACTCCGACGACCTGGGGCGGGTGATGGGCCGATTCTTCTGCGGGCATGGTGATGTCTCCCTCAGGGGGCGCAGATGTGCAGGCACGAATGGGTGATTCAGGGGGAGTCCACGCCCCTTGGACGCAGGAACTTACATGGTGCGGCCCGCTGTTCGGCACAGCGCGCAGCCGTGACTTGTTTCACGCGAGGTCTGTTGCCGACAACACGGTGAGGTGCGGTGTTCCGGCGTTCCGGACATGTTTCCCGGCGCTCCGGCGCCTCAGGAACGCGACGCGTGAGGGAGTACGGGCGCCACGGGCAGGCACAGTTCGAAGAGCGCGCCGCCGGACGGCGCCTCTCCCGCGGTGAGCGTGCCACCGTGGCGGCGGGCCACGTCGCGGGCGATGGCCAGGCCGAGCCCGGCGCCGCCGTCGTCGCGGGCCCGCGCGTCGTCCAGCCGTACGAACCGCTCGAAGATGCGCTCACGTTCGCCCGCCGGCACTCCGTCGCCGTCGTCCGCGACGGTGAGGACGATCCGGTCCTTCTGCCTCGCCACCCGCACGACGACCTCGTCGCGCGCGTGCCGCTGCGCGTTGTCCAGCAGATTGCCGATGACGCGCCCCAACTGCCCACGGGAGCCCGTCACCTGCAGGTGACCGTCGGTGTGGCAGGACACCGGCGTGCGGCCGGCCGGACGGTGTTCCGCCTCCTCGCGGACCAGCTCGCCGAGGTCGACGAGCCCCTGACCCGGCCGCTCCCCGGCGTCGAGCCGGGCGAGCAGCAGCAGGTCGGCGGCGAGGTGCTGCAACCGCTCGGTGTCCTTGACCGCGCCGGGCACGTCCAGCAACTGCGGATGGGCGGAGCCGACCTCCAACTGGGTGCGCAGCGAGGCGATGGGGCTGCGCAGTTCGTGGGAGGCGTCGGCGACGAAGCGGCGCTGCCGGTCGACGGCGGCCTCCAGCGCGGTGAGCGTCTCGTTGGTGGTACGGGCCAGCCGGGCCACCTCGTCGTGCGAGGCGGGTTCCGGGACGCGCCGGGACAGGTCCTCGGAGGCGGTGATCGCCGCCATCTCGCGCCGGATGCCCTCCACGGGGGCGAGCGCGCGCCGCGTCACCAGCCAGGTCACCCCTCCGACGACGAGCAGGATCAGCGGCAGCCCGGCCAGCATCGCCGCCGCGGCGCTGCGGACGGCGCTCTCGCGGGCCGCGAGCGAGGCCCCCGCGTGGACCAGCACCGTCCGGCCGCCGAGGTCCGTGGCCTTGATGGTCGCGAAGCGGTACGGGGCACTGTGGCCGTCGACCACCGCGCGCCCGGAGCCTTCCTGGACGGTGTCGCCGATGGTCCCGATGGCGGGGTCGTTCGCCTCGGGCGACGGGCTGCCGTCGGTGCCGTGGTCGTCCGTACCGTGATCGTCCCTGCCGCGGTCGTCCGAACCGTGGCCGCCGGACGTGCTGTCGTCCGAAGCGGATGTGCTGTCGTCCGACGCGTCGTCGGAGCCGCGGTTCTGGTCCCGCCCGCGGCCGTGGTCGTCGCCGGATCCGATGACGAGCTGTGCGGCGGGATCCGGGGCGGGCGTCGTGGTCGCGGACGGCGAGAGGGAGGACGCAGAGGATGGGGAGGGGGAAGGAGAGGGGGGAGACGTGGCGGGGGAGGGGGCGGAGCGCGGCACGCGGACGGTGGTCACACCGGTGCCGCTGATGCTCTCCAGCCCGTCGCCGACGGCCAGCAGCCGGCCGTCCTCGTCCGTCACCTGTACGGGGATTCCGTCCCGCGCGCCCTCCGGCAGCGTCAGCCGGGCGTCGCCCCCGCGCCAGGTGGCGACGCCGAGGGCGATCCTGCGGGCGGTGTCGTTGGCCTCGCTCTGCGCCTGCTCGGTGAGGTTCACGCGCAGGGACATCAGCACCGCGACCCCCGCGGCCATCAGCGCGACCGTCACCACGGCGGTGGCCCACAGAACCATCGTGGCCTTCACGGAGCCGAGCGGCCGCCCCTTCACGAGGCCACCATCCGGTAGCCGGCGCCGCGTACGGTCTGGATCGTGTCGGGGCCGAGTTTGCGGCGCAGCGTGCTGATGTACACCTCGACGATGTTCGGGTCGCCGTCGTAGGCGAAGTCCCAGACGTGCTCCAGGATCTCGGGCTTGCCGACCACCTGTCCGGCCCGTGTCGCGAGCTGTTCCAGCACGGCGAACTCCTTCGCGGTCAGTGTCACTTCCGTATCGTCCCGGCACACCCGGCGCGTCGACGTGTCGACGACGAGCCGTCCCACGCGCAGGACCGGCGACGCCCCGGCCGAACCGCTGCGGCGCAGCAGCGCCTTGACCCGCGCCACCAGCACGACGTACGAGAACGGTTTCGTGAGGTAGTCGTCGGCACCCGTGTCCAGGCCCTCCGCCTCGTCGTACTCGCCGTCCTTGGCCGTGAGCATCAGGATCGGCATGTTGTGGCCTGCCGCGCGCAGGGCGGCGCAGACGCGGTAGCCGTTGAGGCCCGGCAGCATGATGTCGAGCAGCACCAGGTCGTGGACGCCCTCGGCGGCCAGGTGCAGGCCCTCGTTCCCGTCGTGGACGACGTCCACGGCGAAGCCCTCGGCCCGCAGGCCCTTCGCCAACGAGAGCGCGAGCCGCTTCTCGTCCTCCACGATCAACAGGCGCATGTGCCGAGTCTCCCAAACGGAACCTGAAGGGATCTTCAGGTGGCTTCAGGTCCCCTTCAGCTTTCCCCGGGCACCTTGGCGTCACCGAACAGTCAGGACACGGATACGACACGGGCCGGGCGGACGTCCGGCCGGGGAGGCTCGACATGAAGCGCACCACCTCCATCGCCACCGTCCTCGTGACCGCCGTACTCATCGGCGGCGGGTACTCGGCGCTCGCGACGGCGGACACCGACCGGCACGGCGGCGGTCCCGAGGACCGGCCGTCCGCCACCGCGTCGCCGGCACCCGCACCGTCCCCGGCGGCGACGTCCCTGACGGCGGCTCAGGCGGCCGCCGCCGCGCGGAAGGCGTACCCGGGTACCGTCACCGCGGTCGAACTCGACGCCGACCACCCGGGCTACTGGGAGGTGCACATCGTCGGCGCCGACCAGGTCCGTCGCGAGGTACGCGTCGACGTACGCACGGGCGCCGTCACCCTGGACCGGCGCGGCGACGACGACCGCCGGGGTGACGACCACGGCGTGCGCTCGGGAACCGACGACCACGGCGCGGCCACCGCCGGAGACGACCGGGGCCGGGGAAGGGGCGGACGGGACGACGCTCCCGGTGACGACCACGGGGTGGCCCCGGGAACGGACGACCACGGCGCGGCCGGCGCCGGAGACGACCGGGGCCGCGGTACCGGCGGACTGGACGACGCGCCGGGGGACGACCACGGTGTCCACGTCGGCGGTGACGACCACCCGAGTGCGGGGGAGGACCACGGCGGGGACGATCACGCCGGTGACGACGGCGGGCGTGGCCGCGGCCGGCACCGGGGCGGCCACGGCGGCGACGACCGCTGACGGTTCCCCGGCCTCGCCGGTGGCGGGCCCGGACTCCCCAGTGACGGGGTCGGACTCCCCGGCGACGGGTCCGGCTCCCCGGCGACGGGGCCCGGCGCGAGGAAGACCCCTCCAGATTGGGGATGGGCGGGTGCCCAAGACAAGGCTGCCGCGGCGCGGCCGGGTCGGACAGGCTGGCACCCGCTCATCGCTGCCGACCGCCCGGCGCAGCCCGGTCCGGGTACGGCCAAGGAGGGGAAGTCGTCATGACCAAGTTCGCGCGGGGCGGAGGAAGGCGGAAGGCCACCGCCGCCGGCCTCGTCATCTCCGGCATGGTGATCAGCGCGTCGGTCGCGCCCGTCACCGCCCACGCCGCCGTTCCGGCCTTCCCGGACAACATCACCATCTTCCCGGACCGGGACTTCGTCTCGATCGACGGCTTCTCCGAGCACGCGGGGGAGCAGGTGACGATCGAGGTGCAGCGCCCGCACGTCGGGCTCATCGGTTCGGCCACCGGCACGATGGCGTCGGCGACCTCGATCGCGGCGGGCAACCCGGCCATCGAGGTGAACCACCCCGGCGGCCTGTGCTGGGGAGCCGGCGGCGGCCTCCAGGTGACGCCCGACATCCGCACCGGCGACGTCGTGTCGGTCAAGTTCGGGGGTGCCGTGGCCGCCGACGCCACGGCCCTCGACGTCGGTGTCACCGGCGGGGCCCTGACCACGCCGACCACCCTGGTGATCCAGGGGCGGCTCGGATCCGCGGTCGACCCGACGTTCCTGGAGCAGCGGATCATCGAACCGGCCCTGCGGGACACCGAGGTGGCCCGGCGCGACGTGCGGGCCGTTCCGGGTGCCGTGGCCAACGCCCCCAAGGGCGGCTACTCCTCCGGCATGGAGGTCGCCGACGGCACCTTCACCGCCACGTACAAGTTCCTGAACGCGGACACGGCCGCCGTCGCCGCCGACGGCCTGTACACCGTGACGAGTTGGCAGGACCAGGATCCCGACGGCAACACGCAGGGCGTGACGATCGCGGAGTTCGGCGAGGTGGGCGGCCCCGGGATGGGCGGCTGCCCGGCCGGAGCGGTTCAGCAGGGACCCGCCTCGCCCACCGGAGTCGTGGTCCACGACGAGGGCGACACGACCTCGGTGAGCTGGACTGCACCCCGGTCGGCTCCCGGCGCCGCACCGATCCTCGGCTACACCGTGCGGGCCGTCGACCGGCTCAGCAAGAAGGGCGTGCAGGGCGAGGTGGGCGTCCGCGTCAACGACCCGGACGCGACCTCGGTGACCCTGCCGGGTTCCGTGGCGGGCAAGCGCGTCGAGGTGAGGTCCTTCGGCGAGGCGGGCGAGTCCTGGCCGCCCGCGCTGCCGGGCGACACCGCCTCGGCCGACGCCACGCCGCCGACCGTCTCGGCCAAGCCCGCCGGAGGGTTCTACACCGCCGACACCACGGTGACCCTCACGGCCAACGAGCCGGGCTCGGAGATCTACTACACGCTCGACGGCTCCGACCCGCTGGAGGCGGGCACCACCGGACCCGCGGCGACGCTGTACACCGGGCCCTTCGACCTGAAGGCGTCCGACGGGTCCAGGACGCTGCGGTTCGTGGCCTTCGACCCGGCGGGCAACGCCTCGCAGGCGCGGATGGAGAGGTACACGTTCGGGTCCGCCACCGCGCCCGGCGCCCCGCAGTCGGTGACCGCGCAGGCCGCCAACGCGAGTGCCACCGTCCGCTGGACGGCGCCCGAGGACCCGGGCACCTCGCCGGTCACGGGCTACGAGATCACCGCGACGCCCGCCTCCGGCACGGCCGTCACGGCCACGGCCGGGGCCAGCGCCTCCAGCGTCGTGCTCACCGGGCTGAAGAACGACACGAAGTACGCCGTGACGGTCGTCGCCGTCAACGCGGTGGGCAAGGGCGCCTCGTCCACGCCGGTCGACGTCACCCCCAAGGTGCCCGCGGTCGACAAGCTCGCGATCACGCTCGCCAAGTGGAAGTCCGGCGACCTGCGGCTCGAAGGCACCGGGTCCGTTCCCGGCGCGTCGCTGACGCTGCGCTCCGGTTCGCCGACCGGCCCCGTCTTCGCCACCGACGTCATCGTGCAGCCGCCCGCGGCGGGCGCGGCCAACGGCACGTGGAGCCTGCGCCTGCGGTCGGGCAGCGCCGCGACCACGAACCCCTCCCCGGTCTACATCTCCTCCGACAAGGGCGGAACCCTGGGGCCGGTGACCGTGCCGAACGGCTAGACCGTGGCCGGTCCGAGCGACCGGCACCCCGGCGGGGGGCGTGCGCCGTGCCGCGCACGTCCACTGCCGGGGCCCGTCAGGACAGGGCGGTCGAAAGCAGCCCCTCCTCAGTTCCGAGAAGACCGGGGCATCCGCGACTCCATGGGGGAGAGCGCGGTGCCCGAGCCGCCGGTGCGGCGGCCCACCATGGGGGTGAACCCACACATGCAAGACAACGCCCTGTCCCGGCGTGACGTGATGAAGTACGGCGTCCTGGCGTCGGCGGCCCTGGCGCTGCCGTTCGAACGCGTCGTGCGCGCCAAGACTGCTTCGGACCGGATCGCGGTGAGCAAGTTCCCGAAGCCCTTCACCGTGCCGTTCGCGGTACCGCCCGAGGCCGTGCCGACGAAACGGTCGAGCACGACGGACTACTACACGGTCACCATGCGCAGCGCCATGACCGAGATCCTGCCCGGCCTGAAGACCGAGACCTGGTCGTACGACGGGTCGTTCGGCGGCCCGACGATCCGGGCCACCCGGGGCCGGCCGGCCGTCGTACGGCACATCAACGCGCTGCCCAGGGTGCATCCACGCCTGGGGTACGAGTCGTGGACCTCGGTGCACCTGCACGGTTCGGCGTCGCTGCCCGAGTACGACGGCTACGCGAGCGACGTGACGCGCACGGGCGAGTACAAGGACTACCACTACCCGAACTCCCAGGACGCGCGCACCCTTTGGTACCACGACCACGGCGTGCACCACACCGCGGAGAACGCGTACATGGGCCTCGCCGCGATGTACACGATGCACGATGCCCTGGAGCAGTCGCTGCCGATCCCGCACGGCCGCTACGACGTGCCCCTGATCGTCCGCGATGCCATGTTCGACCGCGACGGACAGCTCCTGTACGACGACGGCGGCCACTCCGGCATCTTCGGCGACGTGATCCTGGTCAACGGGCGGCCCTGGCCGGTGATGAAGGTCGAGCGGCGCAAGTACCGCTTCAGGATCCTGAACGGCTCGATCTCGCGCGGCTACAAGTTCGCGCTGAGCACCGGCGACCCGTTCGTCTTCATCGGCACGGACGCGGGCCTGATGCCGCAGCCCCGCTCGGTGACCAGCTACCGGCACGGCATCGCCGAGCGCTACGAGGTGATCATCGACTTCGCCAAGTACAAGGTCGGCCAGCGGGTGGTGCTGCAGAACCTCAGCGTCCCGAACGTCGAGGACTTCGACACCACCGGCAATGTCATGGCCTTCGACGTCGTGGGCGATGCCACCGACCTGTCCGGCAACGCCATCCCGGACGTGCTGAACCCGAACGCGCCGGCCATGGACCTGACCGCCGCGATGGCGAAGAAGACCCGCAAGTTCGAGTTCATCCGCAAGGACGGCATCTGGACCGTCAACGGCAAGACCTGGGCCGACGTCGTCGCCTCCGACTACGAGTACGTCTGGGCCGATCCGTCGCTCGGGGACGTCGAGATCTGGGAGTTCGAGAACAAGTCCGGCGGCTGGTGGCACCCCGTCCATGTGCACCTGGTCGACTTCAAGATCCTGGACCGCAACGGCAAGCCGCCGTCGCCGTGGGAACTCGGCGGCAAGGACACCGTGTTCGTCGGTGAGAACGAGACCGTGCGCATGGTGGTCAAGTTCGGTCCGAACACCGGGCGTTACATGATCCACTGCCACAACCTGGTGCACGAGGACCACGACATGATGGCGCAGTTCCGGGTCGGTCCGCCCGCCGACGGACACCACCCGGTGTACGCGGCCCCCGCCGAGTCCTGGCCCGCCCCGACGCTGGGATACGACGATGACTCCATCGACTGAGGCGCCCCTCGCCGAGGCGGGCGTCTCCCCGGCGGGCCCGCGATGGGGCCGGCCCGTGCCGGCCCGTCGCCTCGGGGCCCTGCTCTGCGCCGCCGCGACCGCCGGGGACCTGGTGGTCTTCCAGCAGAACCTGGCGTACGGGCTGTCCGTGTCGCTGCCCTTCCTGGCGGCGGCCGTCGTCCAACTCGACCTCGTCCGGCGGGTGTGGGCCTCGCCGCGTACGGCCGCGGCCCTGTCCGCGGTCCTCGTCCTGGGACTGCTGATCGGCCTGCAGACGGTCGCCGTACGGGGAGGCGCGACCTTCGGGCCGCGCGACGAACCGCTGCGGGCCGGGCCGGTCGCGACGGCGGCGCTGCTCCTGCGGCTCGCCGCCCTGCCCTGCCTGCTGCGCGCCCTCTCCGGCCGCGGGCGGGCCTGGGCCGTCAACGGCCTCCTCGTCATCGGGACGGTGCTGTGGACGTTCGGGCTGACCGGCCTGGCGGGGTGACACGGCCGGGGCGGTGCGCGGTACGACGGTCTGTCGTACCGCGCACCGCCCTGCTCGTGTTGCCGGCCGTGGCGTTGCTGGTCGGCAGCTTCTTCGTCGCGCCGGTGCGGGTCGAGTCGACCAGCATGGAGCCGACCCTGCTGTCCGGGGACCATCTGCTCGTCGACGACCACGCGTACCGCGACGCCCCGCCCGGGCGCGGCGACCTCGTGGTGTTCGCGGGCTCCGGAGGGACGCTGGTCAAACGGGTCGTGGCGGTGGGCGGGGACACCGTCGCGATCGAGGACGGGGTCCTGGAGGTCAACGGGCGTGCCGTCCGGGAGCCGGCGGTGGATCCGAAGACGGTCGACGGGATGTACTACGGGCCCGCGCGGGTACCGTCCGGCACCGTCTTCGTGCTGGGCGACAACCGCCGGCACTCCGTGGACTCCCGGCAGTTCGGACCGGTCCCGCTCACCGAGGTGACCGGACGGGTGATCCTGCGCTGGTGGCCACGCCCCGGCCGACCGTGACCGGTGCGCGGGACCGGGCGGGACCTGGGTCGGGGGGACCGTGATCGGTGCGGGGACCCGGGGCCGCCCCGGGGACGGTGGCGGGTGTGCGGACCGGGGGACGTGACGGGTGCGCGAGTGCTCGGCACCGGACCGCGCACTCCTTACGGGTTCACCGCACCGGGGGCGCCCGCCACGACGGCGTCCAGCACCGCCTCGATCCCCGCGTCCTTGTGCAGGATCGTCGCCGCCCCGGCGTTCAGGGCCGCCCGCTCCAGCCGGCCGCCGACGGCGGAGGTCAGCACCACGACCCTGGTTCCCGGGCGGAGCGCCAGCAGCCTCCGGGTCGCCTCCGCCCCGTCCAGGACGGGCATGACCAGATCCATGAGGACCACGTCCGGCAGCAGCCGTTCCACGGCGTCGACGGCCTCGGCGCCGTCGCACGCCACACCCACCACGTCCACGAGCGCGCTGCGGCCGAGCGCACCGGCCAGGGTGTCCCGTACGAGCGGGTGGTCGTCGACGACGAGCAGGCGAATCGGCATGGTCCAACGGTGCCTCGTCCCGGGCTTCACAGCCACCCCCAAACCGGAGGGGTCCACACCCTGAACCCGAGGGGTCGCGGACCCGGGAGGACACATTTTCTCCACAGCATGTGTTCCCTTCATCCACACCGTGATTCCATGGCGTATGCGTTCCGGCCAGAGTGGCGGTCCGCTGAGTGGGTGGGGAGAACATGCCGGGACAAGGGGGTTCGCCGACGACGCGTGTGCTGATCGTCGACGACCATCGGACATTCGCGGAGCTTTTGGCCTTCGCGCTGGGTTCCCAGCCGGACTTCGACTGCGCGGGCTGGGCGGGCACCGGGGCGGCGGCCGTCGAGCTGGCGACCAGGGAACGGCCCGACATGGTCGTGATGGACATTTCGCTCGGCACGGAGAACGGCCTCGAGGTCACCCGGCGGATCCGGGAGGCGACGCCGGACGCGACCGTCGTGATCGTCTCCGCGCACCGTGATCCCGACTGGGTGGTCCGCGCCGCACAGGCCGGCGCGAGCGCGTTCGTGCCGAAGTCCGGTTCGCTGGAGGAGATGCTGGGCGTCCTGCGCGACGTACGGCAGGGATCGATGCTCGTGTCGGCGTCCATGTTCGGCGAACCGCCCCGGCCGCCGGCCACCGGCGACCCCGCCGTGGCCAGTCTGACCGCCCGCGAGTCCGAGGTGCTCACGCTGATGGGCAAGGGGCTGGCCCCGGCCGCGATCGCCCGGCTTCTGGGCATCAGCGTCAACACCTGCCGCGGCTATGTGAAGTCGATCCACCTCAAGCTCGGGGTGCGCTCCCAGCTCCAGGCCGTGGTGAAGGCGCAGCAACTCGGTCTCGTCGAGGCGCACAGCGATGGCTGACCGCGAGGGCGTGACGGCGGACGACCGCGAGGGCGCGACGGCGGACGACCGCGAGGGGATGACGGCGGACGGCCGTGAGCGTGAGACGACGGTGGGCCGCTACCGCGCCTCGAAGGCCCGCCGCCCCGGCACGGCGGCCCCGACGACGGAAGCCGGGGGCAGCAGAACGGTCCGGCACGCGGTGATCGCCATGGTGCTGATCGGACTCGGCGCCTTCACGGTCGTCGGCGCCGCCACCGTGTTCGCCGCCGAGTCGATCGCCAAGCGGACCGCCCTCGCCGAGGCGGCCCGGTCCGCGCAGCTCATGGGCAACGTGATCTTCAAGCCGGTCATGCCCCGGCTGATCCGCGGCGACCGCACCGCGTGGGCACAGCTCGACGAGGCGGTCCGGGCCCGCGTGAGCGAGGCCGGCGTCGTGCGCGTGAAGGTGTGGAACCGGCAGGGCGTCGTGCTCTACTCCAACGAGCACCACGCCATCGGGATGTCCTTCCCCCTCAACGACGACGTGCGCAAGACCATCGACCAGCACGCCAGTTGGGCGGACCTCTCCGACCTGTCCGACGAGGAGAACATCACCGAACCCCACGGTGACAGCCGTCTCGTTGAGGTCTACGTCCCCCTGGACCTGGCCTCCGGCGAACGGCTGGCGCTGGAGGTGTACTCCACCGACGAGCGGGTGGCCACGGCGCGCGGGGAGCTGATGGAGACCCTCGTACCGTTCTCGATCCTGGCGCTGCTGCTCCTGCTCCTCGCCCAGCTCCCCGTTTCCGTGCAGTTGCTGCGCCGGGTCAGCCAGGCCGACGCGGAGCGCAGCCGGCTGCTGAGCAAGGCGCTCACCGCCTCGGAGCGCGAGCGGCGCGCGATCGCCCGCGACCTGCACGACGGTGTGGTCCAGGACCTCGCCGGTGTCGGGTACGCCCTCGCGGCCGTGCGGGCCGACCTGCCGCCCGGCACATCGGCGGCGGCGGGCGGCATGCTCGACAGGATCTCCGAGGTGCTGCGGGGCGCCGTCGGCTCGCTCCGCACGCTGATGGTGGACATCTATCCACCGGACCTGACCGAGGACGGGCTGCCGCAGGCAGTCGAACTCCTCGCCGAGCGCCTGCGCCGGGAGGGGATCACCGTCACCACGACCGTCGACGTCCGGGCCGCGCTGGGACCGGATCTGGCGGCGGCCGCCTACCGCTGCGCCCGGGAGTGCGTGACCAACATCCTCAAGCACGCCGAGGCGGGCCGGGCGTCGATCGACGTCACCGGCGGCCAGGACCGGCTGCTGGTCGTGGTGACGGACGACGGAAAGGGGCCGGGCACCGCCCTCGGCAGCACCGGTCATCTCGGACTGCAGCTCATCCGGGACACGGCCAGCGAACTGGGCGGCGAGGTCACGGTCGCGGAGCGCGCGGGCGGCGGCACCGAGGTGCGCACCGTGCTGGCGGTGCGCACCTGACCCCCTCGTTTTGAGGGGTCCGCACCCCCCAAGGGCGAGGCTGCCGGTGACAGCGGCGGGGCGACACCCTGGACGTGACGTCCGACCACTGCACCCGGGGGGAAACGGATGCGCCGCATCGTCACCACGCTGTGCCTCGTCCTGTGCGCGCTGTGGCTCCAGGCCCTGACCGCGGGCCCGGCCGCCGCGCACACCGGGCTGCTGTCGAGCGAGCCCGCGTCCGGCCAGGTGCTGCCGCGCCTGCCGGCCAAGGTCGCGCTGACGTTCCGGCAGCCCGTGACCGCGGGAGCCGACGCGGTGCGGGTCTTCGACGACCACATGCGCCGGATGGACCTCGGGGGCCACCCCGACGACCGGTCGCGCCGGACGCTGCGGACCGCCCTGCCCGGAAGCCTGCGCGCCGGCACCTACACCGTGGCCTGGCAGGTGACCTCGCCCGACGGGCATCCCGTGGCGGGCAGGTACCGGTTCTCCATCGGCACGGCCACCCAGGTCGTAGGCGTCGTGCCCTCCCTCGCCGGCGCGAACGGCGCCTGGGCCGGCCGGCTCCTCGGTGCCGCCCGCGGCATCGGCTACGCGGGACTCGCCCTGGGACCGGGCGTGCTGCTGGTCGCGCTGTGGCTGTGGCCCGCCGGGCTGCGCGACCGCAGGACCCGCGTCCTGCTGTGGGCCGGGCTCGGCCTGCTGGCGGCCGGCACGCTCGCGGTCCTCACCGTCCACACCGTCTGGGCCGACGGCCGGCCCCTGGCCGAGGCCTGGTCCGGCTCGGACGCCCACCAGCACGCGGTGACGGCAGACCTGGCCTACGCGGTGCGCTTCTACTCCCTGCTCGCCCTCGGCGCCGCGACCGCGGTGGCCACCGCGTCGGCCGGGCGGGACAGGCCCGCCAGACCGCTGGTCCTGGCGACGACGGCCGCGGCCGTCGTCCTGTGGGGCACCTGGCCGACGACCGGGCATGCCGTCGACGGCCGGTACGCGCCGCTCGCGGTGGCCGTCGATCTCCTCCACCTGGCCGCCATGACGCTCTGGCTGGGCGGGCTCGCGCTGGTCGCCGCCGTCCTGTCGCGCCCCGCGCACTCCGGCGAACTGACCGCCGTACTGCCCCGGTTCTCGCGGCTGGCGTTCACCGCCGTCGTCGTCCTCGTCGTCACGGGGACCTGCCAGGCCTGGCGGGAGGTGGGCTCCGCCGGACATCTCCTCGACACCCCGTTCGGGCGGTTGCTCCTGCTGAAGTCGGCCGGAGTCGCCACGATCGTCGCGCTCGGCGGCCTGGCCCGCCGCTGGGTCCGGCGCCACGCCACCCGCCCGGCAACCCTTCCGCCGGCGGCGCTCGACAAGGCGGTCGACACGGCGGGCGGGGCGGCGGTCGACACGGCGGGCGGGGCGCCCGCCGGGCCGGCGGTCACGACGCTCACCCTCACTGCGCCGGCCCCGCCCGCGCCGCCTGACGCCGCGCTCGTACGAACCCTGCGGCGCGGCCTGCTGGCCGAACTGCTCGTCGCGGCCCTCGTGCTGGGCGTCACAGCGGCCCTCGTCACGGCCGCTCCGCCCGCATGACACGGATCCCCACCCGCCGACCCGACGCGTGGGCAGCGGCACCGAAACCGAACTGCCCCGAGAGGAACCCGACCATGAACCTCCTTCCCCCGGCCCGGGCGGCCGCGGCCCTGATCGCCGCGGCACTGCTCCTGGTCTCGGCGGCCCCCGCCTGGGCCCACGTGCACGTGCACGCCGACGGAGCGGTGGCCCCGGGGGCGGCCGACGTCCGCATGACGTTCCACGTGCCGAACGAGAAGCCGTCCGCGCGGACCGTCGCCGTACGGATCGAGGCCCCGGAAGGCGTACGAGGACTGCGCGCGGAGCAGGTGACGGGCTGGACCGCCGAGCCGGCCGCGGCGGGCGACGGGGGCAGGACGGCCGCCTGGTCGGGCGGGGAGATCGGCGGAGAGGACGAGGCCGACTTCGTCGTGCACATCGACCACCTGCCCACCGGGGTGTCGGAACTGGCCTTCGTGGCGCGGCAGGAGTACGACGACGGCGAAGTCGTCACCTGGGACCAGAAGACGGAGGCGGGACAGCCCGAACCGGAGCACCCCGCACCCGTGTTGAACCTGACGGGGGCACCGGCCGCCGATGCCGTGGCGCACAGCGCGAACGCCCCGGACGCCTCCTGGACGGCGGCCGTCGTCTGCGGGGTGCTGCTCCTCCTGGCGGCCGCGGGGCTCCCGGTGGCGCGCTCCGCCGCGAGGCGTCGCGGCGCCGCGACGCCTTGAGCCGCCGGACGCTGCGCGGGACCCGTTCTCGGCAGCCCGTCCGAGCCTCGAACACCCGTCCCGGGCTGCCGAGTTGGGCCTTCGGGTTCGGCGCGGAACGCCGGCTCCGACGCACTATCGTGTACGACATGTCCGCCCCTGAGCTGATCCGCATCGTCTCCCGTGACTCGCCCATGGCCCTGGCCCAGGTGGAGCGCGTCCGCGCCGAACTCGGCGTGCTCCATCCCGGTGTCCGGACCGTGGTGGTCCCGGTCAAGACGACCGGCGACAAGTGGATGGGAGATCTCTCCCAGGTCGAGGGCAAGGGGGCGTTCACCAAGGAGGTCGACGCCGCGCTCCTCGCCGGGGAGGCGGACGTCGCGGTGCACTGTGTCAAGGACGTGCCCGCGGACCGGCCGTTGCCCGCCGGCACGACCTTCGCGGCGTTCCTCAAGCGGGACGACATCCGTGACGCCCTCGTCCACCCCGGCGGCCTGTCGCTCGACGAGCTCCCCGCGGGCACCCGGATCGGAACGTCCTCGGTGCGCAGGGCGGCCCAACTCGCCGCCTCCCACCCGCATCTGCGGTGCGTGCCGTTCCGCGGCAACGCCAACCGCCGTCTGGACAAGCTCGCCGCCGGCGAGGCCGACGCACTGCTGCTGGCCGTCTCCGGGCTGGAGCGCATCGGCCGGCCGGACGTGATCACCGAGGTCCTGTCGGCCGAGACGATGTGCCCGCCGATCGGGGCCGGTGTGCTGGCTCTTCAGTGCCGTGAGCAGGACACGGCGACGATCGACCTCGTCAGTGGTCTGAACGACGCCGACACCTATCGGGAGGCCACGGCGGAGCGGATGTTCCTCCACGTCCTCCAGGGTCACTGCAACAGCCCGATCGCCGGCTACGCGAAGGCGTCCCGGGGCGATCTGTCGCTGCGGGCCTGCGTGTTCAGCCCCGACGGGAAGACCGTCCTGAACGCCCACGAATGGGCCGGACGGCTCAGCCCGTCGGACCTCGGTGCCTCCGTCGCGCTGGCCCTGCTGCGGCAGGGCGCCCGCGAACTGATCGACGGCATCGCCCACTGACGCCGGAAAGCGGTGCGACCGCCCTGGTGGGGCGGCCGCACCGCTGGGACCCGCCGCTCATCGGTCCGCTGTCGCGGAGCCGGGGATCAGCTCGTGAACGTGAACCAGTTGATGTTGGTGAAGTCCGAACTGCTGCCCGCGAAGACCAGGTAGACGTCGTGGACGCCGGTGGCTGAGGCGAGGATGTTCGCGGGAACGGTCTGCCAGGTCTGCCAGCCGCCGCTGTTGGCGAAGCTGATCTCGGCGATCTTCGTGCCGGTGGTGCTGTCGAGCCGTACCTGGACGGCGCCGCTGACACCGGCGGCCGCGCCCGACGCGAGCCGTGCCTTGAACTGGGCCGGCGAGGCCGAACCGAAGTCGACGGAGGAGAACTTCAGCCAGTCGCCGTTCGCGATGTAACCCACGTCGCTGCCGCCGCCGGTGTCGGAGCAGCTCTCGGTGGTGGTCCCGCTCTGCGCCGAGTAGGACTCGGCCTGGATGGTGCCGTAGGCGCTGACCGCGCCCGAACCGCCCCCCGATCCTCCACCGGTGCCTCCGGCGCCCAGGGTGATGCTCCACGAGGTGGGCGCCCCGTCCTGGATGTGCCCGTCGACGGGGGCCGAGCCGGTCGGGCCGACGTCGTCGTACGGGAAGGCGTAGCCGATGCTCGCGTACTTGTGGACCAGCCGCGCGTAGTGGTTGGTGATCGAGTCCGTGTAGTACTGCGAGGGTGTCACGCCGTCGGGGTTGTTGTTCCCGCCCGGGACCAGCAGCGAACTGCGGTTGATCGCGGCGGCGAGCCGGGCGGCGATCGCCCCGCGGGCGTCCCCGCCGGAGTTGTAGAGGGGACCCGACGCGCAGCCGAAGATGTCGACGGCGCTCGGCTTGGTGAACGGCACGCCGTTCGTGTTGAGACCCGAGAAGACGATGGCGTTGCCGGACACCGTGCCGGTGTAGGAACCGATGCTGCCCTGGCCGTTGATGGTCAGCGGGGTGGAGGCGTAGTGGCTCCAGACCCGGTTCAGGTAGTCGTTCCAGTAGCCGCCGAAGTCGACCGGCGAGTGCGCGGGCGCCATGACGCGCAGCACCCCGCCGGAGGAGTCGGTCACCACCAGCCTGTCCCATGGGGCTCCGTCGGAGGCGTGCTGCGCCTGCAGGCCGGAGGCGATGGAGGCGAGGGCGCCGGCCGGCAGCGGGCTGACCGACTGGTTGCCTCCGCTGCCGGTGCTGGCCATCGAGATCGGCAGCGCGACCATGTCCACGTAGGAGATGTTCGCGTACAGGTTGGCGCTGTTGAAGGTGAACTCGCAGAACGTCCAGTTGGTGGCCCAGTTGGGGTCGGAGCTCACCAGGGCGGGCTGCACCACACCGGGCGGGGAGCCCGGGTTGACGAAGAACTGGAGCTTCTGCCCGACCGAGAACCAGACCCGGCCGCCGATGATGTAGTCGGTCAGCGTGACGGTCTTGGCGGCCGAACCGGAGGCGCCCAGCGCGATGGAGTAGTCGGCGATGGGGGTCACCGGGGACGAGGGGCTGGGCAGCCGGTTCAGGGCGCCGTTCGCCGAGACGAAGACGGGCCAGCCGCTGCTGTCGGTGCCGGATATGTACGCGTAGACGGTGTCGTGGCCGGAGGTGTTCGCCAGTTTCACGGGGAGCGAGACTCCTGCCGCCGCCGCGGTGGACGTCAACGGCGAGACCGGTGAGAACGGGCTGAGCGCGGCCGTGCTGGTGACGGCGGCTGCTCCGGCCAGGAAGGAACGTCGGGAAACCACGGGGGCCCTCCCGGAGGGGGTGACGGTCCGTCAACAAGATGACGGTTGGGGGGAGTTGTTTCATGTGGGGTTCTGTGCGGGGGTGACGTTATTGGACTGGACCAATACAGTCAAGGTTGCGGAACTGTTACGTCCAAGTAACGGTGTTTGTACCTTGTCGGAAGCCGCACACCGAAGATCACCCGGTCCGGAGCGGCGCGGCCGCGCCGGTGGCGCTGAAGTCCAACTCCCAAGGTCTGTCAGCCCTTCTGGGTTTCCGGTGCGGGGCGGACGTCGATCGGAGCCGCCTTGTTCGAGGTGCGGCCCGTCAGGGCGAGCGTGGCCGCCGCGGCCAGGCCGCACAGGCCCGCGGCGAGGAGCTGCACCCGGTAGTCGAGGAGGGCCACCATGCCCGTGCCCAGGAGCAGGGCGAGCCCGGTCGGCGCGTACATCAAGGTGTTGGCCGTCGCCGCCACCCTGCCGAGCAGCTCGGACGGGGTGTGCTTCTGGACGGCTGTCAGGGCCGCGATGAGCGGGCAGGGCAGCCCCAGGCCGATCATCAGGCTGCCGACGACCACGACCGGCGTCCAGGGCGTCGCCCGCGCCAGCGCGCCGAGGGCGAAGAGGGCGAGTCCGGCCGTCGCGAAGGTGCGCGCGGACATCCGGCGCATCAGCGCGCCGGCCGTCAGCCCGCCGACCACCGATCCGAGGCCCTGGACCGAGGTGAGCACACCCGCGAAGGCCGGTGACCGGTGGAGCCCGGCGTCGAGCATCGCGTACGTGGCGGTGCTGCTGACGGCGGCCAGCATCATGGCCGTCCCGCTGGTGACGACCAGCGGACGCAGGACGGGGTGCCGTCGCACGTAGCGGGCGCCTTCGGCGGATTCGGCGGTCCACGCCCGTCCGGCCCCGGCCGGGGCGGGCGCGGCTTCGCGCACCTTGATCAGCCGGAACGCGGCCGCGGCCAGGACGAAGGTGACGGCGTCCAGCAGTGCCACCGTCGGACCGCCGTACGCGGTGAACAGACTCGCGCCGGCCAGCGGGGCGAGCAGCTTCATGCTCTCGATGGCGGTCAGCACCAGGCCGTTGAAGTCGCCGCGCAGTTCGTCCGGCACGGCCGCCGCCACGAGGGCGGTCTCGGCCGCGTCCGTGAGCACCATGCCCACGCCGACCAGGGTCAACGCGGCGAACAACAGCCAGACATGCCCCTCGGAGCGTACGAAGACCGGCGCGGTCATGACGGCCGCCAGGACCAGATTGGTGGCGACCAGAAGCGGACGGCGCCGCACCCGGTCCGCCAGGGTGCCGATCACGGGTCCTGCGAAGGTCGGCGCCCAGACGCAGAAGCTGACCAGGGCGGCGAGGCTGCTGGAGCCGGTGAGCGTCTTGACCCAGATCCCGGCGGCCAGCGACATGGCCGAGCTGCCGAAGCCGGAGACGACCACCCCGCCCAGATACAGACCCGCGTTGCGGTCCCGGAAGACCTTCAGCGTGTTCCAGGCCATCCCTCACCCTTCCTTACGGTGCGGCGCCCTTGCGGGAGCGGGCACAACCTACCCCCAATCATTTGATTGGTGGTAGTCGGCTCCGGGTGCGGTGTGCGCTTTACTGGCTCGCGTGACCGATACCGATCCCGTGCTGCGCGCGCTCGCCCATCCGTTGCGGCTGCGGATGCTCAGCCTCATGTGGCCGGGGCCCATGTCGGCCGCCGAGCTCGCCCGCGAGCTGGACATCTCTCACGCGCTGGCCAGCCAGCATCTGCGCCGCCTGGACGCGGTGGGCCTGGTCGCGCTGGCCGAGGAACGCACCCGCCGCGGCGGCAGGGAGCGTCGCTACCGCGCCGTCCAGGGCACGCCGCTGTCCGACCAGCACGAGGGCACCCCGATGCTGGCCGAGACGATGGCGCACACCCTCAGGGAACGTGCCATGCGGCGCGTGGAGGGCGGCGCGGGTGTGACCGTGGACGCCGAGCTGTGGGTGGATCCCGGGACCTGGGAGAACGTCCGGCAACGGCTCGCGGAGCTCGCCACCGAACTCCATGAGGCGGCCCGGCCACCGCACACCCCGGGCACCGTCCCCTTGGGCGTGAGCGTGATGGCGTTCCCGCTGCGGGACGGGACCGAGCCGGACGGCTGAACCCGACCCGTCCGGTTATCCTTCCCGTCCGATCGAAGATCCCCGGAGGGCCCGTGCACATCACCGTTTTCCTGCTGCGGAGTGCGCTGGGCCTCGGGGGCGCGCTGGTGACCCTCTGGGAACTGACCCGCCAGGCCTCGGGGCCGGGCTGGAGGAAGCCGCGGGTGGTGGCCGCGGTGGCGGCACTGATCGCCGCCGGGCTGCTCACCTCGTAGGACTACGAGGCCGAGGGGTCCGGCCCCTTCCGCGCCCCGTTCGGCCGGGACGCGGCGAGGAACCGCGGTCGCGGCCAGGAACCGCGGCCGCTCGCGGAGAGGGGCTGGCGAACGGTCAGCGCCCCTCCGCGGACGAGGTCTGCCGATCGGTCAGCAGCCGGTGTCCTTGGGCGTGAAGTCCAGGCGCTGGTGCTGATCCGTGGCGACGGCCGTGTGGTACGTCGTACTCGTGACCTGGTACCAGACGTCGTCCCGGCTCTTGTCGCCGCCGACGTCGTCCAGGCGGACGCACCACTGTTCCGGCCGGACCACGCGCGTGTACGTCTCGGTTCCGCTGCGGACCTTCTTGCAGGTCTTCGCGTGCTCGGTGGAATACCAGGTGCGGGTACGCCGCTTGGTGCCCGAGCCGGTGCTCGTCGTGTGTCTGACCCGTCGCGTGGTCGTGGTGCACTTCTTGGTCATGCGCGGCCGCGTGGCCCGGGTGGTCCTGACGGCCCGGTGACGGACCTCGTCCCGGAGGCCGAACACGCTCGTGTCGGCCGTGGTGGCGGTGTCCGGACCGGGCTTCCCGGCACCGCTCCCGCCGTCCTGTCCGACGTCGACCGAGTAGTCCGAGCCCTCGTCGTAGGAGTCACCCCCGCCGCCGCACGCGCCGAGCCCGGCTATCAGAACAGCCGTCACCGCGGCGGTCGCAAGTCTCTTGAACATGTCTTCCTTCGTGATCTACGGGCCGCAGCGTAACGGATCATCGGCGTCGATCGAACGCCGGTGAGCGCCCAGGCGGCCGGGGCCGTGCGAAGGGCTCACCATCCGGGCCGGGAAGGGCCGTTCATCCGCCGACTCGCCTGTTCGAGTGCCGACGCTCAAGCCGGACCGCCGGCCGGCCGATGCCAACGCCGGAAGAGCAAGATCGAGAAAGGCTGCACAGAGTGACATCAGGTGGAACGCGACGGTCGTTGGACCCTCTTGCCGTCGCCGTCGACGCACTGCGGGCCGGTCGGCCGGTCATCGTGGTCGACGACGAGGACCGGGAGAACGAGGGCGACCTGGTCATGGCGGCCCAGTTCGCCACCGCGCGGACCATGGGCTTCTTCGTCCGCGTCACCAGCGGTCTGATCTGCGTCCCGATGACCGGCGAGATCGCGGACCGGCTTCAGTTGCCGCTCATGGTGGAGCCCGCCCCGGGCACGGATCCGATCAGCACGACCGCCTACACCGTCTCCGTGGACGCGGCCGGCATCGGCTCGGGGATCTCGGCCGAGGACCGGGCGGCGACGGCGCGGGCCCTGGCCGACGCCTCCACCCTGCCCGGACAACTGGTCCGCCCGGGGCACATGTTCCCGCTACGGGCCCGCCCCGGCGGGGTCGCCGAGCGGCGTGGCCACACCGAGGCCACCGTCGACCTGCTGCGCCTGGCCGGGGTCGCACCGGTCGGCGTGCTCAGCGAGGTCTGCGAGGACGACGGCTCCCTCGCCCGCTTCGAGCGGCTGCGCGATCTCGCGGACGAACACGGTCTGGCACTGGTCTCCATCGAGCAGCTCTCGCAGCACCTGCGTGACGCCGACCCCGCTCCGGCATCGGTGTGAACGACGTGCTCCGAGCCACGGTCTTCGATCTCGACGACACCCTGATCGACAGCGGCGACGCCTGGGAACGCGTCTGCGCCGACTTCACCGCCCGCCACGGTCACCGCTGGCGGCCGCAGGACGGCATCGCCCTGCACGGAAACGGCCACTGGGCCTCGTACGTCGCCGGACTGTGCACCGGCCCGGTGGACTCCGCCGACGTCGTCGAGGCCTGCACCGGCCTGATGGCCGAGGCCTGCGCGGCCGGCCGCGTCGAGGCGCTGCCCGGAGCTGTCGAACTGTTCCGTGAAGCCGGCCGGCACGGTCCCGTCGGGGTGGCCACCGCCAGCCCGCGCCGCTTCGTCCTGGCCGCACTCGAACACCTCGGCCTGGCCGGCGACGTGACCGCCGTGGTGTGCGGCGAGGACGTCGTCCGGGCCAAGCCCGCCCCCGACCCGTACCTGCGCGCGGCCGCCACCATGGGCCTCCCGCCGTCGTGCTGCCTGGCCGTCGAGGACTCCCCGAACGGCATCCGCTCCGCTGCCGCCGCTGGTATGCCGGTCCTCGCCATCCCCCGCGACCGCATGGAACTCCCCGCGGACATCGCCCACCTGCCCCTGGCCCAGGCCCCCGACGCGACACACGCCCTGCCATTCCTGGCCCACCTGCTCACCCGCCACCCCGAACCGGCCCTCCCGGGCCGACCGTTCGACACCGCCGGCTAGCCCGCCCGGACGAAGCTGCTTCCGTTCGCCGAAGGCTCCGACGGTCCCCACCGCGGATTCCCGTTCGCGGTGAAGCCACCGTCAGTCGGCTGTCCGATAGTTCATGAACCAGTGAGTGTCGAAGTAACGGGCCATCGTGAACGGGTGGTGCGGGTCGACCAGGATGCGGCAGACGAACTCGGCGGTCCCGCAGGTGAACGGGACGTCCTTGTTGTCGAAGGACCGGACCACGACGGGCCAACGGTCGGGGTCGTCGCCGTCGGTCCTCCAGCAGTACAGGTCCTCGTGTTCGGTGCCCGCCCAGATGAGAAGGCCGTCCCGTTCGAGGTGTGTCGAGGGCTCCTGGTCGAGGTCCAGATACGCGTCGAAGCCCCCGTGGCCGAACGTCTCGACCATGCGCTTGTAGTCGGCCGGCAGTGCCGTACCCAGGCGCGACTCCACCTCCGTCCAGTCCACGTCCGGCCGTTGGGCCGGCTGTGTCCAGCCGGTGATCCGTATGAGCCGTTCCATCCAGTCGACGTCGGCGTCCGCGTCCGGAGACGCCGTCAAGAGTTCCGGCACCTCCCGGTGAGCGACCACGAGGACCGGTCGCTCGATGTCCTCCGCGTCCCGCGCGACACCCGTGCCGATCCACTGATCCCCGTACGCCCATGCCCGTATCCTCACCGCCCGGTCCTCGAAGGGGACCAGGAGCCCGGACCCCTTGGACTCGTCGAGCGTGGGATCGGTGAAGCCGTCGAGAACGAGCGTGCGCGGCACGCCGTATCTGTCGGCGAGCAGTTCGGTCAGTTCCTGCGGGTCCACGTCCCCGGACAGGTACATGTAGCCGTTCCGCGGACCGAGTCGGTCCAACAGGTCATTGACGGTCTCTTGCGTGAGCTCCATGACAGACAGTGAACCTCACGGCACTGACAAGGGATGGGGGCTCAGTCGCCCCCGACCGCGTCCCCGCCTCCCGCGCCGTCGTGGTGGGCGTCCGAGTGGGTGGCCAGGTCGAAGTCCAGGTCGTCGGCGAGATCGTCGAATCGGGGCGGCTTGTGGGCCGTGACGGCGGCCGTGGCCCGGGGCTGTGGGACGGCCCTGTCCTCCGGCGGGCGTCGGTCCGAGGGTTCCCTCGTGCTGACGTACACCAGGTAGCCGGTGTCCGGGCTCCGGCCGGCCAGCGCCGTGGTGACGGCGGCCCGGCACCTACGGGTGAACCGGCGCCAGGGACGGGACAACTCCGGGGGCCAGAGTGCCGCCGGTGCGGCCAGCGCGGCCCACACCGGCATCCAGGCCGTGGCCCAGAAGCCCGGATCCCGGTCGGGCAGCCCGGGGACAGGACAGCGCAGGAGCATCGCGTGCATGGACAGGCCGAACGCGGTGACGAACGCCGCGGTCAGCGCGGGGACGCGGTAGTAGCCGAACCTCTCTCGCAAGGGCGTACGTCGGGCCTCGAGAGCCGTCCTGAACCGTTGGAAAGGAGGGTCGTTGAGCAGTTCGTACACCGTGGCCCCCCTGTTGCGGCGCAGGAGTGTCACCAGTGCGGCGAGGACCGGATCCTTCTGGCTGCCGAGCCGTCCGGGCGGCACGGTGATCCGGCCATCGTCGTCGATCTCGGCGTCCCCGGCCAGGATCAGCAGGCTCACGGCCGTCTCCGCCGCGTAGCCCTGCTGCTGCGGTGACGCGCCCTCCCACGCGGCGCCGAGCCACCATGCCGCCTGGATCGGGTCGACGTCCGTCGTCCGCATGCCCCGCAGGAACGTCCGCTCTTCCCGTGTACGCAGCCACCACACCGAGAACAGCACGGCGTTGACCGCGCCGAATCCCAGCAGCCAGTAGGCGGCGATCCAGGCCATCTCGCCGCTCATGAGACGGCCTCCGCCGTCCCCCTCGTCGGAAACACCATCGGGCGATCCCCCTCGCAGTCCACTGCCCACCTCGAACGGCCGGCAACAGCCTGCCATGAAAAGTCACTTGAGGGACGATTTCGCCCAGTAATCAGACCGCCCGCCTCGGAGGCTCGACATGCCTCCGAGGCGGGCGGCCCTGACAGCGGCCAGGAAACTCAGCGGCCGGACAGCGCCTTCAGGGTGGCCTCGGCCGTGGCGGTGCTCGACTGCGGGTTCTGACCGGTGATCAGCTTGCCGTCCACGACGACCTTGTCGCTCCACGGCGCCCCGGTCTCGACCGTGGCACCGCGCTCGCGCAGCACGCTCTCCAGGAAGAACGGTGTGTTGTCGCCGAGACCTCCCTGGCGCTCCTCCTCGTCGGCGAACGAGGTGAGTTCGCGGCCCGCGAACGTGAAGCCGCCGTCCGGGGTCGTGGCGCTGAGCAGGGCGGCGACGCCGTGGCACAGGGCGGCGACGACCGTGCCGTCGGCGTCGGCCTCGTTCAGGAGACGGCCGAGGTCCGCGTCGTGGGCGAGGTCGGCCATGGGCGCGTGACCGCCGGGGATGTAGAGCGCGTCGTAGTCGCTCAGGCGACCTCCGCCAGCGGCAGCGGGCTGGAGAGCTGGTCGTCGATGCCGTCGAGGTAGGCGCGGAACTCCCTGGCGTCGGTCTCGGACACACCGCCACGGGCATCGAGGCTGAGGGCGTCGACCGTCGGGCGGACGGCCCCGGGAGTGGCGATGTCCACCTGCGCTCCGGCGGCACTGAGCACCTTGTGGGAGGCGGCGACCTCTTCCGCCCAGAAGCCGGTCGGATGGGTGGATCCGTCGGCCAGGACCAAGCTGTCGGCGGCGGAGACGATCATCAGGATCTTCGACATCGGAATACCTGCTCTTATCTGTGGGACGACTCTGGAAACGCGGTGCCCGAGGCCCGCGGACCGCGGTGACGCGGTGCTCGTGACAACTCCAGGATTCATCACGGAAATGCCCTGCCGCCCGCGCCGCGCCATAAGAAGGGTTATGGAGCAGCGGTGGCCGATCTCCCCGGGATGTGCTGGGGGACGTCGAGCGGCGGGAGGCCGCGCCATCACCGCAGACCCATCAGTAGAATTTGATGGGCGGGAGCACTTCATAATTTCTCTAATGGGTGGAGGTGTCCATGCCCGGCCTGGACCTGCTGGCGACGTTCCTGGAGATCTACCGCACCGGCTCGCTGTCCGCGGCGGCCACGCGGCTGGGGGTGAGCCAGCCGGCGGTCACCGGGCAGCTCGCCCGTCTCGAGGAACAACTGGGCGAACCCCTGTTCGTCCGGTCGAGCAAGGGGGCCCAGCCGACACCCCGGGCCGCGGCGCTGGCGGCCCGTGTCGGCCTGCATGTCGACGGGCTCCGTACGGCCCTGGCTCCTTCGGGGGAGGAACGCACGCTGGAAGGCACGGTTCACCTGGGCGGAGCGGCCGAGGTGATGTCCCTTCGCGTGCTCCCCGCCCTGGCACCGCTCTCGGCCCGCGGACTCCGTATCCGGGTGACGCTGGGCCTGGCCGAGGAACTGCTGTCGGCGCTGACGGCGGCACGGCTCGACCTGGTCGTGTCGGCGGTCCGCCCCCAGCAGGAGGACCTGTCGGTGACGCCGCTGGTGGACGAGGAGTTCCTGCTGGTGGGGCCGCCCGCGCTGGCGCACGCCGTGGACCGGGAGCGGCTGGCCGCCGACCCGGTCGCCGCGCTGTCCCGGCTGCCACTGGTGGCCTACGCGGCCGATCTTCCGATCATCCGCCGGTACTGGCGCAGTGAGTTCGGGCGGCGGCCGCCCAACCAGGTCGCGGTCACCGTCCCGGACCTGCGCGCCGTGCTGGCCGCTGTCGTCGCCGGCATGGGCATCTCCGTGCTGCCCCGCTATCTCGCCGCTCCGGCCCTGGCCGCGGGCGAGGTGGTGCAGATGCACCGGCCGGAGGTCGAGCCCTTGAACACCCTGTATCTGGCGTCCCGGCGCGAGGTGCCGGCGAGCCCGGCCCTCGCGGCCGTGTGGGAGCACCTGGCCCGGGCGGCCCACGCCTGGAAGAGCCTCTGAAGCGGCGCGGCTCGCGGCCTACGCACGGAAGAGCCTCTGAAACGTCGCGGCCCGCGGCCTACGTCAGTCGGACCGGAGGTTCTCCAGGGTCGAGCGGGTGTCGGTCCTGAGCCACCGGGAGACCTCGCTGACCTCGGGCGGGGTGGTCGACCCGTAGGAGGTCGTATACGCGCTCCAGCTCATCTGGTACGTCATCCAGCCGTCCCGCACCGCGAGGGTCACCGCCCGGCTGCCGCTGGTCCCCGTGCCCGATGTGGTGTCCTCGGTCACGAGATAGGCCTCGTCACCGAAACCGGACACCTCCTCCACCTCGTAGTCCTCGTACCGCTGGCCGTACTCGGACCACACGGCCGTGAACTCGGGGGCCGGGTCGGTCGACTTGTGCAGGTCCATCTCCACCGAGAGGTACGCGTCGGCGTACGAGGAACTGGAGGACGTCTTCAGGGAGATGCTGCAGTAACTCTGATCGATCGCCTTGTGCTTCAGCGAGTTGTGCGTCGGGGAGCTGTCCTCCTCGGAGTACTCGGTCCGCAAGGCGCTGTAGTCCACCGCGGAGCAGAGATTGGCCTTGGCCCGATACCCGGCGAGATCCGGGTCGTCGCCCAGCGGGCCGAGAACGACGATGCCTCCGGCCCACACCACGGAGGCCGCGACCGCGCCGACCGCCGCCCACAGGACCGCGCGCCCCGCGGTGCCCTTGCCTCCGGACGGCGGGGGAAAGCCCGGCGGCTGCCCGTACGCGTACTGCTGCGTCGGGGGATGGGTGGGAGGGGGCCCGTAGGAGCCCGTCGGCGTCGGGCCGGGGATCGGGCCGGGGGTCGGCCCCGACGCCGGGCCCGGCGTGGGTTCGGGTCTCGGCGCGGGTAAGGGCTGCTGTGCCTGTGCAGGCGGGAGTGGCTGCGGCTGGGGCTGCGCCTGCGACGAGGGTTCCTCGGGCCGATCCTGCATCCTGTTGCTCCTCGGTCGTGGGCGGTGCGGTCAGATGGCGGAACGGGGCCGGGAAGGCGACACTGCCTGAGAACTCAACAGGCAGATTCTAAAGGGCAGTTCAGCGGAAATGGCCTTGTCGTACCAGCCGTTGCCCGGGGCTGCCCTCACCGGAACGGCGCACCGCGTACAGCGCACCGCGCACCACGTAGGAGGCGCTGCGGTGGACGCACCACGTAGGACGCAACCACGTAGGACGCGCCGCGCGCGACGCGCGAGCCGTGTCGTGTCGGATGTGATCGCGCCGAAGGGCCCCGCAGCGAACTGCGGGACCCTTCACGTCGGTTGACCGGAGAACCGTCAGACGGTCTTCTCGACCTTGGTGACCTGCGCCTCCATGACGTCGGCCGGCACGTCGGGTGCCTTCTCGCTCAGGACGCTCATCGCGTAGAAGACGGCCAGCGTCGAACCACTGCGCACGACCGTGTACGTCACCGGGATCTTGGTCCCCTCGATGTCGCTGGTCATCGAGTACGCGACCGCCTCGTCGCCGAGGGCGGGGGCCTTCACGGGCTTGACCTCGGTGTAGTGGTAGTCCGTGTGCTCGTAGGAGTTGCAGTTCTCGCTCTGCGTGCGCAGGTCCGCGACCACCTTCTTGGCGTCCGCCTCCTTCTGCGCCAGCAGCCCGACGCGCAGCACCGTGCCGTCGGTCGCCTTCAGGCTCGTCACCGAGCGGGACACACGGGCCGTCGCGTCGGGTTCGGTGCCCAGCAGGAACATGTCGGCCAGGGCCTGGCACGTGGCGGGCTTCGCGGGAACGCTCACCTCGGGGATCTCGTCGTCGGGAGTGTTGCCGACGCGGTAGCCCTTGAGGTCTTCCTTGGTGATCGCGGCCTTCGTCAACTGCGCCTCGGTGAGCGGCTTCAGCCCCTCCTTGGCGGCGGGCGTCGCCTGGGCGGCCGGCTTCTTCGAGCCGGCCGCGCTGCCGCCGGTGTCGCTGTCGGAGTCCTTCGCGCCGCACGCGGCCGTCGCGGCGAGCGCCGCCGTCACAACGATGCCCACCAGGACGCGCCCCGGAACTGACTTCACGTTCTTCCCCACCCTCACGTTCTCTATGGGCGCGTCCACGACAACGGCCGCGCCGAGCCGCATTCAAGCTCACAACCAGCGGACTTTGCCAGCGCGTTAGAGTCGCTTGACGTAACGATCAGAGATCGACAACTTGGTTGTACGCCGACATTGTGGTTCTCGACACTCCGAGGCCGCGCCGGGACGGTTCCGGCCATCCGCCGAGGCGGACGTGCCCTTGGTGGCATCGGGCCCGTCGAGTCAGGAGGATGGACTCATGGAACCGGGACCCAGCGATTCGAACGCCGAGAGCGACCGCATCTTCGAGCTCGAGGCGGAGGTCCAGCAGCTCAAGGAGGCCGTCACTTCACACGCCGTCGTGGACCAGGCCATCGGAATGATGGTCGCGCTCGGCCGGGTGTCCCCGGACCAGGGCTGGGCCGTACTGAAGGACGTCTCGCAGCACACCAACATCAAGCTCCGCAACGTCGCCGAACTGATCATTCTCTGGGGACGCGACGGCGAGATCCCTCAGAACATCCGCGTCGAACTGGAGGACGCGCTCGACCGGCACGGCCCCGACCAGATTCCGGAAGCGCCCACGGAATGACGTACGGGGGAACGACGCGCGATCCCTTGGAATCCCTGCCTTCCGTCCACCCCCGCCCACTCCTCGCGCGGCACCCCGCCGGACCGGATCGACCGGGGCTGTGAGGCATCGATTTCCGGCAATCCTTCCGGTACGGCGCCGGGTATGTGATGCTGCTGCACCGAATGGACCATGAACCGGTCGGGGTGCGCCCGTACGAACCGGTGCCAGAGAGGATGGCTGCATGTCGACTGCGAAGCGTCGGTACAGCCTGACGTGGACCGATCCGGACGGTGCGCCGCAGGCCTCCGCGGGTCGCTACGACAAGCGTTCCGCCACGCGGCGCCGCCGTGCGCTGGAGGCGGTCGGCTGCACCCGTGTCGAGGTCGTCGTGGTCGAGCCCGGGGAGCTTCCCGAGCCGGCGATCTGACCCGCGCCCCTCGGCGCCCGCACCGGGCGACGGAAAAGCATTGGACGCGACGACGGCCGGGCTTGTAGCTTACGAGCGACCGTGCTGCCACCGGAGGAGGTGAGACCCATGAACGCTGTAACGACGTGGGTGCTCCCCCTTTCCCGTCACGGCCGGCGATCGACGTAGGTGTCGCCGGGAGCGCCTCCACACCAGGGCACTCCCCGAAAGGCAACACCTATGCATTCTCTGCAGTTCACCGCCGAGTCGTCCTCGAACGGCATCCTTGAGCGCGACTTCCTCGTGGGCGACGTCCCCGGGGTCCTCTGGTCGCCCGCCGCGCCCGCCTCCGGAGCCGAACGGGCACCCCTGGTCCTGATGGGCCACGGTGGGGGCGCCCACAAGAAGCACCGCGCGATGCAGGGCCGGGCCCAGAAGCTGGTGACCGGCTGCGGCTTCCATGTCGCCGTCATCGACGCGCCCGGTCACGGCGACCGGCCGCGCTCCGCGTACGACGAGCAGGAGATCGCCGAGCTGCGCAGGGCGCAGGCCGCGGGCGAGCCGGAAGCGCCGATCGTCGTCCGTTACAACGCACGTCTGGCCGAGCTCGCCGTGCCGGAGTGGCGGGCGACCCTGGACGCCCTTCAGGAACTTCCCGAGATCGGCGCCGACGGGCCGGTGGGATATGTCGGCATCGCCATGGGCACCGCGCTCGGGGTGCCCATGGTGGCGGCCGAGCCCCGGATCACGGCCGCGGTCCTCGGCATGATGTGGCCCGACGCCCTGTTCGAGGCGGCGAAGCGGATCACCGTCCCGATCGAGTTCGTCCTGCAGTGGGACGACGCGCGCGTCCCGCGCGAGGCCGGTCTCGCGCTGTTCGACGCCTTCGCCTCGAAGGAGAAGACGCTGCACGCCAACGCGGGCGATCATGTCGCGTTCCCCATGTTCGAGGTGGACAGCTCGGTCCGGTTCCTCGCCCGGCACCTCGGCCGGGAGGTCACCTCGCAGGCCTGACGTGAGCGGTCGCGGGGGGGGGGCCCCCCCCCCCCCCCCCCCCCCCCCCGGCCCCCCCCCCCCCCCCGCCCGCGGGGGGGAGAAGCAAGAAAGG
>NZ_JBHTZF010000005.1:250539-376099 GCF_042790435.1 Streptomyces sp. NPDC056738
GTGTCCCCGTGTGGGTGGGGGCCCGGGGGGGGCGGGCGCCCCCGCCCCCCGGGGGGGGGGGGGGCCCCGGGGGGGGGGGGGGGGGGGGGGGGGGGGGGGCCGCCGCCCGGCCCCCCCCCCGCGACCGCGGGCCCCCTCAGCCCCTCAGGGACTCTGGACGAACTCGTACGTCAGGAAGGCCAGCCCGTCGCCGATGGTCCTGGCCTCCACCAGGCGCAGCGGCCTTGTGCCGAGGGCCTCGCCGAAGAACCGCTCCCCGGCCCCGAGCACGACGGGGAAGACGACCAGCCGCACCTCGTCGAGGAGGCCGGCCTCGATCAGCGTGCGACCGAGCCGGTGACTGCCGGGGACGACGATCTCTCCGTCCAGTTCCCGCTTCAGTTGCGCGACCTCGGCCACGGCGTCGCCCCGCAGGACCGTCGAGTTGTCCCAGTCGGGTTCTCCGAGCGTCGAGGACACGACGTACTTGGGCATGCTGTTCAGGCGGTCCGCCAGCTCGCCGCTCCGGGGCCGCCACCGCTCCCCGAAGAACTCGTAACTCTTGCGGCCCAGCAGCCAGGCCTCGGCGCCCAGGGCCTCCTCCAGCGCGATCTTGCTCCACTCGGCGAGATCCGCGCCCCCGTACCGGGGGAACCAGCCTCCGAACGCGAAGCCCTCCGCACCGTCCGGGTCCTGGACCACTCCGTCGAGCGAGACGTTCTGCGGCCCGCTCATCACGATCTTTCCCATGTCCGATCACTCCTCGCGTCTACGTTGTCGACGACCACGTAGATGCAGGCGTCCGCCGGGACGGGAACTGGGCGCCGCCCGACCGCCCAGTTCTCGTCCCGGCCGGCGCCTGTACAGGATGGAAGCGCGGCGGGGCCCGGAAGCGGCAGGGTCCGGAGTCCGCGGGACTCGGATGTGGCGGGCCCCGGAATCCGCGGGACTCGGAAGAGGCGGGGCCCGGATGTGGTGGGGCTCCCAAGAAGGAGACGGTGACGATGGCGGCAGCCGATCTGATCGAGCGGGCGCGGGCCGGGGACGGCGACGCGTTCAGGGAGCTGACCGAGCCGCACCTCCGAGAGCTTCAGGTGCACTGCTATCGCATGCTCGGATCCTTCGAGGACGCCGAGGACGCCCTCCAGAACACCCTGCTCACCGCCTGGCAGAGCCTCGACGGGTTCGAGGGACGTGCCTCGCTGCGCACCTGGCTCTACCGGATTGCGACCCATCGGTGTCTCGACGCGCGCCGCGCGGCCGCCCGGCGCCCGGCCAAGGAGTGGAACGTGCCCGGAGTCGAACCGCCCGAGCCGACCCGGCTCGGCGAGATCGTATGGCTGCAGCCTTATCCCGGCGCCCTCCTGGAGGACGCGGCCGGGGCGCCGCTCGGCCCGGAAGCCCGTTACGAGCGGACCGAATCCGTCTCCCTCGCCTTCGTGACCGCCCTGCAGCTCCTGCCACCGCGCCAGGTCGCCGTCCTCGTCCTGCGTGACGTTCTGGGGTTCAAGGCGAGCGAGGTGGCCGACATCCTGGATTCCACCGTCGACTCGGTCAACAGCGCCCTCAAGCGAGCACGCGCCGGCCTGCGACGCGACCGGCCGTCGGCCGCCGCCGACCCGCCGCCTCCCGCCGCGGGCTCACCGGCCGAGGAAGCGGTCGTGGGGAGGTTCGTCCGCGCGTGGGAGTCCGCCGATGTCGACGCCCTGGTGGACCTCCTGACCGACGACGTCTTCATGTCGATGCCGCCGATGCCGTTCGAATACCAGGGACGGGATCCCGTGGCCCGCTTCTGCGCCGCGCTGTTCGACGCGGGCCGCAGGTTCGACCTCGTGCCGTCGCGAGCCAACGGCCAGCCGGCGTTCGGGGCCTACCTGCGTGGCCCCGACGGCCTCAGCCACGGCGTCGGCCTCTACGTCCTCACGCTCACCGGCGATCGGATCAGCGCCCTGACCCGATTCGACAACAGCGTGCTGCCCTGGTTCGGGCTGCCCCGCTCCCTCCCGAGCCGCTGACCGGAGCCGGCGGGGAGGCACGAGCGGGGGGGCTCAGCGGAGTTCGTACCGGATCCCGTCGGTGATCGCCTGGAGCTTGTCCGGGTTGGCCACGTTGTGGATGGCCGAGATGCGTCCTTCCGGGTCGAAGTCGAACGTCAGCGTGGCGATCACGCGGTCCGGGCCGCGGAAGACCACGCCTGGGCCTCCGTTGACCGAGGTGAGCTCGGCCCGCATCTGTCCGGGCTCGACGCCCTGATAGCTCATGGTGCCGAGCGCGGCGAACCAGCGGGCGACGGTCTCCAGGCCGACGACCGGCTTGAGTGCCTGGCGGACCTTGCCGCCGCCGTCGGTCCACAGCGTCACACCCGGGGAGAGCAGCTCCATGAGGGTGTTGAGGTCGCCGCCCGTGGCCGCCGCGAGGAAGCGCTCGGTGACGTCGCGTCGGCGGGCGCGGTCCCCGGGGTAACGGGGCCTGCGCGCCTGGACGTGCTCGCGGGCGCGGTGCCCGGCCTGGCGGACCGCCGACTCCGAGCGCTCGACCGCCTCCGCGATCTCCCCGTAGCTGAAGGCGAAGACCTCCTTCAGTACGAAGACCGCCCGCTCCAGGGGACTGAGCGTCTCCAGGACGACCAGCAGGGCCATGGAGACGGAGTCCGCCGAGGCGACGCCGTCGGCGGTGTCCGGGCCGGTGAGGATCGGCTCGGGAAGCCAGGGCCCGACATATGTCTCACGTTGACGGCGGGTCGAACGCAGGCGCTCCATCGCCAGGTTGGAGATGATCCGCGTCAGATAGGCCTTGGGGTCGGCGACTTGGGAGCGGTCGGCCGCCGACCACTTGAACCAGGCGTCCTGTACGACGTCCTCGGCGTCGGCCGCGCTGCCGAGCAGGCGGTAGGCGACCGAGAAGAGCAGGGTGCGGTACTGCTGGAAGGCGAGCTGGTCGGGGCCGGCCTGGTGCGGCTGGATCATTTGGCGCTCCGTATCCGGGTGTAGCGGCCGCCGTGCGGCCAGAACGCGCCCATGGCGGGCATCTTCTTCATACGCGCGAAGGTCGGCCACGGCGCGGCGGTGACCGTCTCCTTGTACCTCGCCGCCCGCTCGCCGGTCAGGACGATCCGGCGCGGACGGGTGTCGGGTCGGGTGAACTGCACGACGCCGTCGTTCCGGCCCAGGCTGACGGGCGTGTGGTAGAAGCCGAAACGGAAGGGCCTGGGGTCCTTGCCCGCCGCCACCCGCAGGATCGAGAGGGCCGCGTGCACGCCGGTGGGCATGCCGCCCTGGCAGGTCCCGTGCATCACGCCGTAGCCCTGGCGGACCGCCGCCGCGTCGCCCACGGCGTAGACATCGGGGTGGGAGACCGACCGCAGAGCGCTGTCGGTGACGACACGGCCGCGCTCGTCCACGGTCAGGCCCGCGGCGGCCGCCAGGGGCGAGACGCGGGTTCCGCTGGTCCACAGCACCGCGTCCGCCGGGATCGCGGAGCCGTCCGCGAGCTCGACGCCGTCCGGCAGGACCTTGGACACCTCGACACCGGCGTGCACGCGGACGCCGAGCCGGGCGAGGCCCGCGTCCACGTGGGCCTTGGCCCTGGGGTGCATGCCCGCGCCCGGTTCGTGCCGTCCCAGCAGCACCACCTGGAGCTCGGGGTGCCGTTCGGCGATCTCCGCGGCGGCCTCGACACCGGTGAGTCCGCTGCCACCGACGACGACGGTCCCGCCGCCCAGCCGGGCCAGCCGGCCGGCGAGCAGGGCGGCGTTCTCCGGGCTGTCGAGGGTGTACGCGTGGTCGTCCACTCCGGGGACCGCGACGGTGTCCGCGACGCTCCCCAGGCCGTAGACGAGGGTGTCGTAGCGCAGGACCCGGTCGTCGTCGACGCGGACGGTCTTCGCCCGGGTGTCCACGGCGGTGACCCAACCGCGGACGAAGGCGGCGCCGGTGCCGTCCAGCAGCTCCCTGATGTCCATCTCGGCCGTCTCCTGGCCGGTGGCGGTCATGTGCAGCCGGAGCCGCTCGGTGAAGGTGTCGTAGGGGTTGACCAGCGTCACCCGGAGGTTCCCGCGCTTCCTGGTGCGGGCCGCGAGCTGGATCGCGGCGGCGAGTCCGGCGTAGCCGGCACCCAGGACCAGAACCTCTTGCCGTTGCGCTGTCGTCGAGTTCATCGCGCTGCCACCGCTTTCGTATGGGTCGTTCTCGCTGTGCGGACGACCACCAGACGCAAGCTCCCTTTCCTTTCGTGACATGAGGCCGATGTGACCCGCGCCACGAGATGGCGAGCGGGATCGGTTCTCGCGGTCACTCGTGTTGCCGCTCGTTGTGCCGGCGCTTCGAGCGATTCGGCCACGGATCCCGAGCCCTTCGATCACGACCCGTTCGACCCTAACTGCCGTAACGGTCAGGCAGGTTCGATCGGAGGGCATGGAATCCAGACATGCGTCAATTTCAAGTTGACGATCGACAATCGTCAACTTAAGATTGACGCATGAGTCCACTCGACATCAGCCTCGCCGACCTGATCGCCCGACTCGACGAGGAATTTCCCGAAGCCGACGAACTGGCCCGCATCAGCGAGGCGCGTCTTCGCGCCCAGACGCTGTCCGACCTCGGAGACCAGCTCATCGACCACTACGTCAGCAAGGCCAAGCGGACCGGGGCGTCCTGGACCCAGATCGGCGACGCCATCGGGGTCTCCAAGCAGGCCGCCCAGCAACGCCACGCGCCCGCGCCCTTCGAGCGGTTCACCAACCTGAACCGGCATGGCATCGTGCTGGCGCAGGAAGCCGCCCGAACGCACAAGCACGACTTCATCGGCACCGGACACCTCCTGCTCGGCCTGCTCGGTGAACCACGAGGTCTGGCGTACGAGTTGCTGCTGGCGAAAGCCGAGTCCGAGCAGCGCGTCCGCGAGGCGATCGAGGAGGCGCTGCCGCCGGTGGGGGAGAAGGCGCTGCGAGGTCACATCGCCTTCCGACCGGAGAGCAAGGAGGCCATCGAGCAGGCGCGCCACGCGTCGGCCGACCTCGGCCACGACCGGGTCGGCACGGAACACATGCTGCTGGGCCTGATCCACGCCGAGGAGAGCACGGCCGGGCGGGTCCTGCGCACCCTCGGCTTCACACCGGAGGAACTGCGCGAGACGGTCAGGGCCGAGGCCGCCGCACGGCCCGCCGCGCACGACGAGCGGTAGGGACTCCGTCCGCGGTGTTCGCGGGGGTCAGGCAGGCGGAAGCGGTCCGGCCTTGGCGACGGTGCCGGTCCACCAGTCCGGTTGATCGGATGCCTGCCAGAGGACCTCAAGCCGGCGGCAGGTGAATTCCTCTGCCTTCCGGAGGAGGGCCGTCTGCGCGAGGTCCGGCTCGGACGAGGACGGAGGATCGGCGAGTGCGCCGTCCGCGATGCCGACTGGTCCGGTGAAGTAGACGGCGTACCGCCATCCGTCCGGAGTTCGGTACAGGACGACGTGCGTAGGTGTCCCGAGGGTGCGCCAGTACGGCTTCCGGTTCCTTGCCATACCGGCACGGTACTGCTCCTGGTCGGACTCACCGCGGCGCTGGTCCACGGCCGCCCACCCCGCGGATGCCTTCTCGCGACGCCCGAAGCGGCTGATCCCGGTGCCAATTCCTTTGCGTGACCGTGCAGTTCACCCTAGCGTGCAAGCGCAGAGGAATGGGACGGTGCGACCGGGCAGCGCGCCACACGAACGAGGAGCAACCGCCGTGGGAACCATGGTCTCGGTCAGGGGTTGGCTGGAGTGTGACGACCAACAGCTCGCCCAGATCAAGGAGATCGTGGAAGCGGACGATCCGGAGCACACCTACAGCGGGGGCTGGGCGTTCCCTCCTCGGCAGTACAACTACGTGAAGTGGGCCTTCTACGGAGGCAACATCCGCGCGGTGGCCCTCGACTGGTTCGAGGAGAGGCTTCGTCAGATCGCCCGGATCCCGGCCTCCTACCCGGATGAGAAGTACGACGAGAGGCCCCGTGGGCTGTTTCTGCTCAGCCACGACGTCGACGGCATGAGCGAGTGGCGCGTCTGCGACGGCGGCCTGGTGATCGGCGTCCCGGACGGTGACTACCGCTATCTCGACGCGTAGCCGGATCACGATGCGTCAGGAAGGTGCGGATCCGCTGGTGACGGTGGACCAGCGGCCCCCGGCCACCGAGCACACCGTCAGACCCCGGTTGCGGGTGTCGCCGTACTCGTCGAAGGCGACACGGCCGGTGACACCGTCGAAGTCGAGCCGGGACACGGCCTGTCGCATCTTCGCCCGGGCGCCCTGGGGCAGGGTGCCGCCGTTGTCCTTCACGAGGGACTTCACGGCCTCGATGAGGCTCCAGGTCGCGTCGTAGGCGTACGGTCCGTACCAGTTGGCCGTGTCCTCGTACCCGGCCTCGTCGTACCGGGTGACGAAGTCCGATCCGCCCGCCAGATCCTCGGCGGCCACGCCGATGTTGACGGCGAGGTCGCCCGCGGTCTTCGGACCGGAGGTGATGTATCCCTCGGTGAGGATGCCGTCGCCGCCCATCAGGGGGATGTCGGCTCCGGCCTCCTTGAGCTGTTGGGAGAGCGGCCCCGCGGTGTCGTAGTAGCCCCCGAAGTACACGGCGTCGGCGCCCGATCCCCGGACGCTCGCGGCCAGGTCGGAGAACTCGGTGCCGCCGGGATCGACCTGCTCCGCGCCGACCACGGTTCCGCCGAGCTTCTCGAACTCGGCCTTGAACCCGGAGGTGAGACCGGTGCCGTACACGCTCTTGTCGTCGACGACGTACACCTTGCTCTTCCCGGCCTCGGTGTGGAGGTAGCGGGCGGCGAACGGGCCTTGGTCCACGTCCGTGGCCACCGTACGGAAGTACGTGTCGTACGGGCGGGACTTGGTGCCGGCGGCCCAGTCGGCGCCCAGCGTCAGCTCGGGAGCGGTGTTGCCCGGTGAGACGCTGACCAGGTCCGCCTGGTCCAGAGGGGCCACGAGCGTCCGGGCCACGCTGGAGTTCAACGGCCCGACGACACCGAGCACCTTCGCGTCGGACACGAAAGCGGCCGCGTTCTGCCCGCCCTTGACGGGGTCGGACGCGTCGTCCAGGGTCTTGATCTCGAACTTCACCCCGGGCACGAGCCGCTTCTTGTTCGCGGTCTTGACCGCGAGTTCGGCGGAGTTCCGGATGCCGAGGCCCATCGGGGACATTCCCCCGGTGATCGGAGCGTCCACTCCGATGACCACCGTCACGGCGGACGCCGAGGCGCCGCCGCCGGGCGACCCGTCGTCGCCGGACTTCTTGTCGTCTCCCGAGAGGGTCCAGGTCAGGACGGAGCCGGCCGCGAGCGTGGCCAGTGCCGCGCCCAGGACCACGGAGCGTCGGGTGAGGGCGCGCGCCCGTACGGGCGTCCGCTCGTCCTTCTCGATCCCGGCCGTCGTCCCCAGCGTGACCACGTCCTCGGTCGGGGGCACGGGCACGGGTGCTGGGACGGACGGCGGATCGGTCGGCCGGTCCGGAACAGGGGTCTCGTCCGGCACATGGGCCTCGTCCGGGACGGGGGTCTCGTCCGGGACGGGCGGGTGGTCCGGTAGGTCCGGAACGGGGATCCGGGGGTCGGCCGGGGACGCTCCGGAGTCCAGCACCGTGGGCTCGTGCGGCGTTCCCGGCGCACCGGGCCCTCCGGCCGTGGGAGGCCTGCGGGGCTTCGGGGGCGCGGAAGGCGGCGCGTGCTCCGTAGCCGCGTCCGCGACGGAATCACGCCCGGCTTCCGGACCGTCCTCGGGCCCCGGCTTCCGCTCCACGGCCACCTCGTCCCGCGCCGGGAACGAACGCAGCACCGACGCCAGCATCCCGGCGGCTTCGGCGGCGCCCACCCGCTGCTCCGGGTCCTTCGTGAGCAGCGCCTCCAGTACGGGCGCCAGCGGGCCGGCGTGGACCGGCGGGCGGTGCGGCCGCGTGAAGACGGCGACGGCCAGGGCGTGGAGCCCTTCCGCCTCGAACGGCGGCTGCCCCTCGACGGCGTGGTAGAGGGTGGCGCCGAGCGCCCACAGGTCGTTGGCGGGCGTCGGACGCTTGCCCTCCAACTGCTCCGGCGCCATGTACTGCGGCGTACCGATGACGATCCCGCTGTGACTCAGCTTGGTCGTGGCGTCCGCGAGGTGCGCGATGCCGAAGTCGGTGAGGACGACCCGGTCCTTGGTCAGGAGCACGTTGTCCGGCTTGATGTCGCGGTGGACGATCCGCGCCTCGTGTGCCTCGGTGAGGGCGTCGAGCATGGCGGCGCCGATCTCGGCCACCCGCCGAGCGGGCAGCCGGCCCTGCCCGCGGATCGCGGCGGCCAGCGACTCACCGCGTATGAACTCCATGACGATCACGGGGGCGCCCTGGTGCTCCACGACGTCATGGATCGTGATGATTCCGGGATGGCTGAGAGTCACCGCGGCGCGGGCCTCGGCGGCGAAGCGCCCGAGCAGGGTGGCGCGGTCGCGTTCCTCCATCCCCGGCGGGAAGAGGATCTCCTTGACGGCGACCTCGCGTCCGAAGAGCTGCCGGTCCAGGCCACGCCAGACCCGGCCCATACCGCCCTGGCCGACGCGTTCGACCAGCTCGTAGCGGCCGGCGATGAGTTCGGGATTCTGCTCGGTCACGCGGACACTCTAGGTGCTGTTGTGCCGTTCGTGTGAAGGAAAGATGGCTTGATCGTGCCCCTGGGGGCGAGGTGGGGTGGAAGGGCGGGCGGCGGTCACGGGCCGTGGAGTTGGTGAGGGCGCGTGGCGCTCGCTTCCTCGGCGCGGACCCAGCCTCCGGCCGGGGCCCGGAGCATGCCGGCCGAGTCGGGTTCGTTCCGCCCGGGCCGTCCGGCGATGACCTCCGCCACACCCGTTTGTCCTTCCGATGCGGCCCCGCGCATGTGAAGCTGCTGGATCGTATGAACCATGAACCACCGGTCGGTCGGGGTGCGCCCCGTGTGTGCCGGTGAGGGCAGAGAGGATGGCTGCATGTCGACTGCGAAGCGTCGGTACAGCCTGACGTGGACCGATCCGGACGGTGCGCCGCAGGCCTCCGCGGGTCGCTACGACAAGCGTTCCGCCACGCGGCGCCGCCGTGCGCTGGAGGCGGTCGGCTGTACCCGTGTCGAGGTCGTCGTGGTCGAGCCCGGGGAGCTTCCCGAGCCGGCGATCTGACCCGCGCCCCTCGGCACCCACACCGGGCGTTCGGACGGCCCGTCGAGGACAGCTCCTAGAGCAACTGCTTGCGGACCAGGTGGCTGAAGGCGAGCCAGCCCGGGAGTACCGGAAGCCAGAAGGTGAGCAGTCGGTGCAGCAGCACCGCCGAGAACGCGGTCGCCGCCGGCAGCCCCGCCAGGGTGAGGGCGCTGGCCAGAGCCGTCTCGACGCCCCCGATACCGCCGGGCGTCGGAATGGCCGAACCCGCGGCGCTGCCCACGAGATAGGCGAAGGCCAGGGGTGCGAAGCCGAGCGAGTGGCCGAACGCCCGTACCGAGGCGTCCAGGCAGGCGATGTAGGAGAGATTGAGCAGCAGGATGCCGCCGAATCCGGTGATCAGCTTGCTGGGCCGCTGGAGCAGATCGAGCAGACGCGGCAGGACGCCCGAGAACAGCGCCCGTACCCGCGTGGTGGCGAATCTGCGGAGCCGCGGAACGGCGGCGACCGCCAGCACGAGCGCGGCGACGGCGAGCAGCGCGCCGATCACCAGGGTCGCGCTCGACGGGGAGAACAGGGTGGTGTCCTGAGTGCCCGTCGCATAACCGAAGGCGAGCAGGAGCACCACATGGCCGACGCCACCCGCCAGTTGGGAGGCGCCCACGCTCGCCACCGCGAACCCGGGCCGCACCCGGTTGCGTTGCAGGAAACGGGTGTTGAGCGCGATACCGCCGACGGCCGCCGGAGCGAGCGCGAACGACGAGGCGAGCTGGGCCAGGACGGTCCGGCCGAACGGGATCCTCTCCGGGACGAAGCCGAGCAGGCTCATCGCCGCCGCCACATAGGTCAGGGCGGAGAAGCCCAGCGCGACCACGACCCAGGTCCAGTTGGCCTGTTCGACGAGCGCGCCGAAGTCGAGCGTGACCAGTTGGGAGAGCAGATAGCCGGCGACGGTGACACCGCCGACGAGGGTGATCAGTGTGCGCGGCCTGATCCGCTCCAGCCGGGCCGGGGCGACGGCGGCCTGCGGGCGGATGAGCAGCACCTGCCGGCGGATCCGGGCGAGAGCGTCGTCCTCGTGGGTGTCCTCCGACGTGCTCTCGTCCGCCGAATCGACCGCCGCATCGACGGCCCGTGAGAGTTCCTCGTGCTCTCGTTCCGTACGTTCCTTGGCGAGCCGGCGGAGCGTGGCCCGGGTGGAGCGGCTGAGCGCGATCGGCTGGAGCATCGGCAGGCTGCCGGCGACGGCGTCGGGGCCCAGGATCCGCGTCGCGGAGGCGACCGAGCGCTCGGGGCCGATCCGCAGGGCGAGCGTCGTGAGCAACTGGGCCGTGTCCAGCCGTAGCAGGATATCCCCGGCGGCGATCTCGCCGCGGCCCAGTTCGGTGACGTGGACGGCGCCGGAGTCGTCCACCAGCAGCGCGTCCCCGGTCAGCCGCCGGTGCGCGATGCGCCGCGCGTGGAGCGTGCGGACCTGCTCCCAGATCCCGTCCAGGACCCTGTCGTCGATCTCCTCGTCGGCCAGCAGGTCCAGGGGGCGTGCCTCGATGTGCTCGTGGACGAGCATCACCGCGTCGGGGCCGAGCTCGTAGGCGCCGATCAGCCGCGGCGTGCGCGCTCCCGCCGAGGCCGCCGCGTACGCCAGCAGCGTCTCCTGCTCCATCGTCTGGCGCAGGGACTGCAGACTGCCGCGCTCACTGATCGGGCGCATCACCAGGTGACGCCAGGCGCGGTGCATGAAGTCCTGGGCCTGCTGCTCCCGGTCGACGACGGTGACGTCGAGCGGCGGGCCGTCCTCGCGTTCGACGCGGTACCGGCGGCCACGCTCGGCGGGGGAGGACTCGGGGCCGTCGGCCAGCCGCCGGGCGGTGACCGCCGTCAGGCCGGCCCGCCGCAGCGCCGCCGGCAGCGAGAGGGCGGTGGGTCGCACGTTCGGTGACCCGACCACGTAGACCGTGCCGCAGCCGACGCTCCAGCCGATCAGCAGAGTGAGCACCACGGAGGACAGCGTGGCGTATCCCCCGGCCAGCATCGCGAAGGCGTTCAGTACGAGCACCGCCCACAGCACCGCCCGCCAGCGGGGGCGCCGCGCCATGCCCACCGCCGTCATGAAGGCGACGGCCGGGGCGGCGTATCCGTGCACCGGGTCGGTGATGCCGCCGTCGGGTGCGGCCCGGGTGAGCGCGTCGTGGACGGCGAAGGGCGCGAGGGTCGTCACCCACAGGCCGGTGCCGAGGGCGACGGCGTGCGCGAGGACGGCGGCGAGCACTCCGTCAGGGACGCGCGCGCCGTCCCGCCGGATCAGCCGTTCGACGGCGAACACGACCGGGACGAGAAGCAGGGCCAGGTTGGCGGGGAGGCCGAGGAAGCCGGTCAACAGGCGGGACGTGTGGGTCGTGGTGCGCGAGACGTCGTGCTCGACACCGGACGTGGTGGCGTGCGCGCCCCAGGCCACGATGAGAAGCAGGGCGATGCCGAGCACGCCTATGAGGAGGCGCAGCAGGTCGTCAGGACGGCGGGACCGGGCCGCGAGCGGAGGCTCTTCACTGCCGATCCGGTCCTCGGTGCGGACCGTGGGCGACTTCAGGCTCGGTCGGTTCAACTGTTCGGCCTCAACGGTCCGGTGACGTCCTCTCGCGTACGGCTCGTCCTCACCGGACCGCCCCCTTTTGCCCGGCATACCCTACCCGCGCTCCTCGACGTCATGGTCGACTCCGCGGCAGGGGCGAGCGCCGGTGGATCAGGCGTCGGCGCCCGGGCCGAGGTAGTCGACCGTCGTCCGCGTCGCGTGCGGGGCGAGCAGCTCCTGGAGTTCGGCTGCCGAGGTCGTGAGGAGGTGGCCGTCGCGGCCGGCGTGCAGCGTCTCGAGGATGAACGCGACGTGGGTGGAGTCGTGGGTGACACGGGTGCGGTGCGCGTCGCGGTGGTTCCAGTGCCGGGTGAGGACGCCGGTGGTGTCGGCGTAGACGACCTCGCCGGGGCGGGGGTTCTCGACGGTGTCGGGCTCGCCGAGCGGGGTGAAGGTCTCGCCGCCGTCGGCATGGCGGATCTCGACATCACCGGTGACGTGGTCGAGGTCGAAGGCCCCGGCGGGCAGCCCGTGGCGGACGGAGACGACGTTGTACGAGTCGACGGCCGCGTTGATACGTGGCAGCGCGCCCTTCTTGGAGAGTCGGCGGCCGAGGGCGTCGACGCTGGGCCGGGTGCGGCGGGGGTTGGTGCCGAAGGAGCGGTAGGCGGTGTGCCATGCCTCGATGCGCGGATCGCTCTCGTCGGCGGGAGCCCAGGAGGCGTCGGCGAGCTGCCGCTCCAGCTCCTCGACGGCGGTGGTGGTGGCGGGCCACGGCTCGTGGCCGCGCAGGCCGGTGGCGGTGACGACGGCGATGAGCGAGTCGGGGAAGTCGGCGGCGACGGCGGGGCTGATGCGGAAGGTGGTCATCCGGGGGTCCGTTCCGGGTGGAGGCCGAGATGGAAGTGATGGACGCGATGGACGCGATGGAAGTGAAGTGATGGAAGGTATGGACGCGACGGAAGTGGCGGTGTCCGAGGGGTGCGGTCAGGGTGTCCAGGGCCCGATGCGGTCCAGGCGGCGGAGCTGCTGTGTCGCGGTGGGTGCGTCCAGGCCGGTGCCGCGTTCGGTGAGCCGGCGGGCGGTGTCGGTGCGCTGCTCGACGGGCTTGTGGTCGTCGTACTTGAACTTCGCGCGCACCGCGGTGACGTCGAGGCGCAGGCCGCGGATGCCGGTGAGCATCCGTCCGTAGGGAGGCCGGCCGGGTTCGATGGGGGCGTGGTCCCCCTCGGGCTGGAAGTGGGCCATCTGGCGGCGCAGCAGTTCGGCCTTGGCCTCGGGTTCGTCGACGATCGCCGCCCGGCAGGTGAACTGGACGGCCGCGTAGTAGCTGGTGGGGACACCGTCGGTGGGCGGGATGCCGGGCTGGGCGCGCCAGGGCCCGGGGACGAAGGCGTAGTCGCCGCTCACGGAGAACGTGACGTTCGGATCGGCCTCGATCGCCTTCCAGACGGGGTTGGGGCGGGCGAGATGGACGAGCAGGCACGTGTCGTCGACGACGAAGTGCGTGGGCACGACGGCGGGTGCCTGTCCGGGGAGGCCGTTGACGCTGAGGATGCCGAAGTCGTGGCCGTCGGCGATCCAGGTCCGCCATTCGGCGTCGTCGAGGGCGGCGTCCCAGGGCTGGATGAACATGCGGGTCCTTCCGGACGCATACGGGATCAGGTGAGGGCGAGTAGGCCGACGGCCACGGCCGCGGTGCCGAGCCCGACGAGCTGTCCGCGATGGATCCGCTCGGCGAGCACACCGCGGGCGAGCAGGACGGTGCCCGCCGGGTACAGGGCGGTGATCACGGCCACGACGGCCAGATCGCCGCTGCGGGCGGCGAGCAGGAACAGCAGATTCGCCACCGAGTCCAGCACACCGGCGGTCATCGACATCGCGTACGCGGGCTTCTCCGAGCCCAGCCGGCGACGCGCCAGTCCGGCCGCCGCGAGGACGACGGCGGAGGAGACCGCGCGTCCGACGACGAGTGGTCCGACGCCGCTGTCCGAGGGCGCCTGGTGCAGGAACACGAGCTGCAGCGCGATCGCGGCCCCGGCGCCGAAGGCCAGCAGCAGCGCGGTGCGCGACGGCCGCGTGGTCCCGGTGCCGCCTCCGGCGCTGACCAGGACGACCGCTGCCAGTGCCAGCGGCAGCCCGATCAGCCCGGCCGGGCCCAGGTTCTCGCCCTGCAGCATCCCGACCCCGGCCGGCAGCAGGGCCGAGACCAGCGCGGTGAGGGGCGAGAGGACGTTCATCGGGCCGATCGCCAGGGTGCGGTACAGCAGGGCGAACGCGGCGGCCGACGCGAGACCGGACGCCGCGCCCCAGGCGAGTGTCGCGGGGGAGAAGGAGGCGCCGAGGAAGGGCCACAGCAGCAGTTCGACGGTGAGCGAGGCCGGGGCGGCGATCATCACGGTGCGCAGGACGTGGGCCTTGCGGGCGCCGAGGCCGCCGAGGAAGTCGGCGCATCCGTAGGCCAGGGAGCTGCCCAGGGCCAGCAGCAGAGCGATCACGGGTACATCCCTTAACATCAATGGAACGACTACACCGTACAACGCACCGACCGACTCGTGTCAACCGAACGACCGTGTGGTGCAGTGCAATGAACGCGCCGCCAGGAGGGGAGACCGATGACCGAGACCGATGCGGCCCTGCGGACGCTCGCGCAGAACGTCAGGGCCGCCCGCACCCGCGCCGGGCTGTCCCTGGACGAGCTCGGCCGCCGCGCCAAGGTCAGCAAGGGCGCCCTGGTCGGTCTGGAGAAGGCCCAGGGCAACCCGAACTTCGCCACCCTGGTCCGCCTCGCCGACACCCTCGGCATCTCGGTGTCCGCCCTTATGGAAGGACCGACCGAAGGCCGTGTCCGCGTGGTGAGCGCCGATGCCGTCATGCCCCTGTGGGCCGGGGAGAAGGGCAGCGAGGCGCGGCTGATGCTGACCACCTCGGGACCCGCCCCGGTCGAGGTGTGGCGCTGGAAGCTGGAACCGGGCGACGAATATCCCAGTCACCCGCATCAGGCGGGCGTCGTGGAGACCGTCAGCGTCACGGCCGGACGGATGGTGCTCGTCGTGGACGGCACGGAACACGCCCTGGAGACCGGCCAGACGGCCACCTTCGACGCCGACACCCCCCACACCTACCGCGGATCGGGTGACCGGACCTGTCACCTGATCATGACCGTGCACATTCCGCTGGCTCCCGGCTCCACGGGGTGACGTGCTGCCCGGACCGCCGGGCGGAAGCGTCGTCCCACAGGGGGGCCGGGCGGGCAGGCTCGGCACCCGCGGGGTCGTGGCGTCGGAGAGGCCTGTGCCGAACCCCGGTGTGAGGCGCCGCGCCGGCGGGGCCGGCCCCCGCGGAACCCCGGATTCAGGCGCTGCGCCGCGGTTTGCGCGCCGCCGTCTTCTTGGCCGGCTTCTCGGCGGGCTGCTTCTTCGCCGTCCTCGCGGTCGCCGTCTTCTTCGCCGCGCTCTTCTTGCCCGAGGTGCCCGCGGTCTTCTTGCTCGCGGTCTTCTTCCTGGGCATGTCGTGGACGGTGGCGTCGTCGCCCCGGGACTTGCGGGCCTTGGCCACGGACTCCTTGAGCGCCGCCATGAGATCGACGATCTGCCCCGGCGCCTCCGCGGGCTCCTCGGCCGTGGGCGGTTCGCGGTGCTCGCGCTTCGCGTCGATGAGCTGCTCCACCGCCTCGGTATACCGGTCGGTGAACTCCTCGCCCTCCAGATCGTCGCGGGTCAGCCGTTCGATGAGCTGCTCCGCCTGGGTGATCTCGGCGTCGGTGAGTTCGATCTCCTCCGGCCTCAGTTCCGCGGGGTCGCGGATCTCGTCGGACCAGCGCATCGCGTGCAGCACGATGACGTTGTCGCGGACCCGGAGCAGACCCAGCCGCTCACGACCGCTCCAGGCGTACTTCGCCACGGCCACCTTCGACGACCGCTCCAGGGCCTTCCGAAGGAGCGTGTACGGCTTGACGGCCACGTTGCCGTCCGGCTGGAGGTAGTAGCCGTCGCCGATCTGGATCGGGTCGATGGAGTCCAGCGGCACGAACGCCTCGATCTCGATGGCCTTCGCGGTCGGCAGCGGTATCTCCCGCAGCTCCTCGTCGAGCACCGGGATGATCGTGTCCTTGCCCCACTGGTAGCCCTTGCCGATCTCGGACTGCGCGACCTCGCGGTTCTCGATCTCGCAGATCTTGCGGCTCCGGACCCGCCCCATGTCCTCCAGGTGGACCTGGTGGAAGTGGATGCTGTGGTCCTCCCGGGCGTTGACCACGTGGATCGGCACGGTGACCAGGCCGAAAGAGATGGCGCCGGACCACACGGTTCGGGGCATGGGGGACCTCCGCGACAGGAGCCGAGGATTTCGGCTCTGCAGGCGCACTCAGGGGTGGACGGTCGCGGAACGGACGGCTGCACGCCGCCCGCGGGCTCGACCGTCGGCGAGCTCACGCCGTGACCCCACAGCGTGCCTGCGCACCACGCTACGAGGGGGAGGCCGCCTGTGCCACTCACGTCGGCGACGGTGGTGCTCTCGCCGGCACGCAGGTCAGAGGCCCTGCCGGCCGAGCGGACGGCGACCACGGCCGAGGACGGCCCCGCCCCGCCGCCGTGGCGTCCGGCGGCTAATCTGCACCTCGGGATCTTGCCTCACCGGTCCGCGGCACGGGTGCGGCAACCGACGACGAGGAGATCAGCCATGACGACGACCGCCCGCGCCACCGTGCAGCACGAAGACGAGCGGATACGGGTCACCCGCTGGGACTTCGAGCCCCAGGAGAGCACCGGCCGCCACGTGCACGAGTACGACTACCTCGTCGTCCCCGTCACCGACGGGCACACCGACGTGATCACCCCCGACGGCACCGTCACCACCGCGCAACTGCGCGCGGGCGAGTCCTACACGCGTCCGGCCGGCGCGGAACACGAAGTCGTCAACGCCGGCACCGCCGCGCTGGCCTTCGTCGAGATCGAACTGAAGCGGCCGGCCTCCGAAGCCGGCGAATAGGCCGAGCACCCGGTGCCCCGCGCGGCTACGGTACGGCGATGACCCGAACCCGTCGTCCGGCCCCCGCGAGGATCGCCACTCCCACGGCCACTGACGGCATCGTCTCCATGTCGACCACGGCCTTCTTCCACGATCCGCTGTGGGGCCCGGCCTTCCCCGACACCTCGGGACGCCCCGGGTGTGCGGCGGCCACGCGGCGCCCGGCCCCGGCTCGTTGACCGGCGAGCCCCGCGAGTCCGACGGCGCGGACCGGGAACCGGACGAGCACATCCGCTTCGCCGCCTACCTCGTCCAACTGGATCAGGTCGCCGAAGCGGACGAGATCGACCTGGTCTGCCATGTGCTCAGCGACCCGGACCGGACGATGGCCCAGTCCGCCGTGGTGCGGCACGTGGACCGGCGGGCCGAGGACCTTCACCTCGGGCCCGCCTACGAGGCTTGGGCATTGGCGATGGCCCAAGCCGCCGGCGACCGTCCCTTCCTGATCCGCCGCCTGGAGGAGTGGTCGCTCTTCCGCGCCGTCAGGCTCGGCCTGTCCTGGGACGCGGGCGACCTGATCGGGGCGTCCGACTGGCTGCAGCTCAAGACCGCAGCGATGTCGGACGTCGTGGCCCCGTCGGGAACCGCGGTCTCGTCGGGCACACCAGCCGCGTCCGGTACCCCGGCCGCGTCGGCCGCCGCCTTCGAAGTTCTCGCCGAAGGCGGCCGCACCCGGCGGATCCGCAACACCGCCGCCGGAAGTCTCCGGCTCGGTCGGGTCAGAGGCCGCCGGTGTTGAGCAGCCTGTTGGGGGTGTCGGAGCGGACCCCGTGCAGGACGCCGGTGGTGGCCGTGTGGTCGAGCCAGACGTGGACCTCGCGGGCCGTGGCGTGGGGGTGCGCCGACAGGTACAGCGCGATCACGCCGGTCGCGTGGGGCGCGGCCCAGGACGTCGCCCCGTCGTTCTCCGTGGTCGTACCGCCGCCGGCGAGGGCCGCGGTCACCTTCTGGCCGGGCGCGTACAGGTCCACGCATCGCCCGTAGCCGGAGCCGTAGGAGCCGCTGTCGGTCCAGGGGCGGTCGTTCGGGGTGGAGGCCGCCACGACGATGGTCCCGGGGACGCCGGCCGGGGAGTGCTTGCAGGCGTCGTCGTGGAAGTTGCCGGCCGACACCACGGTCGGGATGCCCGCGTCGACCATCTTCTTCACCGCGGACTCCAGGGTCGCCGACCGGTGGGCGAGGTTGAGGGACATGTTCACCACCGCGGGCTTCTGCGCGTGCGCGGTGACCCACTTGACCGACTTCACCAGGGCCGCCTCGGCCGCCGCCGCGGAGCCGCCGCCCGAGCTCTCGCAGACGATGCCCTGGACCCGTACGAGATCCGCCTTGGGCGCCACCCCGTACTTCTTCCCGCCGATGATGCCCGCGACGAACGTGCCGTGACCGGTGCCCGCCTCGCTGAAGCAGTCCCCGGAGTCGCGCGATCCGACGAAGTCGGCGCCGAGGTGGGCGCGACCGCCGAACTCCGCGTGGGCGATGTCCAACCCGGTGTCGATGACGTAGACGTGGACGCCCTTGCCCGTCGCGGTGGTGGTGAGCTTCCCGTTCAGGGGCCGCGACCGCTGGTCCAGGATGTCGAGGTTCCACGGCACATGCCGGGTGGTGGGTGCCGCGGCGGTCAGCGCGGTCTTGGACGACGTCCCCGAGTCACCGCCGGACGTCGGCGCCCATCCGGACGAGGCCTTGCCCGCATAGGGCGCCACGTCCCCGCCCGAGCCCTTGCCGTCCGCCGCTCCACCACCACAGGCCGAGGCCCCGAACACCGCCGCCAGAGCCACCACCACAAGCCCGGCCTTCGTCACGTTCCGCGTCACGATTTCCCCCGTTTCCCTGCCACGTACACAGTCAGCGCACAAGACGACCACAGGGGGCGGGCGGTTCCGGCGGGCCGTGGGCGGGTGCAACCGGCCCGCGCCGACGGCCGAGGGCGACCGTTCCGAGGTAGATGTATCCGCGCTTCCCAGGGCAAGTGGCCAGGGCCCGGGACCTCGATGCCCCCTCACTGCAGGGCTCCTGCGCGGCGGCCCTCGGTGAGCAGCGTTTCCACCAGCCGCGATTTCACGCCCGGTGCCAGGAACGTGAGGGGTTTGGCGGTCTGGTTCCGGTGGATCTCCATGCGGTGCCCTGCCATGTAGAGGTCCACGACGGTTGTCTGCTGGATACCGGTCACGTCGCTCCAGGCCACGGAATCGGTCACCCGGCCGAAGCGGTTGGTCATGGCCACCCCCTCCGCCAGGAGGTAGCACCGGTTCATGCCGAGCCGGGCGGTCAGCAGACGCCATCCGAACGTCACGGTGTAGACCGCGATCACCACCGCCGTCGTCCAGGCTAGGTTCCCGTCGACCTGGTCGGGGGTGAACACGGTGAAACCGGCCATGAAGACCCAGGCGATCAGCAGGAATCCCCGGAGTATCTGCAGCAGGGTGCCCGCCAACGGGGTCATGAGGGCGTAGTCCCTTCGGATCGGACCGAGGCCCAGTCCGGACACGCGAGTGCGCACGATTCCCCCATCAGCCAGATCCTCCGAGCCCTGACGTGCGGTCGGCAAGGCAGGGCATACCCCTGCGCACGAGGGATCGAACAGGCTTGACCTGGATCGTGCCGGCCGGTCCCGGCGCAGGGGCACGGAGGCGGGACCGGCCGACGCGGTCGTCTCGGGCATCACCGTGTACGAGACTGCCGTCTTCCCGCTCACGCCCGCAAGTACCGTTCCGCAGCCACCGACGGAACAGGTCGTAGACCCGGCTCCACGGTCCGTACTCGACAGGGGCGTTCCGCCATGGAACACCGGTCCGGACACGGAACCGTACGCCGTCGATCAAACCCCGCCGAGGCCGGACGGGCGGCCGTCCCGCCCTTGCACCCTTCGGCAACAACGTTTCCAGCGCCCCCCATTGCTCGTCCGTGAGTTCTCCCCGACCCATGAACCGTGATCATTCACAGCCTGAGATCCACTTTCGACTCACGCCCTAGGTCGCGGCCCCCGACCTCAGTGTCGGGTCAGCGGTGTTGGCCGCCCTTCTTGAAGGACCGGAGTTGGGAGCGACCGTCGGGGTGCGGCCGCCTGCGGCGACTCGCCTGGAGTACCAGGTGCGTGACGACGGTGGTCGGGACGAGGAAAGCGGCTATCCATGACGTGCGCAGTGTGATGTCGGCCAAGGACGTGGCCGTCTTCCAGCCGTGGGGCAGACCGAGGAGAAGGGCCGAGATGAGCAGCGAGAGCACGGCCGACGCCAGCACGGCGACAGCCACCCGGCGAGCAAGCCCTTCCCGCCACACGCTTGCGGCATCCCGAGCCATACTGCCTCCCTCACCCGTCGTGCGGGCATTCTTGCTCAGTACCTACGCCGGGCGACAGAACACCGTCAACTAGGCAGTACGAAAAGGCCGAGCCGGCGCACACCGTTGCTTGACGATCAATTGGAGCTCCTGGACGAGGACTTGGTGCCTACCAGAAGGTGCGGGTGACCCTGTCGGGCAGGTGGCCCTGTCGCTCTGTCTCTCGGAGTACCGCCGCTGCGGCAGTCAGGAATGCCCGGCGGAGTTCCGGGTTCGGATCGGGGTTCTCGACGGTTCCGACGTTCTTGTCGAGGCGGGTCTCGCCGAGGGGCGTGCCTTCCGGTGTGCACGGGCGGGCGAGCGTTTCCTCCGGGTCGATCAGGAGGTGCCCGGTCGCGCCTTCTATGGATTCCCAGGCGTAGACGGTTCCCGCTTCGAGAGAACGGGTCTTCCTGCACGCCAGTGAGGCTGTCACGGGGATGTCCTCCGGTTCGTACGGGTCAGCGATGCGATCGCCCGAAGCCTAGTTACAGCCGTCCGCCGTGGGGCCCGCGCGCTCATGAGCTCTGACCATCGGCCGTGTCGCGCAGGAGTTGACGGACTCCGCGAACAGGGCGGTAGCCGAAGGCGTTCGCGGCGGCGGTCGAGTCGTAGACCCGGTCCAGGCGATCGGGCACCGGCCATCCTCGGTCACGGAACGCCTCGACGACGCCCGGAGCCCGACGGGCGAGGACGGCGGTCGCGTCACGGTGAAGGGAGAGGCAGTCCTCTCGGCGGAACGGGTGTGGTCCGGAGATGTTGAACGTGCCGGTCACGGACGGGTCCGTCGCGGCCAGGACACCCGCTGTCGCGACGTCGGTCACGTCGACGGCCCGGTGCAGCAAGTGCCCCGCCAGCACGGGCAGTGGCTCCGGAAAGCATCGCGCTATGCGGAGCGTGACCGAGGAGACGCCGCCGGCGGCGATCAGGTCCTCGGCGGCCAGCTTGGTCTCGTCGTAGATGTCCCGGGGGAGCGGGGTGAGTTGCTCGTCCACCCAGACCGCGCGGTCGGTGGGCACCAGGGCATGGCCGTAGACGCTGGTACTGCTGATGTAGAGGACACGCCGGACGCCGAAGTGGGCCGCGTCGTCGAGGAGTTCCGCCGTCACGCCGACGTTCACGGCGCGGAACTCTTCGTCGGCCACGCGCCCGACGTGCGGGGCGTGGAGCGCGGCCGCATGGACCAGGACGTCGGCCGACCGCAACACGCTGCGCCGCGCGCGGCGAACTCGTAGATCCGCGACAGCAGTTGTCCAACGGCCCGGCACCCGGTCCAGGCCGTGGACCACCCAGCCGGCCGCGTCGAAAGCCGCGGCCAGAGCCGACCCGACCCGGCCCGAACTCCCCGTGATCGCGACAACCCCGCCAGGACCACCCTCCCGCTGCCCCAAGCGCATCCCCAGATTGTGCGTCAGACCCGTGCGGTCGTCACCGGTTCTCCGGAAGCGGGTCGGAGAAGTGCCAGCCCTCGGCGAGTAGGTCGTCCACCGCCGCCACCGCGGTGCGCAGCCGCTCCTCGGGGCTGCCGGTGACCAGCAGGAACCGGCGGCCGGTGCGCTCCAGTTCCTCCCGGAACCGGCCCGTCATCCACGGGCGCAGGTGCGGGCCGTCACGCAGGCCGTCGTCCTCGAAGGGAACGCCCTCGTGGTCGGTGAGCAGGTACAGGTGGCGCCGGGTGCGCTCGGCGACGGCCGCCACCTCGGGGCAGGGCGCTCCCAGGTAGCGCTCGTGCCAGATCGCCGTGGCGAACGAGTCGGTGTCGCAGAAGAGCACCGGGGAGCCGCGGCGGGCCGCCCGCTGCTCGTCGTCGTCCTGGCGGCGGGCGATGACGGGGAACTCCTCGGAGGTGAACTCCACTTTGCTCCAGTCGGCGCCGGGATCGGTGGCCCGCAGGGCGGCGAGCTTCTCCTCGCTGAACGCGCGCCCGTACTCGGGCACCCAGCCGGTGTCCGCCCAGACACCGCCGCGCGCACGGTAGTGGGCGGCCAGCGCCCGCGAGAGGGTGGTGGTTCCGGTGGACTCCGCGCCGAGGACGACCACGCGCCGGGTGAGCGCCGCGCGTACCCCCGGGCCGAGAAACGTCCAGCAGCCCACCGGATCCTTGCGTACGGCCGTGCCGGAGACGGGGTACGTGGTCCGGTCGAGGTCCACGCTGACCTCCGCCGCCCCGAACCGGCGGGCCAGCTCGGTGCCGTACGACTCGGAGGTGAACACGGCGTCCACCGGATCCGGGACGGCCGAGCGGAAGACCGCCATGTGGGCGTCCCACACCGCGGGGTCGTGCAGGTCGACCGCGTGGTCGTCGACGGCGCCGACGACCTCGGCCTCCGGGTGGGCCTCCCGCATCCACGCCACCCGGTCGGCGAGCGGCACCGACTCCACGGAGGCGGCGCAGACGAGGACGGTCAGCCGGTCGCACTGCGCGAGGGCGGTGCGGACGAGGTGGTGGTGGCCGGCGTGCGGCGGATAGAACTTGCCCAGGACCAGGCCGTGTCGGTACGTGCGGGCGACGGCGTTCACGCGGCCACCACCGTCGCGGAACGGGAGCCGGCCGCCACCAGGGTGCGCCGCCAGCCGAGCAGGCCGGCCACGCACAGGGCGAGGAAGCCGACGTACAGCAGCGAGGTCAAGTACAGGCCCTTGTAGGCGTACAGCGGGATGTAGACCAGGTCGGCGGCGATCCACAGCCACCACGACTCCAGCAGTTTGCGGCACTGGCCGTAGGTGGCCGCGAGGGAGAGGGCGGTGGTGAGCGCGTCCCAGAAGGGGACGGTGGAGTCGGTGGCCCGGTCCAGCAGCAGGGTGAGGGCGACCGTGCCCAGCACTCCGGCCGCTGCCAGCCAGGTCCATTCGGCACCTGTGGTGCGGCGCACCGGCAGGGATCCGGCGGTGGCCGGTCCGGCACCGCGGGCCCACGTCCACCAGCCGTAGGCGGCCAGCGCGATGAAGACGACCTGGAGACCGGCGTCGGCGTACAGGCCGGCCTGGACGAAGAGCACGATGAAGAAGACGTTGTTGGCTATGCCCACAGGCCAGTTGGCGATGTGCTGGCGCGCCACCAGCCAGACGCAGACGGCGCCGCTGGCGAAGCCGAGCGCTTCGGTCAAGCTGAGGTTCCAGTTCACGGACCCACTCCTTAATAGTCGCCCTGACTATAAATAGAAGGGTGCGTGGGGGCAAGGTATTTGCATGCGCTCGCAGGGGCCCCGTGGCGGTCGCCCGGACGGCCGGAAGGCCTGGCGCTGATGCCGCGGATGCGTCACGGGTGGACCAACCGACGGCCAACAGTGCATGTCTGTATGGGAGTTGGGGAGGTGCGTGATGCGTCGGCGTAGATGTCGGCGGCATAGTGAAGGTCGCACGCGTCCAGGGAACAGTGCGGGCGGAGGGGGGAACTCGTGGTGCGCTACGCCCACTTCCAGTTGATGGCCGCCGTCGAGTCGAGCATCGCCCTGGCCGTCGCGGCGCCGGTGGTCCTCGGTGTGCGCGGGCTGTCGTCCGTCGAAGGGTGCGACGTGACTTACGCCGTCCTCGGCGTTGCGGGGTTGAGCGCCTTCTTCGGCCTGTCGGCGGGCCTGACACGAGTGCGTTGCCTCGGCGGCGAAAGGCACTACTTCGACGCCGCTGTGCCCCTGTTGGACCCCGGGGCGGTGCTCCCCTCCACGCGACGGTCTCTGCGCCACAGCTTCGATGGCAGCTCCGCCGTCGTCTTCGGACTGCTGTTTCTGGTCATGGGTTTGGTCTGGAACTTCTGGACCGTCCTCTTCGCCTACGGCCTGGTGGCGCCGGAGCGGGTCGCCCGAGGCCTGTCCGTGCTGCTCTGGGAGCGGCGCCACGGCCTTCTTCTCTGGCGGGGCCGAGTCGAGGAACAGCTTCTGGAGCACTGGCGATCGCTCTATTCCTCGCCCCGAGCCACGACGGCGGGCTGACTCCGCTGACCGGGCCGACCGGGCTGAGAACCTTTGACGCAACGCCCCCGTACAGCCGAGCTCTAGTGCAGATGCATGATGGCGAGGGTCGATGCGAGAGTAGGGAGCGAGGGTGGCCGAGGGCAGCACCGTGGATCTCATCCGTCTGGCCGACGGTGAGAGCAGTCTCGAGGTTCGGGTTCTCGGCCGGACGATGCCGGGGGTGTTGACCCTGCACGACTACCTCGATGCGGAGATCGTCGTCACGAGCAGGTTCGCCCGAGGCCGCCTCGACGTGTGTCTGGCGCCGGACGACTTGGACAGTTGGTCACAGGTTCTGGGGGAACTCGCGGCCGGGCGGGACGCCGTCTGGATGGATGACGGGCGCAACCCCGAGATCCGCTTCGAGCGGGCCCGTCAGGAAGGGCTTGCCGTGTTCGTGGTGGAGGACGCGGCAGCATCAGGGACGTCCGTCCGTGTCCCGGTGCGCCTGGCCGGTGGATGGGTCGATGAGCACCACGAGCGCCTGCGGCGGGTCCGTGCCGCTTGGCCCCAGGAGGTCGTGGAGACCTCTCCCGGCGCCTACGAATGGCGGCGCTGAGCCGTCGAGAACCGGCGCCGGCCGATGGGTGCGCCGGCCAGGGTGAGGAAGGCTTCGTGGACGTCGTCGCGGATCTCGCAGCGGATCCGCAGGCGGCGGGAACGCACCCGGGAGAAGTCCAGGACGTTCGCGCCGCGCGCAGCTTCGGGAGGAGGGTCCCATGCGGCCGGGGCCAGTTCTGACACCACCACCCGCGGTCGGCTTCGTCCTCGATCACCTCGCGGAGCCCTACACGGCACCTTCCTGAACGGGCTCCGAGGATGCCGGGTGATCGGGGGCATCGGCCTGGGCGGCGGCCCGTAGCGCGGCCTCGACCTGGCGGTTGCTGGTCATGGTCGCCGTGACGGCGGTCATGGTGAGGAGGAGGCCCGCGGCGGTGTAGAGCGGAGTGCGTACGTCGTAGGTGGTGGCCAGCCAGCCGCCGAGGAAGGCGCCGAACGGGGCGGCGCACATGGCGAGCATGCGGGAGGTGGAGGCGACCCGGCCCATCAGGTGGGCGGGGACGACCGTCTGCCGGAGGGAGGGGCCGAGCACCATCGTGGCACCCATGGCCGCGCCGCAGACGGCGAGCGCGAGGCCGGCGACGTACGGATTCGGGGCGACGGCGAGGCCCAGGATGGCCAGTCCCTCGACGGCGGCGGTGCAGGTGAGCGCGAGGCCGGTGCCGAGGCGCCGGCCGAGGAAGGAGGCGATGCCCGCGCCGAGAAGGCCGCCGGTGGCCTCCGCCGTGAGGAGCAGACCGAAGCCGAAGGTGCCGATGCCGAGACGATCCTGCGCGAAGAGGGCGAGGACGGTCTCGACGGCGATGAAGGCGATGTTCCCGACCGCCGGACGCAGCGCGAGCCCGAGCAGCAACCGATCCCGGAACACGTACGAGGCGCCGTCCCGCGCCTGCCGCAGCAGCGACTCGCGGGCCTGCGGCACGGGCCGGGGTACGGCGGGCAACGACCGTACGAGCAGCGCGGAGAGCGCGAACGACACCGCGTCGGTGAGCAGCGGAACCGCCCGCCCGAGCGCGAGCAGGGCGCTGCCCGCGGGCGGCCCGGCGAAGCCGGACGCGGCGGTCTGGGCGCCGCGCAGACGGGCGTTGGCGCGCTCCAGGACCGTGGAGTCACGGCCGAGGAGGTCCGGCAGATAGGCCGTGGCGGCCGTGTCGAAGAAGAGTCCGCCGAGGCCGAGCAGGAAGGCGACGGTCGCGAGCAGGGGAATGCTCAGCAGGTCGAGCGCGGCCGCCGCCGCGGGTATCGCGAGCAGCACCGCACGGGCCGCGTCCGTGACCCACATCGTGCGCCGACGGTCCCAGCGGTCCACCAGCGCACCGCCGAGCACCCCGAACAGCAGCCACGGCAGCGTTCCGGCGGCCGTGACGACGGCGAGCGCCATCGGGTCGCGCGTCAACGTCAACGCGATCAGCGGGAGCGCGGCATGTGTCACGCCGTCCCCGAGCGAGGACACCGTCTGTGCGGTCCACAGCCGTCCGAACCCGGTCGGCAACTTTCTGACGTCTGAGCTCACTTGGCGTCCCCTTCGGCCTGCTTGGGCGATGACGGGTGGAACAGTGCGAAGACGAGTGACGTGTCCGGCAGCGAGGGATCGGACAGCTCCCGGTACTCGGCCGCCAGTGCCTGCAGCCGCGCCCCCAGCTCCGTGAACTGCTCGTCGGTGAGCCGCAGATGCATCATCCCGACGTGCCGCTCGCTGTCCGCCGGCGACTCCTCCAGGTCCGCCACCGCATGCCGCATCAGCACATCCGGGCCTCCCTCGCCCGGATCCGGCAGCTCGATCGACCGCGCCGCCATGGCGTAGTACCGCTCGGTGACCCCGCGGACCTTGCGCGTCCGGACCACCTTCACCAGGCCGGCCCGTTCGAGAAGGCGCACGTGGTAGCTGGAACTCCCCTTGGCAAGGCCCACTCGCTCGGCGATCTGCGTGATCGTCGCGGGCTCGAAGCGGAGCATGGCCATGATCCGGTGACGCGTGAGATTGGAGACGGCGCGTAGCTGGTCCTCGGTGGTGACGTGGAACGTCTCAGGGAGATCGTCGGTAGGCATGGCCTAATGGTCAACGATTCTTGACCATTAGGCAAGCGGTATTGCCCGACTTTCCGGAATCGGCTCTCTGGCATGGGAGTTCTTCACTCCGGCGCCCTCGTCCCGACCTCGCCCGACCGCACCCCGACCGCCTTCGCCCCGCCTTCGCCGCGCGCCGGTCAGGTGCCGGCTCGGGTGCTGCCGGGGCTCCGGTACGCCGTCGGCGGCCGGCCCAGGAGTTTCTTGAACGCGGCCGTGTACGCGGCGGGGTTCTCGTAGCCCAGGAGACCCGCGACGCGGGTGACGGGCATGCCGGCGGAGAGGTGTCGCAGGGAGTGCAGGATGCAGGCGCGTTGCCGCCACTGGGAGAAGCTCAGGCCAGTGCCGCGCAGGAACAGGCGGGCGAGGGTGCGCTCGCTGACGTCGAGGACCGCGCACCAGCGCCCGGGCGCGTCGTGGATGGCCGGCTTCCGCAGGAAGTCCTCGCACAGGGCTCGCAGCCCTGGATGGGACGGCAGCGGGACATCGAGGGGCAGCGGCGTGAGGTTCTTGAGCTCGTGCAGGACGAGGGTGGCGATCGCCGCGTCGCGGCTGTGCTCGGTATAGAGCGGCTCCATCTCGACCGCTTCCAGGATCAGTGCCCGGAGCAGGGCGGAGACGTCGACGGCCTGGCAGCGGCGCGGGAACCACGGCGCGGCGGCGGGCTCGATGTAGAGGCTGCGCGTACTGACGCCCGTCATGGTGACCTGATGCCGGGTCATGGGCGGGATCAGTACGGCGCGCGCAGTGGGGATCGTCCAGTCGTCGTCGTCCGTCTCCACCCGCATGACGCCCGTGGCCGCGTACAGGACCTGCGCACGCCGATGCTCGTGCCAGACGAGCAGGTGGTCCTGGGGGTAGTCGGTGCCGATGGCCAGCACGGCACGGTCGAGGTCGTCCACGTCCGCGACCGGGATGTTGCGCATGCCGCGAGGTTACGGCGGATCGTGCGTGGGTGGTGTCCGCTACGCGTAGGAAGTCGGCGGTTCATCGATTGCCCGCCATACGGCGTGATCTCTAGCGTCGGATCCATGCCGACCTCGTTCTCCCTCCTCCTGCTCTTCGGCTGCCTGACCGGCGTCACGACGGTGCTCTTCGGCTTCGGCGGCGGATTCGTCACCGTTCCCGTCGTCTACGGCGTCCTGACCGCCGCGGAGCGTCCGGGGACCGGCGCGGACGCCATGCACGTCGCGGTGGCCACCTCGGCGGCGGTCATGGTGGTCAACGCCGCGGTGGCCGCGCTGGTCCAGTGGCGCGCGGGTCGGCTGCTTCGTGCGTACGTCTGGCCGCTGGCGGGATTCATCGCCGCCGGTGCCGCCGTCGGCTCCTTCGCGGCGACCTTGATCGGCGGTACGGCGTTGCGCCTCCTGTTCGCCGCCTACCTGCTCGTGACGATCGCCGACAGCCTGTTGCGGAAGGGCTTTCTCGTCGCGGCACCCCGGACGCCCCTCAAGCCTTTGGGGCGAAGCACCGTCACCGCAGGCGGCTTCGGCATCGGTCTGGTGGCCGCCGGGCTGGGCGTGGGCGGCAGTGTCATGACGGTTCCGCTCCTGCGCCGCAGAGGCCTTCCCATGGCCGACGCGACCGCCACGGCCAACCCCCTCAGCGTCCCCGTCGCCCTGGCCGGGACCCTCGTCTACGCCCTCACCCCCACCACGACCGCCGCCACCGGCCGCCTCGGTTACGTCGATCTGGCCGCCGGTGCCGCCCTGCTCCTCGGATCGCTGCCGACCATCGCCGTGGCGCGCCGGGTCGCCGGCCGGGTCCCGGACCGCGTCCACTCCGCCGCGTACGTCGGCCTGCTCGTGGTCGTCCTGCTGATCGTGGCCGTGGGTGTCTGACGAGCCGGGCCATGCCGGACGGGGCCTGCTGTACCGAGCCCTGGAGTGCAATGTGATTGACTCCAAAGTCCAGTGCAATCTACCGTCCTTGGTATGGCTCATGACGAACAGACGCGCGCGGCACGGCTGTTGGACGCGCAGGCGAAGGCCGAGCGGCTCTTCGCGGAGATCGAGAAGCGCGGACTGGTGGCGCCGGGACAGGGCGAGCGGGCCGTCAGCGACCGGGTTCGCGACCTGGCGAACGAGCTCTTCGGGACCACCCGGCACTGGCACAAACGGATCGTGCGCTCGGGCCCGAACACCCTGAAGCCGTACAAGGAGAACCCGCCGGACCGGGTGCTGGGCCCGGACGACATCGTGTTCGCCGACTTCGGGCCCGTCTTCGAGGAGTACGAGGCCGACTTCGGGCGTACGTTCGTCCTCGGCGACGACCCGGTCAAGCACCGGCTGCGAGCCGACCTGCCGCAGATCTTCGCCGCCGGCAAGCGGCACTTCGCCGACACTCCGGGCATCACCGGCAGGCAGTTGTACGCCGAGGTCGAGCGGCTGGCCATCAAGGCCGGGTGGGAGCTGGGCGGCTGGCACGCCGGACATCTGGTCGGCGAGTTCCCGCACGAGTGGATCGACGGCGCGGACGTGGAGTCGTACATCGCCCCCGCCAACGACACGCCCCTGCGCCGCACCGACAAGGCGGGCCGCGTCTGCCACTGGATTCTGGAGATCCATCTCATCGACCGGGAGCGTGAGTTCGGCGGCTTCCACGAGGAGCTGCTCACCCTCTGACCTCATGGCGGGCGAAATCCGCAAACCGCATGTCCACCTGCGTGACTAGCATCCAGCCATGGCACCTGACACCGCCCCCCACGGCCGGACAGCACGGAACGCCCCCGGGACCGGGACCGGATCGATCTTCGACGTCGTCGTCGACCGCAGGCACAGCAACTCCATGAAATGGGCCCGTGCCCAGGAGTTCCTGACGGTCGATGAGATCGCCGCCGATCCGCTGCCGATGTGGGTCGCCGACACCGACTTCAGGGCGCCCCAGGCCGTGCTCGACGCGCTCCACGAGGCCGTGGACTTCGGCGTCTTCGGGTACCCCGGCGGTGCGACCGACAGTTACGTCGACGCCGTGACCGGCTGGCAGGCCAAACGGTTCGGCTGGGAGGTCCCCCGGGAGTGGGTGCTGCAGACCGCCGGGATCATCACCACGCTCAAGACCATCGTGCAGGCGTTCTCCGCGCCCGGCGACTCGGTCCTCATCCAGCCCCCGGTCTACGTCCATTTCCACGAGGACGTCCTGCTGAACGGCCGCCACCTCGCCTTCGCGCCGCTGCACCGCACCGACGACGGCTACGAGTTCGACGCCCGCACCTTCGAGGCCGCCATCCGCCCCGACACCAAGGTGTTCATCCTCAGCCACCCGCACAATCCCACCGGCAACGTGTGGACGGAGGACGAACTGCGGACCATGGGCGAGATCTGCGCCCGGCACGGCGTCCTGGTCGTCTCCGACGAGGTCCACCAGGACCTCGTCCTGAACCCGGAGCGCGAGCACATCCCCTTCGCCTCGCTCGGCGAGAAGTTCGCACGCAACAGCATCACCTGCACCGCACCCAGCAAGACGTTCAACCTCCCCGGACTGCAGAGCGCCAACGTCTTCGTGCCCGACCCCGGGGTGCGGGCGGAACTGGAGCGCCAGTACGACCGGAACATGTTCCCGCTGGTCAACCTGCTGGGCATGGTCGCGGCCGAGGCGGCGTACACGCACGGAGAGCCCTGGCTGGAGGAGTTGCTCACCTACCTGCGCGGCAATCACGCGCACTTCGCGGAGTCGGTCAACTCCGCCACCTCCAAGGTGCGGGTCCTGCCGACCGACTCCCTCTATCTGGCGTGGATGGACTGCCGGGGACTGGGGCTGGACGCCGAGTCCCTGGACAAGTTCATGCTCACCAGGGCGCGGCTGTGGCTGGACAAGGGCCAGAAGTTCGGCAGGGAGGGCCACGGCTACATGCGGGTGAACCTGGGCTGCCCCCGCTCCACGGTCGACGAGGCGGTCGAGCGTCTGCTCGGGGCTGTCGAGTCCATGTGAGGGGGAGCGCCGTGACTACCGAAAACCCGTTGGCTGGTCACGGCGACCGCTGCTACCTTCCGGGAGGCCGTGCGAGAGAACGAGGAGGTGGTACCCGTGAACGCAGTATCGACATGGGTGCTCCCCTCTGGGGCCACGGTCGGGCGATAGGTCGTCCGGGAGCGCCGTTCCAGAGCACTCCCGAAAGGCACGACCATGCACTTCACTTCCGAACAGCGCCTCGACGACGGCGTCCTCGAGCGCGACTTCAGCCTCGGCGAGATCCCCGGTGTCCTGTGGACGTCCGGATCCGCGCCGGCCCCCCTCATCCTGATCGGCCACCCCGGTGGCTTCCACAAGCGGCTTCCCCGGCTGGTGGCCCGGGCCCGACACTACTGCGCCCAGTACGGCTTCGCGGTGGCCGCCATCGACGCCCCCGGGTGCGGTGACCGGCCCCGTTCCGCCGTCGACGAGCAGTACCGCGCCGACCTCCGCCGGGCCGCGCAGGCCGGTGAGCCGCTCGACGAGATCCTCGACGCCATGATCGTCCCGTTGGTCGAGAGGGCGGTCCCGGAATGGCGGACCACCCTGGACGCCCTCCTCGCGCTGCCCGAGATCGGCGGTCCGGTCGGCTACGAGGGGATGGTCGCCATCGGCATCCGGCTCGCGGTGCTCGATCCGCGCGTCTCGGCCGCCGTCTTCTTCGGCCAGACCTTCGTACCCGACTCCCTGCGCGAGGACGCCCGGCGGATCACCGTCCCGCTGCAGTTCCTCATGCAGTGGGACGACGAAGGGATGGAACGGCAGCCGGTCCTGGATCTGTTCGACACCTTCGGCGCCAAGGAGAAGACCCTGCACGCCAATCTGGGCGGCCACGCCGGCACCCCGTGGTTCGAGGTGGAGGACGCGGCCCGCTTCTTCAGCCGCCATCTGAACTGAGCCCACCTGGCACCTGACCTGAGCCCACCTGCCACGTGACCTGAGCCCCGGCCGTCGGGCCGTCACCAGGTGACAGGTCACCTCGCCCGGTTGCCGGCGGACGGCAGGTGGCAGGCCGCTTCGCAGGGCCGCCGCCCGTCGAGGAGAGACCCCGGTCCTCTTCGGCGGACGGCGGTCGGCGGTCGGCGGTCGGAACCCAGTCAACCGTCCCGACCGCGACGGCACGGATCAGGCAGTAGCGGTCGGCTCGGAGGGCTTCGCGGGGGAGTGCCCGGACTTCTCCTGACGACAACGGGGCGGGCCCGTAAGGAGAATGTGCCGCTGGCCGCTCTGAGAAGCCTGTTTCCACCAGGTAGGGCTAACCCCCTGCCGCGGACGCCGGTCCACCGCAGTGCGCGGAGCCCTGTGCACAGACGACTGTGTACGCATGGCACGCGAACCCGGAACCACCGGACGGCAGGGCGACGGCGACCTCGGCGGACAGACCGACGGCGACGGACAGGGCGACGGCGACCTCGGCGGGTGGGACCTCCGTGCCGCGCACTCCACGAATCCGCCCACCGTGAAGAGGACCGAGCACTCATGATGCTGCGCTACGCCCTGAAGTCGGTCCGTGCCCGCAAGGGCGGGTTCCTCGGTGCCTTCCTCGCCCTGATGTGCGCCGCCGCCCTCATCACCGCCTGCGGCACCCTCTTGGAGACGGGACTGCGCGGGACGATCCGCACCGAACGCTACGCCGCCACCCCCGTCGTGGTCTCGGCCGACCAGAACATTCACCGGACCACCGTCAAACACAAGAAGGGCAAGACCAAGGTCAAGCACAAGGCGAAGCCCATCGCTGAGCGGGCCTGGCTTCCGCAGAGTCTGCGAGGCACCCTCGAACACGCCCCGGGTGTCGCCCGGGTCGTGCCGGAACTGACCTTCCTCGCCCAGCCGTCGACGCCGGGAGGCACGGGCGGTCGCACTGCCTACGGGCACGCCTGGGACTCCGCCGCCCTGACGCCGTACCGGCTGACCACGGGCCGTGCCCCGAAGGCGGCGAACGACCTCGTCATCGACTCCTGGCTCGCCCAGCGGGCCGGCTTGGCGGTCGGCGACCGGCTCACCGTCCAGTCGACCCAGGCGCCGCGCGCCTACCGCGTCTCCGGAATCGCCGCGCCGGCCGCGGACGTACGGCATCAGACGTCGCTGTTCTTCTCCACCACCGAAGCCCGCAGGCTGGCCGCACATGCAGGGTCCGTCTCCGCGTTCGGCGTGTTCCCCGCCCCGGGTACGGACGTCGGCCGACTGCACTCGGCCGTGGCGCAGGCACTGCGCGGAACCACCGCGCAGGTCAGCGGCGGGGACGCCCGTGGCGCCGTCGAATTCCTGGACGCCGCCTCGGCCCGCACCAAGCTGGTGAGCCTCGGCGGCGCCATGGGCGGCACCTCGCTGCTGGTGGCCGTGCTCGTGGTCGTCGGCACCTTCGCCCTGACCGTGCAGCAGCGCCACCGCGAACTCGCCCTGCTGCGCGCCATCGCCGCCGGCCCGGGCCAGATCCGGGGCCTGCTGGGCCGTGAGGCGTTGATCGTCGGCGGGGTCGCCGGTCTCACGGGCGCCCTGCTCGGACTGCCACTGGGCAGTGCGCTGCACAGCCGATTCGTGGCCATGGGCGCCGTCCCGGGGACGCTTGAGCACACCGCCGGCGTCTTCCCCGTCGTCGCGGGCGTCACCGCGACGCTGGCCGGAGCCTGGGCCGCCGCCCGGGTCGCCTCCCGCCGGATCGTCCGGATCCGGCCGGCCGAGGCGCTCGCCGAATCCCGCACCGAACCAGGGCGGCTCCCCTGGGGACGTGTCCTCGCGGGACTCCTCCTGCTCGGCGGAGGCACGGCTCTCGTCCTCGTCCTCACCTCCCTGCACACGGAGCCCGCGTCAACACCGGTCACCTTCCTGGCAGTTGTGGTGCTGTCCACGTCCGTCGCCCTGCTGGGACCACTCCTGGTCAAAGCGGCCATGCTGCTGCTCGGCGGCCCGCTGCGGCTCACCGGGCCGGGCGGCCGGCTCGCCACGGCCAACCTGCGCGGCAACGCCGCCCGTATGGCCGCTGTCGTCACCCCTCTCACCCTCCTCGTCGGCATGACCTGCACGGTCCTGTTCGTCACGCCCACCCTCGGCAACGCCGCCCGAGCCCAGGCCCGTGAAGGAGTGCGCGCGGACTGGGTCGTGGTCTCTGCCGGACCGGGCGTCCCTGCCGGAGCGGCACGGGAACTCCGGGCGCACGGTGACGTGGCGACCGAAGTGGTACGTACGACCGTCCGGGTCGGCCTCGACAAGTACGCGGCGCAGGGCGTCACTCCCGCCGGACTCACCCGCACCTGGGATCCGGGCGTCACCGCAGGCTCCCTCGCCCGGCTCACCGATCGCACCGTGGCAGTGAGCGAACTGGCCGCAGGACAGCTCCATTTGAAGCCCGGCAGCACCCTGAAGCTCACACTTGGCGACGGCACACCGGCCGAGCTGACCGTCGCCGCCGTCTACGCCAAGGGGCTCGGCTTCGGAGACCTCACCTTCGCCCACGACCTGGTCGCACGCCACGTGGACAACCCGCTCGCCGCATCCGTCCTCGTCCGTACGACCCGTAGCCGACCGCAGATCGCGGCGGCGCTGCGTGATCTGCCCGGCGTCCGGGTCGTCTCCCCTCGGACCGCCGACCACCTCCAGGCCGAGCGGCAGCAGTCGAACGCGGAGGTGAACTACGTGGCCATGGGACTGGTCCTGATCTTCACCGCCATCGCCGTCGTCAACACGCTCGCCATGTCGGTCTCCGAACGTGTCCGTGAGTTCGCGTTGCTCCGACTCGCGGGGGCCACCCGACGGCAGGTGTTGCGCATGCTGCGCACCGAGGCCCTGTCGGTGCTGCTTCTGGCCACCGTGCTCGGCAGCGGAATCGCGCTCGCGGTCCTGACCGCGTTCAGCGTCGGGATGACCGGCCGCCCCGCCCCGGCCGTCGTCCCGCTGCTGTACGTCACTGTCGTGGGGGTCGCCGGCCTCCTCGCCCTGGTCGCCACCGCGCTGCCCGGACGTGCGGCACTCCGGGTGCGCGCGGTGACGGTGGCCACCGCCAAGGAGTAGGCGCAGGCGCCGGGCACGCGGGCTGGGCGGGGGACTGGGCCGGGGAGGGGCGCTCAGACGGCGGTCGGGTGGCGCTCTCAGATACGTCGAAGGTGCCGTGCGAACAGGTCGCGCGCCCGGACGACGTCGTCCTCCGAGGCGGCACCCTGTTTGGGCAGCACGAAGAAGTACCCCAGGCTTCCGGTGAGGACGAACAGCTCCGGCGTCTCGAACCACCACGGGTACGCGTGCCAGTCGGCGCTGTCGCTCTTCCCGCTCTCGCCTGTCGTCGTCACGCCGGTCTCGGTGAGCAGGGTGTGACAGGAACCGTAGGCCGCCCAGTCCTCGTACTGGCGCCGCACCCGCTGCTTGCGGAAATGGCCGCGCACCATGAACACCGCGATGACGCACAGCACGCCCGCGGCGATGATCTGGATCTCGTCGAGGTGCCAGACCAGGACCCGAACAAGGAAGGCCGCACCCCCGAACGCGACGGGAAGCAGAAGGGAACCGGTGCGCCCCGGCCAGGTCCCCAGCGAGAATCGCCGAAGCGCCCGGTCGTAGTCCGCCGCGTCGGGGGTGTAGTCGAACCGGGCTGTGTCCTGCGCCGCTATGTCGGCTGACCCGGCCTCATCTCTGCTCATGGCTGCGCAGGTTAACGCACGGCTGGGCGGGCCGGACGACCGCCTACGGGGATCGACCGTCCGGCCTGTGAGCTGCGCGATTGCGGGGGTCCTGGCGCCGGCATACGGGGGTGCCAGGTGCCTGGTGCCTCTTACCGGTCCCGGGGGCTCGGGTTCCGAGTCCCGGGGCCGGTACGGGGCGTCCAAGTGCGGGTCAGGTGATGCGATGTCCTCCGTCGACGTGCAGAACGGTTCCGGTGATGAATCCGTTGCGCATCACCGAGAGGAACGCCTGCGCGATGTCGTCGGGGGTACCGATACGGCGGGCCGGGAGCCTCGCCGCCAACTCGGTGAAGGCGGCCTGCTTGTCCATCCCGAGCTGGTCCCAGATGGGGGTGTCCACCCAGCCGGGGGAGACGACGTTCACGCGCACCGGCGCCAGTTCGATCGCCAGCCCGTACGCCAGTGACGCGAGCGCGCCGTTGGCCGCGGCCATGATGGTGTTGGAGCCGTTGGGACGGTACGCGTTGATGCCCGAGGTGTACGTGATCGAGCCGGTGACCCGCCCGGCCGCGTACTTGCCGATGAGCCAGGCACCGAGCAGCTTGGTGTCCACGACGGTCCGTGCGGTCGCGGTGGGAACGTCGGTGGTCCGCCCGTACACGCCGGTGGCGTCCGCCGCGGTGACGACCACGTGCTCCACGCGCCCTACCTTGTCGAACAGTTCGGCGATGTCCTCCTCCCGCCCCAGGTCGGCCGCGATCGTGTCGATCCGCCCGTGCCCGGCACCCTCCAGTTCCTCCTTCGCCTTCGCGAGCCGGTCCGCGGACCGGCCGACGATCGCCACATCCATTCCCTCGGCCACCAGAGTCCTCGCGAGGGCGAGGCCCATGCCGGAGCCGCCGCCGATGATGATCGATTCAGTCATGATCCGAGGCTGCGCCGCCGGAGCTTCCCCGAGAAGGCCGCGTGGTTCCTGGGTGTGACACGGCCACCCTGGAGGAGACCGGCCGATGGCAGACTTCACGCCGTGAACGTGATGGCCGAGTTCCTCCGGATCCGGCGCGGGCGGATCGGCCCGGCCGACGTCGGGCTGCCCACCGGGCCGGGCGTCCGGCGTACACCAGGGCTGCGCCGCGAGGAGTTGGCCGTGCTGGCCGGCGTGAGCGTGGACTACTACATCCGGATCGAGCAGGGCCGGGAGAGGGCGCCCAGCGACGCCGTACTGGACGCGCTCGCCCGGGCCCTCCGGCTGACCGACGACGAGCACGCCCATCTGCTCGGCCTCGCCGACCAGGTCGCCGGGCGGACCCCGCGCCGCCGACCGTCCGAGCCGCGGCCGGCGGGCACGGGCCTGCACCTGCTGCTGGCGTCGGTCCGGCCCAGCCCGGCGTACGTGCTCGACGAGGTCAACGACGTTCTGGCGGCGAACCCGGAGGGCTTCGCGCTCATGCCCGGGCTCGGCGACTGGCCCGCCGGACAGCGCAACACGATCCGGTACACCTTCCTGCACGCGGCCGCGCGGACCCTGTTCACCGACTGGGACCGGGTGGCCCGCAACTGCGTCGCGCACCTGCACACCGCCGAACTGACCGCCCCGGAACGGACCGCCGCGCTGGTCGCCGAACTGACCTCGGCCAGCGGTGAGTTCGCCGCCCTGTGGCGTCGGCACGAGGTGTGGATCAAACGCGCCGGCGAGACCGCGTTCCGGCATCCGGTGATCGGCCCGGTCACCCTCGCCAACGAGGTGCTCAGCCCCGCCGGCGACGGCCGACGCATCCTGCTCTACCAGGCCCCTCCCGGCACGGCCGAACACGACGCCCTGGTCCTCCTGGCGATGACCACCGAGGACGCGACAACACCGTGAACTCGCCTTCGAGCCAGAGACGTTCGCGTTGCCGCGCTTACGAAGGCGACTGCCGACGGCCGATCGGACGGAGCGGATGAGCGCTGCCCTACCGTCGGGAGCCATGAGGATCCTGATCGTCGGCGGCAGTGGATTTCTGGGAACGGAGCTCGTACGTCAGACAGTTGCCGCGGGCTGGGAGACGGCCGCGACGTCCTGTTCCTGGCCGGGGTCCCTGCCCGGCGTCGCGTGGTACGAGCTCGACCTTCGTGTCCCCGGGCGGCTCGACGACGTACTGGCGGAGGTTGCTCCCCTTGTCGTCGTCAACGCGACGAGCGGAGGTAGCGACTGGACGGTCACCGCCGACGCCGCCTTCCATCTGGTGGCGGCCGCGGCGAAACGCGGTTGCCGGCTGGTCCACGTCTCCAGTGACGCCGTGTTCTCAGGCGCCCGGATCCACTACGACGAGACCTGCCTGCCTGACCCCCTCACCCCCTACGGTGCGGCGAAAGCCACCGCTGAAACCGCCGTGCGGCTGCTGGCGCCGGACGCCGCGATCGTTCGTACATCGCTGATCGTGGGGCATGGCCGATCCGCGCACGAGCGCATGGTCCACGACCTGGTCGCGGGCGCCCGCGACGGCGTCCTCTTCACCGACGACATCCGCTGCCCCGTACATGTCGACGACCTCGCATCCGCAGTGTGCGAACTCGCCGCGTCCGACCACGCGGGGACGTTCCACGTTGCCGGAGCGGACGCCCTCAGCCGTCACGAGCTCGGCGTTCTCATCGCCGGGCGCGACGGACTCGACGCGAGCCGACTGCCCACCGGGCGCCGAGCCGACTCCTTCGTGCCCGGAGCCCTGGACGTCCGCCTCGACAGCAGCGCCGCCCAAAAGCGACTGCGCACGCGGCTGCGCGGAGCGCGAGAGTTCCTAGGGTCCGTGTGAGCGGGCGTTCCTGGGGCTGGGTCGCGTCGTACGACGTGACCCGCCCCTTTCTCTTCGCTTGACGCATGCCGATATGGGAATATGATGGCTGGCATGGCACGAGCAGCGACGACATCGGACGTCTTCAACGCGATCGCCGAGCCGCAGCGCCGGGACATACTGGCGCTGCTGCGGGCGGGTGAACGGCCGGTGACCGACCTGGCCCAGGAGTTGGGGATGACTCAGCCGGGGGCGTCCAAGCACCTGCGGGTGCTCAGGGAGGTCGGGCTGGTGCGGGACCGCAAGGTGGGCAAGCAGCGCCTCTACGGCCTCGATGCCCGCGGGCTGCGACCGGTGCACGAGTGGACCGGCGGGTTCGAGCGGTTCTGGAACGAGAGCTTCGACCGGCTGGACACCTACGTCCAGGACCTCAAGCAGGCACGGCAGGAGGACTGACCGATGGCGGGAGCGAGGCAGGAGACGCCGACGGCGTCGACGACGGCCGACCGGGAGATCGTGATCTCCCGGGTCATCGACGCCCCACGGGAGCTGGTGTTCGAGGCGTTCACCGAGGTCCGGCACCTGTCGAAGTGGTGGGGCCCAGAGGGGTTCACCACCACCACGAAGTCCTTCGAGTTCCGTGAGGGCGGGGAGTGGGACTTCGTCCTGCACGGGCCCGACGGCACCGACTACTCCGAGTGGATCCGCTGGGTGCGGATCGCCCCGCCGGAGCGGATCGCGCTGCTGCACGGTGAGGTCCGGGACGACCCGAACGCCTTCGAGTCCGTCATCGCGTTCGCCCCGGACGGAGCGGCGACCCGGATCGAGATGCGGACAGTGTTCCCCACCAAGGCGATGCGCGACGAGGCGATCGAGAAGTACCACGCGATCGAGGGCGGCCGGCAGACCCTGGGCAACCTGGCGGCCTACGTCACCGAGACCCTGCGGAAGGGAGCTGAGGGCTGATGGCCGGGAAGGTGTTCTTCAGCGTGTCGATGTCGCTGGACGGCTTCATCGCGCCCGAGTCCGTGCCCGTAGAGGGCGAGCTGTTCGCGCCCGACAAGCAGGACGATCCGCGGGTCCGGCGCTGGATGGCGCAGTGGATGGAGCTGCAACAGTGGATCTTCCCGTTGCGGTTCTTCCGGGAGAACCTGAAGCTCGGCGAGGGCGGTGAGGAAGGGCGCGACAACGACATCGCGCGGGAGACGTTCGAGCGTACTGGCGCGAGCGTGATGGGCCGGCGCATGTTCGACCTCGGCGAGCAGTCGTGGCCGGAGGACGCGCCCTTCCACACCCCGGTCTTCGTCGTGACGCACACCAAGCGCGACCCCTGGGAACGGCTGGGTGGCACGACGTTCCACTTCGTCGACGACGGCATCGAGCACGCCCTCGACCAGGCTCGCGAGGCCGCCGGCGACCGTGACGTCCGGATCGCAGGCGGCGGCGCGACGATCCTGGAGTACCTGAACGCCGGCCTGGTCGACGAGTTCTCGATCACGCTGTCACCCGTGCTGTTCGGCTCCGGCACCCGCCTGTTCGACGGCGTGGACGCCTCCAGGATCGCCCTGGAGCCCCTCCGCTCGGAACCGTCGCCGCGGGTGACACACCTGACCTACGCAGTGCGCCCTCGCTAGCCACGCCCACTGGCTCCTCCCTGGTGTGGCGAGCACTCACCGCCTACACGGACTGGGCCCGGTTCGTCCCGTGTGATGCTGACGTCATGACTGATCATGGCGAGGTTTCCGTCGTCCGCTGGCCAGGCCGGACTCCTTTCGTCGAGGACGGACTGCCTGATCTGCTGGCGGCCTATCATCTGCGGACGGAGGCTGAGAAGGGTGAGTCCGTCGCCACGGTGGACGGACTGCCGGACCGCTACCGGGCGGAGATCTCGGACCCGCGGACCGCGTTCGCCGACGATGCGGTGCTGGTGGCTCTGAGCGGAGGCGCCACGGCGGGCTGTCTGGTGGTGACCGCCCCCGCTGACGGGCGGTCGGAGATCAAGCGGCTCTGGACAGATCCGGAATTCCGGGGCCGGGGCATCGCGTCGAGCCTGCTCGGTGCCGCGCTCGCCCATGCCGCGGAGAGCGGCGCGGGCACCGTTCGTCTGTCGGTATGGGAATGGCGGACCGGGGCCATCGCTCTGTACGAGCGGTTCGGCTTCGTCGTCACCGAGTCATGGGACGACCGGGATCAACTGGTCTGCATGGCGCGTGCCGTGTGAGCGGTGGTGATCAGCACCGCTCACGACGAGCAGCGGGGCCGGGTCAACGGTGGCCCAGCACGTTGATCACCCGGCCGTTGGGGTCGCGGACGAAGAAGCGGCGTACTCCCCACTCCTCGTCCTGCAGCGGATGCACGATCTCCGCGCCCTGCTCCCGCATGACCGCGTAGGCGGCGTCGACGTCGTCCACCTCCACACTCATGTCCGGCGTGACCGGCGCGGTTTTGTCCCTGGCCATGAAGCTGACCTGTGCCGTCGGATGGGACGGGGAGGCGAGCGTCATGATCCAGCCGTGGTTCATGACCTCCTCGAAGCCCAGCAGGCCATAGAACTCCCGGCTCTCCTGCACTGCCTCCGACTGAACGTTGGGCACGACACGGCGAACGGTCATCGACGACTCCGAGCGAGTAGGGGTGCGACACTGGGGAATTTTCAGGAGTACTACGGCATGCCCGTCTCCACGACCGGGTTACAGACGAAGTACGTGAGGCGCGCCAGTCCGGACAAGGATTTGGGCCTCGAGCTGATCCGGACGCGGGCCCAGGGCAAAAACAGATTGCCCCGGGACCAGCGCTCGCGTTGGCTGGGCGGTATGGCTGAACTGCGTACCGACCGCCTTGTCCTGCGCCGATGGCGTGAGTCCGACCTTGAACCGTGGGCGGCCATGAATGCCGATCCCGAGGTGCGAGAGCACTTGGGCGACCTGCTGACCCGCGACCAGAGCGATGCCTCGGTGGCGTTGTTCCAGGCCGAGTTCGACCAGCGGGGCTACGGGTGGTGGGCGGTCGAGGTGGAGGCCACGGGCGAGTTCATCGGCTTCGCCGGCCTGGACGACGTGGACGACGAGATGCCGTTCACCGGAGTGGAGATCGGCTGGCGGCTCGCCCGCTCGGCCTGGGGCCACGGCTACGCCACCGAGGCCGCGCTGACCGTCCTGTCCCACGGCTTCGACACCCTTGGGCTCCCTGAGATCCTCGCCGTCACGACAGCCACCAACGTGCGGTCGCAGGCTGTGATGCGTCGGATCGGCATGACCCGGGACCCGGTCGACGACTTCGACGACCCCAGCGCGCCCGAAGGGCCCCTGCGCCCGAACGTGCTGTACCGCATCGCTCGTCGTACGGACGTCTCTGACGGTCCCGGAGGCGCGCCCGGCGTGTCTCCGCACCGGGCTCAGGAGTAGGCCATCGGGCAGCCGCGGCGTATGGAGTGCTGGGCGGCGCGCAGGGACAGTGCGACGTAGAAGGCCGTGTCCAGGTCGTCGCTCCAGGGGCCCGGTCGGGCAGCGGCCAGTCGTTGCGCCGCTCCGTCCCGGAACCAGGTGGTCAGATCGAGGTTGTCGCACATCTCCGGTGTCTCGGGCGGCAGCTCGATGGCCGCCGCCAGTCTCTCCGCGATCGCCAGCAACCGGGGCGCGCCAAGCACGACGGTCGAGTCCGAATAGCCGGACTCGACCGGCAGCGTGATCGTGTCGTCGAGCGAGAACGGCACGAGGAGTGTCCAGTCGCAGACGATCTCCGCGTCCTCCTTGGACAGTCGGGCCTGGCACAGCGCCCAGAAGCCGTCCATCGAAGGGATCAGTTTCTCCTCGAAGGCCTGCCCCGAACCGCGGACGAAGTCCGTCTCCTCGGGCACCGACTCATAGGGCGGCAGCCCCCGTTGCCGCAGTTCCTCGTTCAGTGCCGAGGCCACGTCCCCCCACCCGTCCTCACCCTCGGTGAACCAGTCCTCCGCACAGACACTGACCAGATAGACGCCCATGACCGCAACGTACAACCCGCCACTGACACTCCGGGCGGCCCGGACGCGCCGCCCTCGGAGGTTCCGGACCCGCCGGGGCGGCTCGGGACCGCGTCCGTGACCCCACCGACACGCACGTGACCCGCTCAAGATCTCTTCAGTTCGCCCGGTCGTGGCCGCGCGCGCCTAGGGCCTGTCTGACAATTCCCGTCTGCCCGGCGACGCCATGCACGCACTCTCGCCGCACCGGCCCCAGACCCGAGTACGTCCAGTACGCGGGTCTGGGGCCGGCACGCCGAGAGCACGCGCCTGACGCCGCCGGGCCGCCCTTCGGGCGACGACGGGAATTGTCAGACAGGCCCTAGGATGAACCGACAGCAGCGTCCGGGGTGTTGGAGCCGGCCGGCCGTGAACCGGTACGACGATCACGCTGTGCTGGATCCACCGGACCGCGGCCGTGTGCGCGCGGACGGTTCCGCCCCGGTCATCGGTCCGAGGAAAGAAGATCCGTCATTCCCGTCGTCAAGGCACTGCAGATCCCGACTCCGGACGGCCGGGCCGACGCCCTCGCCGCCTTCCCCGACAACGGCGAGCGGCACCCGGGGGTGTTGCTGTACATGGACGCCTTCGGCGTACGGCCCGTGTTGGAGGAGATGGCCCGCGAGCTGGCCGGACACGGCTACTACGTCCTCGTCCCCAACATCTTCTACCGGCACAGCCCGGCCCCGGTGTTCGACCTTCCCGAGCACATCACGCAGGAGGCCCGGCCCGCGGTCTTCGCCCAGGTGATGCCCCAGATCCAGGCGCACACCGTCGAGCGCGTCCTGAGCGATGCCGACGCCTACCTCCGGTTCCTCACCGCACAGCCCGAGGTCGTCGCCGGACCGGTGGGTGTCATCGGCTACTGCATGGGCGCCAACGTGGCCGTCCGCACCGCGGCCGCCCACCCCGGCCAGGTGGCCGCCCTCGCGGGGTTCCATCCCAGCCCGCTGCTGAGTGACGCCCCCGACAGTCCGCACCTCCTCTTCCCCGAGCTCACCGCGCGGGTCCATCTCGGCATCGCCGAGAGCGACATGACCCCCGAGGTGGTCGGCAAGCTGGACCAGGCCTTGGAGGCCGCGGGCGTGGAGCACAGCTGCGAGATCTACCCGGGAACGGTCCACGGCTTCACCATGGCCGACACCGACGCCTTCGACCCCGCCGCACTGCGACGCCACTGGGACCGCCTGCTTCCCCTGCTGGAGAGCGCCCTGACCAAGCCCTGAGCGCCTCCTGGGCGGCACGGGCACGACGTACGCCACGCTCTCGATCCACATGCTCGAGGTCCGGGCGGCTCCCCGAAGAAGGACGATCGCGGGGCGGCCGCCCCGACCTACGGCGTGTGCCCGGGTGACTGAGCGGTGGAGACAGGCGTGACCGTGGGCCGCATGCCGAGCCACTGCTCGGCGCCCCAGGCCTCGAATCGTTCCACCTCCGTGAACCCGAGCTTCGCCGCGAGACGCATCGAGCCCGCATTGGCGGTCTGGGTGGCGAGCACCACGGGTTCGCCGGGAAGCGCGTCGGCGAGCCAGTCGAGGGCGGCCGCACAGGCCTCGGCGGCGTACCCGGATCCCCAGGCCCGCGGCAGGAACAGGTAGCCGAGGTCGACCTTCCCCGCGGCGGCAGGGCGTCGGTGCCCGGTCGCTCTCCTGAGCAGGATCTGGCCGATCATCGCCCCGTCGAGCTCGACGACGAAGCTCCCGGGCCACCGCTCCGGCACCTCGGGCGTCTCGCGCTCCAGCTCGTCGCGCGGCCGGGGGCCGCCGAGGTAGGTGTGCACCTCCGGCGAGGCGAGCAACTCGATGAACGCCGCGCGGTCCCGGCCCTCGGGCTCACGGAGCACGAGGCGCTCGGTCCTGATCGGCTCGGGCGGCCATATGACGGGTCCAAGATCTTCCATCCGCGCACGCTAACAGCCGGTCGAACCAGCCGTACGGGACTCGTCGCCCACCCGCTCGGTTCCGGGCCCGCGTGCCGTCCCGCTGTAGCGTTCAGCCTCTTCCAATGCAACGGCGACGGCTCGGTCTGTTGCGTTAGACCTATAGCCATTGCAACAATTTATCGACAACCACCTGCGCATATAGCGCTGTACCGCAATTAATCCGTTGCTGGATCCATGAACGCAACGTAGCGTTTCCGATATCAGAAACGATGGCGAGTCGGCCTCGTCGATCGGTCGAGCGAACGGACAAAGGGGTGGGGATCATGGAAACTGCGCAGAGCCGGCGGCAGGCCGCCGCTCCGGGTGCCTTCACCGCCTTCGCTCGCTTCGTGCTCTGCGGTGGGGGAGTGGGGCTCGCCTCCAGCTTCGCCGTGGCGGCCCTCGCCTCCTGGATTCCCTGGAGCCTGGCCAACGCCCTGATCACGGCGGCCTCCACTCTCCTGGCCACCGAACTGCACGCCCGCTTCACGTTCGGTGCGGGCGGGCGCGCCACCTGGAGTCAGCACGTGCAGTCGGCCGGGTCCGCCGCGGCCACGTACGCGGTGACCTGTATGGCGATGGTCGTCCTGCATCACGTGGTGGCGTCGCCCGGTGCCGCGGTCGAGCAGGCCGTCTACCTGTCCGCCTCCGCGCTCGCCGGCGTGGCCCGGTTCGTGGCGTTGCGTCTGGTCGTCTTCGCCCGCGGCCACGCACAGAACGCGGCGGGCACCGCCCGCCGTGCCCCCGAGCCGGGTTCGGTCGCCGTCCGTCGCGCCGCTGTGCCGGGTTCGGTCATTGTCCAGCGCACCCCCGTGCCGGACACGGACGCCGTCCGCACCGCCTGCCCGGCGTCCACAGCGGGGGCCACGGTCCGCGTCCCGGCGCCGGCCGGTCAGGTAGCGCTCTGCCGCGCCGCCTGACCGGCTCGACGCGGCGGGATGCCGGGCGGAGCGCCCTGCATCCCGCCGCGCCGTCACATCCGCGGGTCGGGCTTCAGCAGGGCGAACGTCGCGCCGAAGGGGTCCGCGAGCCAGGCGATCCGGCCGACCTCCGGGACGTCCGCCGCCGGCATCAGGACGGACCCGCCGTTCGCCGTGGCCGCCGCGGCCGTGGCGTCGGCGTCCTCCGCGAAGAAGTACGGCACCCAGCGCGGCCGTTCGCCCTCGCCGTCACCCATCGGCGCGACCCCGCCGAAGGAGGCGTCCTGCTGGTCTCCGTCCTTGGTGCTCAGCACCCGGTACGTCATGCCAGGCGCCTGCATGTCCTGGCTGCGCCAGCCGAACAGGCCCTCGTAGAAGGTGATGGCGGCGAGGGGGTCGGGGACGTGCAGCTCTGCCCAGAGCAGCGTGTTCGGGGCGGAGGCGATCCCCAGTCCGGTGGTCTTGCCGGGCTGCCAGAGCGCGAACTCGGCGCCCTGCGGGTCGGTGGCCTGTGCCAGGTGGCCCTCGCCCATGACGTCCATCGGCTCCATCCGGACGGTGCCGCCACCGGCCGTCACGGCCGAGACCGTGGCCTGGATGTCCTCGGCCTTGAAGTGGATCATCCAGGCCGACGTCGCGCCCTCCTGGGTGAGCGGTCCGAGGGCCGCGACGGTTTTCCCGTCGATCTGGAAGAACCCGTACCCGCCCGCCTCCGGTCCGGCGGAGACGAACTGCCAGCCGAAGACGGCGCCGTAGAACGCGGCGGCCGCCTCGGTGTCCGGGCTGCCGAGGTCGAGCCAGTTGGGTGATCCGAGGGCGAAGTCTGTGCCGAGCATGGGGAGTCCTCCGGGGGCGTCGGTCGAACGGGCGGGGGCAACGATGCCGACCCGGCCCGTGACCGGCCACCTGTGACCACCGGCGGACCCCCAGGCTTCACCCGTACGGAGTAGTTCGTACGGAGCAACTCGCACGCCGAGCTGTCGTGTTCGGCGGCGGGTGCGGGCCCCGGCAGACGTCACGGAGGTCACGGCTCTCGGCCCGGTGCCCCGACGGCTCCACCACTGCGCACCCCCTCGACGCGAGACATAGCGTTCACCTGCATCCATTGCAACGGATTCTGTGAGGCTGTGTTGCGTTAAGCGGAAGACCGTTGCAATGAAATTGGAGTCGCTGCCTGCGTCTATGGTAATCCTGCGCAACATTCGTGTTGCTGGATGTGTGAATGCAACGTAGCGTTTCTGTCATCGGAAAGCAGCGTGCCGACCAGGGCGCGCGATGCCGGAGAAGGAGAGCATCATGCAGAAGTTCGACACCCCCGCCCCCGTCTCGGCCGTCCTCGACATCCCCGCGGGGCGCATCCAGGTCATCGCCGCCGACCGATCCGACACCACCGTCGAGGTCCTGCCCGCCAACCGCTCCAAGGGCCGCGACGTGAAGGCGGCCGGACAGGTCCGGGTCGCCTACGCCGACGGCGTCCTGCGCGTCGAGGCCCCGGAGGCGAAGAACCGGATCCTCGGTCCGTCCGGGGCCGTCGAGGTGACCGTGCAGCTCCCGGCCGGCTCCCGTGTCGAGGCGAAGGCGGCCGCCGCCGAGTTCCGCGGCGTGGGACGCCTCGGCGAGGTCACCTTCGAGGGCGGCCACCGCTCGATCAAGATCGACGAGGCCGACAGCGCCCATCTGACCGGCCTCGACGCCGACATCACCGTCGGCCGGCTGCACGGTCCGGCGGAGATCAGCACGCAGAAGGGCGATCTGAACATTACCGAGGCCGCGCGTGGGCAGATCACGCTGAGCACCCAGATGGGTGACATCACCGTCGGCGCCGCTCCCGGGGTCTCCGCCGCCCTGGACGCCGGCACCACCTACGGCCGGATCAGCAACACGCTCAAGAACGCCGACGCCACTCCTGGCCTGACGATCCGCGCGACCACCGCTCACGGCGACATCACCGCTCGCAGTCTCTGATCCACAGTCTCGTCGATCCACAGTCTCGTCGATCCGCAGTCTCGTCGATCCACAGCCTCGTCGACCCACAGCCCGACAAAGGAGCACCCCCATGACCGACCCGGCCATCGCCGCACAAGGACTGCGCAAGTCCTACGGCGACAAGACCGTCCTGGACGGCATCGACCTGGCCGTCCCGGAAGGCACGGTCTTCTCCCTGCTCGGCCCGAACGGCGCCGGCAAGACCACGGCCGTCAAGATCCTTTCCACGCTCATCTCCCCGGACCCCGGTTCCGGCCCGATCCGCGTCGGCGGTCACGACCTGGCCAAGGAGCCGCAGGCGGCGCGTGCCGCGATCGGGGTCACCGGGCAGTTCTCCGCCGTCGACGGCCTGATCACGGGTCAGGAGAACATGCTCCTGATGGCCGACCTGCACCACCTCTCCAAGGAGGAGGGTCGACGTGTCAGTGCCGAACTCCTGGAGCGCTTCGACCTCACCGAGGCCGCGCAGAAGCCCGCCTCCACCTACTCCGGTGGCATGAAGCGCCGCCTGGACATCGCCATGACCCTGGTCGGCAGTCCTCGGATCATCTTCCTCGACGAGCCGACCACCGGGCTCGACCCCCGCTCGCGCCACAACATGTGGCAGATCATCCGCGAACTCGTGACCGGCGGCACCACCGTCTTCCTCACCACCCAGTACCTGGAGGAGGCGGACGAACTCGCCGACCGCATCGCGGTCCTGAACGACGCCAGGATCGTTGCCGAGGGCACCGCGGAGGAGCTCAAGCGGCTCGTCCCCGGCGGACATGTCCGTCTGCGCTTCACCGACCCGACCGCCTACCAGTCGGCCGCCACCTCGCTGGGCGACGCCTCCCGCGACGACGAAGCCCTCGCCCTGCAGCTCCCCAGCGACGGCAGCCAGCGCGAACTGCGCGCCGTACTCGACCGTTTGGACGCGGCCGGTGTAGAGGCCGACGAACTGACCGTGCACACCCCCGACCTCGACGACGTCTTCTTCGCCCTCACCGGCCCCACCACCGTGCCGAGCCAGCCGAGTCCGAGTGAGCCGAACCACCCGAGTGAGCCGAGCCGGCCCAACCAGACCAAGGAGACCCTCCGATGAGCACCATCTCCCTCGCCGTGCGCGACTCCTCCACCATGCTGCGCCGCAACCTGCTGCACGCCCGGCGTTATCCCTCGCTCACCTTGAACCTGCTGCTGACTCCCGTGATGCTCCTGCTGCTGTTCGTCTACATCTTCGGCGACACCATGAGCGGAGGCGCGGGCCGCTCCGCCTACATCGCCTACATCGTGCCCGGCATCCTGCTGATGACCATCGGTTCCACCGTCGTCGGCACCGCCGTGTCCGTCGCCACCGACATGAACGAGGGCATCATCGCCCGCTTCCGCACGATGGCCATCCACAGAGGTTCCATCCTGTTCGGGCATGTCGTCGGCAGCGTCCTGCAGTCGGTGCTGAGCGTCGTCCTGGTCGGCGCGGTCGGCGTGGCCATGGGCTTCCGCTCCACGGACGCCACCGTCGTGGAATGGCTGGCGGCCTTCGGGCTGCTCGCCCTGTTCGCCCTGGCCTTCACCTGGATCGCGGTCGGCATGGGCATGGGCAGTCCCAACGCCGAAGCGGCCAGCAACAACGCCATGCCGCTGATCCTGCTGCCGCTCATCTCCAGCGCCTTCGTCCCGCTGCACTCCATGCCCGGCTGGTTCCAGCCGATCGCCCAGTACCAGCCCTTCACCCCCGCCATCGAAACCCTGCGCGGACTGCTCCTGGGCACCGAGATCGGCAACAACTGGTGGATCGCCCTGCTGTGGTGCGTGGGCCTGAGCGTCCTCGGCCACCGCTGGTCCAAGGCGCAGTTCGACCGCGACCCCGCGTAGCGACCACCGCACGACCACGGCGACACGGTCCGGCCCCGCGACCCCGTCCCACCCCCGAGGTGGGGCGGGGTCGCGGCCTTGGAGAGACGGTCGAGAAGGACTGGACCAACGAAGCCGGTGGTGACGTCCGGTGTTACGTTTTTCAACGTTGTCCTTGGCGACGAGTACAAGAGCCCTCCGCACCGGCCCGGCCGTACCCCCGGAAGCTCGCGAGAGACCGGTGACGGCCGCCGGGCTCGGCCGAAGCGGTTCGGCCGTCGCCGCGATGGGGCGGTGATCGAGGCGCGTGCCGAGCGGGTTGGCCCACGCGCCGGCGGCGGCACAACGTTGCGCGACGGGGAGGCGTCAGGTCCATGAATGTTCTGATCGTCGAGGACGATGACGGGGTGGCCGACGCGCTCCGGGAGGTGCTGAGCGGTCACGGCTACCAGGTGCACCGCGTGGCCACCGGCCTGGAGGCCATGGAGCACATCACGTCGGCCCAACTGGTCCTGCTCGACCTGGGCCTGCCCGACCTGGACGGCCACGAGGTCTGCCGGCGCATCCGCGAGCACTCGTGCGTACCCGTGATCACCCTCAGCGGGCGGGCGAGCGAGATGGACCGGGTGATGGCGCTGCACATGGGTGCCGACGATTTCGTGGCCAAGCCCTTCAGCCGCTACGAACTGCTCGCCCGCATGCGCGCCGTCCTCCGGCGCACGACCCCGTGCCCGCAGCACCCTCAGGCCGCGACGGCCGGCCCGCGGTCCGTGCCCGTCCCGCCCGATTCACCCGAGCCCCGCTCGGCCGCGCCCCGTACGGTCGCGGGCCGGGAGACGGACCGTACGGCCGCACCCCCGCCCCCGATGTGTGCCGGGCCCCTGCGGCTCGACCCGCGCACCCGCCAGGTGCTCCTGGACGGCACGGAAGTCCGCGTCACACGAAGGGAGTTCGACCTGTTGGCGATGCTGATCGAGGAGCCGGGAACGGTCTGGGAGCGCGAGGAGATCATGGACCGTGTGTGGGACGAGAACTGGTTCGGATCGACCCGCACCCTCGACGTCCACGTCGGCTCGCTGCGCACCAAGCTGGGCCACAAGGACTGGATCGAGACCGTACGAGGAGTCGGCTACCGCCTGACGGTGTCGGCCACGCCCGAGCCGTGCGGGGAGTCACGATGACGGCCACCCGGGTGGCGCCTCGGCTCCGGCCCCTGCCGGCGCTCGACGGTGGCGACGCCCCGACGGTCGCGGCGGCCGCCGCCCATCAGGTGCGCGCCCCGCTGTCCTCGTTGCGGCTGCGCCTGGAGACGCTCCGGGAGCGGCTGCCCGTCGGCCCGAACGCGCACGCCCGGCGTGAGGTGGGCGCCATCCTGTACGAGGTGGACCGGCTCGCCCGGATCCTGGAACAGGTGCTGACCTGGGGATCGGCCACGGAGCCACGGGCCCCCGCCGAGCCCGTCGACGCGCTGGGCATCGCCGCCGCCCGGGTCGACGCGTGGGCCCCGCTCGCCCGTTCCCGCGGCATCCGGCTCGAACTGGACGGGATCGCGGTCACCGGACTGGAGGCGGGCGGCGCTCTGGAGCAGAGCCTGGACGTCTTCCTCGACAACGCCCTGCACCACTCGCCCGGCGGCAGCGAGGTACGTGTCGTCGTGGACGGCAGGGGATCGGAGATCGAGGTGCGGGTGCGCGACCGGGGGCCGGGCATGACGGACGAGGAGATCGCCCGCGCGGGCACTCCGTTCTGGCGGGGCAGCTCCGCCCGAGGCCACGCGGGAACCGGCCTGGGGCTGACGATCGCCGCCGCCCTGCTCACCGCCTCCGGAGGCCGGCTCGAACTGAGCCGGGCCGAGGGTGGCGGCCTCTACGCGGCCGCGGTGCTGCCCGCCGCGCACTGACCCGGCATCAGACGCCGCTGCCCGCCGCACCGTGCCGACGGCAGAGCCGACCTCGCGTGGGAGGCCGGAGGCCGCCGCCGGGGCGAGGACCCGTCGCCGTACCGGACCTCGCGCCGGGTGCCGGTGGGCCGAGCGGGTCACGGCCGGCCCTGTGTCGCCCGTACGCCGTGCAGGGCCAGGAAGCGGCGGGCTGTCTGTTCGGCCTCGGCGAGGGAGACGAACCCGCGGTCCCGGGCCGCCGCCAGCAGTTCGGCGGAGTCCCCGCACTTCCAGACGTCCGCGAGATGCCGCCGTACGACGGCCGCGGGCACCCGGTCCGGCACACGGTGCGTCCCGGACCGGGCCACGTGTTCGTTGAGCAGGTCGGCCGCGGCCACCGCGGACGCGCCCGCCGCCCAGGCACTCTCGCCTCCGCGCAGCTCGACGGGGACGCCGTGGAAGGTGCCCACGCCCGGCTCGACGCGGAACGAGCGCACCAGCAGCCGTACCAGTCCGTGCCGCGCACCGTCCTCACGCTGCTCACGCGGCGTCAGCCAGTAGTCCCACGTCTCCTGCGGCAGATGCGCGGCGGTGGTCTCCGGGGCGGCGGTGGTCTCGGGGGTGCCGGCGGTCTCCGGGGCGGCGCCGACGGCCGACAGCGCGACCCGCACCGGATCGCGGTCCGCGCCGGCCGGCACACCCCATGTGATGCGCTCAAGGGCGTAACGGCGGTAGCGCGCGGGGAAGTCGGGGTCGTAGACCTGCTGGAATCCGAGCACGTCCCGCTCGGACACGATCGGCACCCGGCGCGTGGGCACCGCGGGGCGATGTGCGCCGCGCTCGCGTTCCATGGGACAGGTGCGAGGGGTGAGAGCGGCCCGGGCCGGCCCGGCGGCGTCCGGCGCGTGCTCGGCCCTCGTCTGTTCCAGTGCCAGCAGCGCGTCCTCGCGCTGGAGATCGGCCAGTCGGGGGTGCTCCGCGGTGAACCGCCGCAACGTGCGGGCGGCTTCGCCCGTACGCGCGCAGGTGAGCTCCGCGCGGTGCAGCAGGGCGGCCCAGTTCCGGCGGGTGTAGTGGAGCTGCCGGGCGGCGTGCAGGACGGGCGCCGCCTGGTCCTCGGGTATCAGCCGCCGGGCCACCGCCTGGACGAGTGCCCAGCGCAGATTCACCAGCGCGAGGGTGAGCGCCGGGAAACCGCAGGGCGGGTACTCGACCGCGACCTCGTCGTCCGCGTCCAGCGCGCCGCCCCGGTACATGCTGAAGACGTGACCGACGCCCCGCATCCCGTACGGGCCCAACTCGGCGGCGCGCAGGGCGCCCAGGCCCGCGGCGCCCATCACCCGGGTACCGCGGCCGAGGACGTCGAGGATCTCCTTGTGCCGCACCGGCTCGGCATCGCGCAGCACCCCGTCGATGATCAGTACGGTGTCCTCGCGGCGCGGATCGAGGAGCCACAGGTCGCCGTGGCGCACCGGGGGATGGACGATCGCCTCCGGCACAGCGTCGAGCACGTCGCCCACCGGAAGCGTGGGCCCGGCGTACACATGGACGGTCATCCGGCCCCTTCCGGAGCGGCGGCCGACCGCAGGCACGCGGCTCCGGGGACCCCACGGCGTGGTGCGGAGCCGACCAGTACCACCTTGACCACGCTGAACGCGGGATGGGTGCTCAGGTCGACGACGACCGGCGCACGGCCCGTGATCCTGCGCACCACGCTCGCCAGCCACAGTGCCTCGGTCTCGTCCTCGGCGAACCGGATCGCCGGTGCGGCCACGTCCTGCCACGACACGGTGCGGCCGTCCCGCGTCGAAGCGGCGGGGCGCGGGACGACGGCGGACGAGTCCGGGGCGGCGGGCAGGTCGTCACGGCTGCGGGTGATCGAGGTGAGCCGTCTCTCCGCCGCTTCGGTGAGAGCCCGGCACAGGGCCGTCGCGGCGTTGCTGTGCGCCCCGGAGCCGACGGCCGGTACCGGATGGTCGGGCGACCACACACGGGTGACGAAGCAGGGCAGTTCCCAGCGGTCGGACAGGTCCACGATCTCCAGCCGCGTGCCGGAGAGTTCGAGCCGGCGCAGCACCTGGGCGCAGGGCTCCTCGCGCACGCTCCTCGGGTCCACCCACCGTCGCTCGGCCGTGAGCGGCGCGGCGGCCGACGCGCACTCGCGTTCCACCAGTTCGTACAGGGCGTGCGTCACTGCCTCGTGGTGGCTGTTGCCGCCGGCCAGTCCGTCGGCGGTGCCGGTGAGCAGCGGCGGGCTCCACAGGGCGCCGGCCTCGTGGTCGACCCGTACGCAGTCCCGCGGCACCAGGGTGGCGACGCCGGTGACCGCGTCGACGGCGGCGACCCAGTCCAGCGGGGTGCGGTCGGTCAGCAGGCTGCCCGCGTTCCGGCGCAGGCCGCGCACGTCGTAGGGAAGGCCCAGTTCACGTGCGGGGGTGCCGGTCACCCGGGGCGGGGGACAGGCGTACTCGGCGTGCCACCGTTCCAGGGACTTCATGACCGCGGAGACACGGGCGAGCAGTGCCGACACGCCTCCGCCCTGGGTGACCGTGAGCGTACGGGCTCCCGGACGGACCGCCTTGGCCACCGGTACGCCCAGGCGGTCCATGCCCGTCACGTCGGCGACCCGGGTGATCCCGTAGCTGTCGCGCAGCGGGTCGAGAACGGCCCAGGTGTCGGCGGGGCGCCGGACGCGATGCGTGCCGTCGAAGTGAACCTTCCTCACGCGTCCTCCCGTTGCGCTCGGCTGGCATCAGCTTCGGTGATGCCGTGCAAGCGGCCGGAAAGGCGGCGGGAAGTATCGGGTCAAAGCCGCGTACTTTCCGCCGGTCCTGGGTGAGCGCCACATCAGAGGAATGTCAGGACACCCCCGCGCGGGACCGGACCCCCGTCGCCTGTCCGATTCTCATGGTCCGTCGTGGTCTGCGTTGCACTGGAGCTGAACGGGGGCTGACGTCGCCTTTCGTAGGGTGGGACATCCGCCGAGCTTCCTTCGACGCACCGAGGGACCCTTCATGCCGCGACCGTCCGCCGAGCCCGCCCTGCGGGTGGCCGTCCTCGGTCCGCTGGAGGTCCGCCGCGGGTCCGTCGAGCGCACCCCGTCGGCTCCCATGGCCCGGCGCGCGCTCGCGGTACTGCTGCTGCACGCGGGCGCGTTCGTGCCGGTGTCGCTCCTGATCGACGAGCTGTGGGACGGCGAGCCGCCCCGGCTCGCCCGCAAGACCGTGCAGACGTACATGTACCAACTGCGCCGGGCCTTGCGGCCGTTCGCCGACGCCGACGCCCACGAGGCCCGGGCCGGGGAGACGCTCGACGTGCTGGAGACCCGTCCCGGGGGGTATCGCGTCCACGTGCCCGGGGAGAGCCTGGACCTGGAGGTGTTCCGGCTGCTGGCCGATCGGGGGCGGGCTGCCCGTGACCGGGCCGATCACGCGGCCGCGTCCCGGATCCTCGGCGAGGCGCTGGCACTGTGGCGCGGTCCTGCGTTCGCCGACGTGACCGCCGGACCGCTGCTCACGGCGCGCATCGCGCAGATCGAACAGGCCCGTCTGGAGGCACTGGAACAACGGATCGACTGCGACCTGTCGCTCGGGCGGCACCGTGAACTGCTGCCCGAGCTGCATGAACTGACCGGACGTCACTCGCTCAACGAGCCGTTCGCCGCACAGTTGATGACCGCCGCCTACCGCGCCGGACACCGGGACGTCGCTCTCGACGCCTATACGCGGCTCCGCCGCCGGCTGGTGGAGGAACTCGGCGCGGAACCCTCGCGGCGGCTCCGGGACCTGCACCGCGACCTGCTCAACGAGTCGGACCGGCTCGATCCGCCCCGCCCCGCGTCATCCGGCGTCCGGCCCGTCTCCGCGCCGCCCTGCGTGACCCATCTGCCCCCGGACACCGAGGACTTCACCGGCCGGGCGGGTGTCCTGAGGGAGGTGCTGCGGCTGAGCGCTCCCGCCGGGACCGCGCGGACGGCCCCCCGCCTGGTCCTGCTGACCGGGGGTGTCGGCGTCGGCAAGACAACGCTCGCCGTCCACGCCGCGCATCGGGTCAAGGACCGTTTCCCCGGGGGCCGGTTGCACGCCGTCCTGCACGGCCCGGACGACCGTCCCCTCGACCCCCACGCCGTGCTGTTCTCGCTCCTGAGGGACATCGGCGTCGAGGCCGAGGAGATCCCCGACAGTGCCGAGGGACGGATCCGCGCCTTCCGGGCGTGGAGCGCGCGACGCCCGCTGCTCATCCTCCTGGACGACGCCGCGACGGCCTCTCAGGTGACCCCCCTGCTCCCGGGCGGCCCGGACACCACCGTCCTGCTGACCTCCCGGACCTCGCTGCCGGGACTGGCGGGAGCCAAGTCCGTACCCCTGGGGCCGCTCTCCCCGCGGGAGTCCGCCGATCTGCTCCGCGCGCTCGCCGAAACGGCCGCCGTCGAACACGACCCCCGGGCGGTACGGGACATCGCCGAGGCCTGCGGACACCTCCCCCTCGCCCTGCGCGCAGCGGCCGGGAAACTGGGCCCGCCCCTGCTGCGGACTCCGGACGGCCTCGCCCGCAGACTGCTCGACGCGGACCGGCGCCTGGACGAACTCGGCAGTGTCTCCTTCGACATGGGCGAACTCCTTCGGCGGGCGGTACGACGCCTTCCCGTGGACGCCGCTGCGGCGCTCACCGCGCTGGCGGCGGCGGAGGCCGGCCGGTTCGGTCTGGTGGCCGCTGCCCGGGTGTGGGCGACGGACATGTTCGGCGCCGAGGACAGGGTGGGCCGGCTGCTCGAACTGGGCGCGCTCGAAGCCGAGGCCGACGGGCCGGCGCACGGCCCGTCCTTCAGGATCCCCCCGCTGCTGCGCCTCGCCGCGCTGCCCCGGCACCCGGCCGGCCGGGCCGCCCTGATGTCGCACGCGGGCTGAGCGTCCCCGTCGGGCGGACCGCATCCGGGACACCGGCCGGCTGAAGCTCCCCGCCGCGTGGAGAGACGCGTCGGCGGCGCCTGTACGCCCTCACCTTTGGCAATAAGTTGCCAACGTTTCGCGATCTCAGAAATCCGCGATGAAGTGGCCCTTTTTCGTTCCTTGGTCAGCGTCTGGCACATTTTTGCCAAGCAAAGCGAGACTCTTCACGGCGCGAGAGGACTTCCATGACCCGCCTGCTCTTCGTACGACACGGACGCACCCCGCACAACGCCCAGATGGTGATCACCTCCGGCTATCCGGGAGTCTCCCTGGACGAGGTGGGCCGGGGCCAGGTGACCACCCTGGCCGGCCAACTGGGCCCGGTGCGCGACAGCCTGGCCGCCGTCTACAGCAGCCCGCTGCGGCGCGCGGTGGAGACCGCCGCCATCCTCAACGACGAACTGGCCACCGGACTCGAGCCGCGGATCCACGACGAACTGCGCGAGGGATCGGTCGGCGACCTCGAAGGACAGTCCTCTGCGGAGGCCTTCACCCGCTTCGACGCCACCTTCGACCACTGGTACCTCAACGGCGACCTCGACCACCGCGTCGGCGGCACCGGCGAGCGCGGCAGCGCGACGGTGGAGCGCATCAGCCGCGTCGTCGACGACCTGGTGGCCCGGCACCCGGGGCAGACCGTGCTCGTCGTCGGCCACGGCACCGTACTCCAGCTCGCCCTGACCGTGCTGTGCGCGAACCTGCCGCTGACCTCCGGCTACCGCAACTGGATCGAGAACGCGGGAGTGGTCGACACCGTGCACGACGGACGGCACCTGCACTGCCTGTCCTGGTCGGGACGACCCCCGGTGGTGGCACCGGGCGTTCTCGGCACGCCGAACACGAAGGGGGACCACAGTGCCGCGGCTGCTTGAGTCGAGCGCGCGCCGTCTGCGCGGCGCGATGCCGGACATGGCGACCACCCAACGGGGCGGTCTCGTCGGCTCGGTGGTGGTCGACGCGGTGGGCGCGGGGATGGTCATGCCCCTGTCGCTCCTGTACTTCACGCTCACGACGTCCATGTCGGTGGCCACCATCGGGCTCGTCACCAGCGCGGCCGTCCTGCTCACCCTGCCGATCTCGCCCTGGGCCGGCGCTCTCGTGGACCGGTACGGTTCCCGGTTCGTCCTCGTCGGCAACAACGTGATCGCCGGCGTCGGCTACGTGGGCTACCTGCTCGCGGACAACTGGTGGCAAGTGCTGGTCTCGGTCTTCCTGGTGACGGCGGCCGACCGCTGCTACTGGACGGCCTGGCCCGTCTTCCTGAAGTCACTGACCGCACGCCACCGGCTGGACACGTGGTTCGCCTTCGCCGAGTCGGTCAAGCAGGGCGGGTTCGCCATCGGCGGACTGGCCGCGGCCGCCTTCCTGAGCTGGGACGACCACATCGGGGCCCGACTGCTCGTCGGCTTCAACGTCCTCAGCTCCCTGCTGTCGGCATGGCTGCTGGCCCGCGTCCGCCCCACCTCCTCCGCACAACCTCTCGCCGCCGAGGGGCTGGTCCGTACCGACCGGGCCCCGGTCCGAGGAGCCTGGCGGCACGTGCTGGCGCAGCGGTGGCTGTGGGCCCTGGCGGTGGGCCAGATCGGCCTGTCCTTCCTGTGGCTGGTGCCCACCGTCGTCCTGCCGGTGCATGTCGTGGACGGACTGGGTCTGGGCGCCTGGCTGCCGACCGCCCTGTTCGGTCTGAACTGCCTGGGCGCGTTCGCCCTGCAGTCCTGGGTGACACGCCGCTCGGCCCGCATGCGGCGCACCCGCGTGGTGGTGCTCAGCGCCGGCCTCGGCATCCTCGCCGTCGCCGTGATCGCCGCCCTGCCCTCGGGCCGGCCCGCCGTGGCCGCGACGGGCGCCGCGGTGGCCTCGCTGCTCGTGGGCTTCGCCTTCATGTGCTACCTGCCCGCGTCCAGCGCCCTGGTCGCCGCCGCGGCGGACACGTCCCACGAAGGGCGCACCATGTCCGTGTTCCAGAGCGCCGGCGCGCTGACGTCCGGAGTGGGGCCCGCGGTGGTCGGCTGGCTCCTGACCGCGGGTGCGCCCTGGCTGTGGTGGCTGCTGACGGTCGCCTGCGCGCTGGGCGGTGCCGGATTCTGGGCCGCCGAGCGCTGGCTGCCGGCGCGGGCGCTGCACCGGGGTGAGGAGCCCGGACCGGAGCCGCGGTCCGGTGCCCCCGTATCCGAGCGCGGTGGGCGGATCGCTCAGCCCACCTCGGCCGCCACCTGAACCAGCAGGAACACGTTGAGACCGATCACGGCCGCCGTCACCACGCTCAACGCGGCCTGCGTGAGCGGCCCGTTGCGCCGGGCCCCCATCAGGGTGCCGCGCCCGGTCAGCCAGACCAGCGGCACCAGCGCGAACGGGATCCCGAAGGACAGCACGACCTGGGACCACACCAGCGCGGTGGTCGGATTCACCCCCAGGGCCAGCACCGAGAGAGCGGGCACCAGGGTCGCGCCCCGGCGGAACCACACCGGAACCTGACGGTCCAGGAACTCCGTCATGATCACCTGCCCCGCGTAGGTGCCGACCGAGGAGGACACGAGCCCGGAGGCGAGCAGCGCCATCGCGAACGCGGCCGCGGCCACCGAGCCCACGGTCTCGCCGAGACGGGCGTGGACCGAGTCCAGGTCGTCACCGAAGCCGGGGATCCGCGCACCGATGAGCAGCAGCGCGGCGTTCACCGCGCCGGCGACCCCGAGGGACACGACGATGGCGGTCCTCAGCCGGCGCAGCAGCCACGTGGCGTGTGCAGGGTCCGTGCCGGCGACGGAGCGCAGCGACAGGCGGCGGGCGGCCATCACCGGATGCAGATAGATCACGTGGGGCATGACGGTCGCGCCCAGCATGCCCGCGGCGAGCATCGGGCTGTCGGCCCCGGGGAAGGACGGCACCATCCCGTGGGCCATACCCGTCGGACTCGGGGGAGCGGCGACGATGTCGTAGCAGACACCGATGACGACGACGGCCAGCACTCCCGCGACCAGGCTCTCGAAGCGCCGTGCGCCCTTGCCCTCCGCGGCGAGCACGAGACACGAGACCGTGGCCACGAGCACTCCGCCCAGCAGCACGGGCAGGCCGAACAGCAGCCGCAGGGCCAGGGCGCCGCCGACGATCTCGGCCAGGTCGGTGGCCACGGCCACGAGTTCCGCCTGGGCCCACAGGCCGTACACGACGGGGCGGGGCAGGTGTTCGCGGCACAGCCGGCCCAGTCCGCGGCCGGTCACGGTGCCCAGCTTCGCCGCGACGTACTGGATGAGCATGGCCATGGCTCCGGCCGCCGCCACGACCCACAACAGGCCGTAGCCGTACGCGGAGCCCGCGGTGGTGTTGCTGGCGAAGTTGCCCGGGTCGGCGTAGGCGACGGCGGCCACGAAGGCCGGACCGTAGACGGCGGCCCGCACGTTCGGCACCGCCCTCCCGCCGGGGCCGTACGGTGTCACGGCCGGCCCGTGCCGTCCGGCGCCCGCCGCGACGGGCGAGGTCGGACGCCTCATGAGCCACCCGCTCCTGCGGGACCGGCCAGAACGGTCTCCACGGCCAGGCCGCCGGGGGCCAGCCGCGCCCCGGGCAGCAGGACGCAGTCACGCACCTGCGCGCCGGCCCCGACCCGGACACCGGCACCGAGATAGACGTCGCCGTACAGGGCGGCCCCCTCCTCGACGACCGCGCTGGGGTCACGCAGGCACACACCGCCGTCCTCGGTCGGCTCCCCGCCCGCGGCCCGCACCTCGTGCAGGACCGCCGCGCGGTAGGCCGACGGAGTGCCCAGGTCGTCCCAGGCGCCCGCCCAGGCGACGCAATTGACGGGCTGTCCGGCGGCCAGCAGGGCGGGCACCAGATCGGCGGCGAAGTCGAAGGGCCGGTCCTGCGGTATGAAGGACAGCACCTCGGGCTCGACGCAGTAGATGCCCGCGCTCACCCAGGACGGCCGGCCCGCGGCCCAGGCCGGCTTCTCCTCGACCCGTGCGACGGCCCCGTCCTCGTCGAACTCGAAGACCCCGTAGCGCGACCCGTCCGGCACGTGCACCAGGGCGACGCTGAGCAGGGCGCCGGAGGCCTCGTGCGCGGCGACGAAGCGGGGGAGCCCGCCGCCCGTCCGCAGGTCCCCGGAGAGCACCACCGCCCGCCCGCTGTCACGGATCTCCTCGGCGAACGTGTGCAGCGTGCCCGCGGGGCCGCGCAGTTCGGGCTCGACGCGCACCTCGACGGGGCCGCCCGCCCGGCCGGGGTGCAGCCGGCAGTGCTCGACCACGTCCTCGGCCCGGTGGTGGGCGTTGCACACCACCCGCCCCGCACCCGCGGCACGCGCCTGCCGGGCCAGCCTGTCCAGCAGGGTGTCCGCGCCGAGCGGGAGCAGCGGCTTGGGCCACCGGGACGTCAGCGGCCGCAGCCGGGAACCGTGGCCCGCGGCCAGTACGACGCCCAGCATCACCGCACCAACGCCTCGGCGCGGGCCACCGGAAGCCGCAGCGCCCGGCGCGGATTGGTGTGGAACATGTCCCGTACGCCGTCCTCGCCCAGCCCGAGACCCAGCACGTTCGCGTACTGGCGGGGGTAGAACCCGGTGCCGGCGGCGACGATGCCGTCGGACCGGTACCAGAGGTGGTTGCCCTCCCGGTGGTGCAGCGCCTCGCCCGCCAGCACGGGAATCTCCGTGTCGTCGGTGATGCCGATGATCCGTCCGGTGCCGAGGAACTCCGCGGTGCGCCGGCAGATGGCGAGGTCGACGTGGTCGCCGTCGAAGTTGAGGAACGGCAGCAGCTTCTCGTCCTGCGCGGCCCGCACCAGCGCGGCCGGGACCGGTCCGAGCAGCTCCGGGAGCGTCTCGTAGTGCCACTCCCGCGCCAGGAAGGCGGCCCGTTCCCCGTCCCGCGCGGCCCGCTCGGCCGGAGTGCGCCACACGTGCCGGAAGGCACGGGGCATGTCGTTGAAGAGATGGTCGGTCAGCAGCACGTCGGGGGAGGGGCCGTACCGGTGGTGGACGTAGTCGATCAGCTCGCGCGTCCGCTCGGCGCTCAGCTCCGGGTGCGTGTGCCGGAAGTGCCCGAGCGCGATCCGGACGCCGTTGGCGTAGCACAGGTCGACGATGTCCCGGTAACGGACACCGCCCTCCAGCACGTCGTCCAGGTCACCCCCGTCCGGCCCCATGACGATGTAGCGCAGCCCGTGCGGGCCGAGCTCGCAGATCCTCTCCCACTCCTCGGCCGAGGGCGACCAGATGCCCCGGGGCGGCACACCGCCCGACCGGCCCAGCAGCGGACCCTCCACCGAGAAGCCCAGCACGGAGGGGAACCGCTCGCGGTCGGCTGACCAGGCGCGGACGACCTCGCTGAAACGGTCGATGTAGGAACGCTCCAGGAACACCGAGGGCACGAGGTGCACGCCTCTGCGGACGGCGTGCTGCTCGACGTCGGCGAGGGCGCTCGGCACCATGGAGCTGAAGTCGATGCCGCCGATGCCGTGCGTGTGAACGAGCAGGGGAACGGTCACGAGGTCTCCTCAGGGGACGGGCGGTCGGGTGAGGTCAGGAAGCGGCGAGCGCGGCCCGGGTGAGTTCGGCCTTGTTGCCGAGCCCGAGCTTGCTGCGGATGCGCTTGACGTAGGTGTCGACGGTGTGGGGGCTGATGGCGAGCCGCCGCGCGATCTGATCGTGGGTCAGGCCCGCCGCGATGTGGCTCAGCACCTCCCATTCACGCGGGGAGAGCATGTCGCGTACGGACGCGACGTCACCGGCCCCGGGGTCCGTGCCCACCGCGGCGCGTACCGCGGCGACGACGGCCTCCGGGGTGGAACGCTCGTCGAGGAAGCAGGTGGCGCCGCTGCCGGCCAGGTTGCCGGGCCGCTGGGCGGACATGAGCAGGACCCGGGTGCCGGGCGTCATCCCCGGACCGTCGCAGCTCGTCGGACGGTTGGTGATGAGCACGTCGAGCGGGACGGGACACGGACGCCGGGACGCTCCCTCGCCGAGGTTGTACACCTCGATGCCGGGCACCTCACGCAGCGCCATGCCCAGCGCCCACGACAGGAACGGGTGGTCGTGCCTGAGACCGACTGTGTACATCGCCCACCCTCCGGGTCGCCTGCCGTGCGGTTCTGGCCACGAACCTAGAGGGGAGGACGGCAGGCCTTCGGTAGACGAACGTCAGGGCAATGGCAACGGATCGACAGGTGACCGCAGGGCGCTGGCCCGTCCGCCGACCCTCGTGTCCCCGGGCGCTGTCACGTCCGCCGACCGCCGTGTCCCCGGTATCGGTGACTGGGCCGCACCCGCCGGACACCCGCATCATGCAACAGACGCCGATGCGGCATCGCTTCGTTCGTATGCGACCCGGCGCCTGTGACCACCCCCGTGTCCCCGCACCACCGGTGCGGCGCACGGCTGCCCACGAAGGGATGACCATGCAGACGCAGAACGCTTGCGACCTGGACGAGATCGCCGCGGAGATCCGCGCTCGCGGTGACCGCGGCGGCCGCCGCATCCTCGTCGGCGTCGACGGTCCGGGCGCGTCCGGCAAGAGCACCCTCGCCGAGCTGCTCGCCGCGCGCCTGCCCGGCGCGGTCGTCGTCCACGTCGACGACTTCTACCGCACCAGTGACGACGAACGGCCCGCCGGCTTCGGCGCCGACTTCGACCTGGACCGGCTGGAACGCCAGGTGCTGCGCCCGGCCTTCGCCGGCGAGGCCGTCCGATACCAGCGCTACGACTGGGACCACGACCGGCTCGCCGAGTGGCACGACCTTCCCGCCGGAGTCCCCCTCGTCGTCGAGGGCGTCTACAGCACCCGGGCCCGCGTACGGGACCTGTACACCTACCGCGTCTACTGCCACACGCCCCGCGAACTGCGGCTCAGCCGCGGACTGGAGCGCGACGGCGCCGAGGCCGAGAGCCAGTGGGTCGACCAGTGGATGCCCGCCGAGGACCGCTACGTGGACGGCGAGCGACCGCACCACCACGCCCATCTGGTCCTCGACGGCACCGGCGACACGGGCACCGAGGGCCCGGTCTTCCACCGGACGGTGCTCTCATGACAGGTCCGGTCACCCGCTCCGGTCCAGCCCCCGTCGCCGAGCGCGCCACCGTCGCCGTCGTCACCCTGCTGGACCCGGCCGCCCGCGTCAGCGCCCCGATGTGGCGGCGCACCGAACGGCTGTGCACCCGGATCCAGGACCTGCTGACGGCCGCCGCCCGGGAGACCCCCGGCGGCCCGCTGGACGCGGCCCTGCGCGGCTTGCGGAACGACCCCCTCGACCGGCGGCTCCAGCGGGAGCTGTCCGACGCCGTCACCACCGCCCTCCACCAGGACGCCGGCCTCGCGGCCGAACTGGACGCGCACATAAGCGTCTTCGACGACCGCAACCGCATCGTCCTGGACCGCGGCCCGCGCCACGAGAGCCGTCCGGCCGACGGCACCCCCACCGCACGGGAGATCGCCGCCGCGGCGGCCGCGGAGCCCCGGGACATGACCGGCCACTGGGACGTCACCGTCGTCCTCGACTTCCGCGACACCACCTCCGGCGACCGGCTGCGCAACGCCGTCGCGACCGCCGCCGCCCTGCGCGACCAGTCGCTCGACCCCGCCCGCCACCGGCTCGTGGTCGTCGAGCAGGACGACCACGCCCGGCACCGCGACCTGATCGCCCCCCTGGCCGACCTGTACGTCCACGCACCCCACGGCGGCCCCTACAACCGGAGCTGGGCCCACAACGTCGGCGCCGTCGCCACCCGCGGCCACGACCGCCGGCTCCTCTTCCTCGACGCGGACGTGCTGCCGGACCGCACCTTCCTGGAGCGGCTGCTGGACCGGATCGACACCGTCGGCGCGCGGGCGCTGCTTCCCCACGAGAGCCTGCACTACCTCGACGAGAGCTCCAGCGAAACCGCCCTGCGCGCACGGCTGTTCGGCACGGAGAGGACCGTCGACCCGGACGGGCTGCACGGCTACCGCCTGGTCACCAACAGGGGCGGCTGCATCCTCGTCGACAGCGACGTCTTCCACGACATCCACGGCTTCGACGAACGCTACGAGGGCTGGGGCGACGAGGACAACGAGTTCTTCGACCACCTCCGGCGCCACACCCCCGTCCACATGTCCGACGAGGTCCTGCTGCACCTGCACCACCCCCGTCCGCGGATGGAGGACGACCACGGACGACGCCCCAACGAGTGGCTGCTCGGGGCGACCGAAGGCCGCCCCACCGCCATCGGGGACGCCCAGCGCTACGCCAGCCTCCCGCTGTGACCGAGGAAAACGGAGAGACCATGCTCAACATCGGTGTCATGACGTCCGGGCGCGGCAACGCCCTGCGGATGGTCCTGGAGACCTGCAAGGGCCACGGCGAGGTTGTCGCCGCCGTCGCCAACCTCGACTGCCCCGCCCTGGGCGTGGCCCGCGACAACGGCATACCCCACGTGTCCCTGCACCGGCTGGAGGACTACCCTTCGCGGGCCGCGCGCGACGAGGCCATGGCCGCCGAACTGCAGAAGGCCGGTGTGGACTTCGTCTTCTCGGCCGGCTACAGCGACGTCATCGACGAGGCCCTCCTCAGCGCCTTCCCCGACCGGGTGATGAGCGTCTACCCGTCGCTGCTGCCCGCCTTCGCCGAGGACGACGAGGCCATCGGGCCGGCCCTCGACCACGGCGTCAAGCTGATCGGCGTCACCTTCCACCTGCGCCAGGCGCTCTCCGGAGCCGGCGGAGCGATCATCGCCCAGGAGCCCATCCGCGTCGACGTCGACGACACCATCGAGACCGTCGAGCCGCGCATCCTGCAGACGGAGCGGAACATGCTGCCCGGCATCTTCGCCGCGTTCGCCGAGGACCGCGTCCGGCGCGAGGGCCGCAAGCTGCGCATCCTGCCCGCCTCCTGAAGCCGCCGCGCCCTCTCCACCCCGTCGATCAGGCCGGAACCGCGGTCGCGGCCCGGTCCCGTGCGCCCACACCCGGAAAGGAGGACCGCCTCGCCATGCCTTCGCGCGTGCTTCTGCTCACCTCCGCGTTCGCCCCGACGATGGGCGGCGCCGAGTCCTACGCCCGCACGGTCGCCCACGGCCTGGCCGACGCCGGCCACGACGTCCTCGTCGTCACCGACACGGTCGCCGGCACACCCCCGAGGGAGACCGACGGCCCCGTCCGCGTCATCAGACTCGGCGGATACCGCGGCCTGCTGGAAGACCCCAGCAAACTTCCCTGGGAACAGCTCTACTTCGGCCTCCTGCCCGAACTCGCCGACGTCGTCGCCGAGTTCGGACCCGACCTGATCCTGGCCAACAGCCTGGAGACGACCGTCGCCGGCCGCGTCGTGGCCGACGAACTGTCCATCCCGCTGGTCGGCGCCTACCACGAACACGCCCCGCTGGAAGAGCCGTTGGGCATCGGCAAGACCATGCTCGGCTACCGCCGCATGGCACCCGACCTGGTCCTCGCGGGATCACACTCCTACGCCGCCCGCGCCCTGGCCCACCTGCCCGCCGAACGGGTCGCCCTCATCCACCACGGAGTCGACACCGACGCCTTCACCGACGCCCCGCACACCGCCCCCCTGCGACAGCGCGTCCGCGCCCGCTACGGCATCGCCGACGAGGACCTGCTCGTCGTCTGCGCCGGGCGGCTCAAGCCCCGCAAGGGCCAGCGGGAGCTCATCGAGGCGTTCGACTCCCTCGGCCACCCCGCCCTGCGGCTGCTGCTGGTCGGGGGAGTCAGCTCCGCCTCCCAGGACTACGCCGACCACCTGCGCGCCCAGGCGGCACGTATCGGCGCGCCGCGGTTGCGGCTCGACGAATCCGTCACCGTCCAGGAGATGCCGGGCATCCTCGCCGCCGCCGACATCGTCGCCCAGCCCAGCCACTCCGAAGGACTCGGTCTGTCCCTGCTGGAGGCGATGAGCGCCGCACGGCCCGTCATCGCCACCCGCATCGACGGCTTCGACGAGGTCCTCACCGAGGAGGGGCTCGCCCTGCGCGTCGACCCCGAAGCCCCCGAACAGCTCGCGGGCGCCCTGGAAGCGCTCTGCGCGGATGCGGACCTGCGGCGCGGCCTCGGCCGACGGGCCCGCGCCCACGTCCTGGCCCGCTTCTCACTGCGCCGCATGATCGACCGTACGGACGCGCTGCTGCGCGAACTCGCCGTCCCCGCAACGGTCCGAGGCACCCGATGACCCCCCTGGACGCGGCCCGGCCGCCGCAGGTCGTCATGCTGGCCGGCGGACTCGGCACCCGCATGGGAGCGCTGAGCGCCCGCACCCCCAAGGTCCTCCTGCCGGTGGGCGGACGCCCGTTCCTGGCCCGGCTGCTCGACCACCACGCCCGCCAAGGGGTGCGCGAGCTCCACCTGTGCCTCGGCCACCTGGCCGATCAGGTTCTGCGGTTCCTCGACGTCCACGGCACGGCGGGGATGCACGTCACCTGCACGGTGGAGACCGAACCGCTGGGAACCGCGGGCTCCCTGCGGCTCGCCCTGCCCCACCTGGCCGACGAGTTCGCCCTCGTCATGGGCGACAGCCACACTCCCGCCCCACTGGCCGAGCTGGCACACCGCTGGCACGCCTCGGGCCTGGACGCCGCGATGGCGGTGCTGCGCAACCACGACTGGCTGGTTCCCGGCAACGTCGCCGTCCAGGACGGCCGGGTCACCACGTACGACAAGGGCCGGCCCCCGGGAACGTACGCCTTCGTCGACTACGGCATCACCCTGCTGCGCCGGTCCGCCGTCGAACACCTCCCCGGCAGCGGGAACGCGGACCTCGCCGCGCTGTACGCCCCGCTGGTCGCGACGGGCCGACTCGCCGCACTGGAGGTGACCGAGCGCTTCTGGGAGATCGGATCACCCGCCGGCTACGCCGAGTACGACGCGCACGTGGCCGCACTGGACGCCGGGAGTGACCGTGTCCATGCCTGAGAACACGCCCGCGCCCAAGACCCGGCGTACCGGCCGCGTCGTCCACCGCACCCCGTGGATGACCGTCCGCGAGGAGGAGTTCGTCCGTGCGGACGGCGGGACCGGACAGTTCACCGTCGTCACCCGCGCCGACTTCGTCGTCGTCCTGTGCGACACCCCCGAGGGGCTGCTCATGACCGAGCAGTACCGCTACGCCGCGGCCCGCTGGAGCCTCGAACTGCCCCAAGGAGGCCTGGAACCGGGCGAGTCGGCCGCGCAGGCGGCCCTGCGGGAACTGCGGGAGGAGACCGGCTGGCACGGCGGCAGCGCCGAGATCCTCGCCGAGGACCTGTACGAAGCCGCCGACTGGGCCACCCAGCGTTTCACCGTCGTACGGGTGCGCGGCGGCCGCCCGGGACCCGCGTCCCCCGAGGCCGACGAAGCCATCGCCGCCGTCCGCGGCGTGCCGCGCCCCGAGCTCGCCGCCCATGTCCTGGCCGGCCGTGTCGTCGACGCGGCGACCCTGGCCGCCCTCGCCGTCGAGTCCGCGAAGTCCGCGGCCGACGTGTCCTGATCGAAGGAGACTTTGTGACCGTCCTGATCACCGGGGCCGCGGGCTTCATCGGCAGCCACGCCGTCCGCCGTCTGCTCGCGACCGACCGCACCGTCGTGGCCACCGACATGGTCGCCCCCGCCGAGGCGGAACGCCTCACCGACCTGCTGGAACACCCGCGACTGCGCTACGTCCCCGGAGACCTCTTCACCCTCCTGCCGGACCTGCTCGAAGGCATCGACGAAGTGTGGCACCTGGCCGCCAACGCGGACATCCCCTTGGGCGCCCGGGACACCGAGATCGACCTCAGGCAGTCCGCAGGCCTCACCCGCCACGTCCTGGAGGCCATGCGCACCCACGGCGTGACCACCATCGTGTTCCCCTCCACGAGCGGCGTCTACGGCGACCGGCTCGGCCCCCTCGTCACGGAGGCGGACGGCCCCCTGCTGCCCAACTCCCTCTACGCCGCGGGCAAGGTGGCCAGTGAGGCACTGATCTCCGCCTACTGCGCGATGTTCGGGCTGCGCGCCCGCATCTACCGCCTCGGCAACGTGCTCGGCGGACGGATGGGCCGGGGCATCGTCCGCGACTTCCTGCGCAAACTGCAGGAGAACCCGGCCGAGTTGCACGTCCTGGGCGACGGACGGCAGCGCAAGAGCTACGTGCTGATCGACGACATCGTCGCCGGCATGGACGAGGTCACCCGGGCCACCGAAGGCCCCGGCCACCCCGCGTGCGAGGTCTACAACCTGGCGGCGGGCGGCAGCGTCGACACCGCGGGCGTGGCCGCGCTCGTCGCCCGTGCCCTGGACCTCGACCCGCCGACGATCCGCACCGACGAGGCGGCCCTGTCCTGGTCCGGCGACCAGCCGGTGATCGAACTGTCCATCGACAAGGTGCTGTCCACCGGCTGGCGCCCGCGGCACACCGCCGAACAGTCCGTACTGGAGGCCGCCCGCCGCATGCTCGCCGAGCAGCGCAGCCCGGCCACCACCGGGGCCCGCGCATGAACGGCGGCCCCGAGCCCGGCACGCTCGTCGTGGCCAGCACACCACTGCGCCTCTCCCTGGGCGGAGGCGGCACCGATCTGCCGTACTACGCCGACAGCTTCGGCGGCGACGTCCTGTCCATCGCCATAAGCCTGCGCGTCACCGTCGCCGGGCGCCTCGGACGACTCGACGGACGCTTCCGCTACAGCCACGAACAGACCCTCCACGGCGACAAGGGCCACGACCTCGGCGACCCCTACGTCGCCGCCGCACTGGAAGCCTCCGGCCTCGACGAACCGTGCGAGATCACCTCGTTCGGACCGGTTCCCGCGGGCACCGGACTGGGCAGCTCCGGCGCGTTCGCCGTCAGCCTGCTCGCCGTCACCGAAGCCCTCGCCGGCCGCGACCCGCTGGCCGCGGGCCGGGCCGGGCTGGCCGAGGCCGCCTGGCAACTGGAGGCCGTGCGCCTGGGCCGGCCGGTTGGACGCCACGACCCGTACGTCTGCGCGCTCGGCGGCCTGCGCCGCCTGCGCATCGCCACGGACGGCACCACCGAGGCGAGCACGCCACCCGTCGCACCGGCCACCCTGGACCGGCTCCAGCAGCACCTGTGCCTCTACTACACCGGCGTACGCCGCGACAGCACCCGCCACCTGGCCGCCCCCGCACGGGGCCGCGAGGACAAGATCGCCGCCCTGCACTCCATCAAGGAGATCGGCCACGAGATGACCGAGGCACTGTGCGCGGGCCGCGTCGACGACGTCCCCGCCCTGCTGCGACGGCACTGGGAGGTGAAGAACGCCGGTGCCCCGCCCTCCAGTTGGGACGGCGCGTACACCACCGCCCTCGGCAACGCGGCACTCGCCGGCAAGCTCGTCGGCGCCGGCGGCGGAGGCTTCCTCCTCCTGTACGCCGACCCCGACCGCCGCGACCGCCTGGACGCCGCCATGCGCGAACAGGGCCTGCAACCGGTGCCGTTCACCTTCTCCACCTCGGGCACGACCCTCACGCGCGTCCACCTCGACGAAAGGGACCCAGCGCTATGACCGTCACTGTCGAGACCCCTCCGGGCGTCGACCTCGGCACCCGCTTCCTGGAAACCCTCGCCGCCGTCGCCGGCGACCTGGACCACACCGCCGTCGACCGCATGGCACAACGCCTCGCCCGGGTACGGGCCGAACAGGGCCGCGTCTTCCTGCTCGGCGTCGGCGGCGGCGCGGGCAACGCCACCCACGCCGTGTGCGACCTGCGCAACCTCGCCGGTCTGGACGCCCACGCGCCCACCGACAACGCCGCCACGCTCACCGCCGCCATCAACGACCGCGGCTGGCGCTCGGCCTACGCGGAATGGCTCACCTGCGCGAACATCGGCCCCCGCGACGCCGTGATGGTCTTCTCCGTCGGCGGCGGCAGCGAGGAACCCCCCGTGAGCGTCAACCTCGTGGAGGCCCTGCGCACCGCCCAGGACTCCGGGGCGTACATCTGCGGCGTGGTCGGCCCCGACGGCGGAGAGACCGCCCGCATGGCCGACGAATGCCTGCGCGTGCCCGTGAACGACCGGGACTACCGCACCACACACACCGAGATCTTCCAGTCCGTCGTATGGCACATGCTCATCGTGCACCCCCTGCTCGCCGTGACCACGCCGCGCTGGGAGTCCCTTCGGCCATGACCCCCGACGCCCTGCTCCTGGACCGCGACGGCGTTCTCAACACCCTGTGGCACGAGCCCGACCTCGGCACCGTCGACTCCCCGCACCGACCCGACCAGGTGCGCCTGATGCCCGGCGCCGCGCAGGCCGTACGGCGGGCCAACGAGGCCGGCGTCCCCGTGATCGTCGCCTCCAACCAACCGGGCATCGCCAAGGGGAAGTTCACCACACGGCTGCTGACCGCCGTGACCGGAACGCTGCTCCACCTCCTCGCCGAGCAGGGCGCCCACGTGGACCACGTCTACTACTGCCTGCACCACCCCGAGGCCGCCCTGCCCCGGCTGCGCGCCGACTGCGCCAACCGCAAACCGGCCCCAGGACTGCTGCGCGAGGCGATACGGCACCGCGGCCTGCGCGCGGAGCGCTGCTGGTTCGTCGGCGACACCCCGAGCGACATCGCCGCCGGACGGGCCGCCGGCTGCCGTACCGCCTGGGTCGGCCGCACCCGGTGCGACGTGTGCCCCACCCGGCGCTCGGCCCGGCCCGACCTCGTCGCCCCCGACCTGATGACCGCCGTCACCACCATCCTCGAAGAACCCGGAGACCACCGTGAAGCTCTTCCTCGACAGCGCCGATGAGAACCACGTCAAGTTCTGGTCCGGCCAGGGCATCCTGGACGGGGTCACCACCAACCCCAGCGTCCTGCTGCGCGACGGCGTCACCGACCCGACGGCGACCTTCGCCAGCCTCGCCCGCCTGATCGCCCCCGGCGTCCTGCACGCCGAGGTCACCGCCGAGTCCGGCGCCGCCCTCGTCTCCGAGGCACTCATGCTGAGCGAGCTCGGCGACAACGTGGCCATCAAGGTCCCCATGCTCACCCCCCACGGGGTGCCCTGCCTCGCCGAGATGCACGAGCTCGCCGGCGCGGGCGTCCAGGTCAACACGACCGCCTGCCTCTCCTACGGCCAGGCCGCCCTCGCCACCAAGGCCGGCGCGCGCTACGTGAGCATCATGCTCGGCCGCGTCGACGACGAGGGCGGCGACGGCGCCGCCGTCATCGAGGAGGTGCGCCGCTGGCTCGACCGCTGGGGCTACCACACGGAGATCATCGCGGCGAGCCTGCGCGGCCCCGGCGACGTCCGGCGGGCCATGGACGCCGGCGCCCACTGCGTCACCGTGCCCCCCGCCATCCTCGCGAAGCTCGCCGACCACAAGTACACGCGCCACACCGTGCAGGAGTTCCTCGACGCCGCCGACGCCACCGCCGCCAAGGCCGCCTGAACCCACCCGCCCCGACCCGAGGACACGTCATGGCTGAACTCTCCACTCCCGACCACATCTGGTTCGACGGCGCGGTCCGTCCCTGGCACGAGGCGCGCGTCCACGTCTGGACCGAGACCGTGCTGCGCGCCGCGAGCGTCTTCGAAGGACTGCGCGGCTACTGGAACCCGCAGGAGTCCCGCCACTACTTCGTGCACCTCGACCGCCATGTGCGACGGCTGCACGACTCGGCCAAGGTCACCCGCATCCCGCACACACTCGACGAGGAGACGCTGCTGAAGGCGCTGAGCGAACTCGTCAGTGCCCTCGACTACCGCGAGGACATCTACGCGCGGCCCACGCTCTACCTGGAGAAGGGCCGCTACACCGCCGACGCCTCGGCGATGCAGGCCGGGTTCTTCATGCCCGTCTTCCCCTCCCCGCGGGAGAAGACCATCGACACCGGAATCACCTGCCTCGTCTCCTCCTGGCGGCGCTCCGGCGACGACACCGCACCGCCGAAGGTCAAGGCCGCGGCCAACTACTACAACCTGCGCCTGGCCCGGCTGGAGGCCGACACCCACGGCTACGGCGAGGCGATCCTCCTCAACAGCGCGGGCAAGGTCGCCGAGACCGGCGGCGCCTCCGTCTTCATCGTCCGCGGCGACACCGTCGTCACCCCGGGGATCAGCGAGTCGATCCTGGACAGCATCACCCGCGCCAGCGTGATCGAACTGCTCCGCGACAGCCTGGGACTCCGCGTCGAGGAACGACAGGTCGAACGCACCGAGCTCTACCTGTCCGACGAGGTCTTCCTCACCGGCACGCTGTGCGAGGTCACCCCCGTCGTCGGAGTCGACGGCACCCCCGTCGGCCAGGGACGGCCCGGCCCGGTCACCACCGCCGTCCAGCGGGCCTACTACGAAGCCGTCCAGTCCGGCTCCGCCGACACACGCGGGTGGCTCACCGCCGGCCCCCGCCTGGGCTGACACCCCCACACCCCGGGAGGCAGGCATGAACTACCTCAGACGCGATGAGGACCCGCAAGCCCTGTCCGGCCGTGCCCTGCTCGCCCGCGAAGGGCGCGCCCTGCTGGCGGACCTCTCGGCGGTACGAGCCGCCCACCCCGGCCGGAGCACCGGCCTGAGCCGGTGGATGCTCGCCTACCACTGGGCGATGGCCACCGGCCGCAACGGCCCCGGCACCCGGCACAGCCTGTCCCTGGGCTCCGGCCTGAACGCGGTCACCTGCGTCTTCCGCCATCACGCGAGCGACCTGTTCGTGCTGCGCGAGGTGTTCGCGGAACAGATCTACTCCTTCCCCTACGAGGAGCGGCTGGGCCGGCCCGTCGAGCGCGTCCTCGACCTCGGCAGCAACATCGGCCTGTCCCCGCTGTACTTCTCCTCCCTCTTCCCCGACGCCGAGGTCGTCTGCGTCGAGCCGGTGGCCGAGAACGTCGCCGTGCTGCGCCGCAACAAGGAGGCCAACCGGCGGGACTGGCGGATCGAGCACGCCGCCGTGGCCTCCGCACCCGGCCACGTCACCCTGCACACCAACGGCTGGTGGTCCTCCAGTTCGACCAGCGCGCCCGTCGCCCGCGCCCGCGAGGAGGCCGCCCACCGGCCCGAGGCCCGGCTGCGCCGTCCGCCCACCCGCGTCCCCGCCACCACCGTCGGCGACCTGATCGCCGCCGCGGGCTGGGCCGGCGCCGACATCGTCAAGATGGACATCGAGGGAGCGGAGGAGGACGTCCTGCTCCACGGCGACACCGAGTGGCTGGCGGACGTGGGCGTCCTGGTCCTGGACATCCACACGAAGTACGTCGACCGGCCCCGGATCGAAGAGGTCCTGCGCCATCACGGATTCCGTCCCGCCGCCACCGCCGGACCCCACTCCGCGGTCTTCCTGCCGGCCCGGACCCGCCGCCCGAAACCGGCGCGCACCGCCCGTGCCTGACTTCGCCCCGAGGAGATTCCCGTGCCGCACGCCCCGCTTCCGCCCGCCCCCGATGCCGTGCTGTTCGACGCCGGCCTCACCCTGATCCATCCCAGCGGCGAGGTCCTCGCCGAGGAACTGGCCGCCGCCGGACACACCGGCGTCGACCCCGCCCGCGCCACCACCGCCCTCGTCCTGGCGGCGGAGGCCCGCCACCTGCCGCTGCCCACCAGAACCGGCGGCACGGACAAGGTCGCGCGCACCTTCGCCGCCCTGCTGGGCCTCGACCCCGACGCGGTGGTGCCCGCCGTCCTGTCGGCCCTGTCCCGGCCCGACCTCTACCGCGACATCGACCCCGAGGCCGCCTCGACCCTGCGCGCCCTCTCCGAGCAGGGACTGACCCTCGGCGTCATCTCCAACTCGGAGGGAACCGTGCGCGACGAACTCGACCAGGCCGGCCTCCTGCCCTACCTGGAGGTCGTGGTCGACTCGACCGTCGTCGGCTACGAGAAGCCCGACCCGCGCATCTACCGCCACGCCCTGGACCTGCTCGGTATCGACGGCGAACGCTGCTGGTACGTCGGCGACGGCCTGGTCAACGACGTCCTCGGCGCGCTGCGGGCCGGTTTCGGCCACGGCATCCTGTACGACCGCTTCGGTGCCTACGCCCACCTGCCGCACATCCCGCGCCTCACCGCGCTGTCCCAGCTCCCCTCGCTGACCGACGCGGCACGCGACCCGCTCCGGGTGGTTTCGTAGCCGGGCAGGCTTCCACGGCCCTGTCGGGAGACGGACGCGCCGCACTCGAGGGCCGCTCGAACTCCCTTCCCGCGGAACGGATCACGTGGCTAGCATCCAGTCGATCACTGGCGCGGATTCGTCCTTCCCGGCGCAGTCTCCGGAACCGAGGTCCGCGATCCTCAAGGTCGGCAGTCCCCTTCGGGGATTCGGGGGAGCGGAGGGAAGAGACATCGTGCCACCCAAGGTGAACATCGGAGTCTTCTCCCTCAGCTGGCCCATCTTCCTGCAACTGACCCTCACCTATTGCATGGGGCTCGTCGACATATGGGCGCTCGGCCGGATATCGGACGCGGCCGCCGCTTCCGTCGGCTCCGTCAACACGGTCACCACCTTCGTGCTCATGATGTTCTCCTTCATGGGCCAGGGCGGCAGCCTCGTCTATTCCAGAATGATCGGCCAGGGGAAAACCGAACGGGTCCGGGAGTGCTATTCCGTCGCCTTGATCCTGCACGTTCTGCTCGGCGTGGTCGCGAGCGTCGTCCTGCTCGTCGAGGGAGAGGCGATCGCCCGACTGCTGGGTCTGCACGGACAGCTTCTGCGCCACGGGACCACCTTCCTGCACATCGTGGGGGGAAGCTGCGCCCTCCACTCCCTCATGGCGATGCTCGGCGGCGTCATGGCGGCGAACGGATTCACCCGAGGGGGCATGTTCGCCGCCGTCCTCACGAACATCACGAACATCGCCCTGATCTACCTCCTGGTCCTGTCCCCGGTGGGACCGGGCTGGGGCGTCCGCGGGATCGCGTTGTCCACGGCCCTGGCCACGGCGGCCGGCCTCCTGTTCAGCGCCTGGCTGGTCCTCTTCCGGATCCGCGTCCGGTTCCGGTGGCCGTCGAGCAGGCGGCACTGGCGCGAACACGGCCTGCTGCTCGTCTCGTTCACCCTGCCCACCATGCTGGAGCCCGCCTTCTGGCAGGCCGCCCAGATCTTCACCACCCGCATCATCACCGCCGTGGGCTCCGACGAACTCGCCGCCCGCATGTACACGTTGAGCATCACCAACATGATCGGGATGTTCGGCTCGGCCCTCTCACAAGGGCTGCAGATCACCGTCGGCCATCTCGCCGGCGCCGGGGAGATGGACCGGATCCGCCGCGTCACCCGGTCCACCAGATGGGCGGGCGCGGCGATCGCCGCCGCGCTCGCACTGGTCGCCGGCCTCTCGGGCGGCTGGATCATGGAGCAGTTCACGGACTCCGCGCAGGTCGCCGAGTCCGGGCGGCTGCTCCTGTGGTGCGGCCTGCTCTACCTGCCGGGTTCCTCCCTGATCATGACCACGGCCGGCACGCTGCGCGCGGTCGGGCAGGTCACCTACCCGGCCGCCGTCGGCATCCTCGTCCTGTGGGGGGTCTTCATCCCCCTCGCGTACGTCCTCTCACTGCCGCTGGGCCTCGCCATCGGCGGCATCATGATCGCCATGGCGGTCGACGAGAACCTCCGGGCCCTTCTGCTCGGCATCCGCTGGCGGCGCGTCTCCGCACAGCCGAAGGACCACCGCGGCGTGGAGCGGCGACTGCCGGCTCCCGTCGCCGAGAGCTGACAATCCGCTGTCACCACGATTTCCGCACGATTTCCGTCACGGGGGAGCATTACGTGAAAGCCAGTCTGGTCATCCCCACCTACAACTCCAGGGATCTCGTCGTCCCCTGCCTGATGTCCCTGAACCATCAACGGCTAGAAGGGAACGACGCGTTCGAGGTCGTCCTGGTCGACGACGGTTCCACGGACGGTACGGGAGAACGCGTCGACTCGTTGCCGCTCACCTATCCGATCCGGCGGATCCATCTGCCGCGCACCGAGAACTCCTGCCGTTCCGCGGCACGCAACGCCGGAATCCGGGCGGCGGACGGAGAACTGATCGTCTTCGCCGACGGTGACCAGATCATCGACCCGGAGTTCATCCAGGAGCACATTCGGTGCCACCGCGACCGCGGCGATGTCGTCGCGATCGGATTCCGGGACTATCTGGAGCCGGGAACGGTGGATCTCGGCCTGCTCGAAAAGGGCTTCACCCCCACGGCCCTTCCTCCGGTCGCGGACCGCGACGAGCGGGCCCAGGTCACCGACGCCCTGTCGCAGAACATGGGGAATCTCGCCACGGGATGGCACTTCCTCTACGGCTGCAACGTCTCCGTGCGCAAGGAACACCTGCTGGCCGTCGGCGGGTTCGACGAGAACATCAAGAGGTGGAGCTTCGAGGACGTCGAACTCGGCTACCGCCTCCACCGGCACGGCCTGACCCTCGTCCACAACCTGTACTCCCGGGTCTATCACCAGTTCCACCCGGAATCCGGCCAGGAGCGCTACGACGACTGGCGTGAGAACTTCGCCTACTTCACCACGAAGCACCCGGAACTCGAGGTGCGGAACCAGTGGGTGCTCGACGCCTACTTCGATCCGGACCGCGTGAGCCGCCCGAGCTGGTTCGAGGCCTACCTCCGCTTCGAGTTCGCCTGTCGGGCGATCGCGGGACGGCTGCCGCTCGGACGCTCGTACGAGGTCCTCGTCGTCGATGCCGCCGGCCTGGACACCGCCGAGGCGGAGATCGCACGGGCCGGGACGGCGGGCGACCTGATCGTCGTCGACACCACGGACGACCGGGGTCTTCCGACCGCCGTGCAGACGATGCGGACGGGACACGAACTGCTCTACTTCAAGCAGCCGGGACCCGACCTGCTCAAGCAGACGGCGGGCTCCTTCGGCTGCGCCGCGCTCCTCGACCGTGCGGCAGGTGCGTGACGATGACGACGACGACCCGTCCGGCACCCACCTTCACCGGCGACAGCACCGGCATCCACCGGCTCGTCGGCGACGTACAGCGCGACGACATCCCGGCGTACAGGTGCTCCACGGCCCTGGCCAACCAGGCCCTTGCGGCCCTCGTCGCACAGCAGCCGCGCCGGCTCGCTCCCGCGGCCGAGGGCTCCGTCTTCGCCGCGGACCCCCGCCGGTCGGCCACGGACCCGGTGCCCTTCCTGCCGAGGACGCGCCTGCTGACCCCCGACGAACAGCGCACGGCCGTCGAACGCTTCGCCCGAGCCGTGGCCGACGGCGCGCTGACCAGCGGACCCGCGGCGGCCGAGTTCGAGGACGCCCTGGCGGAATTCCTCACGGTGCCGCACGCGGTGGCCACCAGCAGCGGCACGGACGCCCTGATCATCGCGCTGCGGGCCGTCGGGGTCGGTCCGGGCGACGAGGTCATCCTGCCCGCGAACAGCTTCGCGGCCACCGAGAACGCCGTCTGGGCCTGCGACGCCACCCCGGTCCTCGTGGACGTCGACCCGGAACGCCTCACCCTGGATCCGGCCCTGGTCGAGGCCGCCGTCACCCCCAGAACCCGCTCGATCCTGCCCGTCCACCTGTACGGCCGCCTCGCCGACATGACGGCACTCGCCGAGATCGCCCGGCACCACGGCCTGCACATCGTGGAGGACGCCTGCCAGGCCATCGGCGTCACCGGCGTCGGACAGCACTCCGACGCCGCCGTGCTCAGCTTCAACCCGTACAAGAACTTCGGCCTGACCGGCAAGGCGGGAGCCGTGGTGACACGCGACGGCGAGATCGCCGAGGCGGCCCGGAAGCTGGCCTACCACGGCTTCGATCCCGAGCGGAAGAACGTCAAGCAGGACCTGTTCGGCCTCAACGCGAAGATCGACAACTCCACCGCCGCGGTCGCGATGGGCCTGCTTCCCCGCCTGACCCTGAACAACTACCGCAGAGCCTTCCTGGCCAAGCGCTACCTCGACGGCCTGGCGGACCTCGCCGCGTCCGGCCTGGCCGCCCTTCCCGACTTCACACCCGACCACGCCTGGCACCTGTTCGGCGTACGGACGACCACCGGAACGGCCGCCAGGGACGAGATCCGCCGGCACCTGCGGACCACCGGCGCGGTGGAGACGGACGTCTACTACCCCGTGCTGACCCACCAGCAGCAGACACCGATGCACCGCAAACACTTCGCCCACCTCACGCTGCCCCTGACCGAACAGGCGCACGCGACGGTCTTCCACCTGCCCCTGCACAACCAGATGTCCCTGTCCGAGCAGGACCGCGTGATCGAAGCCCTCCATGACGCATTCCGTGCCACCGCGCACTGACATCCCCCCGCTGCCCGCACCCGCCACCGTGCGCACCGTGGCGTTCTGCGACTTCGACGAGACCTATCTGGCGCACGCCGACACGCCTGCCCAGCAGCACTCCCGCCGGACCCTGGAGGACTATCTGGTCCGCGCCGGCGAACGGCACGGGCTGCTCTTCGGCTGGGTCACCGGCAGCTCCCTGACCTCCGTACTGCACAAGGCCGCCGGCCACGGCCTGCGCTTCCTGCCGCACTTCATGGCCTGCTCACTGGGCACCGAGCTGTACGTGGCCGGGGACACCGGACCGGTCCCGGAGCCGGACTGGCACCAGCGGCTCCCGGCCGCCGAACACGTCAGAGGCCTGGCCGAGGAAGCGGTCCGGCAACTGCGCGCCCTGGACGTGCCGCTGATCCCGCAGACCTGTCGCGCCCCGGACAGCCGCGTGGTCAGCTACTACTACGCCGCACAGGATCCCGAGCGCGACGCCCGGCGGCTCGCCCTGATCGGACACATCGCGGACAGGACCCTCCTCCAGGTGAACCTGAGCCGCTGCAACCCGGCCGCCGGAGACCCCGAGGACTGCTACGACGTCGATTTCCTCCCCCGCGGCTGCGGCAAGCGGAAGATCGTCGAACACATCTGCCGCCTTCACGCGGTGAACACGGCACAGGCGTTCGCCTTCGGCGACAGCGGCAACGACCTGGAGATGCTGAAGGCCGTGGGGCGGGGCCTGCTCGTCGGGAACTGCACCGACGAGGCCCGCAGCCGCCATCCCCGTGTGTCCGCCGGCCGTCACACCGACGCGATCCTGTCCGAGCTGGAAGGAGCCCTGCAGTGATGCGAGTGGGAATCGTCGGCGCCGGCGGCATCGGCCACACACACGCCCGGGCGGTGGCGGCCAGCGACACCGCCTCCCTGGCCGGCGTGTTCGACCTCGACCAGGACAAGGCGTGGGCTCTGGCGCACGCCATGGGAACGACGGCGTTCACCACCCCCGCCGGCCTGTACGAGGCGGCCGACGGGGTCGTCATCGCCTCACCGAACCGCACCCACGCCGACTACGCGCACGAGGCGATCGCAACCGGCCTGAGCGTGCTGTGCGAGAAGCCCATGGCGGTCTCCCTGGCCCAGGCCACGGGCATGCGGACCCTCGCCGCCGACGCGCCGGGGATCTGCGCGATGGGATTCAACTACCGCTACCTGCACGTGATCAGGGAGACCCGCCGGCACATCGACGAGGGGACGCTGGGACGGATCCTGCACGTCGACGTCGCCTTCAAACGGGCCAGCGCCCTCACGCGCAAGCACTTCACCTGGCGCGACAGCGCGGAGGAACGCCTCACCAGCGGGGCACTCGGCGATCTGGGCGTCCACCTGATCGACCTGCTCCACTTCCTCTTCGGCGGTCCCGTCGATCCCGCCGCCTGCCAGGTCGCCCTCCGGACGAAGGTCGCCCGCAAGGGGAGCCGGACCGTCGAGGTCGACGACCACACCTTCGTCAGCGGACGGCTGCGGACGGGGCCGTCCTTCACCCTGACCGCCTCCAAGGCCTCGCAGCCCCACGAGACCGGCCTCACCCTGGCCCTCACCGGGACCCGGGGAGAACTCACCCACGACTCCAAGGACGGGCCGGTCCTCCAGCTCCGGACCGGTGTCGACTGGGAACAGATCAAGCTCCTGGGCACCGCCCGGCTCGACGACCCGCCCGGAGAGGTGACCGGCTGGGCGGACTCCTTCGTCGACCAGCTCCACGACTGGACCCGCGCCGTGACAGCGGCCCCCGGCCCCCGGACCCTGGCGGACTTCGAGGACGGTCACCGCGCCCAGCAGGTGCTCCAGGACCTGCTGAGGATCGGAGCACGCGGTTGACCTCACATCCCCGACGACACCGCCCCACGCTGGAGGACGTGGCCCGGCGGTCCGGAGCCTCACGTTCCACCGTCTCCCGGGTGATCAACGGCTCGCCACGGGTCAGCCCGGACGTCGTCGAACGGGTCCGCGGCGCCGTCGCGGAGCTCGGCTTCGTGCCCAACCAGGCGGCACGAAGCCTCGTCACCCGGCGCAACGACGCCATCGCCGTCGTGGTGACCGAACCCCAGAACCGGCTCTTCGTCGACCCGTTCTTCGACCGGCACCTACGCGGCATCCGGCAAGAACTCGTCGCACAGGGAGCCCAGTTGGTCCTCCTGCTCATCGAGGAGCCGGACGACTACGCCCGGGTGGGCAACTTCCTGGCCGGCCGCCACGTGGACGGCGCGCTGCTCTTCTCGCTGCGTGTCGACGACCCGCTGCCCGAGACGGTCGACCGGATGGGCCTGCCCGCCGTCTTCGGAGGCAGGCCCCTGCCCGGCCCGCGAGACGAGGGGCACACCTACACCTACGTGGACGCCGACAACCGCGGCGGCGCCGCCGAAGCCGTCCGCCATCTGGTCGCCCGCGGACGCGAACGCATCGCGACGATCACCGGCCCGCTCGACCAGGCGGCAGCGCTCGACCGCCTCGACGGGTACCACGACGTCCTGCCCCACAGTCCGCCCCACCTGATCGACGAAGGCGACTTCACCGTCCAGGGCGGAGCGGACGCCATGCGACGGCTGCTGGAGCGCGACCCCGCCCTGGACGCGGTCTTCGCGGCGTCGGACCTGATGGCCCGCGGAGCGCTGCGCACCCTGCGGGAACACCGCCGAGCCGTGCCCGACGACGTCGCCGTCGTCGGCTTCGACGACCTGCCCCTGCCCGAGGAGGGGAACGAACCACTCCTGACGACCGTGCGCCAGGACATCGAGGGGATGGGCCGCCTCATGGCACGCCTGCTGTTCCGACGGATCCACACCACCGGCGCCCCGGCCGCCGGCGGCACCGACCCGGTCGTCACCCCGACCCGCCTGATCCTCCGTGAGACGGCCTGAACGACGAGCCCGGCGCACCATCGAGAGACACGGCATGCATGACATCCGTCATGCCAAAGGACGTACACCGGGCACTGGGTGAAGGACACGTCACGGTCCTACCGTCGTCCTATGACGAAAACGGGTGGCAACGACCAGCAGAAGACCGATGTCAAGGTGAGCCTGATCGGCGGTCACCGGCTCACGGGTGAGACGCTGCACGAGCGCACGCTCACCGTGTCGCTGGTCGGAGGGGCCGACGTCGACCTCACCGGCATCGAGATCCCCGACGGTGCCGAACTGCGCATCACCAAGCTGAGCCTGATCGGCGGCGTGAGCCTCAGGGTGCGTCCCGACGTGGTCGTGGAGGTGCGCGGCATCCGCCTCGGCGGGGTCAACGACGCCGGCCCGAGTGAACCGGGCGGCCCCACGGTCCGCATCGACGCCTGGGGCCTGCTCGGCGGAGTCGTCGTCACCCGCGGGTGACGACGCCGCCGTCCCGTGCGCGCCCCGCCGAGGTCAGTCGCACAGAGCCGCCACCACCAGGCTGTCGAAGACCAGGGTGCCGCTCTGCGAGGCGGTCACACGGACCGCCGTGTCCTCCGACGCGTCCTGCTGGGGGAGCGGGGTCGCGGCGATGTGGCACGCGAGGTCCAGCTCCACGGGGCGGTGGAAGGCGCTGCGCACCTCGATCGGCAGAACGCGGTACGGGGCGCACACCGCCTGGGCCGCCTGGCGGGCGGCCTCGAGCAGCAGCATGGCCGGGACGTGGTCGACGGGGTGGTCGAACAGCGCCGGGTGACTGGGGTCGACCCGCAACTGCCAGGTGTGGCCGCCCCGGCCCGAGCGCGCGGCCGGGACGCCGAGCACCACGTCCCGTACGTCGAGACGCCCCACGACGGGCGGCGGCAGGGGCTCGGGCAGCCGGGGCAGACCCGTCGGCGGCCCGAGCCGGTCCCCGCGCAGCCGGGCGTACGCGGCGGGCGACAGGACGTCGAGGCTGATGCGGCCGGCACCGACGAAGGCGTCGTCGTCGCGCAGCAGTTCGGCCTCCACGGTCATGACGCCGGTCGTCCCCGCACCCGCACCGGCGTCCGGCTCCCCGTCCGCGCCGGGAGCCCGGTCCGGGTCGGGGGAGCGCGCCATCTCCAGCCGGATCTCGGCGGGCCGGCTGCCCAGGAGGAGCGCGGCCGGGGACACCTCGATGTCGAGTTCGCCGACGATCCACCGGTGGCCGCGGGGGATCCCGTAGTAGGTCTGGCCGACCAGCAAGGACGCCTGTCTCAGCGACTCGGCCGCGAGCAGGGGGTCGTACCAGGTGCCGGCGATCGGCGTGTAGAAGGCGTGGCCCCGGGGCCACTGGGCGCCGAGGAAGAAGGTGTCGGCACCCGTCCGCTGCCAGTCGGTGATCAGGACGTCGGCGATGGCGCTGCGGTCGACGAGGTGACGGGGTGCGGTGCGCAGGTAGGAGAGTTCGCCCTGACCGGAACCGTGGTCCGATGCCAGGAACGCGCGCGAGGGTTGGATCAAAGACACGCGGGTCTGCCCTTCTCGTGGCCGGTGGTGGGGCGGGCGTCGGCGGCCCGGGTCAGGCGACCAGTTCGGCGAAGCGTCCGGCGTGGAAGACCAGCGGGCCCTCGGTGTCGGTGACGGCGCCCTCGACGGCGTCGGCGATGACCAGTTCGTGGTCGCCGGCCTGGTGGATGGTGGCGATACGGCAGTCCAGCCAGGCCAGACCGTCCGCGGGTATGGGGTGACCGGCTCGGGTGGAGTCCCACTCGACGCCGCCGAAGCGGTCGGCGCCCCGGGTGGCGAAGGTGCGGCACAACTGCGCGTGCTGCCCGCCCAAGATGGTCACGGCGAAGCTCCCCGCCTCCCGGATCGCCGGCCAGGTGGTCGACGTGGACGCCGCGCACAGGGCGATCAACGGCGGGTCGAGGGACACGGAGGTGAAGGAATTGACGGCCATGCCCACGGGGCCGGTCTCCGTCTGCGCGGTGACCAGGACGACCCCGGTGGTGAACCGGCCCAGGATGTCGCGGAAGGAACGCTGCTCCAGCATGTGAACTCCAAAGGTTGTCTGGTGGCCGGGCAGGGTCGGCGCGGGGGCGGAACCTGCCGCCCCCGCGCCCTATGACGGTCCCCGCACCGGGTGACTCGCCCGCGCCGGGCGGTCCGCCCCGCGCCGTGGGCGACGATCAGCGGCCGGCGCGGCTCGCGATGGCCCAGTCCACCGCTTCCTGCGGGCGCGCCGCGGAGCCGGTGATCTGGGGGGACACGTACCGGGCCAGCAGCTCCAGGCTGAGGTTGGTCTTCTCGTACGAGGTCCAGTCGGCCACGTAGACCAGGAGCTTGCCGAAGCCGCCGGTCGCCTCCTGCATGCGCCGGATGCCCTGCACGACGTCCTCGACCGAGCCGACGAGCGCGCCGCCGGCCTCGACCCGGGCCTCCAGCGCCCGCTCCCGCGGGGTGTCGGGGCTGATGACCTCACGGCCGGCCGCCTTGCCGAAGTACTCGAACAGCCAGCGGTCGTAGCCCTCGCGGACGTCGGCGAACGCCTGGGCGCGCGTCTCCGCGACGTGGACCGGAAGCGCGATGCGCCAGTCCTCGCGCCGCAGCGTCTGACCGTGCTCGTCCGCGGACTCCTCGGCGTACTTCCACTGCTGCGCCAGGCCTATGTGGTCCGGGGCGCCCGGCGTCATCAGCGCGAAGGGCAGCGCGAACGACGTCATGCTCAGGCCGTACTTGCCGACCAGGCGCGGGCTGGAGGACGAGGTGCCGCTGGTGGCCATGGCCACCTCGATGCCGTCGGGGTTGAAGCGGGGCAACTGCAGCTTCGCGTCCTGGAGTTCGTACCAGTCGGTCTTCTGCGTGATCCGGGAGTCGCCGTTGACGAGCTCCAGGACGGTCGGCAGGGCCTCGTCGAGGCGCCGGCGCTGGACGTCGGGCGCGAGGCCGAACATCTTCGCGTCGAAGGGGACACCGGGGCCGACACCGAGGATGTAGCGGCCGCGGCTGAGGTGGTCGAGGTGGACGGCACGGCTCGCGACGTGGAAGGGGTGGTGTCCGGACAGCGGTACGACGCCGTGGGCCAGCTTGATCTGGCTGGTGCGCTGGGAGGCGGCGGCGATCATCGTCTCGGGGGCGCCGACCAGGCCCCAGCCCAGGGTGTGGTGCTCGCCGAACCACGCCTCGTCGAAGTTCAGGCGGTCCGCGTGCTCGACGAGTTCGAGGTTGCGGCGGACGGCGAGGTGCGGGTCCTGGCCGGTCTCGTGGACGGGGGACAGGAAGAGACCGATACGGCTGTGCACAGCATTCCTCCGAGGAATATGAAGACGGAACTGGGTCTGGAGCTGGATCTGGATGTGGATCGGAATCCGGATGTGGTTCTGAACCTGGATCCGGACGCGGATCCGGACGGCGGCGCGGGTGCGAAGACCCGCGCCAGGCGGCCGAGGACTCGCGCAAGGCGGCTGAAGACTCGCGCAGGACGGCGGGCCGCGGACGTGGCCGCGACTACTGCTGCGGCGTGACCCGGTAGACGCTGTCCTTGAGGCCGCGGACCTTCTCGTAGTCGGCGTCGAGCTGCGCCTCGTCGCGCGCCGTGAGGTAGACGCGCATAGAACTGGTCAGCAGGTCGGTGGTGGGGCGGATCCGGGAGCCGGGAGCCAGCTTCAGGCCGGCCAGGAACACGCTGTCGAGCGCGCGGATCTCGTCCACCGCCGTGGCGTCGACGCTCTCGACGACGCCGTCCTGTTCGGTGGGGGTGTTGTAGACGACGCCGGGCTGCAGCCGCGTGTAGACGCGGCCGCCGTACTCCCGGCGGAACTCCTCCGGCCGCACATACGCCCGGGCGGCGAGCCCCGCCTGGTTGTGGCCGAGGCACACGTCGTGGAAACCGGCATGGATGTTGCCGTTGAGGCGCGTGCCGATCTCGACCAGCGCCGGGCCCTCTTCGGTCATGATGACCTCGGCGTGCGCGGGCCCCCAGCGGACGTCGAGGGCGGCCAGCACCTCGCGTACGTACGCCACCAGGGCCGGCACCGGACCGGCGTCCGCGGCGAGGAGGATGTCCCGGTTGTAGATGTTCTTGCCCGAGGGCAGGAGCGTCTTCTCGTACTGCCACACACCGCAGGCGTAGTGCTCGCCGTCACTGCTGACCGTGTCGACGATGTACTCGGTGCCCTTGAGGTACGACTGGACGAGGATCTCGGTGTTGGCCGCGCCGAAGATGTCCTGCGAGGCCAGTCCGGCGGAGGCAGCGGCCGCCACGTCCGCGGCGTCCTCGCAGATGTACACGCCGTCGGAGGCGGCCGAGCTGAGCGGTTTGACCACGACCGGGTACGCGCCCCGCTCCTCGGCCCAGCGCACCAGCTCCCGCACGTCGCCGCTCTTGAACTGGTCGGCGCACCGCACACCGGCCCGCCGCAGCGCCTCGATCATCTCGTACTTGTCCCGGCGGGCCGACGACAGACGGGTGCCGTTGGACGGGACGCCGAGCGCCTCGCTGAGGCGGTCCGCCAGCGGTACGGCGCCCTCCTGTCCGGCGACCACACAGGCCGGGGCGTACGGACGGAGCCGTTCCAGCAGCGCCTCCTCGTCGCCCTCGACGATGTTCTCCTCGTACTCGGACAGGCCGGGCGCGAGCATCGAGGGGATGAGTTCCGGGGTGCTCTGCACGTGGACGACCCGTGCACCGGTCTCGGTGAAGGCCGCGGGGTAGAAGTTTCCGGCGGAGTAGCCGTCGACCACCACGACGGTGGGTCGCTGACTGCTGGTCAGGCTCATGGTCGTCCTTCTTCTGACGCGACGCGTGGTCGCTGGTTCACCAGGGGGAGTGCACAGCGGGGTGCGGTGGGGCGGAGGGCGCGGTGCTGTGGGGCCGCGAGGTGCGCGGGGCCGTACGGTGTACGGGGCGTACGGGGACGGCGGGGCGCTACGCGCGCGGTGAGGCCGCGATGAAGCGGGGCACGCGCTACGCGCGCGGTGAGGCCGCGATGAAGCGGGCCAGGCGCGCGATGCCCTCGCGGATCGCCTCCGGCGCGAGGTTGCTGAAGCCGAGCCGGATCTGCCGCTCGCCGCCACCACCGATGTGGAACATGCTCATCGGCGCCCAGCTCACGCCGTACTCACGGGCGCAGCGCTCCATCTCCGCCAGCCCGGCCTCGAACCCCACCTCCACGGTGAGGAAGAAGCCGCCGCGCGGGGTGTTCCAGCGCACCTGGTGCTCGGCGTACCGCTCGGGCGGGAAGTGCTCGGCGAGGCTGTCCAGCGTGACCTGGAGCCGCTCCAGGTACACGGCGGCGAGCTCGCGGGTCGCGGGCCGCAGGGTGTGGCCGTTCTCGACGAGGATGCCGCCGACCACGGCCTGGGACAGGGACGACGATCCGACACTGAACATGGCCTTGGCCCTGGACAGTTCCTGCGCCAGCGTGCGCGTGACGCCGTCCGCGGCGGTGACCGGCTGGTCGGCGACGAGATAGCCCAGGCGGGCGCCCGGGAAGGCCGACTTGGCGAACGAACCGAGGTAGAGGACCCGGCTCGCCGTGTCGAGCGACTTGAGGGTCGGCATGGCCTCGCCGTCCCGTGCGAACAGCCCGTAGGGGTTGTCCTCCAGGATGAGCAGGTCCTCCTCTGCCGCCACCTCCAGCAGGCGCCGGCGGGCCTCCAGCGGCAGCACGGTGCCGGAGGGGTTGGAGAAGTCGGGGACGAGGTAGACCGCGACCGGCCGCCTGCCCCCGGCGCGCACGGCGCGCGCCGCCGCGGCCACCGCCTCGGGGTCGAGGCCGTCGGGACCTTCGTCGATCCCCTCGACGGGGATGTCGAGCATCCGGGCCGCGCCGCGGATGCCGACGTACGCGGGGGAGACGCTCAGCAGCACGTCGTCGGGGCCGGCGAACAGACCGCGCAGGGCGACCAGCGTCGCCTCCTGGAAGCCGTGCGTGATCATGATGGCCTCGGCGGGGACGTCGATGTCCTCGTCCTGCCGCAGCATCCGTGCCACGTCGTCCTGGATGAAGCCGTTCACCGGTCCGTACTGGAACAGCATCCGCGTGATGCGCTGCTGCGGGACGCCCCGCTCCTGGAGGTGCTTGACGTAGCGGTCGATGTGGAACGAGAGGTCCGCCAGGTCGTGGTTCCCGTCGTACGGCGCTCCCGAGGAGAAGGAGAGGGCGTCGGGGAACTTCATGGCGGTCTCGCTGAGGATCCGCATCGAGTCCATGGCGGGGTCGGCGATCCCGGCGTGCAGCGCCTCCTGACGCAGCGCCACCCAGCCGCTGTCCGCCGCTTCCGGTTCCGACGGCGCGGGCGCGGTCGGCGATGCGGGCGATGTCGTGGTGCTCAAGGTCAGATCTTTCCTTCCGTGATCCAGTTGCCCTTGCCGGGCGACCACTGGCGGATGCGGGTGGCGGCGACGATCCCGCCCTGTACGTAGGGCTCGGCGTCCAGCACCTTCTGGAGCTCGGCCCGGTCCTCGACCTCGTAGAGCAGCAGGCCGGCGTTCTCGTCGGCCAGCGGCCCGCCGAGGAGCAGCACGCCGCTCTCGGCGAGGCGGTGAAGGTTCTCGGCGTGCGCCGGGTGCAGTCCCTGGCGTCCCGCGCGGTCCACGTTGTACTCGAATTCGACGACGAACTTCGCCACGGTTGTCTCCTGTCCGTTCTTCCTGGTCCCGCCGGTCCTCTCGGCCCGCGGGCTGTCCGGGCCCTGTCGAAAGGGCCCGGCGGGGCTCACATGTAGAGGCCGCCGTTGACGTCGATCACCGCGCCGGTGGAGTAGCCGGCGCTCTCGGAGCACAGGTGCAGGACGCTGCCGACCGCCTCCGCCACCGTGCCCATGCGCCGCATCGGCAGCTTCGAGAGCACCGCCTGCTTCTGCTCCGGGTCGCGGCGCTCCCAGGCACCGGCCACCCGGTCGGTCGCGATGGGCCCGTGGGCGACGACGTTCACGACGACACCGGCGGGGGCGAGCTCGTAAGCCATCTGCTTGGTCATGCCGATCACGGCGGCCTTGGCACCGACGTAGGCGGCGTTGTTGAAGTGGCTGTAGGTACGGCCCCCGGCCGAGGCGAAGTTGACGATGCGTCCGTAGCCGTCCTGCGCCATCCGCGGGGCACACGCCTTGATCGCGACGAACGTGCTGACAACGTTTTCCAGGTGGGACTGGCCGAAGTGCTCCTCGGTCAGGTCCGCGTATCCGATGACCCGGGTGTCGCCTCCCACCCCGTTGACCAGGATGGAGGGGGCGTGCCGGTCGACGATGTCGGCGAGCTGTGCCTCTGCGGCGGGGATGTCGGTGATGTCGCCGACGACCACGTCGACCTTGGTCTGCTGTTCCAGTTCGGCGGCGAGGCGGTTCACGGCCTCCTCGTTCTTGTCGAAGAGGACGAGCGTGTGCCCCTGGCGGGCCAGGCCGCGCGCCACGTCCTGGAGGATTCCGCCGGCCGCGCCGATCAGGAGGGCGGTGCGCGAGGTCTCTACGGTCATGTCGATTCCCTGGGTTGGGGTTGGGAGGTGGAGGGTTGGGCTTGAGGGGCCTGGGGCCGCGTGGTCGTTGTCGTCCCGGAGGTCGTCGCGGGCTCGGGTTCCGGTGCCTCGTCGGCGGCCGTCGGCTTCGCGGTGGTGGCGGCGAAGTCCGAGATCCGGGTCATCGACTTGAAGCCGGCGGCGACGCCCAGGCCGAGGACGAGCAGAGCGATCCACAGGAACGGGTATCCGTAGGCGTTCGCCACGGTGATCCCGATGGGGCCGCCGATGACGAAGGCGGCGTTCCAGGCGAAGAAGTAGGAGCCCTGATAGGTGCTGACGCGTCCCTCGGGAGCCCGTACGGCGATGAAGGTCGCCGACATGGGCGCCCACAGGACCTCGCCGAGCGTCCAGACGACGGTCGCCGCGGTGAACAGGACGATGTCGTCCGCCAGGGCGTTGAGACCGAAGCCGACGGCCATCAGCGTGGCCGCCAGGACCAGCGGCGTCTCGTCGCCCATCCCCTTGACCGCCTTGGGCACCAGGGGGAGCAGGGCGATGGACAGCACCGCGTTGATGGCCAGCACGATGCCGATGTCTCCCGGACTCAGCCCCGACCCGCTCATGTCCAGCGGCAGCGCGGAGTTGACCTGGAGATAGACGCAGGCCAGCAGGAAGACAAGGGCGAGGAAGGCGACCAGGACAGGGGAGCGGTAGGGCTCGCCGATGCTGCGCGCCGCGCGCCGCAGGGCCGACGCCCCGCCTGCGCCGTGCTCCACCGGACGCGCCTCGTCAGCCGGCAGGGCGCAGACCAGGAGCGCGTAGGCGGCGCTGCCGGCGGCCCAGACGAGGAACAGCGCGGGCGGATAGAAGGAGAGCAGGAACCCGGAGATGACCGGGCTCAGCGACATCCCGACGTTGAAGCCGACGAGGAAGAGACTGTAGGCCTTCGAGAACTGCTCCTGCGGGACGATCTTGGCGATCAGCCCGGCACCGGCCGGCCGGTCCACCGCCGACAGGAAGCCGGTCGCCAGGGAGAGCAGCCCGAGCGCGTACACATCGGTGGTCACGAGGAACAGCAGAGCCGTGACGGCCGCGAGCGGCTGGGCGGCGATGATCGTGCGCCGTGGCCCGATCATGTCGGCCACCGCGCCGCCCACCAGCCCCGAGGCGAGGATGCCCGCCCCGAACAGACCGACCATGATCGGTGTGGTGTGCGCGTCGACGAGGTGGTCCTGCTCCAGGAAGAGGACGAGGAAAGCCGGGGCGAGGATGCCCAGCCGGCTGACGGTCTGTCCGGCCCAGAGCAGCCAGAAGGCCTTGGGAAGTGCCATCAGTTGCCGATCCTTCGTGTCGTGGTGAGGCTGCTGTACGCGAAGGCGGCGGAGACCAGCGTCATGTGGTGGTGCCATCCGGGGTAGGACCGGCCTTCGAAGGCGCGCAGACCGAAGTCGTCCTCCAACTGCCGTACGGTGTCGGCGGTGCCGGCGTGCAGGGCCGCGAGTTCGAGCAGCTCGCCCGCGGGCCGGTTCACGAGGCTGGTGATCCAGGTCCGTCCGAGGCGGCGGGTGTCCGGATCCCATTCGGCGAACACGCGGTGGGCGGGCGGGTGTCCGGCGGCGCGGGAGGCGCGTGACGCTCCCGGTTCCGGGTCCGGCAGCCGGACCACTCCGGTCAGGACGTGCGCCGTACGTTCCTCGCCCCGGCGGGTCCTCACGGTCACGAGGTGCGGCGCCGCGGCTTCGCGTCGGGTGAGAACCTGTCGTACCGTCAGGATTGTTTGTGAGGACGGAAGTTCGGGGCGGGTGGATCGGGGGCCCGGCTGCGGGGCGGGGGCGGCGAGGACCGGCAGGGCGGCGGGCACCGCGACGACGAAGTGACGTCCCCGGGAGCTCAGCGCGCGCACGATCTCCCCGGTGTCCGCGTAGCCGTCGAGGTCCGCGACCACCGGCACCTCGGCGAGCTGTCCGGCCGCCGGCAGGCTCTCGACCAGGTCGAGGGTCTGCGCCTCGGCGGAACGGTGTTCGGTGCTCTCGGGGATGCGGGCCCGACGGCGCAGCGCCGGGTCGTTGGACCACTGGTCGGGCAGCAGCAGACGCCAGTCGACGGGCACGTCCTCGGTGTCCGTGGACAGGAACGCGCCCACGCCTACCTGGCAGTTGAGGGTGCGGCCGGCCTGGGGCACGAAGCGCCGGTGCACACCGCAGGACCGGTCGCCCCGCTTGGGGACCACGGCCAGGCCGATGGTCCAGGCGCGGGGCGCGGTGTGCCGCTGGACCCAGCGGGTCAGCTCGGCGCGTACGGGCTCCCAGGCCCAGGGGCTGGCGTTGATGAACTGGTGCAGGGACTGGGGGGCCGTGCACGAGTCCGACACGGTCGCCGCCAGGCGTCGCACCGTCTTCTTGCCCGGTGTGGTCAGGAGCCCCTCCATGTAGGCGTGCGCCCACCGCCGCTGGTCGGCCCGGGGCAGCCGCCCGAAGAGCTCCTGTGTGAACGCGGAGACCGATGCCCGTGGCCGCGTAGCCGGCTTCGTCGCCATCGCTTGTGTCCCTCCCGCTGGTCCTGCTGGTCCCGGCCCCTGAACGGCGCCACACGGAAAGAATAGAGAACGATCGCTTTGTTTTCGACTCCGGGGTGGGGACTGCCGGATACTTTGCGAAGTCCGTCCACGGAGCGAGCCCGAGAGAAGCGGTCTGACCTGCGCATACGTGCGAGCGATGCGCGGGTCAGGCGACGAGGTCCAGCGCGCGTGCGGTCAACTCCGCCGCGATCTCGGGCGCGTTGAGACCCCCGCCGCCGGCGCCGGCACCCGTCCTCGCCCCCGCCTCCGGGGGGTCGGGCATCCCCAGGGACAGCGTGAGGGCTCCCTTGAAGCGGGACAGGTGCAGGACACCGAACGGCCGGGGCGCCGTGCCGCGTACGGCCGTTGCGGGGGAGACTCCGTACGGGGTTCCGTGCCCGCTCGGCCGCCATACGCGCTCGTATGGGGTGGTCCCGTAGCCGGGTTCGTGCGCGGTGGTGCCGAATCCGGGCTCGTACGCCGTGGTGCCGAATCCGGGCGTGTACGCCGTGGTCCCGTGGGCCGACTCGTAGGGGGATGTCCCGTACAGGACCTCGTGTCGGGCGCCTTCGTGCACGCGGGTCTCGTACCGGGCCGTTTGGTACGCGGTCTCGTACCGGGTCGTTCCGCGCCCGGTGTCGTATCGGGCGGTGGTTCCGTACGTCGGGCTCCCGCAGGGAGGTGCCCCGAACTCGTTTCCGTACAGGGCGGGTTCATAGGGGACGGTTCCGTACGGAATCGTCGCGTACCGGGTCACCAGGGCCGCGTGGTGGCCCAGCGCAGTGTCCGCGCAGCCCTCCTGCGTGACCCGGAAACCGAGCCCGCCCCCGGCCGCCGTCTCGGCCTCCACCGCACGCCGGATACGGGCATGGTCCTGCCGGGCAGGGTGCCACGCAGCGTCCGCCGCCCGCACCGCCAGACCGTACGCGCGGGCGTGATCCGCCAGCGCGCCACCGTCCCCGGCCCGTACGGTCGCCCGTACGACGTTGACGAAGCAGCCCACCTCGGACACCCGGACACTCTCCGCGTAGCGCCGGCGCAGCGAGACCGCCGTCAGCAGGGCCACCTCCTCCTGGCCCACCGCCCGCGCGCACGAGTCGGCCAGCGCCGCCGCGAAGAACTCGCCCGCGGTGATGCGGTGGCGTCCGCACCACGCCGTCAGGCGCGCGCTCTGCCGGGCGGTCAGCGTTATCGGCGCCACGCCGCTCGCGCCGACGGGAGCGGCCACCGTCCCCACCGCGCCCCGCGCGGGCCGGAGATGGGACGGCAGCCGCGTTCCCGGGAGCGAGGCCGGGCTGTCCGGCCCGCCTGCGCGGAAGGCGAGCGGGGCCCGGGGAGCCGGGATCGGACCCGGCACCGGGCCCGGCCCCGCGCCCAGGTACGGCGGTGGCGGCGGGCGATAGGTCAGGCCGTCCGCGTCGGGGGCCGGATCCTGCCGGTAGCCCGGCCGGCCGCAGCCGGCCGGGCCCTCTCCGAGCAGGGCGTCCAGCAACGCCCGAAGCAGCCGCGCCGTGGACGGGCCGTCGCACAGCGCCGGGTGACAGGTCAGCAGCAGATGCGTCCCGGCGGCGGCCGGATCGTGACCGACCTCCAGCCGCCACAGCGGACCGCCCGCCGTCAGGACATCACCGACCCCGCCCATCAGGACGTCTCCGGCCCCGGACGTCGACACGTCGTCGGCCGCGGAGGACGTGACGATCCCGGCGCCGACCCGACCGGGACCCGGGACCGCCGTCGTGCACACCTCCTGGCGGAGCTGGTCCGGGGCGAATCCGGGCCCCTCGCGGAACCACAGGCTCCCGCCCTCCTCCACGATCCGCAGGGACAGGGCACGAAAGCCCCGCGCCCACCGCGCCACGGCCCCCTCCACATACGCCGGGGAGAACACGGCGGCCACCGTCAGACGGGTGGTGGTCTGGGTCTGCCCGCCCGTCAGCGCGTGCCGGTAGGCGCAGGCCGCCTCGGTCCCGCTGAGCCTGCGCAGCACCCCGGCCGGCGTCATCCCGCGACTCGTCCCGCGACCGGCCGCGCCGCCCGTCCGCCGGGCCAGGAGACCGTGTTCGTCAGGCTCACCCCGTGGCTGTCGAAGTCGAGCGTGACCCGGTCCTGGTCAGCCATCGTGAACCCGCCGTGGAAACTGCTGCGGTCGGCGCCGAGATACACGTAGTGCACCCGCCCCGGGTGCAGCAGCGCCCCGTGGGAGAACAGCCCGGACGTCATCTCCTCCAGCCCGTAGTGCAGCGCCTTCGTGCCGGTGGCGAACTCGCCTTCCCAGACCCGCGCGCCGTCCCGCTCGATCGTGACGCGCCCGGTCACCGACCGGGGCGGCTCGTCCAGGAACAGCAGGGACGCCACCCCGGCGTCGCACAGCTTGGCGTACGACAGATGCCCGGGGTGGTTCCGGAACCGGCCGATGTCGGTCAGGTCGTTGCCGAAGGTGTAGCCGGCGTAGCGCGGGCTGCCGTGCTCGTCGGTGACGAACACCAGGACCACCTCCGCCTCCTCGCACAGCGCGACGGCGCCCGGCGGCACGGACAGCGGTTCGCCGGAGACCTTCAGGACCTCCCCGAGCCCCTTGACGAACCAGTTGGGCTGCGCCTGCGTGGTGGCATCGACCTTGACGTTGTGGGTCTGCATGAAACCGCTGACCATGGCGTCCCCGACGGACGCGGGCAGCAGCGGCGGCCGCGGCACGAGGCCGTCGCGCCCGGCGGCCGGGACGACCACCTCCGGGCGGCCCGCGGTGAGGGCGGCCCGCAGCGCGTCGCCGTCACCGCCCGCCCCCGACACCGCGGCCACGACCGCGGCGCCCAGGTCCTCGCCGGGCCGGACCGGATACAGACGGACGGCCTCGCCGTCCGCGGGCAGGCCGAGGCCGAAGTGGCGCTCACCCTGGTAGGTGCATTCGAAGAACACGTTCATGGCGGAGATCTCCTTGAGATGAGGGCAGGTTGTCGGGGCATGACTGACCGAGGCGTCGCGGCTGTCAGGCCGTCCGGCCGACCGGATGTCAGGCGTCGGGGGCGGGGGTCTCAGAGCGAGGCGGGGGCGGTCGGCCGCGGGGCGGTCAGGGGCCGCCAGGAGTCGCTCTCCTCGGCGAGGGCGAGCACGGCCCACGGCTCGGCCGCGTCGTTCAGCGTCAGACCGAAGCCGGAACCCGGCGCGGGCGAGAGGGTGTTGGCGCGGCGGTCGACGACCGGGCGGGGCGAGACGATCATCTCGGGGAAGAAGCGGTCGCTCTGGCCCGCCTCGACGGTGAGCGCGTCACGGTGGCGGAAGGCCAGCGCCCGGCCCGCGTTGATGAGCGGGCCGACCTCGGCCACCTGGACACCGATCTGGAACGCGATGCCGTGCGTGCGGGCGTACTCGATGAGACGGGCCGCGCGCAGCGGGCCGCCGTTCTTCGCGACCCGGATGTTGAACGCGTCGCACGCCCGCGCCTCGACCGCCGTCCGGGCGTCGTCCAGGGTGCACAGGGATTCGTCCAGCATGATCTTCAGCCCCGCCCGGCGGCGCAGCGCGCCCAGAGCGGCCCAGGACCCCTTGGGCAGCGGCTCCTCCACGTAGTCCGCCCCGGCGTCCCGCAGCCGCCACGCGTGGGAGAGCGCGGTGGCCTCGGTCCAGCTCATGTTCGCGTCCACCATGACGGGCACGCCGTCACCGAGGTGCGCGCGCACCGCCCGGACGCTGCGCGCGTCGCGCTCGATGTCGTCGGACGCCTTGATCTTGACGAAGTGGAACGGACCGCGCGTGGCCAGGAACTCCTCGACGGTGATGCTCAGGTCGAGCACCTGTGAGACGGGAAGCGGGGCCTCCGGCGCGCCGACGCCGGCAGTCGGCCCGGCGTCGCCGATCAGTTCCGCCGCGCCGAGCCCCAGCCGGTGGCCGAGCAGGTCCAGGACCGCCGTCTCCAGCAGGCACAGCAGGTTGTTCCCGCCGGTGATCCCGAAGACCTCCGCGAAGCCCTCGCGCCGCGTGCGATCGAGCAGTTCGGCCGGTGGCTCGCCGTGCAGGAGCGCGAAGAGCCGCTCCAGAGGCGTCCGGCGCAGGGCATCGAGGACGGAATCGGTGCTCTCGCCGGTCACGTACGTGCGGGGCGCGCACTCGCCGATGCCGCTGACGCCCTCGCAGGTGAGCCGCAGGACCAGGCTGTCGGAGGTGGCGCGGCGTGCCGCGGGGTGGTCGAAACGGGCGTGCATGGGCTGGCGCACCCGGTGGAGAACGGCGGTCTCAGGCATCGCGGTCGAGTCCCTGGAGCAGGGTGTGGGTGGAGGTCCAGTCGACCAGGTCCGCGGTGACGCCGGTGAAGAAGAGATAATGCCTGTCGGTGGGCAGCTTCATGATCGTCCCGCGGTCCGGCGCGATCGCGGCGAACACCCGGTGGGCGCTGTCGAGGTCGACGATGGGGTCGGTCATGCCCGACACGAAGGTGGCCGGGACCGCCGGGAGGACACGGCCGCCGGGTTCCAGGTAGCGCCGTTCGAGTTCCAGAAGGGTGCTCCGGGAACGGCGGGTGATCAGGCGTACGGCGAGGTCGTCGTGATCGATGAACTCCTGGTACTTGCGGTCGTCGGTGAAGTCCTGCGACTTCAGGCCCGCGTCCCACGGCTCGGTGCCCGTCTCGGCCGCCAGCGCCCGCAGTTCGTCCTCGCCGAGCGTGGCGTGCATCCGCCCCAGCCAGGCCGAGCAGAACACGGCCGCGTCGTAGCGGGTGGTGAAGTCCGGGTGATGCATGAGAGCGGCCATGAAGGACCCGCCCAGGCAGTGGCCGAAGAGCGACAGCGGCACGTCGTCGCCGATCATCTCCCGTACGTGGGCCAGCGCGGCGATGTAGTCGCCGAGCAGCGTCTCGGCCGCGGGCAGGTCCCCGCGGTCGCCGGGGCTGATTCCGCTGCCTCGCCGGTCCAGGACGAAGAAGGCGATGTCGTTGTCGGCGAAGCGGGGGCCGACCTCCCACATCCAGCCGGCGTGGCTCTGGAGGCCGTGGAAGTAGAAGACGGCGCCCTTGACCCGCTCGGGCCGCCAGAGGTGCAGCGCCAGGTCGACGCCGCCGGAGGGCAGGTCGATTATCTCGCGGCGGGTGTTCTGCGGAGGCCTCTTGGTCTCGATCATCTCGTTGTTCTCCTCAGCGTGCGAAGTGATGTGCGGTGGCTACCGCGGGGATGGTGGTGAGGGCAGGGGTGACCGGTGTGTCGGCGGTGATCGCGGGGGCGTCGACCCGCGTGTCGGGCCTGGCCGTGGGGGAGTTGACCGATGTGGCGACGGGGGGCGTGGCAGCGTCGACGGGTGTGGCGACGGTGGCCGTGGCGGCGTCGACCGGTGTGTCGGGCGTGCCCGTGGGGGAGTCGACCGGTGTGTCCGTGGTGATGCCGTCGATGCCGGCCATGAAGTCGACGTCCTTCTGGAACGGCTTGTACTTGTACTGGGTCGCGTTGCCCACCTGCCGGCGGGACTCGGCGTACGCGGTGATCGCGTCGAGCGGCACGGTGCGGACCCTCAGCGGCCCGAGCCGGCCGCTGTCCCGCTTGGAGGCGTACTCGATGTTGACCTCGCACAACTCCCGGTCCACCGCATCGGAGAGCGAGTGGTCGAGGTCCCGGCCCGGTACGGGGACCTCGGCGGCGACGATGTAGTACGGCGGCTCCCCCCACTGCGGCCCGCACATGTACAGGCCGGTGTCGACACCGAGCCCGGCCATGCCCTGCTTGATGGCCTGCGTGACCTCGGCCTCGGTGATCTTCTCTCCGGTGAACGAGTGGAAGACGCCGTCCCGGTGGACGAAGTGCAGCCAGGGCGTGCCGTCGACGACCCGGTCGACGCGGTAGATGTCGCCGGTCCACAGCCGGTAGAGGCCGTTGCCCTGCGTCATGATCAGGTGGTAGTCGCGGCCCGCCTCGACCTCGTCGAACAGCAGCGTCCGCACCGGGGTCCCCGCGTCGACCAGTTCGCCCAGGGGTACGTCGGCGGGGACGAACTCGAAGAACGCCTGACCGACCGCGAGCGGCTGGCTGTCCAGGGAGTCGTCCACCGGGATGGACGTCACGCCCTCGGTGCCGCAGCCCATGAACGGCAGCTTGCTGACGCCGGGCAGCACCGCGTCCAGCTTGGCGCGGTACAGCTCCGCGCTGGAGGACAGCCAGCAGCTGTACAGGGTCAGCGACGGCCATACGTCCGTGAGGCTGAACTCGCCCTTGGCCAGCACCGATTCGAGGTGCCGGGCCGCCGTCTCGTCCGGCTCGGACCACGGCAGTCCGTCGAGCGTGCCCTCGCGCAGATCGCGTACGAGCTCTTCACCGTGCTCGGCGACCAGGTCGCGCAGCGAAATGAGCGTGCTCGGGTTGATGGCCGATATGTAGTGCAGGTCCTTGCCCACGAGGTGGCGGATGCGGTGGTACATCCGGCCCGCGTGGGTGGCGGGGGCCTGGGTGTTGAACCAGGGGGACTGGTACCACGGCGGGTTCCAGTCACGGCTGTTGATCTGCGGGTGCCGGTTGCTGATCGCCTGGTGCTCCACGCCGTGCACGAAGTCGTACACGTCCTCGCGGACGGTCTGCGTGTCGAGGGTGGCCCAGGGGTGGGCGAGCAGCTCGGGGTGGTGCAGGAGGTAGGTGCCCCACATGGCCTTCATGGCCGGGATGCGGTACGTGAGCAGCCAGTGCAGCGTGTACGGGACCCGCTTGGGCACGCCGGTGGTACCGCTCGTCTTGAGCCAGCGCAGTACGGGGCTGCACGAGAGCACACCTCCCTTGGTCCGGGTCTCGCGCTCGATCTCCGGGAGGAAGTCCGCGTACCGCCTGATCGGCAGGACCGAACGGAAGCGGGAGGGGTCCTCGGCCGTGACGTTGTAGCCCCGCGCCTTCCAGTGGAGGGAGTCGGCGCAGACGCCGATGATGTCGCGCAGCACGCGTTCCTGCGCGGACTTGGGGTCCTTGAGATCCGCGAGCAGGGCGTCGCGGGCCTGGAGGCACTCCTGCACGAACGGGTCACGCCGGTTGTTCCAGTGCTGCTGCCAGTCGGTGGTGTCCATCGGTGCCACTTCTCCTATCGTGATGAATGTGGATAAAACGGTCATGTGGGGTGTGGGGGTGCCCGTGATGCAGGGCATCTGGGGGAGGGAGAGGAAGACGGAGAGCGGGAGGGCGCGACGGGGGCGGGCCGCGGCCGGCGGTCGGCAAGGCGGTGGCCGGGGGAGGCCGGCCAAATGGGCGGCCGGATGGCCGGATGGCCGGATGGGGCGGCCTGGTGGAGCGAACGGCCGCCCCTGTCCCGTCAGTTGTGAAGTACGGGGCCGCCGGCGGCGGGCGTCGATGTCGTGGCTGTGGCTGTGGCTGCGGCTGTAGCTGGAGGGGTTGCTCTGGGCGTCGGCTTGGTCGTACGGGCGAGCTCGGTCAGCTCGTCGAGGTCGTAGAGGGCGCGTCGCGCGGTCCCGTACCTGGTGATCTTGCCGCGCCGGGCCCACTGGCGGATCGTGACCTCCTGGACGCCGAGGACGAGTGCCGCGAGCTCGGTGGGCACCCGTCGGGCGCGGGCGCTCACGCCGCCTCCCTCAGGGCGAGCCACTGACGCGGGGTCAGGACGTGTCCCGCCGCGCAGACGGGTCCGCGCAGCAGCAGGCCCTCGCCGCCCCGCCGGGGCAGGAACACCTCGGCCGCGCAACCAGGTTCGACGCAGGGGCCGAGGGGGACGAGGTCGGCCGCCGGAGCGGTGTTCTCCCGCCGCAGTCCCGCCGTCGCCCTCGCCATCTCGTCGGCGAACCGGCCGGCTTCCGGACGGGCCGCCAGCCAGCCGGTGTGCCGGCCGAGGAAGGCGGCCATGTCGGCCACCGTCCGGCGCGGCGGCGCCGCGTCCGCCACCTCGTCCACCACGAGCCGCGCCCAGGCGGACAGTACGGCCACCACGTCGTGGCGGGCCTCCAGGGCCGCGGACCGGACCGGTAGAGCCGCTTCCCGGCTGCCGGTGATGCGCTGCGCGGGAGCGCCGCCGGAGGGCCTGTTCCGCTCGGACTCGCTGTGCCCGTGCAGCTCCGGCAGCGCGGCCAGGTCGCGCACGACGGCCCGCCGGCACAGGCCGCACAGACGACTGCCGGGCTCCGCGCGCCGCCCGCGCGGGCGGCCGGCGTCGCCGTCCGCCCTGCGGCAGCGCGTCGAGGTGCACAGGGACGATTCGTCGGCCACGGCCAACTCCTAGCTTTTTCGGGGTCGGTGAACAAGAAAGCGCCGCACGAGGCGGCGCTTCGGGGAAGTGGTGAGGGCCGCCGTGCGCGTGAACAAGCCTGTGGAACACGGCGGTTCGTGCGGTGCGGGGGAGCGTCCGGAAGAAGACATACGGGCTCGGGAAAGAGCGTTACACGGCTGCCGGTCAGCAGCAAGTGCCGACCGCCCTCGGGGCCGAACTCCCCTGCTACTTCGGCAAGTCGGGCGCCCTGGAGGCCCTGAAGGCCCTGTGGCGAGTGCTGGGACTGTTCTGGGAATCCGTCCTGGCACTCGCCACCCCCCGACACTTGACACCAACCCACCCATCTTGGGAGGGCTGTCAGTCCTAGGCAGGCTGCGGCACGCCCAGCAGCCGGTCGCGCAGCACCGGGAACTCCTCGCGCGTCCGGGCGACGAGGCCGGGGTCCAGCTCCACTCGCAGCACCTGCTCCCCGGCTCCCGCCTCGGCGACCACCTCGCCCCACGGGTCGACGACCACGCTGTAGCCGGCCTGCTCCACCCCGGCGTGCGTGCCCGCGGTGTTGCAGGCCAACACGTACGCCTGCGACTCCACCGCGCGGGCGCGCGCCAGCAGTGACCAGTGGGAGCGCCGCCGCGCGGGCCAGCCCGCCGGGACGACCAGGAGATCGGCCCCGGCGTCGACGAGCAGCCGGAACTGCTCGGGGAAGCGCAGGTCGTAGCAGGTGGCCAGGCCGGCGGTCAGTCCGGTGCCGGTCAGCGGGGCGGTGACGACCTCCTGCCCGGCGGCCATCAGCGCGGCCTCGCCGCGGTCGAAGCCGAAGCGGTGGATCTTCCGGTACGTGGCGTGCGGACGGCCGTCGGGTCCGAAGAGCAGCGAGGTGTTGCGCAGCGCCCCGTCCGGGCACCGCTCGACGATCGAACCGGCGTGCAGCCACACTCCGGCGTCGCGGGCGGCCGCCCCCATCGCCGTGGCCGTCGGACCCGCCAACGGCTCGGCGTGGGCGTCGAATCGCTCGAAGTCGAACGCGCCGACCGGCCACAGTTCGGGCAGCACCACCAGGTCCGCGCCGCGCTCCGCACGGACCAGCTCCGCGACGCGCTCGCGGCGGGCACCGGCCGTCTCGCCGGGGTCCACATCGAGCTGCAGGAGCGTCGCGCGCACCGTCGTACCGTCCATGGTCGAGTCCCTTTTCCGTGTGAGGTGTGAGATGTGAGGTGTGTCGGGCGTCCAGCGTCGGGTGTCAGCGCAGGTGGGAGGCGCCGTTGAGGTCGAGCACGGCCCCGCCGGCCCACTCCGCCCGCTCCGAGGCGAGCCAGGCCACGGCCGCGGCGATGTCCGACGGGTCCGCGACCCGTCCGTACGGGCTCTGTGCGCGGATGGCGTCGCCGCCCGGCCCGGCGAGCAGGGGCTCGGCCAGCTCCGTGGCGACGAAGCCCGGTGCGACGGCGGTGACCGTGATGCCGTGCGGCGCGAGGGACTGTGCCAGCGACTGGGTCAGGGCGTGCACGGCCGCCTTGCTCGCCCCGTAGGCGGGGGCGTCGGGCTCGCCCCGGTAGGCGCCACGGGAGCCGATGTTGATGATCCGGGCGCCGCGCGGCCCCTGCGGCCGGTGCATCAGGTGGTCGACCAGGCACCAGGTGAGCTGGGCGGGGCCGTGCAGGTTGACGTCGACGACCCGCCGCCACGCGGCCTGCCAGTCCGCGTACGACGTGCTGGTGATGGGCTGCTCGGTGTAGATCCCGGCGTTGTTCACCAGGACGTCGACGGTGCCCAGGGCGCTCACGGCGGCCGTGAGCACCGCCGCGGCCTGGTCGGGGTCGGCGAGGTCGCCGGACACGACGGTGTGACCGTCGCCGGGCAGCGCGTCCGCGACGGCCCGCGCGGCGGCGGTGTCCGCGTGGCAGTGCACGGCCACGGCATGGCCGGCCGCGGCCAGTTCGGCGGCGACGGCGGCTCCGATGCCGCGGGACGCGCCGGTGACGAGGGCATGGCGTCGATCGGTGGTCAAGGGGACGCTCCTTAAAAACGGCACGTACGGCAGGTACGGCGGGCAGGGCGGAGGGGAAAGGTCACGCAGGCCGACGGGGAAGCCGACGCGCGCCGGTGGCGGCGGGAGGTGGGAACGCCGGGCGGAACGGGTGATAGAAGCAGAGCGGCGTGAGGTGCAACGGGATGCTCTGGGAGGGTAGTTGGGCGTGGCAGTGGGAGAGTCGAGGCGGTCAGCGAGCCCCCTCCGAGTCTCCGGCGGAGGAGACGTCCGGGGCGAGGAGACCGTCCCCGGCGAGAGTGCTGCCTTCGGTGGCGTCCGCGAAACCGGGCCCTCCCGTGAATCCGGGCTCTCTGGCGTAGTGGGGTTCCTCCGCGAAACCGGGCTCCCTGGCATAGCCGGGCTCTCCCGCGAAACCGGAATCCCCCGTGACACCTGCGACACCCGTGCTGACATCGTCTCCCGCGAGGGTGTCGTCTCCCATGAGGGCGTCGTCTCCCACGAGCTTTCCCGTGAGGGCGTCATGGAGCCCGCCGCACGTCAGGAACGACCACAAGCTGCGCAACTCCTGTGACACGCTGCCGCCTTCGGCCCCGGACCGTACCGACGCCTCGGCGCCGGCCATCAGATAGGCCACCAGCAGTTCCATGTCCCGCAGGTCCCTGTCGCACGGGACCGGGATCCCGTCCGCCTCGGCGCGGGCCCGTTCCAGCAGTTCACGCAGGACACGGACCCAGCCCGCGGGCCGCTGCGCCGGGTCGCCCGTCCCTTCCTGGACCAGCCGTCCGGCCGCGCGTACGGTGACGTCCCGCTCCAGCAGCCAGGCCAGCTCTATCGTCAGGTCGATGACCACCTGGACCCCGGGGCGCGGTACGGCGGCGATGGGGCGCAGGGCGGTGAGCGTCGCCGCGTCACCGGCCGCGCGCACGGCCTCCGCCAGGTCGCCCTTGGTGGGGAAGTGGAAGGTCAGCGCGCCCATGGTGGTGCCGGCCGACTTGCAGATACGGGACAGCGAGGTCCCGGCGTATCCGTGCCGGTCGAACTCCGCGGCGGCGGCCGCGATCAGCGCGTGGCGGGTCTGTTCGGCCCGCAACTGTCTCACCATGCCAGGACCTCCGTGCCCCGACAGCGCTCTTCCCGCGGGGCGGGGGCGGTGGCGACCGCCGGGGGCGGCGGTGGGGAAGGAGGGGTCCGTTGTTCTCGACCGGGCTGCACAGTTCCTCCGGGCTGCTAGAAGGCGTTGCGCCGGCCGGGCCGGAACGGCCCGAGGTGTCTGGTGCCGTGCGTCGCACGGTGGAGGAGACGGTTCCGCGGCGCTCGGGCCGGCGGTCACCGGTCTCCGGGCCACGCGTCCCCGGACGCGTGGCCCGGGGCCGCCGATCCCCGGGTCCCCGTCCCCAGGCCCCCGTCCCCGGGACGCCGGCCCCCGATGCTCGGGGCCACCGGTCCCCGGGCGGTCGGCGGGACGGGGATTTCCTCGGCCCTGTTCCGGCGGTGACCGGGGCCGCGGGCCCGGCGGGCTCGGTGACGACCCCCAGACCGTGCAACACGATGTCGGTGCTTCGGTGGCTGGAGCCTATAGCCGAGCGGGTCCGGTACCGCCCTGTTCGCGCACCTGGCGAACGACTTTGGCACCTTGCGGGCATCCGTCGTACGACTTCGGCGCGTCCTCCGTCAGGCCGCCAGGTGAACGCGGTACCAGTCGGCGGACTCGGCGAGACGGGCCAGCGGGCCGGGTCCCGCCGGGCAGTCGGTGATCCGCCAGATGTCGTCGCTGCGATACCAGTGGTCGCGGGCCAGCAGAGAGAACTGACGCTCGCTCATGCTCCCCGGCGCCTCCCGCAGTCGGCCCAGGCAGGTCTCCCAGGACCAGTCGTCGGTGACCGGGTCCAGCAGGCCCCGTTCGGTCAGCGCAGCCATCAGGTCGCGGTTGCTGACGGGCACCGGATGGCTCGCGTGGTGCACCGCCGGTCCCGCCGGGGTGCCGGTCGCGGCGAGCGTGGCGATCAGCCGGGCCAGGTCCTTGACGTCGACCACCGACAGCAGACCGCTGCCGCTGTCCCAATGCGCGGGGACTCGGGAACGCAGCTCCGACAGCGCCGGAACCACCCAGCGGTCACCGGCGCCGAGGACGAGGCCGGGCCGCAGCACGACCGCCCCCGCCTCCAGGGCCAGGCGCTCCCCGGCGAGCCGGGTGACGCTGGCGGGGGAGACGGGGGCCGGGGAGACCTCGTCCACCGCGATCCCGCGGTGCGGGCCGGGCCCGTAGACCGCGGCGGTGGACAGATGCACGATCCGGGCGACGCCCGCGCGCCGGGCCTCGTCCAGGAGGGCCCGGGTGCCGTGCACGTTGACGGTCTCGCACGCCTCCGGGTCGCCCGAGACGCGGGAGGCGAGGTGGACCAGTACGTCCGTGTCGCGTGCCGCGCCGCGCAGTGACGGCGGGTCGGACAGGTCCCCGGGCACCCAGGACAGGCCGGGCGTGCCCGGCCCGTCGGCGGGAGCGGTCCGGGCGAGGGCCCGGACACTGACGTCGCGCCCACCGGCGCGCCCGCGCAGCAGGGCGCGCAGGACCTCGGAACCGACGAAGCCGGTGGCGCCGGTGAGCAGGACTCTGAGGGGTGTCACGCGGGAGACTCCGTCTCGGCGGCATCGGCATGGTTGGTGGTGGCAGTGGTGGCAGTGGTGGCAGCGGTGCTGCCGGCCGTGCTGGTGATGCCGCTGTACAGGGACAGGTCCAGGTCCGCGATGACCTCGGCCGGCGCGAGGGCGGGCAGCAGACATCGCCACATCGACGCGATCCGCTCGGGCAGGTCGGCCCGGTCGGTGGAGATCTGGGACATGATCTGCGTGCCGGTGTACGCGCCGACGAGGAGCCGGGCGAAGTCCGCCGTCTGGACGTCCGGCAGGATCTGCCCCATCTCGCGGGAGCGCTCCAGCTCCTGGCGGAACTGCTCGGCCCACCACTCGTAGATCGCGTAGTCCTGCAGCTCGGTCGCCCCCTGCTCCACGGCGAGCCGTACGCCCGCCCGGAAGAGGATGTTGCTCTGCATCTCGACCGCCAGGTACCCGGTCATGTCCAGGAGTTGCTGAAGTCCGCCCCCGCCCTCCGGAAGCCGCAGGTCGGCTGCCTGCTCCAGGATGACCGCGCGGGCCAGTTCCTCCTTGGACTTGAAATGGAAGTACATGGCCCCGGTGGTGGCGCCGGCCCGGTCGAGGATCTTGTTGATGCTCGCGCCGGAATAACCGACTTCATCGAAGACCTCTGCGGCCGCGCGCACCAGTGTTTCCCGGGTCCTGACCGCCCGCTCCTGCTGACGCGCCATCGATCGGCCTCCTGAATCCCTCGACAAACAAAAAGAACGACCTCTATGTTATTCGAGTCGGGCCCGACGACCAAACGGGGACCGGCTTCCATCTCGTGCTGAACCCAGGGGGAGATTCAGTCATGCCGTCGAACGCTGTCCAGGAACAGGTCACCACCGTCCAGGAACTCGTCACCACCGCGGTACGGGAACACGTCACCACCGCCGTACGGGAACCCGTCGCCACCGCTGTACGAGAGCCCGTCGCCACCGCTGTACGGGAGTTCACCACCGGCTCGCTCGCACCCGTACCGCAGACCTACACGCACAAGACGAGGCAGGAGGAGGTGCTGCTCCGAACCTGGGAGCGCACCGGTCCCGACGCCTTCACCGTCACCGCCGAATGGCCCCGCGACCACCGCTTCTACCGCACCCGCCACGGCCTCCTCGACCCGATGCTGCTGAGCGAAACGATCCGCCAGACCCTGCCGCTGCTCTCGCACGGCGCCTACGCCGTGCCGTTCGGCCACCAGCTCCTGTGGCAGGACCTCGACTGGCACATGGCGACTCCGGCCCCGGCCGCGGGCCCGGAGATACCCATGGGCCTCGAAGGCCCGCTCGCGCCGCATGCCCGCTCCGACTCCGCACCCGCGACACCCGCCGGCCTCGAAAGCCCCGTCGCCCTGCGCGCGGGCTCGGACCCGGAACCCGCCCTCGTCGAACTGCGCATCACCTGCCCGAAGGTCACCTACCGCCGCGACCGCGCCGCCTCGATCGCCCTGAGCGTCGAAGTCCTGCGCGACGGCGCCCCGTTCGCCACCGCGCACTCCCGCTTCACCATCCAGGACCGAGCCGTGTACGAGCGGCTGCGCGGCCGGTACGCCGACATCGCCGCGCTTCGTGTCCTGCCGCTGTCGCCCCCGGCGTCCCCGCGACCCGTGGGCCGGGACGGCTTCGAGGACGTGGTGCTGTCTCCCACCCACACCCCCGACCGCTGGCAGTTGAGGGCCGACACCACCCACCCGATCCTCTTCGACCACGCGGTCGACCACGCCCCCGGCATGCTGCTGCTCGAAGCGGCACGCCAGGCCGCCCAGGCGCTGGCCCACCCCACGCCCACCATCGCCGTCGGCATGGAGTCCGTCTTCACCCGCTACGCGGAACTCGACGTGCCGTGCTGGATCCTGGCCGACGCCCACCCCGCCGACTCCCTCGGCCGCACCCGCGTCCACGTCACCGCCCGCCAGAACGACCGCGACATCTTCACCTCGACGGTCACCCTGGCCCCGCTTCCCACCCACCTGTAACGACACCCGCGCCACAGGTCGTACGAGCGGTCGGACTGCTGCTCGTACGTCGGGCGCACGGTGTGGGGCCGGTGCACTTCGTACCGCCGGCCCCACACCGTCGTGGCACGAATCGGACCGCACGGCATGACCCTGGTACGGACGGCTTCCACGCCGTCAACATCCCCGAGCCGTGCGGTGATTGACGAGTCGCGACCGCTCCCGTACCTCGCGCGCAGGCCGGATCTATGATCCACTCTGGCGGCGAGTCACAACTCCTCGCCCTGCTCCGCAGGAGTCCGTCCCACTCCGCCCGGGAAGGGCGCAGCACCCACGGGAACAGGTATGACGACGGTTCACACGGCAGGAGTTCAGGAAGACCGACAGCCCGAGTCCGGGCCGGAACGGAACCGGGGCGCCTTGGTGCGGGTCCTCATACGGGTGGCGACCGTGCTCGTCGCCTCGGCCGCGGGAGTTGTCGGCGTCCTCCTCTTCCAACGGAGTGCCGGCGCGGACACGACGGCTGTCGACGCCCAGGCCGCCGCTCTCGCCGACGACCTGCGCGGCGACTTGAACGCCGGCTTCTACTCGGGAGGCCATGCCTACGGGGGACAGTTCACCGAGGGCACGATCGTGGCCCAGGTCGAGGCGCACGGAGGGGCGCTGCTGAGCATCGGCCATGCGCGGGACCGGTCCGACCCTCACGTCCACACGGCACAGGTGATGCTGGGGCTGCTGCCGCCCGGACACGGGTCCGTCGCGGCGGACGCCTATCCCGTCCGCTGCTACCGCTACACCTTCGGTCTGGGCTCCTACAGCGTGGACCGGTCCGCCATGACCTGCCCGGCTTCGCGGACCGACGGCCGACCCGGCAGTCCGGTGGCGGAGATGGGCGCGCTCCTCGCCCGGCAGCCCACAGGACCGTACGCCTACCGGCCGTTGACGACCGAGGGCTACCCGCATACGCCGCAGGGCGCGCTCGACTTCCTCGAAGAAAAGCGGCTGGTCGGCGCGAAGGACACCGTGGATGTGATCTCCGGGCAGGCCGCGGGGGATGGTGACGTCTACGTCCTGGCTCTGCGCATCAACGGCGTCTGTCACCGCCTGCGGATGGAGTCCTCGTCCGCCGCGTCAGGCTTCGTACCCCTGTGGGCCGCCCCGGCCGACCAGCAGAAATCGTGCGACGCGAAGGGGGCGGCGGCCGCCGCGACCCTGTACGGGATCGATCCGGTGAAGGAGGGGTGACATCCGCGCGCCCCCCGGGACCCCACGGTCGAACCGGCCCGCGCGCGGGCCGGGAATCGCGGCCGGGGCATGAGCCGTTCTCTATTTGCTGTGGACGATTTGGATCAGGTTGCCGCAGGTGTCGTCCAGGACCGCGGTGGTGACCGGGCCCATCTCCAGGGGCTCCTGGGTGAAGGTGACCCCGAGTTCGCGCAGCCTGTCGAACTCCGCCTGCACGTCCTCCACGGCGAACGCGGTGGCCGGGATGCCGTCCTGGACCAGCGCCGTCTTGTACGGCTGCACCGCGGGGTGGCCGGACGGCTCGAGCAGCAGCTCCGTCCCGTCGGGATCCTCCGGCGAGACCACGGTCAGCCACCGGTGCTCGCCCAGGGGGACGTCGTGCTTCTTCACGAATCCCAGCACCTCGGTGTAGAAGCGCAGGGCCTTCTCCTGGTCGTCGACGAAGACGCTGGACAGGTGGATCCTCATTCGGTGCTCTCCGATGTGTCGGGCCTGAGCCATCGGGCCGCGATGCGCTCGAGGGGTTCGGTGTCGAGGTCGTGGAACTTGTACCGGCCCTGGCGACGCGAGACGACCAGTCCCGCGGACTCCAGCACGGCCAGATGCTGGCTGATCGCCTGACGGGACAGCCCCAGACCGTGCTTGGTCACCAGCCGTGTGCATATCTCGAACAGGGTCTGCCCGTTCCGCTCCACCAGCTCGTCAAGGATCCGCCGACGCGTCGGGTCGGCCAGCGCCTTGAAGACATCTTCTGCCACGGTCACCACCATAGGCAAGTGTTGACTTGCCTATCAAGTCGAGCTTCACCCGATCGACGAGACGAATCGACGAGACGCCTCTATGGGAGGAAGCGACGGGACGGCACGGAGGCATGGTCGGAGACGGAGCCATGGACGGAGACGGATTCATGGACGGAGACGGATTCATGGACGGAGACGGAGGGGCCGAGCCGGAGGCAGGGCGGCCCTGGTCCGGTGCGCGCGCCGACTCGCCGGTACCCTGCGGCAGCATGATGCGTCCTTGGTTCCTGCCCCTGCTGCTCGTGCTCTGCGGTTCGGCCGTCGCCACGGTGACGTTCCTCAGGGGGAGCCCGGCCACAGCCGCGGGAGTGCTTGCGGCGTTCCTGGTGCTCGCGGGCGTGAACTCGCCCCTGATCTTCCCGAGGTCCATCGGGGCGGGGGAGGCGCAGCGCCGCAGCGAGGTCGACGGCCGGCCCGTCGTGTACTGGCGTCCCGGTTGCACGTACTGCATACGCCTGCGCCTCCGACTGGGACGCCGCGCCCGTCGGCTGCACTGGGTCAACATCTGGCGCGACCCGGCAGGAGCCGCGGCGGTCAGGGCGGTCAACGACGGCAACGAGACCGTGCCGACCGTCGTCATGGCGGGCCGGCCGCACACCAACCCCGATCCCGACTGGGTACGCGAGAAGCTCTCCGGTCACCCCAGCTGACGTGCGCGGCCCTTGTGCCCCTACTGTGCGGCCATGGCAGTCATGGACGTTCGCAACGACAACAAGGGCTGGCTCGTGCTGTGGCTGGAGCCACTGGGGGAGGACCGCTGGCTGAGGCCCGATGAGACCTTCCGCATCCGATCCGACTACGACGGTGATGAGTTGGCCTTCTCGATCACGTCCTGGGTGAACGAGGAGGACCGGGCCGCCGGGATCGAGAACGTGACGGTCTGGATCGAGGCCGGTGACTTCGACGTTCAGGTGACCGATGGCGCCGGAAACGTCGTCGAGTGCGGCCACCACCGGCCGGAAGAGATCGACAGGAAATGGGCCGAGGCGGCGGAAGCGGCGCGCAAGCGGGTGAGCGAGCGCGAGGCCCGGACGAACCCTTGAATCAAGCGCGGAATTCGACGCCCCGTGGTGGATCCCGGCCGACGCCCACCCCGCCGACTCTCTCGGCCTATCGTTGCCGCGTGGAGACGATCGACGGATTTTCCGGTGCCATCCTCGTCACTCGCGGCGGAGCGACCGTCGTGCGGGCGTCCGCCGGGGTGGCGGACGCCGAGACAGACACGGCGTGCACGACGGACACCCGTTTCCAGATCGCCTCGGTGAGCAAGCAGTTCACCGCCGCGTCGGTGATGCTCCTGGCGGAGGAAGGAAAGGTCGGTCTCCACGACCCCGTTGCGCGTTGGCTGACCGACTGCCCCCACCGTTGGCGAACGCTGACCTTGCATCAACTTCTGTCGCACACCTCGGGCTTGGGGCACTGGCGGGACCTCCCCGGCTTCGACGTCGACCATCCTGGCGATGCCCACTCGTTCCTCGAGCGATTCGCGGAGGTGCCGCTTCGCACCGCACCCGGCAGCACGTGGCACTACAGCTCGCCCGGCTACCTCTTGGCCGCGCTGATCGTCGAGCGCGTCACCGGGCAGCGGTACGCCGACTTCCTCACCGAGCAGGTTCTGGGGCCCCTGGGCATGACGTCGACGTGCGTCGGCGAGACTCCGCTCGAACTGGCAGCCCGGGGCTACCGGGACGGCCGGCGGGTGGACGTCCCGGAGTTCGCCGCCATGCCGGGCACCGGTGATCTCTGGTCGACCGTAGGTGAACTGGCCCGCTACACCGCCGCTTTCAACGCCGGAGACCTGCTCACCGCTTCCTCGCGCAAGGCGATGGTGGCTCCGCACGCCTCCATGGCAGGCGCCTGGGGCACCGACGGGCCGGCACTCGCCGAAAGCTACGGATACGGCTACGCCCTCGGCACCCTGGCCGGGCACGCCATGCGTTTCCACATCGGTGACAACCCCGGATACCAGTCCTTCCTGGGCTGGCTGCCCGCCCACGACACGACCGTGGTGATCCTCTCCAACAACGAGGAGCCGGGCCTGGACGACGTCTTGCGCCGACTCGAACCCGTCCTGCTCGAAGCTGTCGGCGAACCCTGCGAAGCGTCGACACCCGCGCCGGATGCGAACCAGGGACCTCACGCGCCCGAGGAGACCTGAGCGTCCGCCGCGCCCGCCACGTCGGCCAGACTCTGGCGACACCGCCCGAGAGCCTCCCGCACCGCCCTGCCTTGGTCGTCGTCACCGGTCTCCAGAAGCGCACCGGCGGCGCACAACGCGTTCCAGAAGTCCACGGGCCTGCCGCGCGGGGCACGGGGCTGTCTTCGGGCGAGGCAGAGGAAGGCCGCCGCCAGTTCGCCTTTGAAGAGATTGCGGATCAGTCCGAGCGCGACGCCGGTCGAGATGCCACCCGAGGCCCCGAAGGCTTCTTTCAGCAGACGCCGTACCCCCGACTCGCGCTCGTCCAGCAGTCGGGGAACGTCGAACACGCCGTGCATCTCCAGGACCCGCCCGCACAAGTCCTCCTCGCCCGGACGGAATTCGGCATAGACCTCGCGGGGGTCCGAGCCCAGCAGTCGCATGTCGGGGGCCGACAGACCGAGTGCCAGACACACGGCCCACACCGCGCCGTCCCAGTCCCCGGTCCGCGAAGCGATCTCGGCGAACACGTCGACAGGCCGGACCCCCTCCCGCAAACGGTCACCCGCCAACGCCACCGACGCGGGGTCACCGCCGTCGTGATCCGCCACGCGCCAGCCTCCTTGTCATCGATCTTGGTGGTCAGGTCGCGGCGGGTGTGTGGGCCGCTGCTGCGACCTGGGCCACGGTCCGAAGCTTAGTGAAGTAGGAGGCGCAGTACTCCTCGTTGATCAGAGGGACGATCCTGTCGAGGTCGGCGATGCGGCCCCAGAGGTGGGCGATGCCGTCGTCGTCGAGTCCGCCCTGCAGTTCCCTCTGCACGAGGCCGGCCACGTCGGCGTCCAGGAGGACCAAGTCCACGCCGTCGAAGTCCATGCCGCGGAAGCCGTCGGGGAACGGCGCGCGCAGGTGGTCCTCCCACAGCCGGGCGAGGCCGCGGTCGGGCTGTGCTCCGCCCGTGTCGGCGGCTGACGCCTGCACCGTGGACGGTGGGCGAAGGAGCAGGGACACGGCATCGAAGACGGCACGCACGAGTTCGACGGCCCGGAGCGGGCTGAGGGCGGCACTCGACGCGGAGCCCTGCACGAGCTTGTCGCGCAGCAGTCGGCCGCGGTCGAGTTCGGCGCCGAGTCCGGCCGTGAAGAGCCCTGCGTCGGTGGCCCGCTCGATGAGGACGCTGAGTGGTTCCTCCGCGGCCAGCCGCTCGGCGAGGACGTGCTCCAGGGCGAACAGGGAATGCGTGACGGCGACGGTGGCGAACTCGTACCGATAGTAGGAGTGCCGGATGAGCTCACGGGAGGTTTCCATCGCGCTCATGACGTACATCGACGCGTCACCGGGCAGAACCAGGTCGGCGACCAGGGCGTGCATGCCCGCGTAGTCGAGTACGAGGTCGCGGGCGCGCGGGTCCCGTACGGGAAGCCGGTTGGAGTCCATGAGCAGGCTCAGGTTCGATCCTCGTCATGGTCCGGGTTGCGGTCTGCCGGATCGGTGATCCGTGCGAGCCCCAACTCGGCTCTCTCGACCATCCATCGCTGGTCGATCCTTGTGCCGACCTCCAAGGCTTGTGCATAGCGCTTGGCCGCATGTGACACGTCGCCAGAGCGTTCCGCGCATTCTGCGACGTGAATCAGGCTCCAGCCCTCCAGATGCGGGTTGTCGCCGGCCGACCCGGCGCGCGCGGCGGCTTCGTAGTGCTCCTGCTCCTGGCGCGTGTCCCCGTGGTCTCGTGCCAGCTCGGCCAACTGGTGGTGGGTCCAGCCGGCCGCCGTGTGGCAGTGATGGATGTCCGACACTGCCAGGGACCGCTCGAAGAAGTCCTTGGCGGCCGCCACATCGTGGTGCTCGCGCTGAAACGTGCCGAAGTTGTGCAGGCTCCAGGCCTTCAGGAGCGCGTCGCCCGTCTCGTCGGCGAGCCGGTCGGCACGTGTGAAGAACCTCAGGGCCATGGTGAAGTCCCTGGCTCGCCACCGACAGGATCCGAGTCCGTCCCAGGCCCAGCCCTGTTGCCTTCTGGTTCCGTGTTCTATCGCAAGGTCCAGGGCCGACCAGTAGCGGTCCTCCGCCTGGTCGAGTTTGTCGGCATCCCGTTCCTTCATGGCCTGGTCGAGCATCCTGTCGATGTCCGCCGAACCCGGAGCAGTCTTCGGGAGGACTCCGTCCGCCTCACCCGCCGTGGCGGCCGCGGCGGCCACGGCGCGGCTGTCGTCGTGCGTCAGGAGCCGTAGCCGCTCCGCCGTGCGAGTGCGGACCCTGTTGTTGCCGGTCCGGTACAGGTGGACGAGTTGCTGGACTCCGCCGAGCCGGTCCGTGACGCGAGGGCTGAGCAGGTCGTGCCGGAGCGGTGCGGGAACATCCCAGCCTACGTTCTGGGCGATCACGGTGCGGCCCTCTACGTTCTCCTGCTTCTTGGGCCGCTGCTGCGGTATCTCGGCGACGACTTTGTCATGGACGTAGGTGTACAGCTCGTCCAGGGTGATGTTGCCGTCGCCGTCGAGGTCGGCGCTGCCGTCACGCAGTCCCTGCACCAGGTGCCCGGTGAACACGGACCGGGGCGCGCGGCCCTGCAGTCGGTCTCCCTCGAAGGAGTACTGCGTGGCGTCGGACGCGGTGAGCACCGTGCGGCCGCTGCCCCGGAAGCGGTCCAGCGTGTGCACGTCGTCATCCGATTTGGCGACGAGGCCTGCGGGGAAGGCGCCGCTGTAACAGCAGTCGAGAATCAGCACCTGCCGCCGTGCCGCGCAGTTGTCCATCGCCTGGTCGATGCGCTCCGCGGACAGCGAGGTGAACATGAGGTTGGATCGACGGGTGTCCGTCGTGGCCAGGTGGAGCCGGCCTTCCTCGTCCTTGAGACCGTGTCCCGTGAAGTAGAGCAGAGTGAGATCGTCGTAGCGGCGGTCGCGGAAGAATTCGCCGAGGACCGCGCCGATTCGGTGCTGCGGTTCGTTCACGAGGATCGTCACCTCGAACCCGGCGATGTCCGGATCGCGCAGCACCTCGGCCAGCGCTTCCGCGTCGTGGCCGGGCGCGGTCAATTGCGCCAGCCCCTCGTCCTCGTACTCGTAGGTGGCGACCAGCAAGGCGAATCGGCGTCCCACGACTACTCCCCACTCGCGCCATGGCGGCGCACGAACGCGTCGATGAGTTGCCGCCGTTCCTCCGGCGTCGCATGCTCCACGTCCACCGTGTCGCCGTCGATGGTGACCGAGAGCCGATGCCGCGCGGACTGCCGACCGAGCCAGTCCTGCAGCAGACCGACCAACGAGGTCAGCACTCCGCCAGGAGCGCTCAGCGCCAGGACCGTCGCACCCGCGGTGAGCGGGTCGACCCCTTTGGCGCGCGCCGGCGGAGCAGCGTCCGCCAACACCTGCGAGGTGTGGAAGCCTTTCCCACGGAGTTCGGCGCGGAGCCGCAGCGCCAGCCGCTCGCTCTCCTGCGCGTTCGCGGCCTCGTCCGGCACCAGCTCCAGCAGCACATCCATGGCAGTCCCCCGATCGGCCACGGGTCCGACCATCCCGCGGCGCGGGATCATTGTGGCAAGTCGGGCTGCTCCATGGAGGCGAATCAGGGAAGCAGGACATCCCCGGTGTCCGCCCGGGCGGCCGTGGCCCACTGGTTCCTGAGGAACCGGCAGACAGGGCTTGCCCAGGACGTCGTGACCACCGACCTTGCCGAAGCCGCTCTGCGCCGAGGCGCCTGCGGAGCGACTCGTTCGACGTTCTACGATCTTGGGATGACGTCGAATCGAGCGGTGGTCGGTGGGATCGGGCTTGCGCGGGTGATGGCGCACTGTGGGGGTAGCTCCGCGGCGGCCGTCCACTATGTGGCCCGCGCCATCGCCGCGGCCCCCGAGGATCCGGAACCCTACGCCGTGCTCGCTGAACTGTGGGCGGAGCGGCGGGCGGACCTGGCGGAACTCCTGGAAGGTGGGGGCTCGTTGCCGGCGGTGCTGGCGCGGTCGTACGTCAGCTTCGTCGAGAACGACATGGACACCGCGGTGTTGGCGATCGGATCGGTCACGGGCGCCAAGCCCACCATCGCCTGGGCCGACGCCCCTTGGTTCGGCGACGCACGGTTCCTGGAGGCGGTGACCGCCGACGCCCTGGCCGAAGCCGTCATGCGGACGACGGACTACGACCACGCTCTGGATCTCCCCGACACGCGGGAGAAGCTCCGTCCCTGGTTCGACGTCATCGACGTGGTCTGTGACCGCGAGCCGGTGCCCGAGGCGATGGCCAAGATGGCGATCTTCCTGCGGGCCTGCGGTCTCACCGACGCGTCCTTCGCCCTCTGCGACCGGGCGGACGCCATGGAACGCATCATGCTGACGGAAGTCGTACGGGCGGGGACTTGGCGCAAGCTGGGTGATGCCGAGCGGACCGCGGCGGCTTTCGAGCGCGCTCTCGCCCTGGATCCGGCCAACTGGTCGCTCTATCTCGACCTGGCCGACCTCCACGCCGAACAGGGCGACTTCACCGCTGCCGTCGACCTCGTCGGACGAGGGCTGGAGCATGAGCCCGACGAGATCACGCTTCGCGCGGCCCATGCCGCCTACCGCGCCCGGCTCACGGGCTCAACCGACGACCTGCGCGACCTCATGGGCTTGGCCCAGCACCTCCCGGACAGCCCGTATCGCGACCTGCTCATCGACCACGCCTGCTCCGATCCCGCCCTGCCCCCGGAACTCGTCGCCGAGGCCCGCCGTTTCCAGAGCGGCTGAGGTGCGCAGGAGGTTGGGGCAGACCGCGGCTCGCTCACGTCATCCTTCGGGGACACGGTCCTGTTGACCCACCGCGGTGACGAGGGTCGAGGAGATGTGGGCCAGTGCGGGGTCCGCGGCGATGAAGAACGTTTCGACTCCGGCCAGTTCGTGGTTCATGCGGGCCATCGGCATCTCGTAGTCCAGGTCGCGCACGCCGCGGACTCCACGGACGACGACGTCGATCCCGGCTTGACGGCAGTAGTCGACGAGCAGGCCACCGGTGTGGGAGTCGACCGTGACGTTGCCCAAGCCGGCTGCCGCCGCGCGGAGCCGCTCCAGCCGTTCCTCGACCGGGAGTCGGCCGGTCTTGCTCGCGTTGAACATTACGCACACGACGACCTCGTCGAACAGGAGGGCAGCGCGCCGGAGTACGTCCTGGTGCCCTTGAGTGACAGGGTCGAAGGATCCTGGGAAGAGGGCTCGCATGATCGGAAAGACTAACAAGCGGCCGTCCGCAGCAGTGAGATTCCCAGGCAGTAGGACCAAGGGCAGGGCTTCGCGGCCATAATGCCCAGCATGTCGCTTCGGGGAACGGACGCCTACGGGGATGATCGCACCCTGCCTGCGCTCGTCCGGCGGGCCGTCGAAGCGGCGCGTACGCATGGGTTCGCGTTCTCCTGCCGGCCCGAACAGGGACGTCTGCTCCAGGTGTTGGCCGCAGGGGCCCGGGCCGGCATCGCCGAGACGGGAACAGGCTGCGGTGTCGGACTGGCGTGGCTGGCCTCCGGCGCGGCCCCGGGAACCCGGCTGACGAGCATAGAGCGGGACCCGGACCGAGCCCGCATCGCCAGGGAGGTCTTCAGGGACTGCCCCGACGTGGTGATCCTCCACGGCGACTGGCAGCGCGTGGAAGAGCACGGCCCCTACGACCTCCTCGTGCTCGACGGCGGAGGCCAGGCCAAGGGCGACGGCGCCGCGGATCCCGCTGTCCTGCTCACCGCCGGCGGCACGGTGGTGATCGACGACTTCACCCCCGCCACCACATGGCCACCGTGCTTCAACGGCGCACCCGACCGGTCTCGGCTGCACGGGCTCGAACACCCCGAACTCCGAGCCACGGAACTCCGTCTCGCCGCAGACCTCAGTGTGATCGTCGGCACTCGCTTGCCCGCCGGCTGAGGCCGGCCGCGTCGCCCAATGCAACGACGGGGTCCACAAGGCGTACTGCGGCTCCACCTTCTGCGGGCTAATCGCTATTGCGAGATGTGTGCAATAAGATAACCGCGCGCGCGGCCGCGCGTTCCAGTCAGTAACCAGCCGCACCGGGGGGCGTCTTGTCGTACTTGAGCACGGTCGAGGCCATACGTGCATGGACTCATGGGTGGGCCGCATCGCGTGGTGCGGCCGAACCTGTGGCTTCTGCCTGGGGGTTCACCATTGACGTCGGCCTGCCGGGGCATGTCGCGCGGCACGTGCTGTCGGCCACCGACGAGGCGGTCGTCCGTAAGATCACCGAGAACACGACCGCCCCCGGTGTCTGGCTGAAGGCGCCCACGCCGCCGGACCTGTTCGCGTCCTGGCTCGGGCCCGGCTGGTCCCTCGCCGGCGGACCCGGTTTCCTGATGACCGCTCCTTCGCACCCCGCTCGTGCCGAAGCCCCGCCCGCAATCGCCGAAGGCTACCGGTTGGACTCCTGGACCCGGGCCGGCCTCACCCGCGCCCTGGTCCGATCCGTCGATGGCGCTTTCGCCGCGCGCGGCCAGGTCGTCGTCACGGGCTCCGCCTACGTCGTCGACCAGGTCGAGACCGACCCCGCACATCAACGCCGGGGTCTGGGCCGCCTGTTGATGCACGCCCTCGTCGAGGCCGCGGCCGGTCAGGGGGCCACGACAGGTGTGCTGGTCGCGACACCGGAGGGGCGGGCCTTGTACGAGACGGTGGGCTGGCGCGTACTGGCCCCGCTGACCGGGGCCGTACGGAGCTGAGCCCTTGCGCGACACCTCGGTTCCGGACCCCGCGCGCCCAGGAGGCTCGACCGACGGATGCCGGCCGAGCCTCGTAGGTCAGGAGCCGATGACCTCGCTCAGGGGACGAGCTTCAGCAGCTTGTTCGGGGATCCAGTGCCGACGCCGCTGAGGACTCCGCCGGTCGCGCCGTTGACCAGCGCGCTGCCGACGGTCGCGGGGGAAGCTCCCGGGTGCGCCGTCAGGTAGAGGGCGGCGGCCCCGGTGACGTGCGGGGCGGCGAACGATGTGCCGTTACCTGTGTACGTGGCCGAGTCGGAGGTGTTCCATGCCGCCGTGATGCCGGAGCCGGGGGCGAAGAGGTCCACCCTGGAGCCGTAGTTGGAGTAGCTCGCGCGTGCATCGGCGTTGGTCGTCGCTCCCACGGTCAGCGCTTCCGTGACCCGGGCGGGGGAGTAGTTGGACGCCAGGGCGCCGGAGTTGCCCGCAGCTATCGAGTACGTCACCCCGGAGGCGATGGAGTTCTTCACCGCGGTGTCCAGCGAGGTGCTGGCGCCGCCGCCGAGGGAGACGTTGGCGACGGAGTCGGCCACATGGTTGGCGGTGATCCAGTCGACGCCCGCGATGACCCCCGCGGTCGTGCCGGAGCCGTCGTTGCCGAGGACCCGGACGGCGACGATCTTCGCCTTCTTGGCCACGCCGTAGGTCGTTCCGGCGGCGACGGTCGCGACGAACGTGCCGTGGCCGTAGCCGTCCTGCGCGGTGGCGTCGTTGTCGACGAAGTCCCAGCCGTAGGAGGCGCGGCCCGCGATGTCCTGGTGCGTGATCCGCACGCCGGTGTCCAGCACGTACACGGTCGACCCGCTGCCCCCGTCGTCGGGAGAGGTGTACGTGCCGCTCAGCGGAAGGTTCGCCTGGTCGATCCGGTCCAGCCCCCAGGGAGCGTCGGTCTGGGTGCCGAGGGCGTGGACGACCTGGTCCTGCTCGACCGAGGCGACGTCGGGGTCGGCCGCGAGCCTTCGGGCCTGGTCGCCGGTGAGGTGGGCCGCGTAGCCGTTGAGCGCGGAGGTGAACGTCCGCCTGACGGTTCCTCCGTACTCGGCCACCAGGCTCTTTCCGCGCGGAGCTGTGGCCTTGAAGCCGACGTTCTTCTTGAGCGTGACGATGTAGCTGCCGGGAACGGCATCAGGGGAATGCGCCCCTAAGACGGTTCCCTCGGCCGGCGCGGCCTCGGCGGGGAGAGCGGACAGGGCGCCGACGGCTGTCGCCGCGGCGGCCGTCGTGGCGATCACCGCGGAGATGCGCCGCTTCATGGTGCGTACTGCTGCCATGTGGAGAGGTCCTTTGCGATCGGGCGCGGAATCCTGGTGCGGATCCCCGCCGAACCCTGGGTGGCACTCGGGTCGGTGCCACACGGCGACCATGGGTTCCGGGTCCGTCGACCGGAAAGGCATTACATGCACACGTCATCAACCTGTCACGCGTGGTCATGCTGCGCAGCACTGCTGCCACGGGGGGCCACGTCACCGCGGCGCCCGCAGTAAGGACAGCGGCCTCTGGCACCCGCCCGTCAGGCCACCGGTCCCTCACCCCCGCGCACCAGCCGCCAGGCTTCCGTGAACAGCGCGGGAAGCGTGTCCGGCAGGAGTTCGAAGGTCCACACCTCGTCCTCGGAGAACTTCAACTGCGCCCCGATCAGCGGCGCTTTCCAGGCCTCCATCGGCGGCAGAGGCTTCTTGGCGTGCGCCCACGGGCCGGGCAGGAAGAGCGTCCGTCCCGAGCGGGCTCGGCGGTCCTCGACCACCAGAGCCCGCGCCGTCAGCTCTGCCGCGGCCTTCTTGTGCCGGGCCGGGGTCCAGGCGTTCCAGCGTCGTACGTTGCGGTCCGACGGGGCGGGGAGCAGCAGGAGTTGGAGGTAGAGGGTGGCGGCGTCCTCGGACAGGCCGAGGGTGGCGGCGACGTCGGCGACCACGTCCGGGGCGCAGGCGCGCGGGTCATACTCGTAGCGGCCCGTGGGCAGTTCACCGGCGGCGACGCGCGCGGTGATGCGGTCGCACGGGCCCTCCGCGAGCCAGTCCGACCGCCGGTTCCCGTCGCTGTAACGGGCCATGCTCTCGTGCAGGAACCCGGCCGAGGCGTCGCCCGCAGCGAGCAACTCGCGGAAGTGGCGGACCACTTCGGGCATCCCCTCGCGCACGGGGTCTCCGGCGGGGAGGTCCGCGTAGGCCCAGGCCAGTCCCGCGAAGACGGCGTCCACGAGGAAGTCGGCCTCGTACCGGGCCGTGACGTCCCACGGGTTCTGCGGGCCGCGCCGCTCGACCGGGCCGAGGGGGACTGCAGGTCGAAAGCCCGGCGGCACGGCGGAGTTCGTGGGGTCGAGGAACAGATGGCACAGATGGGCGGCCGGCATGTGGGTCCCCAGGGCGACCGCGGCCTGCCAGGTGCTCCACGGCGGGGCCGGACGGGCGCCGCGCTGCTGCGCCCAGGCCGTGGCGGTACGGCCCGCGACACGGGCCAGGCCACCCGGCTCCCACAGATCCGCGGGATCCTCGGGCATCACGTCGGCGAGCAGGGCGCTCCGTCCCACGTCCCCCAGCATCACCAACTCTTCGCGCGCCGAATCGAGTTCACCGTTCTTGAAGCCGAGGACGGTGCGTTCGTGCTGGTCGAGGTAGGGCAGGTAGTACGTGCCCGAGCCGGGGTTGCCGGCCAGCACGAGGGCCGCGGCGGGGCGGCTCAGTCCGGTCGCCTCGCTCAGGGCGATTACCGCGTCCGCGTCCCAGGCGACCGGGCCGCGCTCCCGGACGAGTTCCACCAGTCGCCGTAGCTGCTCGGGAGTGCCCCAGGCGTGCGGGCAGTCCACGACGTGGACCGGTTCCTCGGGGCGCGGGGCGGCCTCGCCACCGGGCAGCAGGGCCTCGAAGTAGAGGGTTCTGCGCGCCCCCGGCAGATGCAGGCCGAACGACGCCCCGTGGTGGTCGCGGGCGTTGAACGAGACCGGTCCGGCGAGCCGGCCCACGCGGTAGCGGTAAGCCGGATCGGCGAACGGCGTCCCCGCCCACATCTCCAGGAAGCGGAGCACCACTTCACGGCGCTCCGGCCTGGTCGCGGGGGAGGCGGCGCGCAGGGCGAGCCCGCCCGTGCGTCCTATGACGTCCGTCCACGTGCCCGATCCGGGAAGGCGGACCTTGTGCCCGTCCGGATCGGGCGCCCAACTGGCGAACAGCTCGGTCCAGGTGCCCTCGGGGGACACGTGGACCTCTTGTTCGCCCGGATCGAGCGCCCGACCGCCCTCGATGTAGCGTCCGATGCCCTCGATGTCATCGAAGGTTTTCCAGCTCCAGCCGTCCGGGACATGGACGAGACCCCCCAGGGCGCCGCTGATCACGTGGCCGTCCGGTATGTGGGGCAGCAGAGGCGGGGCCGTCTCGTTGTCGTTCATGGGCAGATCATGACGGACGGCACCGACAACGGTCCGCGGGGGCCCAGGACGACCCCTCACGCGCGCGGGGCTCCTTGCATGGGGGTCGTGAGCCCGTAGATGTGCGTACATGACGAGCGGGAAGACGGCTCGCGGACGGCATGCGGAGGGACGATCCACGATCGCGGCGCACCCCAGCGCACCCCGCGCAACCCGGGCAGAACCATGGGCAGACGCCAGGCCCACGACCATCTCGACATGCAGCGCCGCCTGCTTTCCCTCAAGATGAATGCGTGACGAGTGCAACAGTCGTCAGCAGCGGGTCCGCCGCTGATCCCATCCCACTGCATGCTGGTCAGCAGCGCGTCTGCCGCTGATCCCACTGCACGCTGATTCCATCGCACGCTGATCCCACCGCACCTGTAGTGAATCCACCGCACCTGTATCGAGTGTCTCGAGGCGCCCGCAACCATCGCGCCGTGTGGCAGAGCCGCCCGTGCCGTCGGGGCGACATCACCCTTCCTCGAGCGCTCGAGCCATGCAGGAGGTGTCATGTTCCATCGGTACGGACGCGCTCGGACGTCCTCGGAGCGGCAACGGCCGTCGCAGCCCACCGCCGGGCCTGGCGGGCCGCGCTCGTTGTGGGTGTTCGCCGGCCAGGGCGCACAACAGCCCCACATGGGTGTGGGCCTCTCTGCGGCACCGGACCTGTTCGAGCGGGTGCGCTCCGTGGCCGGACTCGATCTCGCCCCCGCGTGCGTCCTCGACGAGACCGCCCACTGGGACCAGCCGGTCGTGCAGGCGGCCATCCTCACCATCGAAACCGCGTCCGCCCAGGCCTGCCGCGCCCGAGGCGCGCGACCCGATGCCGTGCTCGGGCACAGCTTCGGGGAGTACGCGGCCCTGGTCATTGCCGAATCCCTCACGTTCGACGACGCCGTCCGCCTCGCCGTGGCCCGCGGGCAGGCCATGGCGGGCCTCGCCGACGGCTCGACCGCGATGGCGGCCGTCATCGGGGCGACGAACGAGGCGGTCGAGGAGGTCTGCGACGATCTGCTCCGCAGTGGTGTGCCCGTCCACGTGGCGGCCTACAACAGCCCCGGCCAGACCGTGCTCGCCGGCACCCGTGAAGGCCTCGCGCTCGCAGCGCCGAGACTGCGCGCGGCGGGTGCCGCGCGCACGCGGACCCTCCCCGTGCCGTTCGCCGCGCATTCCCCGTACATGGCGGCCGTCCAGGAACGCCTGGGACAGGCACTGGAGCCCATACGCGTCGACCCACCCCGCGTCCCGTACTACTCCAGCGTGACGGGGGATCGGGTCAGGCGGCCCGACGAGATCCGTGCACTCCTGGTGCGCTCCGTGGCCGAGCCCGTGCGCTTTCGCCAAGCGGTCGCCAACGCGTTGTCCGAGGGCTACGAGAGCTACGAGGGCTCCGACGGCTCCGAGGGCTACGACAGCGTCCTCGAGGTGGGCTCGGACCGGCCGCCACGCCTCCTCGGCCTCGTCGGCGAGATCTGCCGGTGCGATGTGCCGGAGCGGCCGCCGCCACGCCTGTGCGCCGTGGCAGCCGATCGCGACGCTCCGGACGGAAGACCGTTCGTCCCCACCGCAGCTCCGGCGGTACGTAGTTGACGGGACGACAGGCTTTGTCCGACGTTCTCGCCGCGGAGCGGAGCGGAGCGGGGCGGAGCGGGGCGGCGACAGGTGACAGGCGACAGGAGAGCTGGAGGAAGCCGTGGTCGAAGCAGCAGACACAAGCTCCGAAGCAGTCTTCAACCAGGTGGTGGACGTACTGGTCGACGAGTTGGGCGTCCCCCGGTCGAAGATCACTCCCGAGTCGCACGTGTTCAGGGACCTCGGACTCGACTCGCTGGACCTCATGACCGCGGTCACCCTCTTCGAAGGACGCTTCGGCGTCACGATCCTCGACGAAGACATCGGCCACATGGTGGTCGTCCAGGACGCGGCCGACGTGGTCCTGAGCAAGGTCAGATCGTGAGACGCGTGGCGGTGACGGGGATCGGGCCGGTGACCTCGGTGGGGATCGGCCGGGACGCGATGTGGGCGGCACTGGTCGCCGGCCGGTCCGGGATAGGGCCGCTCACCCGCTTCGACGCCTCGGGCCTGTCGTCACGCATCGCCGGCCAGATCGACGACTTCGACGTGTCGAAGACCCTGCCGCCGCAGAAGTCCCGGAAGGCCGAACGCTTCACCCACCTCGCCTTCGAGGCAGCCCGCCTGGCCCTCGACGACGCGGATCTGCGCGTCGGCGAGTTGGAGCCCCGACGGGTCGGGGTGGTGATCGGCAGCGCCTACGGCGGTACGTCGCGCGTGGAGACCGAGATCGCCGCGCTCCTGTCCCGGGGTGTCAGGGCGGTGCCGCCGGAGATCAACGTCTCCTGCGCGGCCAGTTCCGCGGCCGCCTTCGTCTCGACGGAGTTCGGGCTGCTCGGGCCGGTCGAGTGTCTGGCCGCCGCCTGCGCCTCCGGTGCCCATGCGATCGGCCGCGCCACCGACCTGGTCATGTCCGGAAGGGCGGATGTGGTCCTGGCCGGTGGGACGGACGCGGCCCTGACACCGCTGTCCATGGGGGCCTTCTGCTCCGCCCGTGCTCTGTCCCGACGCAACGACGAGCCCACGGCGGCGTCCCGCCCCTTCGAGCGCACCCGCGACGGTTTCGTGTTCAGCGAAGGGTCCGTCATCCTCGTACTGGAGGATCTCGCGTCCGCCTCCGCCCGCGGAGCGCCGGTGCTCGCCGAGATACTCGGGTACGCGCATTCCCTGGACGGTCACAGCCTCATCGCCCCGCACCCGTACGGAGAGGGCGCCGTCCGGTCGATGGAATCCGCGCTGGTGGACGCGGGTGTGGCGCCGGCCGACGTCGGCTACGTGAACGCTCACGCCGCCTCGACCCCCGTCGGAGACCTGGCCGAGGCCCGGGCGATCAGAAGCGTCTTCGGCCGCGTTCCCCCGCCCGTCTCCTCGACGAAGTCGATGACGGGCCATCTGCTGGGTGCCGCCGGGGCCCTGGAAGCGGCGGTGACGGCGCTGGCCCTGCACACGAAGCAGCTTCCGCCGACCATCAACGTCGACGAACTCGATCCGCAGTGCGAACTCGACGTCGTTCCCCATCAGGCACGTGCCGCGACGGCGGACGTCGCGATTTCGAACTCGTTCGGGCTCGGCGGCCTGATGTCGACGCTCGTCCTGGCCAGATACTGACGAAACACTCCGAAGGAGAAACGGATGAACTCGGAAAAGGGCCGCTTCGGACCGAGTGCCCTGGTGATCGAACTCAACGATCTGACGCGTCGCGTAGCCGCCGGAGAGGAGCCGGAAGGGCTGGACGACCTCGTCGCCATGGTGGAGGAGCGCTTCCAGTTGACGGACGGCCAGCAGACCGGCGTCAGGGACCTCTCGGCGCAGGCCGACCAGGTCGCCCGTCTCAAGGAGCTGGTGCTCGACGCGGCCCGGAGCGACGGAGTCAGCCAGTTCGTCGTGGTGCAGCGACCGAACGGCGCCGACGGCCGGTTCGTCCACGAACTGAGACAGGAGACGCTCGTGAAGGGCCATACCCTGGCCGACGAGGGATCAGCCGCGATGAGGAGCACGGTGGGAGTCGCCCACTGCGACGCCGACTGCCGCAACTGGGGCTGGGGTTCGGCCGAGGCGTGAGGCGTGAGGTGAGAGGCGCGAGGCTGATGAGGACCACGGAATCACGGCCCGACGATCGACTCGGACAACTAAGTCAAGCCTTACTTTCAGGGTGATGCGGCTGCATAGTGGAGGGTCGATTCGAGGAGAGGACCGCTGTTGCCGCCGTTCAACGAGGGTGCCGCAGAACAGGTCGAGGCGGAGCAGGTTCACGTGGCCGCCATGTACGGGCTGCTCGACGAGCGGCTGGCGGACGTACGGGCACAGTTGGCGGAGGTGCTGAGGTCGCAGGCCGGCAGCGCGGGCGAGGTGTACGAGCGCGACGCGGCCGCGGAAAGACTGGCACGAGGCCTGCGTCGGCTGGAGGGAGCCGAGGAGGGGCTGGCGTTCGGCCGGATCGACGCGGCGGACGGAACCGCCCTGCACATCGGACGCGTCGGGCTGCACGTGGACGACCGCGATCTGCCGCTGCTCGTCGACTGGCGGGCGGACGCGGCCCGGCCCTTCTACGAGGCGACGGCCGTTCATCCGATGGGGCTGCGACGCCGCCGTCATCTTCGTCTCGAGGACCGTGCCGTACGCACGGTGAGCGACGAACTCCTGGACGGATCCGCGGCCGAGACCGACGACGTCGTCGGCGACAGTCCCCTGACCGAGGCGCTGGAGGCGCGGCGTACGGGACGGATGGGTTCGGCGGTGGCGACGCTGCAGGCGGAGCAGGACGCCATCGTCCGGTCACCGCACCGGGGGGTGACGGTGGTGCAGGGCGGCCCCGGCACGGGCAAGACCGTCGTCGCGCTGCACCGGGCGGCCTACGTGCTGTACGCGTTCCCGGGCGCCGCCGCCCGGGGCGTGCTGGTCCTCGGGCCCAACACGCGGTTCCTCGACTACGTCTCCCAGGTGCTCCCCTCGCTGGGGGAGAACGACGTGCTCCTGGCGACCTGCGAGGAACTGGCCGGGGTGGTGCCCGCGGCCGCGGAGTCCTTCGACGTCGCGCGCCTCAAGGGGAGTTCGGCGCTGGCCGAGGCGCTCGCGGACCTGGTGCGCGCCCGGCAGGCGCCCGGCAGCGGTTTCAGGGTGCGGGTCGGGCAGGAGTGGGTCCACCTGGAGAGCGTGGACGTCGCCGCGGCGCGCGAGGCCGCGACCGCGAGCGGTCTGGCGCACAACCCTGCCCGGGAGGTGTTCAAGGAGCACCTGATCGGCACGGTGACCGGCGCCTTGGAGCGCGGTGCCGTCGAGACCCTGGAGCACTTCGACGCCGAGTTCGCCGAGAGCACGGGCATGAATCTCGACGCCGCGGCGGCGGCCGACCTGCGGGCGCTCGGCTTCGACGACACCCCGGCCGCCGACACGACCGAGGTGTTCGACGCCGAGGCCGCCCACGCGAACCTCATGGGCGACGGCGACGTCGACCGCGCGGTGGAGGAACTCTGGCCACGGCTGACGCCCGAGGGGCTCGTACGAACCCTGCTGGCCGACCCTCCCACGATGACCAGGCACCTGGCCGCCCTCACCGGCGACGAACGCTCCCGGCTGGTCCGTCCTCCCGACGCCCCGTGGACCGATACCGATCTGCCCCTGCTGGACGAGGCCGCGGCCCTGGTGGACGGGCCGCCCGAGCAGGCGTACGGGCACGTCGTGGTCGACGAGGCGCAGGAGCTGACCGCCATGCAGTGGCGGATGGTGATGCGCCGATGCCCGGCCCGGTCGATGACCCTGGTGGGCGACTTCGCCCAGGCCGGCGCCCTGACGGTGGCCACCGACTGGTCCCAGGCGCTGGGCCCGCACCTCGGCGGCCGGTTCGCCCTGCACACACTGACCGTCAGCTACCGCACGACGCAGGAGATCCTGGCCACCACGCACGGCCTCCTGTCGCGGATCGCCCCCGGACAGACGCCGAGCCGATCGATCCGCCACGGGGAGACTCCGCGGCACCTCACCGCGACACCGCACACCCTCACGAGCACGGTGGCCGAGGAACTCCGGGCACAGACCGCGGCCCACCCAGGCGAACTGCTCGCCGTGATCTGCGCGGACGACCGGGTCGAGCCGATGGCATCCGCGGGTGTCACCCGGTGGGCGCGCCTCGTACCGGCCTCGGAGGCCCGCGGCCTGGAGTTCGACGCGGTCGTCATCGTCGCCCCCGAGGAGATCGCCACGGCCCGCCCCAGCGGCGAACGCGACCTGTACGTCGCGCTCACGCGGGCCACGAAGAGGCTGTGCACGATCGTGGTGGACGCGGCACCGTGATCTGCTCACCGAGTGTTCGGGTGGGGTCGGGGGGGGGGCCCCCGGCCCCCGGGGCGCCCCCCCCCCCCCCCGGGCCCCCCCCCCCCGGGGGGGGGGGGGCCCCCCCCCCCCCCCCCCCCCCCCGCGGCGGGGCCCGCCGGGGGGCCCCGGGGGGGA